>JBGAIR010000065.1:0-10974 GCA_044225335.1 Novosphingobium sp. | reverse complement strand
CTGACTGTTTGCCAGAATGGCCCGCATCCGCATCAATACGATCGCCCCGAACAACAGTGAAAATCCCAGCATGGCCGCCAGCAATCCCCAGAGAAATTCCGGCGCCATCGCCGATTTTCCCATGGTGATGCTGGGCGGCTGATGCAGCGAATTCCACCACAGCACCGAATAGTGGATAATGGGAATGTTCACCGCGCCAACCAGCCCGAAAATTGCGGGGATACGGGATTGATCATTGCCATCGCGCGTCGCGGCATCGGCAAGCGCCAGATAGGCAAAATAGAGAAACAGCAGCACCAGCATGCTGGTCAACCGTCCGTCCCATACCCACCATGTTCCCCAGGCGGGCCGCCCCCACAGCGATCCGGTGAGCAGGCACAATGCGGTAAAAAACGCCCCCGGCACCGCCACAGCGCGCGCGGCTATGCCAGCCAGCGGGTGCCGCCAGACCAGCTCGGTCAGGCTCGCGACGGCGATCGCGCTCCACCCGCCCATGCCCAGCCAGGCAGTGGGAACATGGATGAAAAGGATACGCACGCTATCGCCCTGCAACCGTTCTGCCGGAGCGCCCAGCAAGCCCCATCCCAGCGACAGCAGCACCAGCAACACGCCAGCCACCAGCAAGGGCAGCGTCATCGCGCGCGCAAGCTTCAGAAAGCGGGCAGGATTAGCGAATCCGTGCATCGCGCGGTGCTTTGGCAGGCGATTGGCAGCGCCGCAAGCGCCAAGTCTGCCGCCGCCGGGCTTGTCCACTGCAACAGAAAAAATGGGGCGATCGATGGGGTTCGAACCCACGACCTCCGGTACCACAAACCGGCGCTCTAACCAGCTGAGCTACGATCGCCACAGCCCGCCACCCGCGTTGCGGGCCGGGCAGGCGCGCGCTCTTGCACAGCACCGGCAGATTGGGAAGCAAAATTTGCGCTGAAACCGAATCAATCCGCGATTTTCAGGCGCGGAAATGCGGATCAAGGTTAATCCCGCGGTGACCACACCCTGTGGCGTGGGTTTAACCACTTTCTCCTAGCTACCTAGCGGATTCCACGGATAGGAACTGCCCGTTGCGTGCCAAAACCCTAAATCTTTCGCGTTTGCCGCACCAGCCAAGGCCGATGACGCGCAAGATCGCGCGGCGGCCAGCCAGTGCAGAAGTGCAGATCAGCTCGCCGCAGGGCGAGAAGGCAGGTGCCCTGCTGCGCGATATCTCCGCCTATGGCTGCAACTTGGCCAGCGACGCAGCATGGCTGCGTCCCGGCGCATTCATTACGCTGATGCTGGGCACCGAACGCAGCGTTCAAGGGATAGTGCGCTGGCGGCGTGAAGCCAGCAGCGGCATCGAATTCCTGCGGCCTATCCCGTTTGCCGAGGCCGATCTGCTCGATGCGCTTTGCAGCTGAGGATTGACGGCGGGCAGCGGGCGGCGGCGAGCGACAACAAAAAAGGGCGGCCAATGGCCGCCCTTCTTGCGTACGGAAAGATCCGATCAGCTCTTCTTGAGCGACAGCCCGCCGAAGCGCTTGTTGAACTGGGCGACGCGGCCACCCTGATCGAGCTGGCGGGTGCCACCGGTCCATGCCGGGTGCGAGGTGGGATCGATATCCAGCACCAGCGTGTCGCCTTCCTTACCCCAGGTGGAGCGGGTGTCGAACACGGTGCCGTCGGTCATCTGCACCTTGATCATGTGATAATCGGGATGGGTATCGGCCTTCATCGTTCGGTCTTTCGTTGCGGCCGGTTCCGACCGGCCTGAAAAGGAAGCGCGGCGCATAGCCGCGCCGGACATGAAAAGCAAGCAGTTGCGAGCGTTCTCAGGCGGGCGCGTCAGCGATCATGGCGGTGAACTGCACTTCGCAGGTCACTTTGCCATCAATGCTGGCCTTGCCCCAGAATTTGCAAACCCTTGCCCGCTTCTGCACGAAGCCTGCTTCCAGCGTCAGCAATACGCCGGGTTCCACCGGTGCGCGGAACTTGGCTTCTTCGATAGCCATGAAATAGACCAGCTTGCCCGATCCGGCGAGGCCAAGCGATTCCACGGCCAGAATGCCCGCAGCCTGGGCCAGCGCTTCGATCTGAAGCACACCGGGCATGATCGGCCGACCGGGGAAATGCCCCTGGAAAAAGCTTTCGTTAAAGCTGACCGCCTTGATCGCGCGAATGCTTTCATCCGGCACCAGTTCCGCGACGCGGTCCACCAGCAACATCGGATAGCGATGCGGCAGGGCTGCCAGTATCTTCGCCGTATCATAAACGGGCGCGGCATCAGCCGCGCCCTTGCTGTCAGTATCGCTCATCTTGGCCCCCGGAAAAGCGCTTAGCGCCCTTCAGGCTGCGGACCAGCCGGAGTGGCCGGGCGCGGCGCCGGAGCAGCGCCAGCGGCAGGAGCGGCAGGAGCAGCAGCACCCTGCTGCTGCGCTGCTGCAGCGCGCTGTTCGCGGATTTCACGCGGTTCCCAGCCGGTCGGCGGCACCAGCTGCGCAGTGGGGATCGCCAGATTGAGCTGCGCGATGATTTCGCCGGTCAGTTCGTAGGAATTTGAACGAGCAAGCACTGCCTGCGGTTGCAGCAGCAGGGTGATCCCCTTCTTGGTCATCGCCTTGGCAACAGCGTCATCAAGCTTGTCGGTGATCTGTTCGTTCACATAGGCTTCCGACAGCGCTGCCGGATAGAGCAGCTGCTGAATTTCCTGCTTGCCCTTTTCCTGCAGGTCCTGGATCACCTTTGCCTGCTGCATCAGAATTGCTTCGGGCTTGCCAGCCTGGCGATCGGCATTGAACTTGGCAATCAACGGATTGAGCTGTGCTTCCAGCGCCTTGCCGCGGGCCTGCGCAGAATCATAAGCCGCCTTGTAGGTGACCGGGCGCTGCTGCGCGGCCACGCGATAAGCATCGGAGTTGCCGATTGCCGCATCCAGATTGGCAACGGCGATACCCGGTGCAACGGGACCGGCGGGTGCTGCTGCAGCGGCAGCTGCGGGTGCAGGTGCCGGAGCTTCCTTGTCCTTCTTGTCAGCCAGAGCCGGGCTTGCCGCCAGAGCGAGCGCCATTGCGGCACCAAAGGCCAGTTTTGCTTGGATAGTCATCAGAATTGGGTTCCCACGTTGAATGTGAAGCTCTTGGTATCGTCGCCATCAACCTTGAGCAGGGTCTTGGCAAAATCGATGCGGAACGGACCGAAGGGTGAATTCCAGTTCACCCCGATGCCCACCGAAATACGCGGCTTGGGTGAATTGCCGAGGTAAAATTCACGGAACATCGAACCTGCAACTACGCCATCGGTGCTGCCGGTGCAGTTTCCGGGCAGCGTCGGCGCAGTCGGCACACCGGAGGCCGATGACACATAGCCAGAAGTCGTAGTCCCGTTACAGGTGATCGCATAGGGTAGTGTCAGATCGACAGGCCCGGGATTCTTGAGTCCCCAGACAGCACCAGCATCGGCAAAGATCGAAGGCCGCAGTCCCAGCTCCTTGGCACCGGAACCCAGCGGAATTTCCAGCTCGGCATGGGCCAGATAGTAATACCGCCCGCCCAAGGCATCATCCTGCCATGAGTTGCGGTCAGTGCTGTATGTGCCAGTGGTCGCGTCATAGCTCTTGCGAACGATACGCGGGCCAACGCCGCGGATGTCAAAACCGCGAATATCCGGCTCACCCAGATAGAAGCGGTCAGTCAGTCGCACTTCCTTGCCGCTGTTGGCAAAGGGCCGGATCAGCCCGCCTTCACCGCGCAGCGAGAAGATGAAGCCTTTGCCCAACGGCCAATATTGCGAGGCATTGGTCCGCAAACGGCCATATTTTACCGAACCGCCGGCCCCGGCGAATTCGGCCGTCACCGAAACCATCCGCCCGCGCGAGGGACGGACGCGATTGTCGAGCGTGTCATAGACCAGCGTGGTGCCAATGATCGAACTTGTCCGCCGCCCGATCGCATCACACAGATAGCGGCCGGCCAGGAACGGATCGCACTGCAGAAGCCCGGGATTTTGGCGGGTGGAGAAGAACTGGTTCTTGTCCAGCGTCACGTCGTCAAGGCTCAGCGTATAGCTGCCGATCAGCGACATATATTCGGTCAGCGGCACGCCGGCGCGCACCTGGAAACCGGTGGTCGCCTGCTTGTAGGTCGTGTTCCGCGTGGCGTTCAGATAGTTGAAGCTGTTGTAATCCTGGCGATACACGTCAACGCCCAGCGAGACGTTGCGATCGAACATATAGGGTTCGGTGAAGCTGACCCGCGCCGATTTCGAATAGTTCGAATAGGACAGGCTGAGCCCGATGGTCTGCCCGCGCCCGCGGAAGTTGCGCTGCTGGATCGATCCCTGGAAGATCAGCTTTTCAAGGCTGGAATAACCCGCCGAAAGCTGCAGCTCGCCGGTTGGCTTTTCTTCGACATTGGCCTCCAGCACGATGCGATCCGGCGCTGAACCGGGCTTCTGCTCGATCTCAAACTTTTCCTGGAAATAGCCGAGCGAGTTGATGCGGTTGGTCGAACGCTTGACCTGCAGCGAGTTGAACGCATCGCCTTCTGCCAGTCGGAACTCGCGGCGGACCACCTTGTCCTGCGTCAGCGTATTGCCGTTGACGTCGATCCGTTCGACATAAACGCGTGGTGCCTCGGCGATCTGGAAGGTGATCCCCATGCTGAGATCGTCCTTGTTGCGATCATAGCTGGGGCGCACATCAGCGAAGGCATAACCAAAGGCACCGGCGGTTTCGTTCAGCCGGTCGATGGTGTCTTCCACCATCTTGGCATCGTACCAGTCGCCCTTCTTCATCGGCAGCGTGGAGGCAAGGCGATCGCCGTCAAAGTCGCGCAGCTGGCTTTCCACCTTCACATCGCCAAACTTGTAGCGCTGCCCTTCTTCAACCACATAGGTCAACACGAAGTCGCGCTTGTCCGGCGTCAACTCGGCCACGGCAGAGACAATACGGAAATCGGCATAGCCCTGGGTCAGATAGAACTGGCGCAGCTTCTGCTGGTCAAAGGCCATCCGGTCCGGGTCATAGCTGGTGCCCGAGCTGAACAGGCGGAAAGCGCGCGCCTGCTTGGTGACCATCTGCCCGCGCAGTTCACCATCGGAAAACTTCTCATTGCCGATGATGTTGATCTGGCGAACCTTGCTCTTCGGGCCTTCGCTGATTTCAAAGACGATATCGACGCGGTTCTGATCCAGCATCACCATCTTGGGTTCAACGCTGGCGGCAAAGCGCCCCTGACGCTTGTAAAGTTCGATGATGCGGGAAACGTCAGCGCGCACCTTTGAACGGGTGAAAATCTGCCGCGGCGCCAGCTTGATTTCGGGGAGGATCTTGTCCTCCTTCAGCCGCTTGTTGCCTTCCAGAACGATCCGGTTGATCACCGGGCTTTCCTTGATCTGGATCGTCACCACGCCGTTTTCGTTGCGGACCTGCACATCGGAAAACAGCTCGGTCGCGAACAGGTCTTTCAGCGCCTGGTCAGCGGCGACCTGCGTATAGGGCTGTCCGACGCGCAGCGTGATGTAGGATCGGATCGTATCCGGCTCCAGCCGCTGCGCGCCTTCGACGACGATATTGCGGATGGTGGTGTCCACCGGCGCTGCCGCTGGCTGCGCCGCTGCAGGGGCTGTCGGCGCGGCCGCCGACTGTGCCAGCGCCGCCACCGGCAGCCCGGCAAGAGCGCTGCTGCCAAGCAGAGCAACCGCGATGCGGGTGGTCCGGGCCGAGGCGCGGTTACGATGCTGGGTGGCTGTATTCATCGGCACGGCATTTCCTGTCTTGATCCATCGCGTTTCGAGCCCACCCCGTGCCCATCTCGTACTGGGCCATACGCGCACTGCGGACATGTCGCTGCCCTCTGCCCGATGCGCACGCACCAATCAAGCAGAAGCGCAGATTCGGTCCGCAGTCTTGCTACTCCCTATCGCCCGAAAATCGGCAGCGATGCGATATCGTTCAACGTCACGAACAGCATCAGCGCCAGAACCAGCGCCATACCGGCACGAAACGCCCATTCCTGACTGCGCGCGCCCAGCGGCCGACGACGGATCGCCTCCGCCGCGTAAAACGCCAGATGCCCTCCGTCGAGAGCAGGAATTGGCAGCAGGTTGATGAATGCCAAGTTAATCGAAATCAGCGCCGCGAAGCTGACAAATTCCGGCCAACCCAGCGCCAGGCGCTCACCTGAAAACTTGGCGATCTTGATCGGCCCGCCCATCTCTTTCATGGATCGTTCACCGGTGATGATCTGGCCGATCCCGGCCACCATCATCTTCATCACTCCGATGCTCTGATCAAAGCCGGTAGCGACCGCCCGCACCGGCCCGACCGGATCAAATTGCAATTTCGGCGAACGAATCCCCATCAGCCCGCGCCGGATTTCGTTTCCGAAGCGATCCTTTTCCACCAGTTCGGCGATTTTGACCTCAGCGGAAATTTCCTGCCCGCCGCGATCAGCCACCATGGTTACGGTTCGGCCCGGATAGAGCATCACATGGCTAGAGATATCGCCAAATTCGGCAATCTTGTCGCCATCGATGGCGACAACGCGATCACCCACCTTAAAACCAGCTGCCTGCGCAGCGGAGTTCGGGGCGAAGGCTTCGATCACCGGCGGTGCCTTGGGCACGCCATAGGCCATGTTGAACACCGCAAAGATCGCCACAGCCACCAGCAGATTGGCCATCGGCCCGGCCAGCACGATCAGTGCGCGCTGCCATAGCTTGGCAGCGTGGAAAGTTCCCTTGCGCGCCTCTTCCGGGGCATCGGCCAGCGCCGGATCGGGAATGCTGGCCGGGTTCATGTCACCCGCAAATTGCACATAACCGCCCAGCGGCAGCGCCGAGAGCTTCCAGCGTGTGCCGCGCTTGTCGGTCCATCCCGCCAGTTCCTTGCCAAAGCCGATCGAAAAGGCATCCGCGCGCACGCCGAACAGCCGCCCGACCAGATAATGCCCCAGCTCGTGCAGCACCACCAGTGGTCCCAGCACCAGCAGGAACGCGCCGATCATCATCAGAATCGAAGGGGAATGGACCAAGTTACACGGCCTCCAGCATAGCCCGCGCATTGGTGCGGGCCTGTTCATCAATCGCGATCACATCAGCCAGCGCAGCGGGCGCTGACGGAGCATAGCGCGACAAAACTTCCTCGACCATTACCGCGATGCGGGTGAACCCGATCTGACCGGCAAGAAACGCCGCCACCGCCACCTCATTGGCCGCGTTGAGCACCGCCGGGGCCGCGCCACCTGCCTCAACTGCCTGACGGCACAGGCGGGTTGCCGGAAAGCGCTGCTCATCAGGCGCCCGAAAGCTCAACTCGCCCAGCGCCGCAAGATCGAGCGGAGCGCAGGGCGTATCCATCCGCGCCGGCCAGGCCAGCGCCGAGGCGATCGGCACACGCATATCCGAAGGGCCAAGCTGCGCCAGCGTGGAGCCATCGCGATATTCGACCATGGAATGCACCACCGATTGCGGATGCACCACGATCCGCAGCTTTTCCAGCCCCACCGGAAACAGATGATGCGCCTCGATCAGTTCCAGCCCCTTGTTGAACATAGTGGCGCTATCGACGCTGATCTTTGCCCCCATCGACCAGTTGGGATGCTTGACCGCCTGTGCTGGCGTCGCGCTTTGCAGCTGCTCTGCACTCCATTCACGGAACGGGCCGCCGCTGGCCGTAAGCGTGATAGAGCGGACATGCGCCGGATCATTCCCGGCGAGGCACTGGAAGATGGCGTTGTGTTCGCTGTCTACCGGCAGCAGCGTGGTGCCGTGGCGCGCGACCGCGTCCATCATGACATCACCAGCGGAAACCAGCGCTTCCTTGTTCGCCAGCGCCACGGTGCGACCCTGTTCAATCGCCGCCATGGTCGGGGCCAGCCCCGCGCAGCCGACGATGGCCGCCACGGTGATATCCGCAGGCCGCGACGCTGCCTCAACCAGAGCTGACGCACCGCCAGCCGCAGCAATGCCGCTGCCTGCCAAGGCATCGCGCAAGGCTGGCAGGCAAGCATCATCCGCCACCACCGTCACTTCCGCCGAAAACTCCCGCGCCAGTTTTGCCAGATCGGCGGCATTGCCATTGGCGGTCAGCGCCACCACCCGCCACTTGCCCCGCTCACGCCGGATCAAATCAAGCGTGGAAGCTCCGATGGAGCCGGTCGCGCCAAGGATGGAGATGGAGCGGGTCATTGCGGCCAGATGAAACTATGCAGCGAGAGCAGGCCCAGCACAAAGCAGACAGCCAGCAACCCGTCCACCCGGTCAAACAGCCCGCCATGGCCGGGAATGAGATTGCCGGAATCCTTCACCCCGGCGCGGCGCTTCATCCAGCTTTCAAAGAAATCGCCGGTTTGGGCGATGATGGCGATCAGGGCGCCGAGGCCCAAGACTTCGAACGCTACGCCTATGCTTGGAATTCGGTACGCGCCCGTCATGGTGCAGATCACTATTGAAGCACCAAGAATGCCACCAATCAATCCCGCCCATGTCTTGGATGGACTGATTCGGGGAGCGATCTTTGGTCCGCCAAAGCTGCGCCCGGCAAAATATGCCCCGATATCGGTGGCGACAACCGATCCGATCACCGCCATCGGGCCATGAATGCCCAAATGCCCCAAACGCAACTTCGCCAGCATGAAAGCCGCGAGCCCAACATAGACAAGCCCGCCCAGATACCACAGCCCACGCTTCACCGGCGCAGTCTCGAATCCGGCAACCAGCGCACGCCACTCCCACAGCACCCCCAGCGCCACCAGCGCCACGAACGCGGTCCACACCCAGCCGCCCAGCCACAGCGCCGCGCCAGCCACAGCCACCATCACCACCGCCGAAGCAGCGCGCACGCCAAGATCGGACTTCTTGGGGGTTGGATCGGTCATACGATCATCCCTGGCACGGGGAGAATTTACCGCCCGCCATAGCGCCGCTCCCTCTGCGCGAATTCTTCCAGTGCGGCGCGCAGGTGATCCGGGGTGAAATCGGGCCACAGCACATCGGTGAAAATCATCTCGGCATAGGCGGCCTGCCACAGCAGGAAGTTGGACAGCCGCACCTCGCCCGAAGTGCGGATCAGCAGGTCGAGCGGGGGCATGCCCGCGGTGTACAGCTCTGCCTCGATGGCCTCAGGCGTAATCGCGCCCTTGGCAGCGGCCGCAGCCGCAGCACGAGCGATTTCGTCCTGCGCGCCATAGTTCAGCGCAACCGCCAGCGTGGTGCCATCATTCTGCGCGGTGCGGGCCAGCGCATCATCCAGCAATGCGACAATATCGGCAGACAGGGCCTGATAATTGCCGATAATCCGCAGCCGGACATTGTTGGCAATGAATTCTTCCAGATCGGCGATGATGTAGCGCTTGAGCAGCCCCATCAGCGCCGAGACTTCCTCTTCCGGGCGGCGCCAGTTTTCCGTGCTGAAGGCGTAAAGCGTCAACGCCTCCAGCCCCATTTCGCGCGCGGCGCGAACCATGGCACGCACTGCCTCTACCCCGCGCTGATGACCGACAACGCGCGGCAGATGCCGGGCCTTGGCCCAGCGACCATTGCCATCCATGATGATGGCGACATGGCGGGGAATGCTCACCCTGGGCTCCGTTGCGGCCGAGCGGATGAAAGGGAAAATCCCCGGCTCACTTGCCGAGGATTTCCTTTTCCTTGGCGGCGACGGTTTCATCCAGCGCCTTGATCATCTCGTCGGTCAGCTTCTGGACATCGGCTTCCGCGCGCTTGCGCTCGTCTTCCGAGATTTCCTTCTTGTTCTCGTCAGCCTTCAGCGCTTCCATGCCATCGCGGCGGACATTGCGCACCGCTATGCGCGCCTTTTCCGCATATTGCCCGGCCAGCTTGGCCAGTTCCTTGCGGCGTTCCTCGGTCAGATCGGGGATCGGCAGGCGGATGGTGTTGCCATCATTGATCGGGTTCAGGCCCAGCCCGGCCGAACGGATCGCCTTTTCCACCGGGCCGATGTTCGACTTGTCCCACACCTGCACCGAAAGCAGGCGCGGTTCCGGCGCGGAAACAGTGGCGACCTGCGCCAGCGGCATGTGGCTGCCATAAACCTCGACCGTGATCGGATCGAGCAGTGCGGTGTTGGCACGCCCGGTGCGCAGGCCGGAAAGATCGCCCTTCAGCGATTCAACCGCACCCTTCATCCGGCGTTCGAGATCGGCCTTGTCGTACTTGGCCATGGGATCAGCCTTTCTTCACGATGGTCTGCGTCCCCTCGCCCGCCAGCACACGGGCAAGATTGCCCTTTTCGCGGATCGAGAAGACGACGATGGGAATGTTGTTGTCACGGCAAAGCGCCACGGCGCTGGCATCCATCACTTTCAGATTATCTGCCAGAACTGTGTCGTAATCCACTGCATCATAACGCTTTGCCTGCGGATTTGTCTTGGGATCGCTGTCATAGACGCCATCGACCGAAGTGCCCTTCAGCAGGGCATCGCATTGCATTTCCGCTGCGCGCAATGCCGCGCCGCTATCGGTGGTGAAATAGGGAGCGCCCACCCCGGCGGCAAAGATCACCACCCGGCCCTTTTCCAGATGGCGTTCGGCGCGGCGGCGGATCACCGGTTCGCATACCTTGTCCATTTCCACCGCGCTCTGCACGCGGGTATGGACGCCCAGCTGTTCGAGCGCATTCTGCATCGCCAGCGCGTTCATCACCGTGGCAAGCATGCCCATGTAATCGGCCTGCGCCCGGTCCATCCCCTTGGCCGCGCCAGCCATGCCGCGAAAGATGTTGCCGCCACCGATCACCAGGCAGATTTCCAGCCCGGCTTCCTTCGCCGCCTTCACTTCCTTGGCCAGTTCGGCAACGAATTCGGGATCGATCCCGAACTGCTGGTTGCCCATCAGCACTTCGCCGGAAAGTTTGAGGAGAATGCGCTTGTAGGCAGGCTTGCTCATGGGTGAATGCATCGCTCTCGGAAGGGTTTGCAGGGCCTTATACCCAAGGCGTGGGTATGCCAAGAAGCGCCCGGATAATTCATGCGAAAAGGG
>JBGAIR010000064.1:0-11286 GCA_044225335.1 Novosphingobium sp. | reverse complement strand
GATACACTTCCGTGGGTGGCCGGGTGGGGGAGCGGGCCGGTGCCGAACCTGAAATTCGCTCTTCCGCGAATTTCGGATCAAGAGCTCAACCAGCCACCACTTCCTGCTCGATCGCACCGAAGATGCTGTGCCCGGCGGCATCGCGCATTTCGATCCGCACCACATCGCCATAGCGCAGGAACGGCGTTTTCGGCTCGCCGCTGGCAATGGTTTCAACCATACGCTGCTCGGCAATGCAGCTGTAACCGCGTCCGCCATCGGCCACCGGCCGGCCTGGTGATCCATCGGGATCGCGATTGGAAACCGTGCCCGATCCGATGATCGATCCCGCCCCGATCCGCCGCGTCCTGGCCAGATGGGCAATCAGCGTGCCGAAATCAAAGGTGCATTCCTCACCCGCTTCGGCCCGGCCAAATGGCTGGCCGTTCAGATCGACCCGCAAGGGCAGATGAAGCCGGCCGTCACGCCATGCATCGCCCAGTGCATCAGGCGTCACGAAGACCGGCGAAAAATGCGTGGCCGGCTTTGACTGGACGAAGCCAAAGCCCTTGGCCAGTTCACCGGGGATCAGATTGCGCAGCGACACATCGTTGACCAGCCCGATCAGCCGGATATGCGCCAGAGAATCAGCGGCACTGACACCCTGCGGCACATCGCCGGTCACCACGCAGATTTCGGCCTCCATATCGCAGCCCCAGGCTTCGTCGGCCAGGGTAATCGGCGCGCGCGCCGCGCGCAGATCATCGCTGCCGCCCTGATACATCAGCGGATCATGCCAGAAACTGTCCGGCAGTTCGGCCCCGCGCGCCTTGCGCACCAGTTCGACATGATTGACGTAAGCCGAACCATCCGCCCACTGAAATGCACGCGGCATGGGTGCGGCAACGCTGCGTTCGTGGAAGCGCTCACGCGGGATAGCGCCGTGTTCCAGCTCCGTCGACAAGGCGCGCAGCAATGGCTCATGCCGATCCCAATCATCCAGCGCAGCCTGAAGCGTCGGCGCGATATGCCCGGCATCGGTGAACCAGGCCAGATCGGGTGAGACCACTGCCAGCCGCCCATCGCGGCCATGCGGCATCGAAGCCAGTTTCATGCTCAATCCTCCTGATCTGTCGGCAAGCTGCGTTCCAGCAGCAACGCGCGGTCGTGAATGCGTGCCAGCAACGCCTTGAAGCTGGCCCTTTCGCTGTCGCTGAGCGCGGTGAACAGCCGCTGTTCCATACCCAGCGCCAGCGGCATGATCTCTCCATGCAGCGCCCGTCCGGTCGCGGTCAGCTCCAGATGATGGGAGCGGCCATCGCGGGCATTGGGGTGGCGCGTGGCAAGACCGCGCTCTTCCAGAACCTTGCAGGCACGGTTGACTGCGACCTTATCCATGCGGGTCGCCTGCACCAGCTGCCGCTGCGTCAGCCCGCCCGCATCGCCCAGCACGGCCATCACCCGCCATTCGGGAATCTTCAGCCCGAACCGGGCGTGATATTCGCCCGCGATCAGATCACTGACGGCATTGGTGGTGACAGACATCAGATAGGGCAGGAAATCGCCCAGGCGGTGCTGCGGTGCGCTCATGCCCGGTCTATGAATGATCCGGTTCCATTTGTAACCAGTTTTTCGCGGTGGATCACTGCGGGCGCACCGCGTCCGGTGCGGTCGCGGCAATGACCGGCAGCGCCAGCAGCGCTGCCTCGATCACAGCAGACGGGGATAACTGTCCAGCGGCAATTCAAAGCGCCGCGCATTGCCCATCTGCGGCAGCAGGCAGATATCGACCAGATTGGGACTGTCCCCGCCAAACAGGCCGGCGTCCGGCGCCGATTGTTCCAGCGTTGCAAAGCCCAGACCGATCCAGTGCCGGTTCCACGCGAAAGTCGCCGCTTCATCGGCGTCCAGCGCCGCGCGCAAATGGTTCATCACCCGCAGGTTCTGCAGCGGATGGGTATCAGCGGCGATCACCAGCGCCTGTGCCAGCACTTTCGCCCGTGCCGCTGGATCACGCGGCAGCAGCGGCGGTTCGGGATAGGATGCATCGAGATAATCGATGATCGCCAGACTTTGCGTGAGCAATTCGCCATTGATCGCCAGCGCGGGCACCAGACCCTGCGGATTGACGCTTCGATAGTGATCGCTTCGCTGATCACCCTGCCGCAGATCGACCGGAACCGAACGCCAGCGCAGCCCCTTCAGCGCCAGCGCCATCCGCACCCGCCATGCAGCGGAAGAACGCCAGTAGTCATATAGGATGATCTCACCGATCATCGCAGCACCCGGCCGGCAACGGCATCCAGCTTGGCCATCAGCACCGGATCGCGCTGGGCCGGAGCCGTCATCACCGCATGATCCAGCGCGCGTTCAATCGGGCTGGCTTCGCGCTGTGCGGGAAGCGCGGCGGCCAGTCGCTGCAACAATGCCTGCGTCGCCGCGACATTGCGCTGCATCACGGCCAGAATCTCGGCCACATCCGCCTCATCCCCATCGCGCCAGCTGTCATAATCGGTCACCATCCCCAGCAAGGCATAGGGTAGCTCTGCCTCCCGCGCGAGGCGTGCTTCAGGCATCGCGGTCATGCCGATCACATCGCCGCCCCAGGCGCGATACATCCGGCTTTCGGCGCGGGTGGAAAACTGCGGACCTTCGATGGCGACATAACAGCCGCCGCGATGCACCGTGATCCCCTCACCCGCCGCGGCATCGGCGGCCAGCGCGGAAAGGCGCGGGCACACCGGATCGGCGAGGCTGACATGGGCAACCACGCCAGGGCCAAAAAAGCTGCTGTCACGGCCCATGGTGCGATCAATGAACTGATCCGCCGCCACGAAATCCCCCGGCACGATCTGCTCACGCAGCGAACCGATGGCGGACAATGCCAGCGCATCGGTAACCCCGCAGCGCTTCAGCACATCGATATTGGCGCGATAGTTGACCGTTGAAGGGGTTTGCACATGGCCCGGCCCGTGGCGCGGCAGAAAGGTAAAGCGCACCCCGCCCAGCGTGCCGGTAGTGACAGGGCCAGACGGCTGTCCAAACGGGCTGGCAACGCGAATTTCCTGAGCCTCGTCAAGACCGAAGCCGCCCGCCAGCCCGGAGCCACCGATTACCCCGATGTGCCAGCCGCCGCTCATCGCGGCTGCATCACCCCGGCCATGATGAAATCGATGCAATGGGCACGATAGGCAGTGCGCAGCTCATCCGTGAGCGTATCGCGATCAAAGCAATGCTTCAGCACCAGTCGCGCGGAAAAGAAACGGTCAGCCGCGCCGGTCAATGTGAAATAGAACAGCTGCGGATCGATATCGCGAAAAACACCGCTCTTCACGCCATCACGGATCAATCGATCATAGGCGCGATGCAATGGCATCAGGTGAGAATCGGCAATGCGCTGAGCTTCTTCGGCATCACTTTCGCGCACCAGCCGCATCAGCAGGCGGTTGAGATAGGGCGTCTTGTAATAGGTATCGACCACCGCGCCGATATGGCGGCGCAGCCGCTCTTCAGGGGCCATGTCCTTGGCCATCAGCGCATCGACCGAAACGACGATACCCTGCATATCGCGATCGAGCAGGGCCTTCATCAGCCCGGCCTTGTTGCCGAAGTAATATTTGACCAGAGCCGAATTCAGCCCCGAACGCAGTGACAGCTCTGACAGCGAGATGTCGACAATATCGCCCTCGCGCATGATGTCCGACGCGGTCTGCAACAGCAGTTCGCGCGCTCCAGCCGGTGCGGCCTCGCCACTGGAATCTTTGGTGGCTTCACTCATTCGTACGGCGGCTCCCCACCCCACCACGGGTAAAAGTCCGGCATATCGGCAGAGACGCGCGCGGGGAAGACCGGCGGGCGCTTCTCAAGGAAACTTTGCACACCTTCCGTAGCGTCCGCGCCCTTCGACAGGCGATAGATTGCCCGGCTGTCTACCTTGTGGGCCTCCATCGGATGCGCCCCCGAAGGAATGCGCCACAACATTGCCCGCGTCATCGCCACCGATACCGCAGAGGTATTGTCGGCGATCTCGCGCGCCAGCCCGCGCGCAGCATCGATCAGCTCGCCAGCCGGATGCACCGAGCGCACCAGCCCGCCCCGCAACGCTTCCTGCGCATCGAAAATTCGCCCGGTCATGCACCATTCCAGCGCCTGCGAAACGCCGACCAGCCTGGGCAGGAACCAGCTGGAGCAGGCTTCCGGCACGATCCCGCGCTTGGCGAAAACAAAGCCATAACGCGCATTCTCGCTGGCCAGGCGAATATCCATCGGCAGTTGCATGGTTACGCCGACACCCACAGCCGCGCCATTGCAGGCGGAAATCAGCGGTTTCTTCGACTGGTACAGCCGCATGGTCAGCACTCCGCCGCCATCGCGCACGCGCGGATCGGACAGATCCTGAACCGCCTCACCGCTGGCGAACACCGCCCGGCCATCATCGGGTGTAAGATCGGCCCCGGCGCAAAAGGCACGCTCGCCCGCGCCGGTAAAGATCACTGCCCGCACGCTGTCATCAGCGTCGGTACGATCCATGGCATCGATGATCTCGTTCATCATCGTGCCGGTGAAGGCATTGAGCTTTTCCGGCCGGTTGAGCGTCAGCGTGGCGATCCCTTCGCTGATATCCAGCGCGATCTGTGAATAGCCCATGTCCTTCTCCCATCAGATGTGGCCGGGGTGCCTGCGCGGGCACCCCGTGCCAGACAGCAATTCAGCGCGGCGCCATGCGGATCGCGCCGTCCAGGCGAACGTCTTCGCCGTTGAAGTAGCCGTTTTCGATCATGCACATCGCCAGCTTGGCATATTCATCGGGATCGCCCAGACGCTTGGGGAACGGCACCGACGCGCCCAGCGCATCCTTCACCGGCTGCGGCGCGGCGGCGAGCAGCGGGGTGTTGAAGATGCCCGGCAGAATGGTGTTGACGCGGATGTTCTCGCTCGAAAGGTCACGCGCGATCGGCAGGGTCATGCCAACCACGCCGCCCTTCGACGCCGAATAGGCGGCCTGACCGATCTGGCCATCTTCCGCCGCAACCGATGCGGTGTTCACGATCGCGCCGCGATCGCCATCTTCCTGCGGATCCAGTGTCATCATCCCGGCGGCCGATTTGGCGATGCAGCGGAAGGTGCCGACCAGATTGATCTGGACGATCCAGTTGAAGGCATCGAGCGGGAAATGCTTGATCGAGCCATCTTCCTTGGAGCGGCTGGCGGTCTTGATCGCATTGCCGGTACCGGCGCAGTTGACCAGAATACGTTCCTGGCCATGCGCTTCGCGCGCCTTGGCGAAACCGGCGTCGACCGAGGCATCGTCCGTCACATTGACTTCGCAGAAGACCCCGCCGATCTCGGCAGCAACCGCCTTGCCCTTTTCTTCCTGCAGGTCAAAAATGGCGACCTTCACACCCTTGGCGGCAAGCGCGCGGGCGGTAGCGGCACCAAGGCCGGAAGCACCACCGGTGACCACTGCGGCGACTGTGTTATCGAGCTTCATAAATACCTCTTCGTTTCTGAAACGCGGCCGGCTTGGGTCCGGCCAACTGAAAAATCATGCTGCGCCTTGGTCAGACCATTTCGACAATGGTGACATTGGCGACACCGCCGCCTTCGCACATGGTCTGCAAACCATACTTGCCGCCACGCGCCTTCAACGCATGCAGCAGGGTCGACATCAGCTTGGTACCCGATGCGCCCAGCGGATGTCCCAGCGCAATCGCGCCGCCATTGACGTTAAGCTTTTCCGGATCGGCGCCGGTATGCTTCAACCATGCCAGCGGCACCGGAGCGAAGGCTTCGTTGACTTCGTAAAGATCGATATCACCGATCTTCAGGCCCGACCGCGCCAGCGCCTTGTCGGTGGCGAACAGCGGCTCTTCCAGCATGATCACCGGATCGCCCGCAGTCACCGTCAGCGTGTGGATGCGCGCCATCGGCGTGAGGTTGTAACGCTTCAGCGCCTCTTCCGAGACGACCAACGCCGCCGAGGATCCATCGCAGATCTGGCTGGAACTGGCGGCTGTGATGGTGCCGCCTTCGGACAGCAGCTTGACCCCGGCAATGCTTTCCAGCGTCGCGTCAAAGCGGATGCCCTCATCAACGGTGTGCATCGCCTTGCCTTCGGGGGTTTCTATCTCGATCGGCACGATCTCGCCATTGAAGGCACCCGCATTGGTGGCGGCGATGGCCTTGTGGTGGCTGGCCAGCGCAAAACGATCAAGATCATCCTTGGTGAAGCCATGCTTCTTGACGATCATTTCCGCGCCCATGAACTGCGACCACATGATGCCGGGATATTTCGCCTCAAGCCCGGGCGACTTGTAATTGCCCAGCCCCTCTTTCATGTGAAAGGCAGCGGTGGAGCCCATCGGCACACGGGTCATGCTTTCAATTCCCGCAGCGATCACCACATCCTGCGTGCCGCTCATCACCGCCTGCGCGGCAAACTGAATCGCCTGCTGCGACGAACCGCATTGGCGATCGATGGTGACGGCGGGGGTCGATTGCGGCAGCAGCTTTGATGCCAGCACCGCGTTGCGTCCCACCTGCATCGCCTGTTCGCCGCCCTGGCCGACACAGCCCATGATCACGTCATCCACTGCCGCGGGATCCACCCCGGTGCGCGAAACGATGGCATCCAGCGAAGCCGCCGCGAGATCGACCGGATGCACCCCGGCCAGCCGCCCCCCGCGCCGCCCGCCGGCGCTGCGCACTGCATCAACAATATAGGCCGTTGCCATGGCTCGACTCTCCAAATGATGTGAATTTAATCGCACGATTAAAGGGCCGACATCGCCTCGTCAATCCACTCAGCGCAGGCACGAACATGTTGCACTGACGCCACAACAACAAACAATCTCGTAAGGAAATGATTCGAGCGTTTGCGCAGAACTGGGCTTGGGACCAAATACCAGACATGGTCTTGCGACCGGATCCACCCAACCCTCAGTCCCTGCAAGCGACTGGCGTGCAAACAGTGTAGAGGACCGCCATGAACACGTTTCCCAAAGCCCGCTCTTACACAGCAACAGTGCTGAAACTCTCAGGCTCCCTGTTGGCGATCTCGTGGCTAGCTGGAATGGGCAGTGCGGTGGCGCAAACTACCGAAAGTGATCAGGCCGATGCGCCATCCGCAGCGGAAATTGTCGTCACTGGCACCCGCATTCGGACGACTGAATATTCACAGGCCAATCCCATTCAAACCGTTACCGCGGCAACTATCGAAAGCTCGGGCCAGACCAATCTGACTGAGGTTCTCGCGCAAAATCCTGCCCTGCTCGGGTCTACGCGCTCGATTGATTCAGCAGGATCGAACCTGTCCAGCGCCCAATCAACGGGGGCGAACTTCCTTAATTTGCGTAACCTCGGCTCCAGCCGTACTCTTGTGCTGGTCGATGGCCGCCGCCATGTGTCCGGCTCACCCGGTTCTGAAGCGGTCGACATCAACACGATCCCGACCGATTTGGTCGAACGGGTTGACGTTCTTACCGGCGGCGTTTCGGCTGTTTACGGCGCAGACGGTGTGTCCGGGGTAGTCAACTTCATAATGAAGAAGAACTTCGAAGGGCTGTCGCTGCGGGGGCAGACTTCAATTTCGCAACGTGGTGATGCTGGCGAGCGTTTTGTCGCCGCCACATTTGGCAAAAGCTTTGCTGGCGGACGGGGCAACATAGCTCTGGCTTATGAGTTCAATGAAACCGATAGATTCAGCCAAAAGCAGCGCTTGAACTACGGCAAAACCGGTCCCAGCTATGCTCTTGTGCGCAATCCCGCTGACGGGACACCCGGCACCGTCTCGGACAATCCGAACATTCCGGATCGCGTTTTGTTGACAGGACTGCGTTGGGCCGACAGTTCAATGGGCGGGGCCATCGATTTTACTTTCGACGGCGTTCCTGAATACACCGGCGAAGGCAACCCATACGACCTTGGCACTTACGTTCCCGGAACAGCGTTCACAATCGGGGGTGATAGCACCCCACGCGAAATCTATTATGGCGACTTCACGCCTTATTCACGTCGCCATATCGCCAATCTGATTACGCATTTCGATGTCAGCCCTGCACTGTCGCTTTATGCTGAAGCCAAATATGTCAAGACATTCTCTTGGACTGAATCTCAGCCAACCTATGACCTCTACACACAACTGAATCCCGACAACGCTTACCTTATCCAGCGCTTTGGCGCAGCGCTGGCATCAGGCGGAGCGTTGTTCAGCCGTGACAATTTCGATTTCGGCCAGCGTCGCTACGAATTGAAGCGCGATCTCTTCCGCAGCGTAATCGGCGCTAACGGTGATCTCAGCGACCACTTGCGCTATGATGCCTCGTTCGTGTTTGGACAATCCTCGCAGCATTCCACCAACTACGGTGATCGAATTGCTGATCGCTATTATGCAGCGCTGGATGCTGTGGATGATGGCCACGGCGGCATCACCTGCCGAATCAACCTTCCCGGCGAAACCGATATTTCCGGTACTAGCTACGGCAACCCGGTCAGTTTCAATGGCCCACCGGTTACGTTCAAGAAGGGCGAATGCGTCCCGCTCAACATCCTTGGCAACGGTTCGCCGTCGCAAGCTGCACTCAACTTTGTGCTTGCCAACCACTCTGATTTTGCACGCATCAGGCAGTATGTCGGAAACGTTGCCTTGTCTGGTGATACTGGCGGATTTTTCAACATGCCAGGAGGCCCCGTGGGGTTTGCGGCTGGCCTTGAGTACCGCAAGGAAACGAGCTTTTACCGACCATCCGAATATAGCTTGAAGGGCTCGCTGATCGACAACGCCGCAGCCGATGTCGAACGCGGCAAGTTTGACGTAAAGGAGGCTTTTGCCGAACTGCGAGTCCCTTTGTTGTCCAATGTACCGCTTGCGGAAGATCTCTCCTTTGGCGCTGCAATTCGCATTTCCGATTATTCCACTTCGGGAACTACCACGACCTGGAACGCCAAAGGCCAATATTCTCCCATTCGTGACATCACCTTCCGCGGGACATATTCGCGCTCCGTCCGTGCACCCAATATCACCGAACTGTTTTCACCGCAGAACGGAACATTCGAGTTCATCAACGATCCTTGCGGCATTGATCGGATCGGCGAAGGAAAGCCCACCCGCGTCGCGAACTGCGCTACTGCGCTGAACGCGCTGGGAATTAATCCGGCGACTTTTGATCCCGCGAACAGCCCGATCTCGCCGCAGAACTCCAGCCTGCTGGGGACGCAGGGCGGGAACCCCAAGCTGAACCCCGAAGTTGCCAAAACCTGGACTGCGGGGATGGTGCTGCGCCCTCGCTTTGTTCCGGGCTTAGTCCTCAGCGCCGACTGGTATGATATCAAGCTCACTCAGGCCATTCAATATTCCTCCGCACAGGATATTGTGAATCTGTGTTACGATCAGCCAAATCTTAGTAATTCCTATTGCAGTCTGATTTCTCGCAGCAACAGCACCGGTTTTATCAACAATTATAAAGTCGTTCCACAGAACGTCGCATCGTTCCGTACCGCAGGTATGGATTTTTCGTTGAACTACGACCGTCCCTTGTCTGAAGAACTTGGGAAAGTATCGGCACGACTGTCTGGAAACTATCTCGACAAGCTTCTGTTTGTTCCATCTTTGGGTGCTTCGCCGCAAAACGAAATGGACAGCGCCAGTTATCCTGCACCGCGCTGGAGCGCTACCTTCGACTTGACCTGGACGAAGGGACCGCTGACAATCAACTATGGCCTCAATTGGTGGGACAAAACGCGCCGTGTTACGCGGGAGCAGCAAGCCGCCAATCCAGACTACGCACCCAGCCAGTACATCTGGTATCGCGAGAAATGGGAACACGAACTCTATGTGGCAGTTGACGTAGCCGACAAGTTCACGCTGTATGGCGGCGTCAACAATCTGTTTGATCGCAAGCCGGACGATGGTGCCGTGGCCTATCCTGTCAGCGCGGAAGGCCGTTCATTCTATCTGGGGATCAAGGCCAAGCTTTTCTAAGGAAGTGTTTTCCGTAGATGCGATGAAAAACGGCGGACCAGCAAACTGGTCCGCCGTTTTTCATTGCAACATCAGGCGGTTGTGAACCTGCAAGTTGAGATGTCGCTTTGTCGATGGCATCCGCTCTGTCGTTTGCAGATTTGTTCGGCAGGTTTGATCCAGACTGGCGCCAATGACCACTATTTGCATTTCCGCTATTTCAAGTGGCGAGCAAACCTGCACCTGCCCAACCAGTATCTCTGGCTTTTGACGACGTTTTGGGTTGGCCCCGATAATTGCCGGTTCCCTTTGTGAAACCACAAAGACTCAGATGCGGCGCGGCCTGCTGGCCTTGATCAGTTTGATTTCTTAGAATCACCCTTCTTCTTGTCGCTTTTGTCTGGCTTGCGCGGCTCCGACTGAACGAAAAGATTGTTCTCGTCGAGATTCATGCCTGCCACAAGCTTATCGAGGTCCTCCTTGCTGGCTCCTGCATCCAGCGCGGCCAGCAGCTTCGTCATCGGGCTATCGTTAGGGAGGTGTGGCGCAAGCGCGGCAGGGGCCAGCACATAGCGCGCCGTCTTATTATCGCCATTTTCAATAAATTGCACCGCTGCCTTCGCCCGTAGCGGGTGATAGGAGGGTTGCAGCACGATCGCGCGCAGCAATCCATCCAGAGCCGAGCGAGGGACTGGAGTGCTGGAGGCGGTAAAGCTGTCAAAAAATAGCATTAGAGGCAGCGGATTATCGGGATTCGCACGGTTGGCTTTGAGTATCCAAGAGCGTGCTTCCCGCCACAAATCGGCCCTGTTTTCGCGGCGGGCACGTGCCCCCAGCAACAGCCCTTTGAAAGCCATTGCATCAACATTCGCGGGATCAGCCGCTACTGCTCTATCAATCGCGGCATCAGCTGCGGCATAATTGCGTGCATCAAATTCCATCTCCGCCATTGCACGTTGCACAAACGCACTATTTGGCCATTTGTCAGCCACTGGCCTTGCGCGGACAGCCAAAGGAATAGCTTCTCCAGCACGGACACCAGCCATCGACCGAACTCGCAACGGAAACATTTCAGCTTCTGCTTGATCCAGCCGACGTGTAGTGATCAGCGATTGAGCATTCAGATTATCCGCAGAAATCCGAATCGCGGGTAGCTCTTTGCGCTGCCGGTAAAACTCCAGCTCGTCCTCAAGCTTGCCGAGATCTCCGAAGGCCTGCCGTGCTGCATCGAGCTGCGACACACCTTTCTTGAGAAGCTCTGCGAATTTTCCGAATTGGCCAGGCCGTTTGCCGCTGAAAATAAGATAGTGAAGCGTAAGCCAGCCTTTTGCATAAATCTGGTCAATCTC
>JBGAIR010000063.1:0-11442 GCA_044225335.1 Novosphingobium sp. | reverse complement strand
ATTGGCGGGAATCGGTGGGGTGGAGCGCCTGGGGCTGGATACCTATCCCGATCCGTCGCGATTTTATTCGTTCCGCCGGGCGACACATCGCGGCGAGGCGAATTACGGGCGGCAAATATCGCTGATTGGCGCGGGTTAGCGCGGCGGAATGACGTCATGCGGGGGTTGCAACATTTCTTGTGAAAATGGCAGTTGGCATGGCGGTGCCTTGCGTCTATCAGGCGCGCCAAACCAGTAGCGCGCCCGCTGTTCCGGCGGGCAGGCTTCGGGTTTCACAGGGGCTTCCTGGATACAGGATTTGGTAAGGTTTTTTCGGGGCACAAGACCCGCACCGGAAAAACCAGCAAGAGCAGGATAGGTTCGGCCATGGCTCAAGATGCTGGCATCGATACTCCGCAGCCGGAAGGCGAAGGTGGAGTTCGGCGGCGTGATTTCATCAATATCGCAGCGGTAAGCGCTGCCGGCGTTGGTGCTGTTTCAGTGGTTTATCCGCTGGTCAGCCAGATGTCGGCATCGGCGGATGTTCTCGCCGAAAGCTCGACCGAGGTTGATATCAGCGCGGTTCAGCCGGGGCAGGCCATCAAGGCCGTGTTCCGCAAGCAGCCGGTGTTCATCCGCAACCTCACTCCCAAGGAGATCGAGGAAGCGAACAAGGTTGACGTGGCTTCGCTGCGCGATCCGCAGACCTTGGCCGAACGGACCAAGGAAGGCCATGAAAACTGGCTGATCACCATGGGCGTCTGCACCCATCTGGGCTGCGTGCCGCTGGGCGCGGGTGAGGGTGAGGTGAAGGGCGAATTTGGCGGCTATTTCTGCCCCTGCCACGGCTCTTCCTATGATACCGCCGCTCGTATCCGCAAAGGCCCCGCGCCGAAGAACCTGCAGGTTCCGGAATACGCATTCACGTCCGACACCGTCGTCAAGATCGGCTGAGGTAGAAAACCATGAGCTTTCCCTGGGCAAACGAATATAAGCCGGTTCATCCCTTCATGCAGTGGATGGACGAAAAGCTGCCGCTTCCCCGGCTGGTCTACAATGCAGTTGGTGGCGGCTATGAAGTGCCGCGCAATCTCAACTACATGTGGAACTTCGGGTTCCTCGCCGGGCTGTGTCTGGTCATCCAGATCGTGACCGGCGTGGTGCTGGCGATGCATTATGCCCCGAACACTGGGGTTGCCTTTGATTCGACCGAGCACATCATGCGCGACGTCAACTGGGGCTGGATGCTGCGCTATGGCCATGCCAACGGCGCTTCGGCCTTCTTTGTGGTGGTCTATGCCCACATCTTCCGCGGCTTCTATTACGGATCGTACAAGGCGCCGCGCGAAATGGTGTGGCTGCTGGGCGTCGTGATCTTCCTGCTGATGATGGCCACCGGCTTCATGGGCTATGTGCTTCCCTGGGGGCAGATGAGCTATTGGGGTGCGCAGGTGATTACCGGCCTGTTCAGCGCGATCCCGCTGGTGGGTGAACCGCTGCGCGAATGGCTGCTGGGTGGTTTCGCGCCCGACAATGCCGCGCTCAACCGCTTCTTCTCGCTGCACTTCCTGCTGCCCTTCGTGATCCTGGGCGTTGTGATCCTGCACATCTGGGCGCTGCACATCAACGGTTCTTCGAACCCGACCGGTGTGGAAGTGAAGAGCGAGAGCGACACCGTGCCGTTCTATCCCTACTTCGTCGCGAAGGATGGGTGGACAATCGGCCTGTTCATGCTGATCTACAGCGCATTCGTGTTCTTCATGCCGAACGCACTGGGTCACCCGGATAACTATATCCCGGCCAACCCGATGCAGACCCCGGCGCATATCGTGCCAGAATGGTATTTCTGGCCGTTCTATGCGATCCTTCGCGCCTTCACGCAGGATTTCATCATCATCCCGGCCAAGCTGATGGGCGTGCTCGCCATGTTCAGCGCGATCCTGGTGTGGTTCTTCCTGCCTTGGCTCGACAAGTCGCCGGTTCGTTCGGCCCGCTATCGTCCGCTGTACCGCAAGTTCTTCTGGGTGCTGCTGGTTGATGTCGCGGTGCTTGGCTGGTGCGGTGGTGCGCCTGCGGCTGAACCCTATGTGATGATCAGCCAGATCGCCGCGATGTATTACTTCCTGCATTTCTTCGTGATCGTGCCGATCGTTTCGTCGATCGAACGCCCGGATCCGCTACCCTTCTCGATTACCGAGGCGGTGCTTGGCACCGATGGGGCCAAGGGCTGAGCGTCAGGCAGAGGGAAAGAAACCAATGACTCGTATCATTTCGATCCTCGCCGGGCTGTTCTTCGCGCTGGCGCTGCTGTGGTCGTTCGGCAAAGGTCTGGTGAGCTTCGTCACCGATCCGCCGAAGGAAACGGTTGAAACTGCGTTCCACCGGCATCCCGAACCGCTGAAGCTGGCCAGCGACGGTCCCTTCGGCAATTTCGACAAGGCGCAGCTGAAGCGCGGTTTCCAGGTCTATTCGGAAATCTGCGCTGCCTGCCACTCGATCAAGCATGTTGCTTACCGCGATCTCGCGGCGCTGGGCATGACCGAGAGCATGAAGGATCGCCCGGGCCTGCCCGCCGATCACTTCCCGCCTGTGGTCTATGCCGGCAAGGGCACGCCGCCCGATCTGTCGCTGATCACCAAGGCGCGCCATGGCGGTGCGGCCTATGTCCACTCGCTGCTGCTGGGCTACACCACCCAGCCGGCCGAACTTCTCAAGAAGTTCCCCGATGCGAAGACTCCGGACGGCCTCTATTACAACCCCTATTTCGCCAATCTCAATCTGGCGATGCCGCAGCCGATCACGGCTGACGATCAGGTGACCTATGCCGATGGCACCAAGGCCACCAAGGATCAGATGGCAAAGGACGTTGCCGCATTCCTGGTGTGGACCGCCGAACCCAAGCTGGCGAAGCGTCACCAGACCGGTGCGTGGTGGCTGGGCTTCCTGCTGTTCGCCACGGTGCTGGCCTATATGTCCTACCGCAACATCTGGGCGGAGAAGAAGGGCCACTGATCCCTTCCTGCGCGCAGGCACAAATTAAAGGCCCCGGCATCGATGCGATGCCGGGGCCTTTCTTGTTGCGGCTTTGCCGGGCGCTGCCTCAGCTGTTGCTGTTCGCGCCGATCAGATAGCGATAGGTCCAACCGCCCAACACGCCGCCGATCAGCGGAGCGGCCCAGAACACCCAGAGCTGCTTCAGTGCGATACCGCCTTCGATCAGCGCCGGGCCGGTGCTGCGGGCCGGGTTGACCGAAGTGTTGGTGATCGGAATCGAAATAAGATGGATCAGCGTCAGTCCCAATCCGATGGCGATCGGGGCAAACCCGGCCGAAACGCGGTGATGGGTGGCACCCATGATGATGATCAGGAAAAACGCGGTCAGCAGAATCTCGATCAGGAAACCAGCCTGCAGGCTGTATTTGCCCGGCGAATGTTCACCCACGCCGTTGCTGGCAAGGCCGCTGGTGGCAACATCCCACCCGGCTTTCCCGCTGGCGATCAGATAGAGCATGAATGCAGCCAGCAGCGCGCCTATCACCTGCGCGATCCAATAGGGCAGGATGCCACTGGCCGGAAAGCGTCCGCCTGCCCAGAGCCCCAGTGTTACCGCCGGGTTGAAATGCCCGCCCGATACATGACCGACCGCATAGGCCATGGTCAGCACCGTCAGGCCAAATGCCAGGCTGACGCCCAGCAGGCCGATTCCGACACTGGGAAACGCAGCCGAAAAAATCGCACTGCCGCATCCGCCGAACACCAGCCAGAATGTGCCGAATGTTTCGGCAGCCAAGCTGTTCCAGTTTTTCATACTCTCTCCATTGCGACCAAAGGTGGCGCAAACTGGTGCGCGGCATGGAGCATGGGAAGCTGAAATATATTAAGTCGCACTGCGGCGGATTGACCAAGCGCCAATGCTGTCGCATATGCGCCGCCTGCACAGGCTGCAGCGTGCGGGTATAGCTTAGTGGTAAAGCACCAGCCTTCCAAGCTGGCTATGTGGGTTCGATTCCCGCTACCCGCTCCAGCCTCTCCCATTTTTGGCAAATCTGCCAGGCACTGTCGGCGTCCGATGCGAAGGTTGCCGTGGCGGTTCACAGATAAAGACGGGCGATCAAATCCGGTAAGATCGATGATCGGGGCTGGCTGTTCCGCCCAGTGCGACACGAATTCGGCCACGCCTTCCCTTTTCATCAACGCATTGGCGCTGTTGCGCATCAATCGTCCATAGATCGGTGTTTCCTGCCAGGCCGGGCGGGCATCGCCAAAGCCCCAGCGCATCGAGCTGTAGGTTGCCGGATCGCGTCCGTCGATCGCGACACGGTCGTTGATATAGCAGCCCCAGGCCCAGGCAGTCTCTGGATCGGGTGCCCAGCGCAGCAACCCCTTTGCCCAGTACATGCGCAGGTTGTTGTGCATCCAGCCAGTGAGCAGCCATTGCTTTTGCGCGGCATTCCACACCGGATCGGGGGTGATTGCATGCATCAGCGTCTCAAGATCGAGCAGCGGTTCGCGCGGATCATTGCGATGTGCATCCAGCGTTTCACGCGCCCATGCCGCCAGCGTGGCATAGCGGTGGGCTTCGGGTTCGCGCCATACGCGCCAGTGGCACCACTCGCGCCAGGTGAACAATTCGTCATAGAACTTGTAGCGCTCAGCATCGGTAACATCAGCGGCTTCGGCGCGGCGCATCACCTCCCACGGTGCCACCATACCAAATCGCAAATAGGGCGAGAGGTGCGAACATCCATGTTCAAGCGAGGGATTGTTGCGATCCTGATCATAGCGGCGAATGAACGAGGCATCGATACCGGCGAGCCGCCGTGCGGCCGCTTCTGCCGTTGCGGGATAGTGCGGCGATGCCTTCAGTGTCTGGTCTATCGGTAGCGAGGCTGCCAGACTGTCAAGCGCCTCCTCATCATGATCGTTGAGCGAAATCAGTTCTGGCGGCAGCCCACCGATATGGGCGTGGTTTTGCGGAGCAATTTCCTGCCGCAGGTTCAGCCATTCATGCCGCAGCGCGCTGTGGGCACGGCGAAATGCGGCGGTAGTGCCAACGCGGTCTGGCAAGGCCTTTACCGGCACAAGCCGCGTGGCATCCACCGCGAAAACCGCGAGATCTGCCTTGCTGGCAAAGCCGGATGGCTGTGTGGCCGGAACGAAGGTGAAATGCTGATCGGTAATCACCGCCGCGGCGCGGGCCGCCAGTCGATAGACCATTCCCTTGCCCTGACCGGTGCCACGCTGGACGAACTGGACGCAGCGAATTCCGCGCTTGAAAAGCGTGCGGCCCATCGCTGCACTTGCCCCGAGAATGAATCGCGAAAGCCGGTGTGAGGCGTGGGGATAGTCGCAGCGCAGGCCGTGGTAGACCAGCACCGGAATGTCCAACCGATTGGCCAGGGCGCAGCCCGCGTCAATTGCCGGATGATCGTGCCCGCGCAGCGTCTGCTGCAGCCAGACCAGCACATAGTCGGCATCTTCGCGCAGTGGCTTGTCGTTAAGCCGCTGGGTACGTCCGCCAAGCTCTCGGGATTTGTGCTGCTGGTCCACCGGATGTGTCATCACGCTCCTAGTCCGGGACGATTGTTGACCGCTCCGGCGTTTCACCGCTGCGGTGTGAGTATCTTCTCAAAAGTCAGCGCATCGATCCGGGTGCCATCCCCGGCGCGGTAATAGGCGTGGCGGGTGCCGATCTGCGTGAAACCATGATTGCGATAGAGCGTCTCTGCGGGATTGCCGGCGCGCATTTCCAGCAGCAGGCGCTGTGCGCCGCGCTGCGCTGCATCCCTTGCTAATTGCGACAGCAATGCGTTGGCGATTCCCTGCCGTCGCGCGGGCGGGGTTACTGCCAGCAGCAGCAATTCCTCTTCCTCAAAACCGTGCCGCGAAAGGAAGAAGCCCGCCGCATTGCTACTGTCTTGCGGTAAGCTGGCCAGCCGGTAGTGGCAGTGCCCCATCAGCAGGGCATCTTCGACCTGACGGCGCGTCCAGGCTTCGCCAAAGGCCGGATCAAAGGCGGCATCCATCACTGTCATGATCTGATCGAGATCATCCTGCATCACGGTCATGCCGGTGAGCCGGGCAGGCGGGCGTCTGGCGCGCGGCCATAAAGCGGGGCGACGTCCGCGCTCAGCAATGCTTCGCCAAGCAGATCAAAGCGCCTGGCATCTGGATGGAGCGCCAGGGCTGTGCCATGGCCACGCGCGGCGACGAGCGCACTGGCCTGGGTGCCCGCGACCAGATCAGCGGTTGCCATTTCGGTGGCATGGGCTGCTGGCAGTGACACCGGCTCGGCGATTGCGGCACCATCGGCGGCGAAATTCTGCACGAACCATTCGCCATGGCCGCCCGTCATCGCCACGCTGACCGGCTGGAGGCCATTTTCGGCAGCAGCGGCGGCGGCGACCAGCGCCAGCGTGGGATAGCCGCAAAGCTCCGCCCGCCATGCCAGCGCCAGCGCCCGTGCGGCAGCGATACCCACGCGCAGCCCGGTGAAACTACCGGGCCCGCGCGAGACCGCGATCCGTCTGGCATGGCCATTTCCGGGCAGAGCGGCGATCATCGGCACCAGTTGTTCCGCATGGCCGCGCCCCAGCACACGGCATTCGCCCGCGATCAGGCTGCCATTTTCAAACAGCGCGACCGAGCAGGCCTCGGTCGCGCAATCGATCACCAGTGTCCGCATCGCTGCGGCCATAGCCGCTCAGGCGATGCGATTGAAAGTGTCGAAATCGGGACGCGGGCTGCGGCCGAAGATGCTGGCCGGATCACCATAGCCCAGCGTCGAGATCATCACCGATTTGTAGTCCGGCGTTTCCGAGAGGAAGGCCGCATCCACCGCTTCGTTGCTGAACCCGGTCATCGGCCCGGTATCCAGCCCCAGAGCGCGCGCCGCCATGATGAAATAGCCAGCCTGCAGCGTGGTGTTGAGCATGGCCGATTTTTCGCGCAGCGCGTCATTGCCGACAAACCAGGCACGGGCATCGGTGTGCGGGAACAGCCAGGGCAGCTGCTCATGGAATTGCATGTCGGCGGCGATGATCACGCTGACCGGTGCCTTCAGGATCTTTTCGCCATTCGCGGGCATGGTGCAGGCGGCCAACTTTTGCTTTGCTTCGGTGCTGGTGCACCACACCAGCCGGGCCGGCAGCTGATTGGCCGAAGTCGGCGCCATTTTCATCAGGTCCCAGATCGCATGAAGCTGTTCGGTACTGACCGGCTGATCGAGATAGCCGTTGTAGGTGCGGGCGGTGCGGAACAGTTGATCGAGCGAGGCGTCGGGCAGCGGCTGTGACATGCGATGCGGTTTCCCTGTAGGGTGTGAGAAGGCGGAGAGTGGGGCGCTGCCTAGGCGGCGCGGACTTCGGATACTTCGGGGACGTAATGCTTGAGCAGGGATTCGATCCCGTTCTTGAGCGTTGCCGTGGACGATGGGCAGCCTGAGCAAGCACCCTGCATGGTCAGATAAACCACGCCATCACGGAAACCGCGATAGACGATATCGCCGCCATCATTGGCTACCGCCGGGCGAACCCTTGTTTCAATCAGTTCACGGATTTGCGCGACGATATCGGCATCGGCGGGATCATCGCCAAAATCCTCATCTTCGGGGGGAACCGCAATGCCGCTGGCGTCCGGCCCGGCGAACAGCGGGGCGCCGGTGATGAAATGATCGAGCAGCAATGCCACGACTTGCGGTTTGAGCTGGCTCCAGTCCACACCCGGCGCTGCGGTCACTGCGATGAAATCGCGCCCGAACAGCACGCCCGTCACATCGCCGAGATCGAACAATGCCTGCGCCAGCGGCGAGGCGGCGGCATCATCCTCATTGCGGAAGTCGCGGGTGCCAGCGGCCATCACCTGCTCACCGGGCAGGAATTTCAGCGTTGCCGGATTGGGCGTGGTTTCGGTTTCGATAAACATGATGCTTGGCATGTAGGCGTGGCGGGCGAGGGGTCAAGGGGCGGAGCGCGCACGGCCGGGTACGATGCGTTAACGATTTTGCGATAACGCCAACCGTGGATGACTGCCGAAATACATCCAAAGCATGGCTTTTGCCGATGAGGCTGATTTCAATGATCGATTACCGTGTTGTTTTCATGCAGTTTTTGCGGCGCCTGTCTCGCGACAGTGGCGGCAATCTGCTTGCCATGGTTGCGGTTTCGGTATTGGTGCTTGCTGCGCTGATCGGCGGCGGCGTGGATATGAGCCGCGCCTACATGGTGCAGAACCGGTTGCAGGCCGCCTGCGACGCGGCAACGCTGGCGGGACGCCGGGCGGAAACCACCAATGGTTTTGACACGGCATCGCAGACGGTTGCAACCAACTATTTCAACGCCAATTTCAATCAGACCGAGCAGACCGCGAAAAACACCACATTTACAACCAGCACCCCTGATGATGGCAACACGGTGAACGGCACTGCAACCTCGCAGGTTGATACGCTGGTGATGCGGATATTCGGCAGCCAGACCTTCAACCTCACGGTCAACTGCCAGTCATCGATGACGCTGGGCAACAGCGACGTTATCATGGTGCTCGATACCACAGGCTCCATGGCCGATCCGCTGACCTCTGGCGGATCCAGCAAGATCACGCTGCTGAAGGCGGCGATGAAGAGCTTTTACGATACACTGGATCAGGCGACACAAGGATCGAATGCGCGCGTGCGTTACGGCTTTGTGCCTTATTCCAGCACGGTCAATGTCGGGCGGTTGCTCTACAATCTGAACCCGTCCTACATTCGCAATAGCGTGACCGTGCAGTCGCGTCAGGCAAACTATAACTGGTGGGGCGGCTTTTCGTCCTGGACCTACAAGCCAATCACTTACGACACCACGCAATACAAGCAATTCGTGTCGGTCAGCCAGCCGGTAGGGTCCAACGGCTCCAATGTTTCGAGCACGTGGAAGGGCTGCATCGAAGAGCGTCAGTCAACCAACGCCTCTAGCTTCAGCTATTCCAGCTCATCGGGGCGGATCACGCCAACGACCGCGACCGATCTTGATATCGATGCCGTACCGTCTTCCGATGCAACGCGGTGGGCGCCGATGTGGCCGCAGGTGGCGTTCTATCGCACTGACAACTATGGCTATTATACCACAGCAAATTCAAGCTACGGCGGTGCAATGACCGAATATTGCCCGGCTGCGGCGCAGGCGCTGGCGGAAATGGACCAAACCTCGTTCTACAACTATGCGGATTCTCTGGTTGCGAACGGTGGTACCTATCACGACATTGGCATGCTGTGGGGAGCCCGGCTGCTTTCAACCACCGGCATCTTCCAGAATTTGGTCAACGATCCCCCGGCAAACGGTGCCGAGGTTTCGCGCCATATCATCTTCATGACGGACGGCATGATGGCGCCGAACTACGATATTTATCAGGCCTATGGCATTGAATATTGGGATCGCCGCGTCACCAGCGATGGTTACACGGATGATGCCGCGCGCCATACTTCGCGTTTTCGCGCCATCTGCGATGCAGCCAAGGCCAAGGGCATCCGTGTATGGGTAATCGCCTATAGCGTTGGGCTGACCACCGATCTTAACTATTGCGCCTCGCCCGACAGCGCCTTCACCGCTAACTCTTCCGCGTCGCTCAATGCCGCGTTCCAATCCATCGCCAAGCAGATCGGCGAACTGCGGGTGACACAATGATCCGCCTGCGATCCTGTTTCCGCTGGTTGAAGCGGCGCGATGCTGCGCAGGCCCTGCGCCGCGATGCGCGCGGGGCGGCGGTGATCGAGATGGCATTTGCCCTGCCGGTCTTTCTGGTGCTGATGGCCGGATTGTTCGATCTGGCGCATGTCATCTATGTCCGTTCTATCCTGAACGGAGCGATCCGCCAGGTTTCGCGGTCCGGCAGTCTTGAGGCCGCCAATACATCGTCGCTGGACACCTATATCAGCGCGGCGGTGCGCCGGGTTGCGCCGAACGCGGTGGTCACGACCACGCGTCAGAGCTATTACAGCTTTGCTGACGTTGATCGCCCGGAAAAATGGAACGACGGCAATTCCAACGGCACCTGCGATGCTGGTGAATCCTATGTCGACGAGAACAAGAACGGCTCGTGGGATGCCGATATCGGTCGCAGCGGCAACGGCGGTGCCGGTGACGTTGTGCAATACAAGGTCAGTGTGACCTTCGACCGGATATTTGCTTTTGGCACGCTGCTCGGCGGCAGCAAGAAATATACGATCGATGCGACGACTGTCGTCAAGAACCAGCCCTTTGCCTATCAGCCGGGTTATGGCTCTGCGACGGGAGTTTGCTCATGATCGGTCGCTGGGCTCCTCTGGAACTGCTGCGCCGCATTGCGCGTTCGCGTGATGGCACAATTCTGACCGAACTGGCATTCACCTTGCCGGTTATGCTGACACTTGGCCTGTTCGGTGCTGAACTGGCGAACTTCGTTTCGGCGCGCATGCAGGTCAGCCAGATCGCGCTGTCGGTTGCCGACAACGCCTCGCGCATCGGCCAGACCGATAACAGCGGCGTCGCGCCCAGCGTTTCCTATACAGATGTCAAAACTGTGCTGAATGGCGGCCTGCTGCAGGGCGGGAACATCAATTTTCAGGCCAATGGCCGCATCATCATCAGCAGCCTTGAGGTCAAACCCTCCACTGGGGGGCAATACATCCATTGGCAGCGTTGCATCGGTTCGCTCAATCGCGCCTCATCCTATGGCGTCAGCGGTGCAACCGTGACCAACATGGGCAAGAGCGGGAGCACCGTGACTGCGGTTTCCGGCAGCGCTGTGATGTTCGTGGAAGTCTATTACCAGTACCGCGGCATTTTCGGTACGCTCTACATGAACCAGCCGGTGGTCAAACAGGAGGCAGCCTTCCTGATCCGCGATGACCGCGCATTGTCCAGCGGGTTGACTGGCACTGCCGACAGCACAACGAACTGCTGATCATTGCGTGATGCGCTGCCGGGCCCAATCGAGGCACCAGCGCAGCGCGGATGCGGCAGCGGTTGTATCGCCAATCGCACTGTCATAGGCCTGACTATCGATTGCGCCTGTTGCGAGCTGTGCTTGCAGGTCAATCAGCCGCTGCTCGGCCGCCTGCAAATCCGCCCGCACCAGATCTGTATAGCGATCAAGCGAAAGCGTGCCTTGCTCGATCTCGGCAAACAGCCTTTCCAGCCGCTGTTCGGTGCGGGCGTAAAACCCATCGGTATGTTCGGGTGCGTCGGGGCGAAGTGATTGCGTGTTGTCCGGCGCGGGCATCGCTTTGGCGGCTTGGCCAAGACGTGATCGCTGGCGGCCTTTGGGCGGCACAACCGCGCCTTCATCCATCGCGCCATAGGGATCGTTCCGACGTCTGCGTGCCGATGCGCGCTGGATCACCGTCGCGATTGCCGTCACCGTCAGGGTGACAACGACCATTACCAGCACCAATTCGACAAAGGTCATTTCTCACCCCGTGGCGCGCGCATGGCGGTTGCTTTTGATCAA
>JBGAIR010000004.1:99400-110850 GCA_044225335.1 Novosphingobium sp. | reverse complement strand
GATCGCATCCACATCCGCCGGCTCAAGATCCGGCGCGACCTTCAGGAACACCGGCGGACCTTCGGGTCCGCGCGCCGCATTCACCGCGTCAAGCAGCGCGGTCAGTGCGGCTTCATCCTGCAAGGCGCGCAAGCCCGGAGTATTGGGGCTGCTGACATTGACCGCCAGATAGCTGGCAAGGGGCGCCATCAGCCGCGCCATGGTGGCGTAATCGGCGATGCGGTCGCTGGCATCCTTGTTGGCGCCAATGTTCACGCCAACGATCCCGCCGCGCGCGCGGCGCTGCACCAGCCGGGCAATCGCCGCTTCGGCACCGGCATTGTTGAAGCCCATGCGATTGATCACCGCCTGGTCCTCTGCCAGCCGGAACAGGCGCGGGCGCGGATTGCCGGATTGCGGCAGCGGAGTGATCGAACCGACCTCGGCAAAGCCGAAGCCTGCCCCCAGCAGGGCATCGGGCACCTCGGCATTCTTGTCGAATCCGGCGGCCATCCCCAGCACATTGGGAAAGTGCAGTCCGGCAACTTCGCTGGCCAGCGGGCCGCCATCCGGCTGAGGAGCCCGCCAGGGCGAAAATTTCAGCGCCGCCAGTGCCAGACCATGCGCATCTTCGGCATCGATCAGGAACAGGGCGGGGCGCAGCAAAGAATATAGCATAACCGGAAAAACAGCCCCGAAGATCAACGCCGGGTCCGCAGCGGACCCATGCCGACAATGTCGCATCGGCCCTATGGCAGCCGGCTGCCGGGCGCAAGATTGCGCCTTGGCAAATGGAATTATCCCTTCGCGCTGCGCAGATGTCGATTCCTTACAATCCGGTAATGATCTGTTCATCTAGACAGGCTGTGCGACCCGAAGGATCCAAGGCTAAATCCGCGGATCCTGACTTTGACAGCGGCCCTTCAATCCTTTGAAGGGCCGCCTTTTTTTGCTGTCGGCCAAGGTGCTGGCGCGATTCGCCCAGACAGTGGTTTGCCATTTATCGTTGCGAGGCGTATAAACCAGACAGAATCAGTCTGATTTAAGGTACCGCTCGATGCGCCTGTCCAGCATGGCCGATTATGCCGTCGTCACGATGAGCGCCGCTGCGCGCCATTGCGGCTCGGCGCGCGTTTCCGCCGGGCAACTGGCGGAGGAAACCGGCCTGCCCGCCCCGACCGTGCAAAAGCTGGTCAGCCGGCTGACCGCCGCCGGATTGCTGCGCAGTTCGCGCGGCGTGGGCGGCGGGCTGAAGCTGGCACGCCCGGCGGCGGCCATCAGCCTTGCCGATATTGTCGAAGCAGTCGAAGGACCGATCGCCATTACCGCCTGTGTTGAAAAGGGGCGCCATGATTGCACGCTGGAGGCTTGCTGTTCGGTGCGGCCGCACTGGGCCGATGTCAACGCGGCGATGCGCGGGGCGCTGGCGGCGGTGCCGCTGACCCGGCTGGCGGAGCGCGCGGCATGACCGAGGAAACCGCGATCAAGGATCAGGCCGCGCGCGACGCCGCCGCACGGGTTGCCGATTACGAGCATGGCTGGTCCGCCGATATCGAACAGGAATTCGCGCCCAAGGGGCTGAGCGAAGACACCGTCCGCTTCATCAGCGCCAAGAAGGATGAGCCGGAATGGATGCTGGAATGGCGGCTCAAGGCATTTCGCCACTGGCAGACCATGCCGATGCCCGACTGGGCCAAGCTGAACGTGCCGCCGATCGATTATCAGGACGCCTATTACTATGCCGCGCCCAAGGCGAAAAAGGCATTGGCCAGCCTGGATGAGGTCGATCCCGAGATCCTGCGCGTCTATGAAAAGCTGGGCATCCCGCTGGAAGAGCAAAAGGTTCTGGCCGGGGTGGAAGGCGCACGCAAGGTGGCCGTGGATGCGGTTTTCGACAGCGTCAGCGTTGCCACCACCTTTCGCAAGGAGCTGGAACAGGCGGGCGTGATCTTCCGCTCGATTTCCGAAGCGATCCGCGAATATCCAGATCTGGTGAAGCGCTGGCTGGGCAAGGTCGTGCCGATGCATGACAATTTCTTTGCCGCACTCAATTGCGCGGTCTTTTCCGACGGCACCTTTGTCTATGTGCCCGAGGGCGTGCGCTGCCCGATGGAGCTTTCCACCTATTTCCGCATCAATGCCGAAAACACCGGCCAGTTCGAACGCACGCTGATCGTTGCCGACAAGGGGGCCTATGTCTCCTATCTGGAAGGCTGCACCGCCCCGCAGCGCGATGAAAACCAGCTGCATGCCGCGGTGGTTGAGCTGGTTGCGCTGGATGATGCCGAAATCAAATACAGCACCGTGCAGAACTGGTACCCCGGCGACGCCGAGGGCAAAGGCGGCATCTACAATTTCGTCACCAAACGGGCCCTGTGCCAGGGCGCGCGCAGCAAGGTCAGCTGGACGCAGGTGGAAACCGGCAGCGCCATCACCTGGAAATATCCCAGCTGCGTGCTGAACGGCGCGGACAGCGTTGGCGAATTCTATTCGGTCGCCGTCACCAACAATTTCCAGCAGGCCGATACCGGCACCAAGATGATCCACAATGGCGCGCGCAGCCGCTCCACCATCATTTCCAAGGGCATCTCCGCCGGGCACAGCCAGAACACCTATCGCGGGCTGGTGCGGATCGCCCCGCAGGCCGAAGGGGTGCGCAACTTCACCCAATGCGACAGCCTGCTGCTCGGCAAGGACTGCGGCGCGCATACCGTGCCCTATATCGAGGTGAAGAACCCCTCCGCCCAGATCGAGCATGAAGCGACCACCAGCAAGATCAGCGACGATCAGCTGTTCTATGCCCAGCAGCGCGGGCTGGACCCGGAAGCGGCGGTGGCGCTGATCGTCAACGGTTTTGCCAAGGAAGTGCTGCAACAGCTGCCGATGGAATTTGCCGTAGAGGCGCAGAAGCTGCTGGGGATTTCGCTTGAGGGGAGCGTGGGGTGAGAAAGCTTACCGAACGCGAGCTGTCCCACATGTGGAAGTCGCTAAGGCTCGATGATGGCCGTCAAGCCCTTTTGCTCAACTATCCTGCGGCAGAACTGGCTGAAAGTGCTGACGAAATAAATCGTAATCTCTTGTGCGTTGACGACCTTGGCGCGGTCCATTGGCAAGTCGAACCACCAAAGCCTTTTGTGCCGCCTGGTGATCCGTTCGTAGGCATCGAAAGGGACGGCTCAAAATTGAAAGCCATCAGATTCTTTGGTGACGTTTGTGAAATTGATCAATCTAACGGCCTGGCAACGACAATTGGATGGACGAAATAAGTCGCTATGAAAAAAACCCTCACCGTCCGCCCGCTTGACGAGCGCAGCGAAGCTCCCGCGATCCAGAAGCGCGGGCGCGGCTGGGCGATTTCGGACAAGCGGCTCGATGCGATCCACGATCAGGCCCGGATCAACCGGATGAAGCCGACCCCGGCGCAACAGCTGCTGGCGGCGAAGCTGGCCGAACAGGAACTCGGCAAGTTCAAGCTGACCCGCCAGCAGGTGATCGGTTCGGCAATCGTCGATTTCGCCTGCAATCCGCTCAAGATCGCGGTGTCGATCGACGAGGGTGGCGATCCGGCCATCACCGCGCGGCGCGACAAGAGCCTTGAGGCGGTGGGGGTGAAACTGTTGCGCTTTGCCGCGGCGCGCGTGCTGGAAGAGCCTGATGCCGTGGTGGCGGAAATCCTCACCGCCATGAAGGCCAGCTATGATGAACGCGGCCGCGCCCGCAGACAGCACTACCAGCAGCACGGCGCACCGCAGCGCCGGGGGTATTGAACCATGCTTACCATCGAAAACCTTCACGCCGCGGTTGCTGACAAACCGATCCTCAAGGGGCTGAACCTTGCCATCAATGCAGGCGAGGTCCACGCCATCATGGGGCCGAACGGCGCGGGCAAATCGACCACCGGCTATGTGCTGGGCGGGCGGCCCGGCTATGAGGTGACCGAAGGCTCCGTGCATTTCAGCGGGCAGGACCTGCTGGCGCTGGAACCGCATGAGCGCGCGGCGGCGGGGCTGTTTCTGGGCTTTCAGTATCCGGTCGAGATACCTGGCGTTTCCTTCGTCCAGTTCCTGCGCGAAAGCCTGAATGCCCAGCGCCGTGCCCGCGGTGAAGAGCCGCTTTCGGGCGGCGAGTTCCTGAAGCTGGCGCGCGAAAAGGCAGCGCTGCTGAAAATGGACATGGAAATGCTCAAGCGCCCGGTCAATGTCGGCTTTTCCGGCGGCGAGAAAAAGCGCGCCGAGATGGTGCAGATGGGTATCCTCGATCCCAGGCTGGCGGTGCTGGACGAAACCGACAGCGGGCTGGATATCGATGCGCTGCGGATCGTCGGCGAAGGGATCAACGCGATCATGCGGGCGCCGGGCAAGGCGGTGCTGCTGATCACCCATTACCAGCGCCTGCTCGATTATGTGAAACCCGATTTCGTCCATGTGCTGGCGGGCGGGCGCATCATCCGCTCTGGCGGGCCCGAACTGGCGCTGGAGCTGGAACAGCATGGCTATGAGGCGGTGGCGGCATGAGCGCGCTGTTGACCCTGGCGCTGGCCCATACTGCGCTGGCCCACACTGCACTGGCCCACACTGCGCTGGCCCATGCCGCCGCGCCGCGGGTGCCGGTTCCGCGGCAGTTTATCGGTACATGGACCGAGGCACGGGTATCATGCAGCGCCAGCGATGAAGTGGCCGAACTGACCATCGAGCAGGACGGACTCTATACCGAAGCAGTCGAGGCCGAGATCCGGCAGGTCCGGGTGATCGATCCCAACCGGATCGAGGTTGACACCCGGGTTACGTTCGAGCCGCCGCAACTGGGCACCAGCCTGCTGGTTCTCAGCGACGGTGGCCGCCGAATGACCATTCGCGTCATTCGGACCGCGGGCAAGCCGGTTACCGAACCGGCCATGGCCTACAAGCGGTGTCCGGGGCAGCAATGACGCAGTTGCTGCCCTCCAGGCGCGACGAGGCCTATCGCTATGCGGATATCTCCGCGCTGGCTCCGCTGTGGCCAGTCGCGGCGGAAGAACTGGTGCTGGACGCTGGCGAAGAACGCGCCTTGACCATCATCAACACCGGCAGCGAGCCGGTGGTGCGCGATATGGCAATCCGCCTTTCCCCCGGCGCAAGGCTCGACCTGCGGCTGCTCAATGCCGGAACCGGCTACGGCCGGATCGCGCTGCGCGTCGAGCTGGGCGAAAAGGCGGAATTCATGCTCGGCGCGGCGCAGCTGGCGGGTGGCGGGCAGGTGCTGGAAGTGGTGACCGAGGTGGTTCACGCCGCCCCCGATGCCATCAGCCAGCAGGTCATCCGATCGGTGGCGGGCGGTCAGGCAACAGCCAACTATCTAGGCAAGGTACTGGTCGCCAAGGGCGCGGATGGCACCGATGGCGAGCAATCGGTGCGCGCCATGCTGCTTGATCGCAGCGCCAGCGCCAATGCAAGGCCCGAGCTGGAAATTTACGCCGACGATGTGAAATGCGCGCATGGCTGCGCGGTGGGTGAGCTGGATGCGGATGCGATGTTCTATCTGCAATCGCGCGGGTTGCCGCCATCGGAAGCGCGCAAGCTGATGTTGCAGGCCTTCATTGCCGAAGCCTTTGCCGGGGCGGCCGAGGAAGAGCGTCTGCTCGAACTGGCGCTGGAACGGCTGGGAGAGCTGGTGTGACCGCCGCCGCTGATCTTGCGTTTTCGCCTGCGCGGCTGCGGGCCGGTTTCCCAGGGCTTGGCGGCGGCTGGCACTATCTTGACAGCGCCGCCACCGCGCAAAAACCGCAGGCCGTGATTGACGCAACGGTGCGGGCAATGGGCGCAGACTATGCCACGGTGCATCGCGGCGTCTATGCCCGCAGCGCCGAAATGACGCTGGCCTATGAAGCCGCCCGGCGCAAGGTCGCTGCCTTTATCGGCGGCGACGAGCAGGAGCTGGTCTTTACCCGCGGCGCGACCGAGGCAATCAATCTGGTGGCGCAAAGCTGGGGCGGGGCCAATCTCAAGGCGGGCGACCGTATTCTGCTGTCGCAACTGGAGCATCATTCCAACATCGTTCCCTGGCAGCTGCTGGCACAGCGGACCGGCTGCGTGATCGATGTCTGCCCCCTGACCGGAAGCGGCGAAATCGATCTGGATGCGGCCGAGCGTATGCTCACGCCGCAGCACCGGCTGGTTGCCTTCGCGCATGTTTCCAACGTGCTGGGATCGGTGCTGGATGCTCCCCGCGCGGCGGCGCTGGCGCATGGGGTGGGGGCGCTGCTGCTGCTGGATGGCTGTCAGGCCGTCCCGCGCCTGCCGGTGGATGTGCAGGCGCTGGGCTGCGATTTCTATGCCTTTTCCGCCCACAAGCTGTACGGGCCAACCGGGATCGGCGCCCTGTGGGGCCGGGCCGATCTGCTGGCGGCCATGCCGCCCTGGCAGGGCGGCGGCGCGATGATTGACCGGGTCAGCCTTGCCGGCACCAGCTTTGCCCCCGCCCCGCAGCGGTTTGAAGCTGGCACCCCGGCGATTGTCGAGGCGATCGGGCTGGGTGCGGCGGTGGACTATGTTTCCGCAATCGGGCTGGCAGCGATCCACGCCCATGAAGGCGCGCTGGTTGCCCGGCTGCGCAGTGAATTGCGGCGGATGAACGACATCACCCTGTTCGGGCCGGAAGACAGCGCGGGTATCGTCAGTTTTGCAATGCAGGGGGTGCATCCGCACGATCTCGGCACCATATTGGATGAAGAGAATGTGGCGATCCGTGCCGGGCATCACTGCGCCCAGCCGCTGATGGAGCAACTGGGTGTGCCCGCCACCGCCCGCGCCAGCTTTGGCCTTTACAGCGATGAAAGCGATATTGCCGCGTTGCTGCGCGGAATTGAGCGGACCAGAAGGATTTTCGGGCAATGACCGGAACAACCAGCGAAGATTCAAAATTCACCGTCGAAGCGGTGGAGCGCGTTGCCGCCCCGCCGCGCGCCCGCGTGGAAGATGCGGAGACGCCCGGCGACAAGCTGGAGCGCAAGCGCGACTATCTGGAGGGCTTTCTCAAGCAGGCGCCACAGAACGTCGCAACCGGCGAACCGGGCGGTGATCTGTATGAGGCGGTCATCGCCGCGCTGAAGGACATTTTCGATCCGGAAATCCCGGTGAACATCTATGATCTGGGCCTGATCTATGGTGTCGATATCACTGCTGACGGCAGCGTTGCCGTGACCATGACCCTGACCACACCGCACTGCCCGGTGGCCGAATCCATGCCCGGCGAAGTGGAGCTGCGGGTGGGCGCGGTGCCGGGCGTGCGCGATGCTGAAGTCAATCTGGTCTGGGATCCGCCCTGGGACCCGGCCAAGATGAGCGACGAGGCCCGGCTTGAACTGGGGATGCTGTGATGAGTGCAACGGCAACCACACGCCAGCGCCCGGCCGCTGTGATCCTGACCGCTGCCGCAGAAGCGCGAATTGCCCGGCTGATGCAGGATGCTCCGGCGGGCACGATTGGGGTCAAGCTCTCCACCCCGCGCCGCGGTTGTTCCGGGCTGGCCTATTCGGTCGATTATGTCAGCGAGGCCAATCCGCTGGATGAGCGGATCGAAACCCCCGGCGGCACTTTTTTCATCGATGGTGCCAGCGTGCTTTACCTGATCGGCAGCGCGATGGACTGGCGCGAAGATGATTTCACCGCCGGCTTCACCTTTGACAATCCCAATGCCAAGGGCAGCTGCGGCTGCGGGGAGAGCTTTACGGTGTAAGGCCGGTTACGCAGCGGCCTGCTCTTTCCTCCGACAATCCGAGGGTACCAACGCCGGATCATCGAAGGAAAGAACAGGCCGCTGTGACCGCAATCAGGCTTCGCCGGTTTCCTCGGCGATAAAGGCCAGCAGCGCCTTTTCCAGCGGATCGAGCTCTTCATCCGCATCGATATGGTCGCGCAGCCAGAAATCCTCGGTCTCGGTCAGCTGCGCTGCCTCTGCCACTTCGGCATCGAGATCGCCGCTGTGATCGGGGGTCAGGCTGAGCAGGCTGCCAAAGGCACTGTCGACGTCGCTGGTCGCCATACGGCGGAAGAAACCGCCCAGTCCGGCACCGGTATCATTCATGAACCGCTCCAGCTCCCCGGCCCGCTCGCGCGATAGCGGCTCATGCCCGCCAAAGCCGAGCAGATAGCTGGCAACGCCCTGCACAAACAGCCTTTCCCATTCGGGCGCATTGCTGTCATGCAGGGTTGCATCCTTGATCCGGAACAGCATTTCCGCCTCGGCCTTGCTGGCGGCGGCCGGGCGATCTCCGCCCGCGGCAAAGATCACCCGGCGCAGCAGGCTGCATTCCAGCGCATTGACGCCATGCGGATCGAGCGCGCCAAAGCGCGTCGGCCCATCGCCGCACAGCACCGCCTGTTCGATCTGGCGCAGCGCATAATCTTTGAGGCTGGCGGGCACGCTGGTGGCCTTTTCCAGCACTTTCACCAGCAGTTCCAGCTCGGTCATGGTGGCAACCCGGCCATCGCGGTCAATACGGGTCACCAGCTCTTCGGCCATTTCATCATCGACATAGCCGCGCGGCTCAACCGTGTTGACCACGAATTCGCTCAGCGCCTCGACAAAGAAATCGCACCATTCCGCGGTCACATCGGTCAGATGTTCGTTGGCAACAAACAGCGCCTCGGCCTCTTCCGGGTCCATCCGGCCATCGGCCCAGCCGCTCTGGCGCAGCGCACGAATCTCTTCGGCGCTGATCGCGCCATCAGCCATCGCCTGTTCGGCAATGTCTCGGAAATGCATGCTCATTTCGGCTCGGATCCCCTGACGGTTCGCCAGCCTTATGCGCGGATATCCTTAATTCCGCGTTACCCAGACCGGGCCCGGATCAGGGCTTGCGCAGCGCCGCAATACAGGCTGCGCGATCGACATCCTGGCCATCGCTGACGCGGCGCGCATCGACATAGGTGGCCTGCGGTTCACGCCCGGATGCGGACGGATAAAGATAGACATCAAGCACACAGGCCGTGCCGCTGAACTGCAATTTTCTGGCATCGCCCTCCCAGACATCGAGCCGGGCCGGGCCGAATTGCCGGGTAAGGTCTTCTCGGGTCGAACCGATCACCCCCTCCAGCCCCGGCAATGCCAGCACCTGCGCCTTTGGCGGCGGCGCGTGCACCGGTGCGCGCACCGGCGTGGGCGGGCGGCTGCTACCGCGTGGCGGCGCCTTGGTACCGGCGCTGGCGGGCTTTGCCGGTCCGTCAGAACCGCAGGCGGCAAGGGCCATGCTCAAAACGGCAGCTATCACAAATTTATACGACATCCGGCAAATGCCCCCTGCGGTGAATGCTATGCGCAGCCGCAGCCGCGCCAAGAAAAGGTGCCAGGAAATTGGCAAGGGGCACCGCCAGCAAGGCAGTGACCACGCCGCCCAGCATCAGGCGCTCCAGCCCCGAAAGCGGCGGCGGCGATTGCGGCGACGGACGATGGCGCAGCCACACCATATCCTGCAACTCGCGCCCCAGCAGCACGGAATTCACCAGCCAGAACACCAGCGGCGCCCCGATGCCGGTAACCAGCAGCACCAGCGCCACCGGCAAGGCCAGCAGATTGAACAGCAAGGCGCGCCCGACCCCGGCCAGCGCCCGGATCATTTCCTCACGCCAGCCCAGCCGCCGGGCCCGGGCAGCGGCCCGCGGATAGTGCCGCTGCTCCACCGCGACGACCACTTCATCTGCGAAGAATTGCAGCACGGCGACAGCAACGATCCGCCACAACAGCCACCCGCCCAAAAGCACCACCAGCAACGCCGCCAGACCGCGCATTTCCGCCGCGCCACTAGCCGCGCCGAAATGGTTTTCATCAAAGCCGCCCCAGGCCATCGCCGCATCAAAGCCCCACCACAAGGCGGTGCCCAGAACAGCGAAAACCGCCAGAGTGACCAGCAGGCTTTTTGCGAAAATGCCCAGTATCTTCCGATCGGTGAACTGGCCGAGCGCCAGCGCGAACGCGGTTAGCATGCGCCAGCCATCGCCCGCAGGCCTGCCGCTGTCAACGCTGCCGCCCTTGCCCTGCGACCAACAGCCCGCTAGGCGCGGCGCTTTACCCACTGTCGCCATGATCCCATGGCCTGATGCAAGGATCGCGCATGTCCGCAACCGCCCCCGCACCAACCCTTGATGTGATCGCGATTGGCAATGCCATCGTCGATGTGATGGCCCCCTGCGACGATGCGCTGATCGAACGGCTGGGCATGGTGCGCGGCGGGATGACGCTGATCGACACCGCCCGCGCGCATGAACTTTATGATGCGATGGGGCCAGCGCGCGAGATTTCGGGTGGTTCGGCCGCGAACACGCTGGCCGGGCTGGCCGCGCTGGGTGCGCGCTGCGGTTTTATCGGGCAGGTGGCTGATGATCAGCTGGGCGAAGTCTTCGCGCATGATATCCGCGCTGGCGGCATTGCCTTTGCCACCCCGGCCCGAGCAGGCGATCCGCCGACGGCGCGCTGCCTGATCTTTGTCACCCCCGATGGGCAGCGGACGATGAACACCTTTCTGGGGGCATCGCAGTTCCTGCCCGCCACCGCGCTTGACGAAAGCGTGATCGAAGCGGCGAAGATCCTCTATCTGGAGGGCTATCTGTGGGATCCGGAAGAGCCGCGCGCAGCAATGCGGCGCGCCATCGGCGCGGCGCGGCGCGCCGGGCGAAAGGTGGCCTTCACCCTGTCCGATGCCTTTGTGATCGCCCGCCATGGCGACGATTTCCGTGCCATGATCGTCGCGGGCGAAATCGATATTCTCTTCGCCAATCATGTCGAACTGGCGGCGCTGACCGGTCTGGACGATTTTGACGCCGGACTGGCCGCTTTGGCTGACAAGGTGTCGCTGCTGGTGGTCACCCGCGGAGAGCATGGCGCAGTTGCAATCTCCGGCAGCGAGCGCGCCGAAGTGCTTGCCGAGCCGATTGCACAGGTGGTCGATACAACCGGCGCGGGTGACCTCTTCGCCGCCGGTTTCCTGCATGGCCATGTCAATGATCGTTCGCTGCATGATTGCCTGACGATGGGCGCGGTCGCCGCTGCCGAAGTGATTTCGCACTATGGCGCGCGGCCCGAGGCCGATCTCAAGGCACTGGTGGCGAAGCGGCTCGGCTGAGCCGCGCTGGGGTCAGGACCTTAGTCCAGCGCGAACCGCACTGTCGTCACCACCCGGACTTTCTTGAACGGCGTGGCCGCTGCTCCCCAGTTGCCGCCGCCCGATTCATCGCCGCTGGTGGTGTCGCGATCCATGATCGAGAAATAGCCCTGCGTCGCATCGCGGATTGCGCCAACGCTGGTGCCGCTGTCCTTGGCGAATTGTTCTGCCGAAGCACGGGCATCGCGCGTGGCCTGGGCGATCATCTGCGGTTTCAGATCGTTCAGCCGCGTAAAGGTGAAGGCGATGCCAGAGCCATCCTCCAGCACCACGCCGCGCCGCACCAGATCGAACTGACGCCGCATCGCTTCCAGCGCGCGCTTGGTATCCGCGGTGC
>JBGAIR010000004.1:0-99385 GCA_044225335.1 Novosphingobium sp. | reverse complement strand
ACTGCGAGACATTGACGCCGGTGGGCTGCAGCTCTGCCGCCGGAAAGCCCGCTTCCCGGAAGAAGGCCCGGATCGCATCGCTGTTGTGATCGACATTGGCCTGCGCGGTGGCCAGATCATCGGCGGTGGAAGAAAAGGCCAGCGTCCAGGTGGCAAGATCGGCCACGACATCGCGCTCTGCCAGGCCGCGCACCGTCACCGCGCGGTCCGCATCCTTGGCCCGAACCAGCCCGTTGCCCAGCAGATAGCCGCCGATCACCAGCCCCAGCGTCAGCACCCCGGCGCTGGCCAGCCAGCGTTGCGTAACCGGATCATTCCGGAATTTGCTGACGAAGCCGTTCGCTTCGGGCATAGGTTGAGCGGAAACGGGATCGGAACTCTCATCGGTCATGGCAAGCCTCCCTCGGCGATGCTGGAGCCTTGCGACATTCCGCCTGTATGAGCGATGAACCGTTCTTTTTTGTCGATGAATTGAGGAAGCTGTGACCAAATTTCTCCATTCCATGATCCGGGTCAGCGATCCTGATGCCACCATCGCCTTTTTCGGGCTGATCGGCCTGCAGGAAGTGCGCCGCTTTTCGAGCGAGCAGGGCCGCTTCACCCTGATTTTTCTGGCCGCACCGGGCGAAGAGGGTGTCGCTGAAGTGGAATTGACCTGGAACTGGCCAGGCGATGACGGTTCGAGCGAGAGCTACACCGGTGGGCGCAATTTCGGCCATCTCGCCTATCGGGTGGAAAATATCTACGAGACTTGCCAGCGGCTGGCCGATGCCGGGCACATCATCCACCGCCCCCCGCGCGACGGGCATATGGCCTTCGTCAAATCGCCCGACGGGATTTCGGTGGAACTGCTGCAGGACGGGCATCTGCCGCCGCAGGAGCCCTGGGCCAGCATGCCCAACACCGGAAGCTGGTAGATACTGGCCAGCGACAGAAACAAGGGGTAGAGCATGTCCGCGCTGATCATCGCCATCTTCATCCTCGCCTATGGCGCGATTGCGCTGGAGGAACCGCTGCGCATCAACAAGGCGGCATCGGCGCTGATCGGGGCGGGCCTGCTCTGGACGATCTATGCCCTGACCGGCAATGCCCATGATATTGATGGCGAGCTGGCCGCCTCGCTGGTGGAAACCGCGCAGATCGCCTTCTTCCTGATGGGCGCGATGACCATCGTCGAGGTGATCGACATTCACGGCGGCTTCAGCGTGGTGACCGAGCGGATCAGGGCGAAAAGCCTGGTTTCGCTGATCTGGATGGTCTGCGGGGTTACCTTCTTCCTCAGTGCCATTCTGGACAATCTGACCACCACCATCGTCATGGTCTCGCTGCTGCGCAAGCTGGTCGGGCCGCGTGAGGACCGGCTTTTTCTGGCCGGGCTGGTGGTGATCTCCGCCAATGCCGGTGGTGCATGGTCCCCCATGGGCGACGTGACTACCACCATGCTGTGGATCGGCGGGCAGGTGACCGCGGGGGGCATCATCGCCAAGCTGATCCTGCCTTCGATCATCAATCTGGCGGCACCGCTGGCTGTCGTTTCATGGCAATTGCGCGGCAAGCCCCTGATCGCACCCAAGGCGGGCAAGGACGAGGATCAACGCGAAAGCCGGGGCGAACGGCTGCTGATATTCCTGCTGGGGCTCGGAATCCTGCTGGCGGTGCCTGCCTTCAAGATCATCACCCATTTGCCGCCCTGGCTGGGCGTGCTGTTCGGGCTGGGCCTGTTGTGGGCGGTTGCCGACTTCATCCATCGCGACAAGGACAATGAACTGCGCAGCCGAATGGTCATTGCCCATGCACTGACCAGGATCGACATGGGCGCAATCATCTTTTTCGTCGGCATTCTGCTGGCAGTCGCGGTGCTGGAACACACCCATCTGCTGGCGGCACTGGCGACGGTGCTGGAACAGAAGATTGGTCGGCTGGACGTGATCGTGCTGCTGTTTGGCCTGGGCAGCGCCGTGGTCGACAATGTTCCCATCGTGGCCGCCGCCATGGGCATGTACAGCATGGACACCCACCCGGTCGACAGCTTCCTGTGGGAGTTCCTGGCCTATTGCGCGGGGACCGGCGGATCGATCCTTATCATCGGCTCGGCAGCCGGTGTGGCGGCAATGAGCATCGAGAAGATCGAGTTCTTCTGGTACGCAAAGCGCTTCAGCCTGCTGGCCCTGCTTGGCTATCTTGCCGGAGCGCTGGCCTATCTGGGGCAATATTGGCTGATTTCCGGCTGAAAGCCGGTTAATCCGGCCATCTTGTCTTTCGACAAAAGTTAAATTTTCCAGTGGCCTGCGGTAATTGATTGCATGCAAATGCAAAGCAATCTAAACATTCCTTGGGGTCGCCTCGGGGGATGGGGCTGAGAACGCATGTTCCAAGGGGGATCAGGACTGTTCCCGGCATTGGGCGTCCTTGCATCCATCGAGCACGAGCTTTTGATCTTCTCGGCATTCTGGTTTGCGATTGGCCTGATTGATGAGATGGCCATTGACCTGAGCTGGGTCTGGCTGCGTTTGCGTGGCCGCGTTCAAACACCCCGACTGCCAGCGGGATATGATGCCAGACCTCTGACCGGGCGCAGTGCCGTATTGATCCCGGCTTTTCAGGAAGCCGCTGTGATCGGCACGACCATCGCGCATATGCTGCAGGTCTGGCCACAGCGCGAATTGCGCCTTTATGTTGGCTGTTACCGGAATGATTTGCGCACGATCAGCGCCGTGATCGTGGGAATTGCGGGTGACCCACGGGCGCGCATGGTGATTGCCGATGTCGATGGCCCGACAACAAAGGCTGATTGTCTGAACCGGCTTTACGCCGCGATGGTCGATGATGAGCGCCGCGAACATGCTCCGTTCCGCGCCATCGTGATCCATGACGCGGAAGACATGGTCCATCCGGCCGCTTTGGCAGCGATCGATCAGGCGCTGGACGCGGTCGATTTCGTGCAACTGCCGGTGCGGCCAGCCGTCCAGCCCTGGTCACGCTGGATTGCCGGCCACTATATGGATGAGTTTGCTGAAGCGCATGCCAAGGCAATGGTGGTGCGATCAGCCTTGCGCGCAGCCATTCCGGCTGCAGGAGTAGGCTGCGGATTTGCGCGCAGCGCACTTGCCGAACTGGCCGCCACACGCCTTCGCCTTGGCGAAGTCGGCCCATTCGCGCCGCAATGCCTGACTGAAGATTATGAAATGGGCATACAGCTGTCGCGCAATCCGCGCGGGGCGGCATTTCTGCGACTGCGTGATGCTGAAGGGCGGCTGGTTGCAACATCGAGCCATTTCCCGGCAACGATTGCCAGCGCGGTGCGCCAGAAATCCCGCTGGGTTCATGGTATTGCGCTGCAATCCTGGGATCGGCTTGGCTGGCCCAAACGCGGTATCGAGCTGTGGATGGCACTGCGTGATAGGCGTGGACCCTTCGCGGCGCTGGTGCTCGCCGCGGCATATTCGCTGCTGATCATCGCGGGGGTGCTGCAGCTCGCGCGTTGGGGTGGGGTCGCAATTCCGGTTCAGGCAGCTTCCCCCGCACTGCAACTGCTGGCCGCGCTCAGCCTGTTCGGGCTGATCTGGCGCATGGTCATCCGCGCTGCCTTCACTGCGCGCGAATATGGGCCTGCCGAAGGTCTTCGCGCTGTGCTGCGCATGCCGGTGAGCAACATCATCGCGATCATGGCCGGGCGACGTGCTTTGCTGGCCTATGCGCAAACCCTGCGCGGGGCCCAGCCGGTTTGGGAAAAGACCACGCATGAAACGCATCCCGCGTCGATAGGCCGCAAGGAAGCACCGGCATGAACGGCGCGATCCGGCGCGGACAGCCCCTGGCTGCCCTGGCCCTCATCCTGACGGGCTGGATTGGCGCAAGGATCGCAATCATCCATTGGCCGGAACAGCAGATGCAGCCGCAGGGTGAGTTCGCGGGGCCATCAGCGACCCGCGAATTGGCGGGACCGGCAGAGGAAGCATCAGCACCAAACGGAAGCAGCGTGGGGCAACTCGTCACGCAACACCAAGCTCTTCCCCAACCACCTACGGCCTTTGCGCCTACCCCTTTGCCGGTCGGCCCCTTACCGCCCGCCCTGAACGCCAGCCCGATACCCCAGCCCATCAGCACGCCTGCCCCGCAACCGGTTTTCGCCGCTTCGCGTATTGCCGGCGGGCATCAGATGCTGTGGCTGGCCGCACTGGCGCAGCTGCCAATGGCGGCAACCAGTGCCGCTCCGCAGCCGGTCGCCTTGCCGAACCGCGGCAGCCGGCGCTGGTCGGTCGATGGCTGGTTGATGCTGCGCCCCTCTAGCCTCGCATCGGGCGCTGCAATGGCGCAGCCGGGGGCCAGCTATGGCAACAGCCAGGCAGGCGCTGTCATCCGGTACCACCTTGCGCCGGGTAACGCGCTGCGTCCCATGCTGTATCTGCGCGCCACACGGGCGTTGATCCGGCCAAATGATGCCGAACTGGCGGGCGGACTGGGCTTGCACCCGCTGCCGCGCGTTCCGGTAGTCGCCATGGCCGAACTGCGCGTCACCCATGCATCGGGTAAGGCGCTGGTGCGTCCGGCGGTGGCGCTGGTCAGCGAGATTCCGCCCATACAGCTGCCACTGCGCCTGCGCGGCGAAGCCTATGTGCAGGCAGGCATCGTCGGCGGATCGGGAAGTACCGCATTTGTCGACGGGCAATGGCGGCTTGAGCGACAGATCGCGCGCAGCGACACCGCCGAACTGCGGCTGGGCGGCGGCGCCTGGGGCGGTGCGCAGCGCGGCGCATCGCGGCTCGATATCGGTCCCGGTGCCACCCTCTCGCTCCGGTTTGGCGAGGCAAGCGCCCGGATGAGCGCCGATTGGCGCTTTCGCGTAGCGGGCAACGCGGCCCCGGCATCCGGGCCGACACTCACACTGGCAGCGGGGTTCTGAGATGGACCTGCTGAACGACCGCGATCGGGAAACCCTCAAGAAGCTGACCGAGCTGGTTGGCGAGATTGCCGGGCGGCTGGGTGCCGTTCAACCGCCAACGCAGATCGAACTGCCTGCACCTCCTCCAGCCGATAGCAGCATATTCCGGTTTGGCGAAAGCGAGGCGATCCCGCCCCTCATGGAACAGCCAGGCGCCGAACAGCCGGTCGATCGCCAGACTCGATCACAGCGGCTGCCTTTGCCTGATCCGCGGCTGGTGCGGCGTATCATTGCCCAGCGGCAGATGCGCTGCCGCTATTTCGATAGCGAGCTGTTTGCCGATCCCGCTTGGGACATGTTGCTGGATCTCACCGCCGCCCGGGCGGAACATCGCCGGGTTTCGGTGACCAGCCTGTGCATCGCTTCGGGCGTACCGCCAACCACGGCGCTGCGCTGGATTGGCTTGCTGGCCGACGCGGGGCTGATCCTGCGCAATGAGGATGCCAGCGACAAGCGCCGTGCCTTTATCGAGCTGACCGAGAAGGGCGCCGATGCCATGGCGCGCTATTTCACCGAGATGCGCCAGCTGGGTTGATCCGCATCTCGGCGGAAAATGCCGGAAAGCCACAGAAAATGCGCATTGCTGCTTTCTTCGCGTCCATGGCTGCGATAGGCAACCATGGGTCAGTCGATCCGGCTGGCGGCCAATATCTGCCTGTTGTGATCTGCGGGGATTCGTCGGTTTCATGGACGTCTATCTTCCCATTGCCAATCTGGCCGTAAACGGTCTGGTTATTGTCGCGCTCGGGGCATTGACCGGTATCCTTTCGGGCATGTTCGGTGTGGGCGGCGGGTTTTTGACCACGCCGCTGATGATCTTTTACGGGATTCCACCAACGGTCGCCGCCGCATCAGCCGCAAGTCAGGTTACCGGGGCCAGCGTTTCGGGTGTTTTCGCGCATTCCAAGCGCGGCGGCGTCGATTACCAGATGGGTGCCGTGCTGGTGGCAGGCGGTGTTCTGGGCACTGGTTTCGGGGCGCTGCTGTTCCGCCTGCTCGAACAACTTGGGCAGATCGATACGGTGATCAATCTGCTCTATGTGCTGCTGCTGGGCACCATCGGCACATTCATGGCGCGCGAAAGCTGGCAGGCGCTGCGCGCGCAAAAGGCCGGAGTGCCGCTGCCCGCGCGAAAGCGGCGGCATCATCCGATGGTTGCCAGCCTGCCGCTGCGTTGGCGATTCTATCGTTCCGGCCTGTACATCTCCCCGCTTGCACCGTTGCTGCTGGGCTTTGTCACCGGCGTGCTGACCATGCTGATGGGCATCGGCGGCGGCTTCGTGCTGGTTCCGGCCATGCTCTATATTCTCGGGATGAGCGCCAATGTCGTGGTTGGCACATCGCTGTTCCAGATTCTGTTCGTCACCATGGCCACCACCATGATGCACGCGCTGACCACCAAGGCGGTGGACATAGTGCTGGCCGTGCTACTGCTGATCGGATCGGTTTCCGGCGCGCAGATCGGGGCGCAGCTGGCGCAGCAGCTTCCGGCCGAACGACTGCGCTTTGTGCTGGCGGGAATCGTGCTTCTGGTGGCGCTGCGCATGGCGCTGGGGCTGGGCTGGCAGCCGGATGAAATCTACACGGTCGCGCCGCTGTGAGGCGCCTCACCGCCTCGCTTGCGTTGCTGCTGTGCTGGGTGCTGCTTTCTGCCGCGCGCGATCCGATTCTGGTGCCCGAGATTTCGCAGCATGAGATTGAGGTGCGGCAGGGCTTCACCGGGGCAGACCTGCTGCTGTTTGGCGCGATCCTGACGCCGGAGGGCACTCGCGCCGGGCAGGATTACGATATCGTAGTGGTGCTGAAAGGGCCAACCCGCTCCATCGTGCTGCGCGAGAAACAGCGCATTGCCGGGATCTGGGTCAATGCCCACAGCACCGAGTTCCGCTCTGCCCCGACATTCTTTGCGGTCGCCTCGTCCAGACCGATCAAGCAGATCGTCGATGACAAGACCGCAGCGATTTACGAGCTGGGGCTGCCCTGGCTGCAGCTTTCGCCGATCGGCGCGTATGATTCTGGTGAACAGGCCCGGTTCGCCAGCGGGCTGGTCGATCTGATGAAGCGGCAGAACCTCTATACCGAGGATGATCACGGTGTGCAGGTGAGCGAACAGGTGCTTTATCAGGCCAGAATCGCCCTGCCTTCCAGCGTCCAGACCGGCACCTATACCGCTGAAACCTTCGCCATTTCGCGGGGCAAGGTGGTGGCTTCGGCAATCAGCCGGGTCGAGGTGCGCAAGCTCGGCTTTGAACGGATGGTCGCGCAGTTCGCGCAGCACGCATCCTTTCTCTATGGTCTGCTGGCGGTCCTGATCTCGATCGGGATGGGTTTTGCGGCCGGACGGCTGCTGGCACTGGTGTAGGCTTCGACGCCCAGATACGCCCGGATTTTGCTGTGCCCGGCAGCATTTAGTCCAAATTAACCCCAATGGCTTAGGCCGATCATACCAACAGTTCCGCGCGGTGTTGACGCTCGGGCAAAGGAATGAGTCGTCGCCTGATGAATGACATGAGCACACAGGGTTTTGCCAATGCCCGCCCTGCCCACGCCTCGGAAGTACCTGCTGATGCCGCTGCCGCCAGCGCGCAGCCGCAGGACAACGCGCAAATGCCGATCGGTGTCGTGCTCGAAATCGCCGGTTCAGGCAGCGCCATCGCGCTTGATCTGCAGCGGCTTCAGGAATGCGCGGGCGACAGCGACCCGTCGATTGCACTGGCCGGACAGGTCGGCAGCCAGATCAAGATCCGCGTCGGGCGCAGCTGGCTGCTCGCCAGCGTTCGTACCCAGCGTCAGGATTCGCGCACCAATGGCGGCATTCTGGCCAATATCGATTTTCTGGGCGAAGGCGATGAAGAGCGGCTGACCGGCCGCATCCACAGCTTCCGCCGCGGTGTGACGCGCTATCCGATTCCCGGCGCGCTGATCTATCCTGCCACCAGCAGCGATCTGCGTCAGATCTATGCCAGCGATGGCCGCGCCAGCGTGCAGATCGGCACGGTGTTTCCCACCCGCGATATTCGTGCCGGGCTCTATATCGATGCCCTGCTGGGCAAGCATTTCGCGCTGCTCGGCTCCACCGGCACCGGCAAATCGACCAGCGCCGCGCTGATCCTGCACCGCATTTGCGAGGCTGCGCCGCAGGGCCATGTGGTGATGATCGATCCGCATGGCGAATACTCGGCAGCCTTCAAGAACACCGGCATGATCTTTGACGTGTCGAACCTGCAGATGCCCTACTGGCTGATGAATTTCGAAGAACATTGCGAGGTCTTCCTCACCTCGACCGGGGCAGAACGACAGGTTGATTCGGATATTCTCGCCAAATGCCTGCTGCAGGCGCGGCAGAAGAACCGGCTGGCGGAAACGCTGGGCAAGATCACCATCGATTCGCCGATCCCCTATCTGCTTTCGGACCTGACCAATCTGATCCAGAACGAGATGGGCCGGCTCGACAAATCGACCTCAAGCGCGCCCTATATGCGGCTCAAGACCAAGATCGACGAGCTCAAGGCCGATCCGCGCTATCAGTTCATGTTTTCCGGCGTGCTGGTTGGCGACACCATGGCCGAATTCATCGCCAAGATTTTCCGCATGCCCGGCCGCGGCAAGCCGATCTCGATCATCGATGTTTCGGGCGTGCCTTCGGACATCACCTCCACCGTGGTTGCAGTGCTGAGCCGGCTGGTGTTCGATTTCGCGATCTGGGCGCGCGATGAAAAGACCCGGCCAGTGCTGCTGGTCTGCGAAGAAGCGCATCGTTACGTGCCGAATGAAAAGAATGCCGATGGCTCATCGGTCGGCCGCATCCTCTCGCGCATTGCCAAGGAAGGCCGCAAATACGGCATTTCGCTGGGGCTGATTACCCAGCGCCCGTCGGATCTGGCCGAAGGCGTGCTCTCGCAATGCGGCACGATCATCTCGATGCGCCTCAACAACGACCGCGACCAGGCCTTCGTAAAGGCCGCCATGCCCGAGGGCGCGCGCGGTTTCCTCGATTCGATCCCAGCACTGCGCAATCGCGAATGCATCATCTGCGGCGAAGGCGTTTCCATCCCGATCCGCGTATCATTCGACGATCTGGAGGAAATGAAGCGCCCGGCCAGCGCCGATCCCTCGATCAGCGAACTGTGGAGCGCGGGCGGCGGCGAAGAGGAAATGGTGCAGCGCACCGTGCAGCGCTGGCGCGCGCAGGGTCGTTAGGCCCGCTCTATCAAGTGCCGCGCGTATCGCCGTAAAGGTGGATATGCAGCCGGTCCGAAAAGCGCAGCCCATGGCTCTGGCATAGCGGTGCCAGCCAGCGCGAGTTTTCGCGCAGCGCCGCGCTGTCGGTGCCTTCCGGCATCAGGAAAATCCGCGTGCCGGGAATGGCAAAGCGTGTCTGCAGTGCCAGCACTTCGGCCAGATCATCCGGCCGGGCGATCACGAATTTGAAGAAAGCGCGCGGATCGCCAGCCCAGGCCGCCAGCCGTTCGGGCAGCAGCGCCAGTTCCGCCGGATTGCCCGAATGCGCCAGCTTGGGGCTGACATTATATTGCGCCACCAATGCATCAAGATCGCGGTGCGGGGCGACGCTGCCATTGGTTTCGATCTCGATGCTGATGCCCGGCAGCAACGCTGCCAGCCGCGCCAGCGCTGCGCCCTGCAACAGCGGTTCGCCGCCGGTAATCACCAGACGGTCCTGCCCCAGCGCCACGATCCGCGCGGCGACCTCCGCCTCATCCAGCGCCAGCTGATTGGCGGCGCGATCAAAGGCAATGCCATCGCGGTGCGGCCGGTTATCGCCCTCAAACCGCCAGGTGTAGGCGGTATCACACCAATTGCAGGCAAGGTTGCAGCGCGACAGGCGAACGAAAGCCACCGGTCGCCCCAGCGAGGGGCCTTCGCCCTGCAAGGAGGCAAAGATTTCCGGTTCGCCGGGGGTAGTGGTGGCAAGGGTCAGCATGGGGCGAACGGCCGTGTGCGGGCCTTGGGCAGGCTCAGGCTGAGCGGGACTTGTGAATGGGGCGGAGGGTTGCAATCTGCCCCTGCGCCCCGCGCTCGCTTGTGCTGAGCTGGTCGAAGCACAGCCGCCGTTCCCTCCTAACCCAGCCGCGCCAGCGCCGCTGCCAGCCGCTCTGCCTCGGCAGCATGCATGGCGTGATCGGCGCGGGCCTTTTCCACCGCTTCGGGCTTGGCCTTTTCGACAAAGGCGGGATTGGAGAGGCGACCGTCGAGGCTTTTCGCCTCCTTGGTCGCCACTTCCAACGCCTTGGTAAGGCGGGCCTTTTCGGCAGCGATATCGATGATGCCCTCAAGCGGTACCACGATATTGGCATCGCCCGCACCCACCTGCATCGCCGCACCAGCCGGAGCAGCTTCGAAACGGATGAAGTTGAGCCGCGCCAGCCGCTCGATCGCCGCCGGGTTGCGCGCAATGATGCCGCGCGTCGCCTCGGAAGGATCGGGCAGATAGGCATCCAGCTTTGCGCCGGGAGCAATGCCAAGCTCGTTCTTGGCGGTGCGCAGATTGCCGATCAGTGCGATCAGCCAGTCCACCTCTGCCTTGGCCGCCGCATCAACCAAGGCACCCGGCTGCGGCCACTGCGCGGTGATCAGCGGATAATCGGCGCGATCGCCCAGCTTGCTCCACAGCTCTTCGGTGACGAAGGGCATGAAGGGGTGGAGCATCACCAGAATCTGATCAAGCACCCAGCCCGCCACCGCGCGGGTTTCATCATCGAACGATCCCTTGATCAGTTCGATGTACCAATCGCAGAACTGGTCCCAGACGAAGTGATAGATGGCGTTGGCGGCGGCATCGAAACGCAGGTCGGCCATGGCCTGATCCAGCGCGGCGACGGTTTCCACCACCTCGCCGATGATCCATTTGTTGACCGCGCTGGTGGCGGCAGGCGCAGCGACCGAGTTGCTGGCAGTGATCCCGTTCGACTGGCAGAACCGCGCCGCGTTCCACAGCTTGGTGGCGAAGTTGCGATAGCCCTCCACCCGCCGCTCATCCATCTTCACGTCGCGGCCCTGCGATTCCATCGCCGCCATGAAAAAGCGCAGCGCATCGGCACCATATTTGTCGATCAGCCCCAGCGGATCGACGACATTGCCCTTGCTCTTGGACATTTTCTGCCCATCGGCGGCGCGGACCAGACCATGCAGATAGAGCCGCTTCCACGGCACATCGCCCATGAACTTCATCCCCTGCATCGCCATGCGCGCATCCCAGAAGAACAGGATGTCGAAGCCGGAGATCAGCAGGTCATTGGGATAGTGGCGCTGAAGAAGCCCTTCCCGCTTGCGGGAGGGGTTTGGGGTGGGTGAGTCAGAGCCCTGTGCAACTTCGCACGAAGACCCACCCCCGGCCCCTCCCGCAAGCGGGAGGGGGGATTCGTCCTCCGGCCAGCCCAACGTGGCGAAAGGCCACAGGGCGGAGGAGAACCAGGTGTCGAGGACGTCTTCATCTCTGTAGATATGAATTTTATCCAAATGCAGTTCTGGGCCAACTGCACCGCCGGAAACTACCGAATCCCAACTGAGGTAGTCACCTTCGGTATCATGAATGAAGACATCAGCGTCTGATTCATAATACTCGCGGACTTTTGCAATTACGCCCTCCTCGTCTTCAGCGACGAATGCCACTTCCTCCAATGTCGATGAAATGTCTCCAAGGTCGACATTTTCATGGAGTTTTTTCGGCCCATACCACGCCGGAATCCTATGTCCCCACCACAGCTGACGGCTGACGCACCACGGCTGGATGTTTTCCATCCAGTTGAAGAAGGTTTTTTCCCAGCTCTTTGGCACAATCTCGATCCGGCCGTCGCGCACCGCCTGCAGCGGGGCCTGCGCCAGTTTTTCCGCATCGACATACCATTGATCGGTCAGCCAGGGTTCGATCACCACCCCGCCACGGTCGCCAAACGGGGTCTGGATCACGCGCGGTTCGGCATCTGCCACAACCTCATTGCCGTCCTTGTCGCGGGTGACATGGGGGATGAGGAACCCGGCGGCCTTCATATCCGCGACGATCATGTCGCGCACCACGAACCGGTCGCGGCCCAGATATGTCTCCGGCACCAGCCCATCTGCGGTCTGCACCACATTCGCTTCGGCATCGAACATGTTGAGCATGTCCGCCGGCTTGATCCCGGCGCGCTTGCCCACTTCGAAATCGTTGAAATCATGCCCCGGCGTGATCTTCACCGCGCCGCTGCCCAGTTCCGGATCGGCATGTTCATCCGCCACGACCGCGAACCGCCGCCCGGTGAGCGGCTGGAGAATCTCCTTGCCGATCACGCTTTGATAACGCGGATCATCGGGATGCACCGCCACCGCCATATCGGCCAGCATGGTTTCCGGGCGGGTGGTGGCAACCTCGATATAATCAAGCCCGTCATCTCGCGTCACGCCGTCTGCCAGCGGATATTTGAAATGCCAGAAATGGCCCTGCGTCTCGCGCGTTTCCACCTCAAGATCGGAAATCGCGGTCTTCAGCTTGGGGTCCCAGTTGACCAGTCGCTTGTCGCGATAGATCAGCCCCTGATTGTAGAGATCGACGAACACCTTCACCACTGCCTTGGTGAAATGCGGGTCCATGGTGAATTGTTCACGGCTCCAGTCCATCGAACAACCAAGGCGGCGCAGCTGGCTGGTGATGGTGCCGCCGCTTTCCGCCTTCCATTCCCACACCTTGTCGATGAAGGCTTCGCGGCTGTAGTTGGTGCGCTTGTCCTGCCGCTCTTCCAGCTGGCGTTCGACCACCATCTGGGTGGCGATCCCGGCGTGATCGGTGCCGACCACCCACAGCGCATCCTTGCCGCGCAGCCGCTCGTAACGGATCACCACATCCTGCAGCGTATTATCCAGCGCATGGCCGACATGCAGGCTGCCGGTGACGTTTGGCGGCGGATTGACGATGGTGAACGGGGTCGCATCCGGGCGCTCGGGCCGGAACAGCCCTTTGGTTTCCCAGTGCTGATACCACTTCGCCTCGATGGCGGCGGGATCGAAAGTCTTGTCGAGAGTCTGTTCGGTCATATGGCAGGCGCTTTGCCAGCGCGCCCCCACCGAGGCAAGCATGCAGACGCGCAGCTTGTCGGCGCGGGGTTTTTCCCGCATGAACAGCGGCGATGAGCGAATGGGCAGACTTTGACACTTCGGCCGATGCCGATGGCAGGCTGACCGTTGCATTCAGCGGCCCGCTGGTGGTGGGCTGCGCCGGAGCGATGGACCGCGCGCTTGAACAGCTGGAACAGCCAATCGCCAGAGTGGACCTGTCCGCCGTCACCCGGATCGATACGGTCGGCGCCTGGCTGGTCTGGCGATTTGCCCATGACAATGAGGCAGAGATTACCGGTGCCAGCGCCCAGGCCCAGCGCCTGATCGCCGCGCTGCGCGCCGCCCCGCGCGACACGCCGACCGAGCCGCCCCGCGCCCCCTTGCTGACCCGGGTGCCGGAAAGCGTGGGCGAACAGGTGATGGCGATGGGCTGGGGCACGCTGAACCTGCTGGGCTTTCTGGGGGCGATGCTGACCGCCGGCTGGCGGCTGCTGCGCAATCCCGGCCAGTTTCGCGGCAAGGCGCTGGTCCATCAGATCGAACGCGTGGGGGTAACGGCGCTGCCGATTGTCGGGCTGATGAGCTTTCTGATCGGCATCGTCATCGCCCAGCAGGGCGCGGTGCAGCTGCAGCAGTTCGGCGCGGAAATCTATACCGTCAATCTGACCGGGCGGCTGTCCCTGCGCGAGCTGGGCATTCTGATGACCGCGATCATGGTGGCGGGCCGGTCCGGTTCAGCCTTTGCCGCGCAGCTTGGCACAATGAAGCTGACCGAAGAGGTGGACGCCATGCGCACCATCGGCGTCTCGCCGATGGAAGCCTTGGTGATCCCGCGGGTGCTGGCATCAGTGCTGATCCTGCCGCTGCTGGGCTTCTATTCCTCGCTGATGGCGATCATCGGCGGTGCCTTCATTTCCACGCTGACGCTGGATATTCCCTTCTTCACCTTTCTCTCGCGCATTCAGGAAGTGGTGCCGATCCACGATCTGTGGGTCGGCCTGCTGAAAGGGCCGGTATTCGGCCTGATCGTGGCGCTGGCGGGCTGCTATCAGGGCATGAAGGTAGAGGGCAATTCGGAAGAAGTCGGCCTGCGCACCACCATCGCGGTGGTGCAGGCGATATTTGCGGTGATCGTGCTCGATGCTTTCTTTGCGGTGTTCTTCACCGAGATCGGCTGGGGATGAGCGAGGATTTTCCCATCGAGATTCACGGGCTGCGCAACGCCTTTGACGGGCATGTGATCCATGATGATCTCTCGCTGCAAGTGCGTCGCGGCGAGATTCTCGGGGTGGTGGGCGGTTCGGGCACCGGCAAATCGGTGCTGATGCGCTCGATCATTGGCCTGCAGCTGCCGCAGGCCGGATCGATCAGCGTGCTGGGCGAATCGATCACCGATGCGCGCGACGATGCCGATATCGATATCCGCAGCCGCTGGGGGGTGCTGTTTCAGGGCGGCGCGCTGTTTTCAACGCTGACCGTGGCGGAAAATGTCGAAGTGCCGCTGCGCGAATTCTACCCCGATATCGACAGCGCGCTGCTGCATGAAATCGCCCGGTTCAAGGTGATGCTGTCCGGCCTGCCCCCGGAAGCCGCCAGCAAATATCCCTCCGAACTATCGGGCGGCATGAAAAAGCGCGCCGGATTGGCGCGGGCGCTGGCGCTTGATCCCGAGCTGTTGTTTCTGGACGAACCAACCGCCGGGCTGGATCCGATCGGTGCCGCCGCCTTCGATCAGCTGACCCGAGAACTCAAGGAAACGCTGGGGCTGACGGTGTTCCTGATCACGCATGATCTCGATACGCTGCACGAAATCTGTGACCGGGTGGCGGTGCTGGCCGACAAGCGGGTGATCGCGGTGGGCACCATTCCCGAGCTGATGGCGCTGGATCATCCCTGGATACAGGAATATTTCGGCGGCCCGCGCGGCCGCGCGGCGCTTGCCAGCCAAGCCCGCGCCAAGGCGATGGACAAGCCTGCCAAGGCGGGGGCATAAGGCAGGGCAATGGAAACCAGAGCCAATCATGTCTGGGTGGGTGCGGTCACGCTGGTGCTGTTGGCGCTGCTGGCCGGTTTCACCATCTGGGTCGCCCGGCTGGGGCAAGCGGGCCAGCACCAGTACGACATCTTCTTCAAGCAATCGGTCGATGGCCTTTCCAAGGGTTCCTCGGTCAGTTTCTCCGGGGTTCCGGTGGGGCAGATCAAGGACATCGAACTGTGGCGCAAGGATCCCAGCTTCGTCCGCGTGCGGATCACCGTGAACGACGACGTGCCGATCCTGCTGGGCACCACGGCGACGATTCAGGGCAGCTTTACCGGCGTATCCAACGTACAGCTGGAAGGCGCGGTGAAGGGTGCCCCCAGGCTGACCGAGCCCGGCCCCGAAGGCGTGCCGGTGATCCCCACCAAGCTGGGCGGTCTGGGCGAACTGCTATCCAACGCGCCGCTGCTGCTGGAACGGCTGGCCACGCTGACCGAGCGATTGACGCTGGTGTTTTCCGACAAGAACCAGAAATCGATCGAGAATATCCTGAGCAATACCGACCGGATGACCGGGCAGCTCGCCAATGCCTCACCCGAAGTGCAGCGCACGCTGGTGGAATTGCAGGGCACGCTGAAGCAGGCGACCACATCGCTGGCCGCGTTTGAAAAGGCGGCAAGCTCTGCCGATACGCTGATCAATGGTGAGGGACCGGAACTGAGCCGCCAGCTGCGCGCCACGCTGAAATCGGCGCAAACCGCGGCCGATCAATTGCAGGCCACGCTGGGCGATGCCCGCCCCGCCGCGCGCCAGCTTAGCGAAACGACATTGCCCGCCGCCGAAGCCGCGATCCGCGATCTGCGTGCCACCACCCGCGCGCTGCGCGATATTACCGAGAAGATCGACGATCAGGGCGCGGGCGCGGTGCTGAGCGGCCCCAAGCTGCCGGAGTACAAGCCATGACCCTTATCGATGCTGCGTCCGGCAGATTCCTCCGCAATGTGGCGCTTGCCCTGGCGCTCGCCACGCTGAGCGGCTGCGTCGGGCTGGGCGGCGGCAAGGCTCCGACCAATCTGTTTGTCCTGACCCCGGAAGCGACCGCTCCGGCGGGCATGGGTGCCAATACCACGAAGCCTGGCGAGGCTATTCTGGTGATGGAACCGGATGCCGACCGCCGCCTGGCAGTGCTCAGCTTGCCGGTGCAGGTCGATGCGGTGCGGGTTGCCTATCTCAAGGATGGATCGTGGATCGAACGGCCGACCCGGCTGTTCCGATCACTGTTGGCGGAAACGCTGCGGGCGCAGCGCGGCGGGCTGGTGCTGGAAGACGCGCAGCTGGGGGCCAGTGCCGGCACCAGACTGTCAGGGCATCTGATCGATATGGGCTATGATGCCCCCAGCCAGTCGGTGGTGGTAAGGTTCGATGCCATCCGCACCGGTGCCAAGGGCGAAGTGGCGATGCGCCGTTTCGAAAGCCGGATTCCGAACATCGCTCCAAAGGCGCAGGTGGTTGGTCCGGCCATCAATCATGCCGCCAATCAGGTGGCGCAACAGGTCGCCGCATGGATGAACGGCGGCGGCTGAGCCAAAGCTCGGGCGAAAGGTTACGCCGCCTCTTTTTCCACCCATTCGGGATAGAAGCTGGGTTCGCGGCTGGACCAGCCCGGAGCGGTTGCCGCCGCCTCGCTGATCGACTGAAGCAGGTTCTTGCGGCGCTCGGGCCGAATCTGCGGCAATGCGGCAGCGGCGCAGAAGGCCGAAGGCAGGAACGGGCGGGATTCGGCGCCCAGCAGCCGCTCATAGAGAAAGCGGAACGCCGAAAAGCTGGACAGGCGCTCTTGCGCCAGATCGAACGCTGCCAGCCGCACCAGCTTGCCCATGAAGCCTTCCAGCGCGTCAAAACCGGTTTCCTCCGGCACCTTGCCGCGCAGCGATTTCAATTCCTGATAGGCGACATACTGGCTGCGGATCGAGGCGCTTTCCGCCGAATCGCGCGCCCATAGCTTGAACGCATCCTGCCGCCCCAGCCCGACATCGAGGCTGCGCTTGATGTAACGCTGCTCGCAGGGCGTAAAACTGGCGAATTCACGCAATTCGGCAATGGTCAGCGATGCAGTTCCGGTATTCGCCATGATCTGGCCCCCAGTTGGTATTGGGGAGAGATCACCAGAATATGGTTATAAAGCCGTTAACCCTGATCTCCGGCGCGTGATGCAAGCCCGGCGTGATCGCGGATCGTGATCCGGCTGTATTCGATCGCGATCAACCCTTGCTGCTCGAACCTGCGCAGCAGCCGATTGGCGCTTTGCCTGGCAACCCCCAGCATGGCGGCAAGCTGTTCCTGCGAAAGCCGCAATCCGAGGTCCACGCCCTGTTCATTGCCAACCCCATGCGCCTGCGCCAGATCAAGCAGCACCGCTGCCATGCGCTGTTCCAGCGACCCCAGTTGGCGATCATTGATCTGGCGCAGGCTTTCCCCCTGCCGCGCGCACATCAGCAGCGCAACATCGCGCCACAGTGCCGGTTCGGCATCCAGCATCGCCATCAGCTCTTCCAGCGGCAGATGCAGCAGCACGCTGTCCATGCAGGCCCGATAGTCATAATGGATCGGCGGTTGCGGTAGCAGTCGCACCAGCCCGACCACATCGTGCGGCCCGCTGAAGCTGAGCACGAATTTGCGGCCCGATGCCGAAGCGCGGCTGATTTCGACGCCTCCGGTGGCGACAACAAAGGCCTCGCGGCGTTCGGGATCGCGGGAAAATATCGCCGCGCCGCGCTGATAATGCTCTGCCCGCGCCAATGTAGCCAGGCTGGCGAGCTGCGCCGCATTCCATCCCGCGAACAGCGGACACAGCCGCAGGGCGGCGATCTTGTCATCCAGTAGCCAGCGCATCATGCAGACAGGCATAGTCTGCCGCATGGCGATTCCCAACAGATTGTCATCGGGATGACAGACTTTGCCCGGCCAACTGGGCTAGCCCGGTGAGATACGAATGGCTTCGGAGAGGACGAGATGAACAAGCTTCTGGCCCTGATGGCAATGATCGCGGCGCTGATTGCCGGGCCGGTGCAGGCTGCCCCGCCCAGCGAGGATGATGCCTATGTGATCGGGCTTGATGCCTATACCTATGCCTATCCGCTGGTTCTGATGGAAATGACGCGCCGGGTCAGCACCAATGGCGATGCCGGGCAGAGCAGCATCATGCGCGCGCCGATGAACCAGTTCGCTCACGCCCGCACCTACCCCGACGCAAGCTTTCACAATGTGGTGCGACCCAATGCCGATACGCTCTATTCAACGCTGTGGTTCGACGTCAGCAAGGAGCCCTTGCTGCTGACGCTGCCCAACACCGCCGGGCGGTATCATGTGGTGCCGCTGATGGACATGTGGACCGATGTTTTCGCCACGCTGGGCACGCGCACCACGGGTAACGATGGCGGAGTTTTCGCCGTGGTCGGGCCGCGCTGGCAGGGAAGCCTGCCGAAAGGCGCGCGCATGATCCGCAGCCCCACCGAAAACGGCTGGATCATCGGCCGCATCCAGACCAATGGCGCAGCCGATTACGATCACGTCCATCAGCTGCAGGCCGGACTGAAGGCCACGCCGCTTTCGGCCTGGGGCAAGCCGGACGTTGCAGTCCGCCCCGTGCTCGATCCCGCTGTGGATATGAAAACGCCGCCGGTCGATCAGGTGGCGCAGATGAAGCCCGAAGCGTTCTTTGCGCTGTTTGCCGAACTGATGAAGCGCAATCCGCCCCATGCAACCGACTATTCCATACTGCTGCGCATGGAACGGCTGGGGCTGGTTCCCGGCAAGAGCTTTGACCTGACTGCCGCTGATCCCGCCGTGCAGCGCGGGCTGACCCGTGCCGCCAGCGACGCCTATCAGCGGATCATCCAGCGCCGTCGCAGCCTTGGCCTGGGGCGGACCGGCTGGGTGGCGATGGGCAGCTCGCTGGGCGCTTATGGCAATGACTATCTGCAGCGTGCCTTCATCGGTTTTGCCGGACTGGGCGCGCTGCCGCCCGAAGAAGCGGTCTATCCGATGACTCCGGTCGATAGCGAAGGAAAGCCGCTGAACGGTGCCTCGCGCTATGTGCTGCACTTCGAAAAGGACAGGATTCCGCCTGCCGACGCGTTCTGGTCGCTGACCATGTATGGCGAGGACCAGTTCTTTGTCGCGAATCCGATCAATCGCTTTGCCATCGGCGATCGTGACCGGCTTGCGTTCAACGCGGACGGTTCGCTTGATCTCTATGTGCAAAAGGATTCGCCGGGGGCAGACAAGGAATCGAACTGGCTGCCTGCGCCCGCTGGTCCGTTCAGCATGAATCTGAGGCTTTATCTGCCGAAGCGGCAGGTGCTGGAAGGCCGCTGGGCACCGCCGCCGGTGGTGCGCCAGCCCTGAGCGATCAGGAGAACGATCAGCGCTGGCCGGTCTTTCAGATCAGCCCGGCCAGCGGACTGGAAGGATCGGCGTATTTCCGTGTCGCCATCCGGCCAGCCAGATAGGCTTCCCGGCCCGATTCCACCGCCAGCCGCATGGCCCGGGCCATGCGGACCGGATCCTTGGCCTCGGCAATCGCGGTGTTCATCAACACGCCATCGACGCCCAGTTCCATCGCCACCGCCGCATCGCTGGCCGTGCCGACTCCGGCATCGACCAGCACCGGCACCTTGGCCCCTTCGACGATCAGCCGGATCGTCACGCGGTTCTGGATGCCCAGCCCCGATCCGATCGGCGCGCCCAGCGGCATCACCGCCACCGCGCCGGCATCTTCCAGCTGCTTCGCGGCGATCGGATCATCGACGCAATAGACCATCGGCAGAAAACCTTCACTGGCGAGAATCTCGGTCGCTTTCAGCGTCTCGCGCATGTCAGGATAGAGCGTGCGCGCTTCACCCAGCACCTCGAGCTTGACCAGATCCCAGCCGCCCGCCTCGCGCGCCAGCCGCAGGGTGCGGATCGCATCTTCCGCGGTAAAGCATCCGGCGGTGTTGGGCAGATAGGTGATCTTCTTCGGATCGATGAAATCAGTCAGCATCGGCGCCTTGGGATCGCTGATGTTCACCCGGCGCACCGCCACGGTGACGATTTCCGCGCCGGATGCTTCGACTGCGGCAGCGTTCTGGGCAAAATCCCTGTATTTGCCGGTACCGACAATCAGCCGCGAGCGGAATTTGCGGCCTGCCACGCTCCAGCCGTTGTCACCGGGGCCATCATGATCGCCACCGCCAACGAAATGAACGATTTCCAGCGCATCGCCATCAGCCAGCGCCACATCCGCCAGCGTGGAGCGCGGCACGATTTCACCATTGCGCTCCACCGCCACCTTGGCGGGATCAAGTTCCAGACTGCGGACAAGATCGGCGATAGAGCCCGGCGCGGCGGCGCGGGGTTCGCCATTGACGATAAGGGAAAGCTGGCTGGTCATCACGCCTGCCTGATAGACGCCCGATGCGTTTTGGCAAACTGTCGAATCAGCGGTGGAGATCAGGCACCGTGGCGCAAATTGCGCAGATGCGCCCAGGCCAGCAGCGCCACGCCCAGAATGGTCAGCACCGCTTCCGCCGTGCCATGCCCAACCATCAGCGCCACCGCCATGAATCCGATCCCGGCTGCACCAACCTGCAATGGACGGGGGTCACCATGGCGGACCACACCCATCACCAGCGTGATCGCACCCACGGAAATGGCCAGCGCCAGCCCGACCCGGTGAATCGCGGGTGCGAGCAGGAACTGTCCGCCCAACCCCAGACCGGCGACCAGCAACAGCCCCGCCAGACAATGCAGCGCGCAAAGGCCGGAAAGCAGCACGCCGACACGGTCCAGCTGGCCGCGAATCGAGGATTTCGCATTCCACATTGCACGGGTGATGTATGTTACAGTGTAACATTGTTCAAGCCCCGCGATCTTCTTGCTGGCGCGGCCCTTGCTCTTTTGACCGCTTCGACGCAGGAAAGCGGCATGAATGAAGCGGAATCGAAGGATAGCGGCAACGCCCGCGCGTTAGCGCGCTGGCTGCTGCTGGTGGCAGCGCTGGTCATTGGCATCGTCGCGGTGGGCGGCATTACCCGGCTGACCGAATCCGGCGTTTCGATCACCGAATGGAAGCCGGTGACCGGGGCCATTCCCCCATTGACCGAAGCGCAATGGCAGGCCGAATTCGATGCCTATCGCCAGACCCCACAATATATTCAGGTCAACGGCCCGGCCGGAATGACGCTGGCGACCTACAAATTCATCTTCTTCTGGGAATGGGTGCATCGGCTGCTGGCCCGCGGTATCGGACTGGTGCTGATCGGGGTAACCGCGCTGTTCTGGATCAGAGGCAGGATTCCGGCGGGTTACAAGCCGCGACTGATCGGATTGATTGCGCTGGTCGGGCTGCAGGGCGCGATTGGCTGGTGGATGGTCAAATCGGGCATCGTCAATGATATCCGCGTCAGTCATTTCCGCCTCGCCGCCCATTTGCTGACCGCATTGCTGACCCTGGCGGCACTGGTGTGGACTGCGCTGGACCTGCGCGCCTTGGCGCAGGGAACAGCTCGCGCGCGGCTGAGCGGCTTTGGGGCGCTGGTTCTGGCGGCACTCGCCGGCCAGCTGTTCTATGGCGCGTTGGTGGCCGGGTTGCGGGCCGGACATGTCGCTTCGGACTGGCCGCTGATGCAGGGGCATTTCTTCCCCGAAGGCGTGGATTGGTCAGGCGGAGTGGGCACGGCGATGCGTTCCGATCCCTTCCTCACCCATTTCATTCATCGCTGGTGGGCCTGGGTAGTGGTGGCGCTGCTGGTGGTGATGGGTCGCAGGTTGCGCACGATCGGAGCCAGACCGGTATCTGTTGCTGTTCATACCGCCTTTGGCACGCAGGTGCTGCTCGGCATTGCCACTGTGATGAGCGGCATTGCCCTGTGGCTGGCGGTACTGCACCAGCTTTGCGGCGCTCTGCTAGTCGCCGCCACCGTATGGGGCGCACACCGGCTGGGGCAGATCCGGTCATGATCCGGCGCAGGAGGGTGTCGCCCGGCCCGCTCTATTTCGGCCAGATTCATGTCGGCCTGTTTTGCGCCGGACTGCTGGCCGTGACCGCAATCCTGCCGCCGGTGCCGACCGCGGTGGCACGAACCGCAGCCAGACAAGCAGTTGCGCCGCGTTTCGATCCGCCACGCGGCGAAATCACGCTGGTACGAACGCTGTGGCGGGAATTGCGCGATGGCAAGCAGCTGATGATCCGGCGCAGCTATCTCATCCGGTTTCTGCGCGAAGGGCAGGGCTGGCGAGTCGAAGGGCGGCAGGTTGCCGTCAGCGTCGATGCCCCGCCGCCGCTTGCGCCACTGGCCGAGATCGAACGAAACCGTCAGGACACCGGCCTGTTCCCGCTGCGGCTTGATGTCGAGGGCCATATTCAGGACCAGCCAGGGAAATCCGATGGCAAAACCGATGGCGCGATGGTTGGTGAAGCCAACCACATGATTACCCGGTCAATGCTGACCAGCCCGCAAAAGGCAGAGGCGCAGGCGACGCTGGGCGCGCTGGCACAGGCCAATGCAGCGGGCAGCGGCTGGCCCGCCGATCTGTTCAATCCCGCTGCGGCAGAGCAAAAGCAGACGCAGCGCGTTCCGCTTGCCGATGGCAGCGAGGGCCAGACCGAGCTTACGCTGCGTGCCGAAGGCTTTCAGACCGGCCATATACCGCAAAAGGTTGAGCGCATCGTGGTAACCCGGATCGGCGACAGCGCCAGAACCGGGCGCGAGGAATGGCTGTTCCAGCCATAGCCACAGCCAGTTTCCGGCCTGCAATTCGCGGTACGGTATTATTTTACCTCTCCGCAAACCCGCCGCCGCGCTTGACTTTGTGGGCGCTTTCGCCGAATGGGCCGCCTCCCCGCCGTGCAGGATTCGTCCCGCGCGGGATTCGGGCTCAGTTATTCTGACCAAGGAAGTTCAGCCATGAAGGCGCTCAGCAAGGTCACACGGTCGATCAAACCGGCCGAGGTGGAAAAGAAATGGCATCTGATTGATGCCGAAGGGCTGGTGGTCGGGCGTCTCGCCGTGATCATCGCCAATCATCTGCGCGGCAAGCACAAGCCCAGCTTCACCCCCCATGTCGATTGCGGCGACCATGTTGTCGTGATCAACGCAGGCAAGGTGCGGCTGACCGGCAACAAGCTGAAGCAGAAGACCTATTACAAGCACACCGGTTATGCCGGCGGCATCAAGGCGGTTACCGCTGACAAGGTGCTGGACGGCCGCTTCCCGGAGCGCGTGCTTGAAAAGGCAGTCGAACGCATGATCCCCCGTGGTCCGCTGGGCCGCGCCCAGATGCGTGCGCTGCACCTTTACGCTGGCGCCGAGCACCCGCATGCGGGCACCCAGCCCGTCGCGCTCGATGTCGCTGCCATGAACCGCAAGAACAAGGTGGGTGCATGATGTCCGAAACCACTGTCACCGATCTTTCCGATCTGGGTAACGCGCTGGGTGCGGAAGCACCGGCTGCGCCTGCCGCTCCCACCGCGCCGCTGCGCGAAAAGATCATCGATGCGCAGGGCCGTGCCTATGCCACCGGCCGCCGTAAGGATGCCGTCGCCCGCGTCTGGATCAAGCCCGGCTCGGGCAAGGTCATCGTCAATGGCCGCGATCAGGATGTCTATTTCGCGCGTCCGACCCTGCGTCTGGTGATCAACCAGCCGTTCCAGGTTTCGGAACGCGAAGGCCAGTATGACGTGATCTGCACCGTCAAGGGCGGCGGGCTTTCGGGCCAGGCCGGCGCGGTCAAGCATGGCATCGCCCAGGCGCTGACCCGTTTTGAACCCGCACTGCGCAGCGTCGTCAAGGCAGCTGGCTTCCTGACCCGCGACAGCCGCGTGGTTGAGCGCAAGAAGTACGGCCGGGCCAAGGCTCGCCGCAGCTTCCAGTTCTCGAAGCGCTGATTTCGCATATCAGCATGGCAATTCAGGGGCTGGCCGCAAGGCTGGCCCCTTTGTCTTTGGAGAAAGATGGCACGCGATGAGCGAGGAACAATCCGCCACCGCAACACCGGGCAGGATGCCCATGATCGGTCGCATCGGCTGGCTGCGGGGCGCGCTGGGTGCGCTGGCCGGCATTGCGCTGACCGGGCTGATTTCGTTTCACCTTGCCGGAAACAATGCCGCCCTGCCCTGGCTGATTGCACCAATGGGCGCATCGGCGGTGCTGATCTTCGTCTTGCCCGCCAGTCCGCTCTCGCAGCCATGGCCGGTGCTGGGCGGGCATCTGATTGCCGCCGCAGCGGGCATGATCGGGCATTGGGTCATTCCCATACCCTGGCTGGCTGGCGGTTTCGCAGTCGGCGGCGCGATCGCCGCGATGAGCGTCACCCGCAGCCTGCATCCGCCTGCCGGTGGTACCGCGCTGCTGACTGCGTTAGCCAGCCCGGCGATGGCGCAGACGGGATGGCATTTTCTGCTCATGCCAATCGCGCTGAACATCGTGGTCTTGCTGGCCTGCGGCTATTTCTGGAATCGGGCAACGGGCCATTCCTGGCCGCATCGGGCCGTATCCGCCCCGGTCTTGCCCGACTGGGCCGGGCATATCGACGATGATGATCTCGACGCGGTGCTGGCGGAATGGGATGAAGTTCTGGATATCAGCCGCGACGATCTGCTGGCCCTGATTCACGCGGTCGAGGAACGGGTCAGGCAGCGCCGCAAGGCAAGCTAGCCTTGGGTTTGGACGCTGACCTTCAGCGCGCCATCGGCATCAATCTCGATCCGGTTATAGCCCGGCGGCGTGCTGCGCAGCCGCTCTGACAGCGTGCCTGCGCCAATCTGGCGTATCCTGCATCCATCGATTTCCACCTCGCGGTCAAAGGCATCGTGGACATGGCCGGAAAGCACGGCATTTGCCCCTGCCCGCGCCAGCGCCGCCAGCGCCGCCCTGCCACCCCGCGTTGATGGCCGCGCTGCGGCATTGGCATCCAGCAGGGGGTGGTGGCAGGCGACCAGCTTGACCCGCGCTGCGGCGTGGCGCGCCAATCCATGCAGCGCATCATCGAGGTCGCCCCCGCTGACTCGCCCTTTTGACCAGTTCAGGCGCAGCTGCGCCCGGGCAATGGTCTTGAGCGGAACTACCGCCACGCCATCCAGATTCAGATCGCTTTCCACCGCCGCTTCCAGCGCGCGATAGCGGGCATAGGGCCGGGTCAGGCGGCGCAGCATCATATGGTAATAGGGAACATCGTGATTGCCGGGCTCAAGACTGAGCGGAACCGGCACCGCCGAAAGCCATTCCTCCGCCGCAGCAAATTCGCGAGCGGTGCCGCGCATGGTCAGATCGCCGGTGCAGATCACCGCAGCCGGGCAGTGGCGCTGCACCTCACCCATGAACCAATCGAGCGCGGCGCAATCCTCTGCGCCGAAATGCAGATCGCTGACGTGAAACAGAACCGTCACGCTAGATCCGTCCCGTCAGGATCAGCCAGGCCGCCCCACCATTGACTAGACTGTAGAGCGCATAGAACCCCGCCCAGCTGATCGAGCCTTGCTGCACCATCAGCAGCGTGCCTGCCAGCATGACAAATTCCAGCAACAGGCTGAAGCGGCCGCCCAGCATGTGAAAGAACCACGGCGATTGCGCCAGCAAGGGGTGGCCGCTTTCCAGCACTGCCTTGTGCAGCGAGAAATTGCAGATCCCCAGCAGAAAGGTCATCACGATAGCCATGATCGCCCCTGATAGCGACCACCGGCGCAGGTGCAAAACGGCAAATGCGGATCAGCGGCCCGCCATGGCCTTGGCCCGCGCCAGATAGGTGCGGCCAATGCGCACGCTGCCGCCATCGACCAGCTCCACCGACCAGACCCCCAGCCCTTCATGCCGCAATCCGGCAATGCGATCTCGCCGCAGGATGGTGGAGCGATGCAGGCGGATGAATTTCTCGGGATCGAGCCGCGCCTCCAGTCCTGAAACCGTCTGCAGCAGCAGATAGCTGCGGCTGGTGCCATCGCTCTGGCCGACATGCAGCCGCACATAATCGCGCTCGGCATCGATCCGGTCGACATCGCCCACCGCAATCCGCAGCAATTCGGAACGATGCGGCACCCAGAATTCAGCGAGCCAATCGCCGGAAGCAGCGCCAGCGCCCTCGCCGCGCCGCGCAATGGCACGGGCAATGGCTCGCTCCAGCCGGTCGGGTGTGACCGGTTTGAGCACATAGTCGACCGCGTCGAGATCGAACGCCTCAACCGCAAAATTGTCATGCGCGGTCACAAAGATCACTGCGGGAATTCGCCCCGGCTGACAGCGTTCGGCAAGCTGCCGCGCCACATCCAGTCCGCCCAGGCCCGGCATCGTCATATCCAGCAAAACCAGATCGGGTGTAAGTTCGCTGACAGCATCCAGCGCCGCTTCGCCGTCACTCGCCATTCCCGCTATCTCAATGGTGGGAATGGCGCCGCAGATTATTGCCAGCCGCTCCAGCGCCAGCGGCTCGTCATCGACCAGCAGGGTCCGCAGCGGCGCAGAGGCGGTGCCGTCAGCCATGGTGCTGCAATGGCAGGCGCAGGGCCACGCGCCACCCCCCTTTGAGTCCCGGCCCTGAGACAAGACCCGCATCATCGCCATAGCGCGCGGCAAGCCGGTCACGCACATTGTTGAGGCCGATGCCGAATCCATCCGGGGCAGAACTGGCATGGCCTTCGCCATCGTCGCAGACCTCGATCACCAGCCTGCCGAATTCCTCGCGCGCAGCAATCGTGATGGTGACCGCCCGGCGACTGGCCGCAACCGCATATTTGATCGCGTTTTCGACCAGCGGCTGCAGGATCATGCCCGGCACACTGGCATTTTCCAGCGCGGGCGGAACATCAAATGCCACCTTCAGCCGCTCAGGAAAGCGCAATGCCTCGATTTCCAGATAGGCGCGTTGCAGGGCCAGTTCCTGTTCCAGCGCGATATCGCCGGTGGGGTCCTCGGCCAGACTGCGGCGATAAAAGGCGGCCAGCGTCTGGATCATCTTTTCCGCAGCCTCCGCCTTGCCCGTCATCACCAGCGCTGACAGCGAATTGAGCGTGTTGAACAGGAAATGCGGATTGACCTGATAGCGCAGGCTGCGCAGCTCTGCCGCCTTGGCGGCGCGGCGATACTCGCCCTCGCGCCGTTCCGCCGCGCGCACCTGCTCACCATTGACCAGCGCATAATAGAGCGCCGCCCAGGCGAGCAGCAGGAAGTAGCGGCCCAGCGCAACATCGGTCAGCTGCCGCCAGCGGTTGTCCTCACGCGTTTCGGCATCAATCGTCACCGCCGCGCCAGCCTGTTCCTGCTGGGCAATCGTGGGAATCGCAGGCGAAGGTTCGGGCACGACCGGCGGCGGCGATGGCTGCGGCGGCGTGGCGGTCTGCTTGCCGCGATCGAGCGGATCGACCAGCAGATTGCCCGATTCATCGCTGCGAATGCGCAGCCCCTCGCGCTCACCGATCTTGGTGACGACCTGGTTCTCGATCGAGGCAAAGGCCCATTGGTTGATCCCTGCGAGCAGCAGCGAAGCGGGCAGCGAAACCGTCAGCACCGCCACGACCTTGATCCACAACGGACGCGCATCGAGCAGGCGGAACAGCGGCCACAGGGCCAAAGTTACCGCCATGGATGCCAGCGTGACGAGCAGGCGCCGCCACAGCAGCGCATCGAGCAGCTCCAGCCCGACCAGCCAGCCGCGCAGGCTGGCCAAAGCCAGATAGGTCAGCCACAGCCCGGCAATCGAACCCAGCACGATCCGCGCGGGAAGACGGGCTGGCGGCGCGGCCTGCTGCCGAAGGGGGAATTGCGGCTCGATCATCGCATCCGGTTTGCCCGCGATCCGCGCGGCAAGCCAGAGGCTTTGTCGATCCCGCTCAGGCGTTGGTCGAGCGGGGGCCTGAGCGGCGCGCTCAGCCCAGCAGCTTTTCCTTTGCGATCTTGTCCTTCCAGACCAGCGGGGCAAGCTGGTGGACATTATTGCCCTCGCTGTCGACCGCAACTGTCACCGGCATATCCTCGACCGTGAATTCATAGATCGCTTCCATGCCCAGATCCTCGAAGCCGACCACCTTTGCCTCGCGGATCGCGCGCGCGACCAGATAGGCCGCACCGCCCACCGCCATCAGATAGGCGGTCTTGTGCTTGCTGATCACCTCAACCGCGCCCTGCCCGCGTTCGGCCTTGCCGATCATGGTCAGCAGACCAAGCTCGCACATCATCTCGGTGAACTTGTCCATGCGGGTTGCCGTGGTCGGGCCAGCCGGGCCAACCACTTCGCCCATCACCGGATCGACGGGGCCGACATAATAGATCGCCCGGCCCTTGAAGCTGACCGGCAGCTCCTCGCCCTTGGCCAGCATATCCTGAATGCGTTTGTGCGCGGCATCGCGGCCGGTGAGCATCTTGCCGTTTAGCAGCAGCCGGTCGCCCTGTTTCCAGCTGCGCGCCTTCCTCTGGCGTCAGCGTATCAAGATTGACCTTTTTGGCCGCTTGCCGGCAGCATGGCACGGCCAGTCATAGATCTTCACGTCCAGAATGGTCGAAAGCCCGCCCAGACCCTGCGCGCCGATGCCCAGTGCGTTGACCTTGTCGAAGATTTCTATGCGCATCGCCTCGATATCGTTCTGCGGGCCGCACGCCTTGAGCTGGGCCATGTCGATCGGCTCCATCAGGCTGCGCTTGGCCAGCATCATGCAATGCTCCGCCGTGCCGCCGATGCCGATGCCCAGCATCCCCGGCGGACACCAGCCCGCGCCCATCTGCGGCAGCATTTCCAGCTCCCATTCGACGATAGTGTCGCTGGGGTTCATCATCTTGAACTTCGATTTGTTCTCGCTGCCGCCGCCCTTGGCCGCGACATCGACCGAAACCTTGCTGCCCGGCACCATATTGACCGAGAGCACGCAGGGCGTGTTGTCGCGCGTGTTGCGGCGGGTGAAGGCGGGATCGGCCAGCACCGAGGCGCGCAGCTTGTTTTCCGGATTCAGATAGGCGCGGCGCACCCCTTCATCGACCACTTCCTGCAACGAGCGCTGCGATTCGAGGCGGCATTCCTGCCCCCAATCGATGAACACATTGACGATGCCGGTATCCTGGCAGATCGGCCGATGGCCTTCGGCGCACATCCTGCTGTTGGTGAGAATCTGGGCAATCGCATCCTTTGCGGCCGGGCCCTGCTCTGCCTTGTAGGCCTCACCCAGAGCGCGGATATAGTCCATCGGGTGGTAGTAGCTGATGAATTGCAGCGCATCGGCCACGCTTTCGATCAGATCTTCCTCGCGAATTGTTACCATCCCGGTCATGTTACGCTCCATCGGACCTTGTGCAGACACCGCCCCATAAGCGCGTAACGCCCATGCCGTCAAAGCGCTTGGCGCTGCCATAAGCTTCGCCTAGAGGACTTTCGAAATCCGGCGAAGCAGGCTTTGCAGGATGATTCCGGGTCAGGCGCAAACCCGTTGCAAAATCGCGCTGCTGTATTATCTATGCAATACGCCACCCGCGCAAAAGGTTTCGCAGGCATGACAATTACCGCTGAACGCACCGCTCCCACCGCAGGATCGCAGGATTTCGCTGCCGCGCGCCGCGCCATGGTCGACAGCCAGCTCCGTGTCAGCGGAGTGAATGAGGAATGGGTGCTGGGCGCGATGGGCGAAGTCCCGCGCGAGGATTACGTGCCCGCCGCTGCGCGCGGCCATGCTTATATTGATCGGGCGATTCCGCTGGATGATGGCCATGCCCTGCCCGCGCCGCTGGTGCATGGCCGGATGCTGACGGAAGCCGCGCCGCGTGTGGATGACAAGGTGCTGCTGGTCAGCTGCGGCAGCAACTATCTGGCCGCGCTGGTCAATACGATCAGCGGTTCGGTCACGGTTGTGTCCGCTGCCGAAGCCGCAACCGGCGGCAAAACTGCTGGCAAGGGGGCTTACAGCCTGCTGCTGATTGATGGCGCGATTGAGCAATTGCCCGATTCGCTGGCAGCGCAGCTGGCCGAGGGCGGGCGGATCGTCACCGGGCTGGTTGATCGCGGCGTTACCCGGCTGGCCGCCGGGCGCAAGATCGCCGGCTCCATTTCGCTGCTGCCGCTGATCGACATCGGCATTCCCGTTCTGGGTGAATTCGCCGCACCGCGCGGCTGGAGTTTCTGAGCATGATTGCAAACCGGGCGTTGCGCCTCGCTTTCCAGACCGGGATCTTGCTGGCTGGTTCGGCATATCTGGCTGCGCCGGCTCTGGCCGATGACCTGCGCGACGCGCTGGTGCTGGCCTATAACAGCAATCCTTCGCTGCAGGCCGCCCGCGCCCAGCAGCGCGCGGTTGATGCTGGCGTGCCGATTGCCCGCGCCGATGGCCTGCCTTCGCTCAGCGCAACCGCGACGCTGACCGATATTCTGCGGTCCAATCTGGCCGGCAATGCCGTCACCGCCACCACCGGCCTTGGCCCGGATCAGCAATTGACCGGATCGGCCACGCTGGGCGTGCCGATCTATTCGGGCGGCGGTGTCCGCAATTCGATCCATGCGGCAAAAACCCGCGTCGAAGCTGGCCGCGCCGATCTGCGTTCGGCGGAGAGCGCGGTGTTCAGCCAGACCGTGACCGCCTATATGGATGTGATCCTCAATCAGGCAGTGGTTGGCCTCAATCGCAACAATGTCAGCGTGCTTGAGGTCAATCTGCAGGCCACCAGGGATCGGTTCGAGATCGGCGACCTGACCAGGACTGACGTTGCCCAGTCACAATCGCGGCTGGCGCTGGCCCGCGGGCAGACCCGTTCGGCAGAGGCCAATCTGATCGCCGCGCGCGAACGCTATATCCAGATCGTCGGCAAGGCTCCGGAAGATCTTCAGGCACCTCCGGCGCTGCCCGGCCTTCCCGCCAGCGTCGATGCGGCGGTGCAGACCGCGCTCGACAGCAATCCCGATCTGATCGCCGCGCATGAACGCAGCAAGGCGGCCGGCTATGATGTCCGCTCGGCGGGTGCCAGCCGCATGCCCAAGCTTTCGGTGTTCGGCAGCGGCAGCTACACCGATTATCTGGGCACGCTGGGCGGCCCTGCTTCTGCCGGGCTGCGGCAGCGCGGAACCGGGGTGAGCGCCGGAGTTCAGGCCACCGTGCCGCTGTTCCAGGGCGGCCGCCCGGCAGCGCTGGAGCGTCAGGCCCAGGCCCGCGAAGGCGCAACGCTGGAACAGGAAATCGGCGTAGAGCGCCAGGTGATCGCCAACACCCGCGCCGCCTATGCCGGCTGGCAGGCAAGCCGCGAGATCATTGCCTCGTCGCAATCGGCGGTCGATGCCGCCAAGCTCAGCCTGGAAGGCGTGCGGGCGGAAAACACCGTCGGCAATCGTACCATCCTTGATATTCTCAACGCCGAACAGGAACTGCTCAACGCGCAGGTTCAGCTCGAAACCGCAAAGCGCAATTCCTATGTCGCCGGGTTCAACCTGCTGGTGGCCATGGGCAAGGCGGAAGCCCGCGATCTCGCGCTGGAAGGCGGCGCGCTGTATGATCCGGTTGCCAATTATGACCGGGTCAGCGGCAATCTCTTTGACTGGGCCTGCGATCCCGATCCCAAGGCGCAATCCACGCGCACCGTTGACACCCCGGCCCAGGACGGTTCAGTGAAGGAATCGGCGGCAGGGTCTCGGTGATTCTGCTGCGGGGCAGGTAAATGGGGAATCGGCCAATGCGCCAGGCTGGAGAGCCTTCGGTTGAGGAAATCCTCGAATCGATCAAGAAGGTGATCGCGCGCGACAACCGGGCGAGCGCCGCGGATGAGCGGCGTGAACGCAGCGAGCGCGGCATTCTGCGCGCCGAACAGGCGTTTGACGCAAGCGAGGCCGAAGACGAAGCGCTTGATGATGTGCTTGAGCTTGATTCGGCTGCCGAGTTTTCCAGCAGTGCCGATGAAGCATCGCTGATCGCCACCGACCGGCTGAGTTCGATGCGCGATTCCTTTGCTGCGCTGGCCATGCTGGCCGAACCCGGTGCCGCGCCGCAGATCGTGCGTTCTGGCGAAACCTCGCTGGAAGGCATGGTGCGCGAATTGCTGCGCCCGGCGCTGGCCGAATGGCTTGATCGCAATCTGCCTGCACTGGTTGAACGTATGGTGGCCGCTGAAATCGCGCGCATCGTCGGCAAGAAGGGCTGACTTGAAACAGCCGTCAGACGCTGTCGATCCAGCCGAGCTGGCGCGCGCCAGAGCCGCGCTTGCCACCAATGGCGGCAAGGGGATCAAACGGCATATCTTCCTCTGTGCAGAGGCTGAAAAGGGCGAATGCTGTTCACGCGCGGTAGGCACACCGGCCTGGAAATATCTCAAGAAGCGGTTGAAGGAACTAGGGCTGGACCGCGATGGCGGGATCGCCCGGACCAAGGCAGATTGCCTGAAAATCTGCGCCGCCGGGCCAGTGGCCGTGGTCTGGCCGGATGGAGTATGGTATCATTCCTGCACCGAAACGGCGCTGGGCGTCGGCTTCACCATGATGCTGGGCGGAGCGCTGATGGGGCTGGTGTTCCTGTCCAGCGGCACCGGCCATGACGAGGCGGTGCGCGACTGGGAAGAGGATCAGCCCTGAAGTCTGACGTGGAATTCGCAAGCGGATCATTCAGGAACATCTGGTTGGCGGCATCCCGGTAGAGAGAATATCGCCTCTATCCTGAGAGCTGATCGAAACTGTCGTTTCTGATCGCACGATACCAGGCGAAAGATCGGCAGGTGCCGTGCCGGAATCGCCTCTTGCGAATTCCACGTCAGACTTCAGGGCTGATCCTCTTCCCAGTCGCGCACCGCCTCGTCATGGCCGGTGCCGCTGGACAGGAACACCAGCCCCATCAGCGCTCCGCCCAGCATCATGGTGAAGCCGACGCCCAGCGCCGTCGCGATATAGAAGTGGATCGAAACCAGCCCTTCCTCGCGATAGAGCCAGCCAACCGTCAGAATGACCATTGCCGCGGAAAACCAAGCCCAGCCGCGCATGAAACGGCGAAAACGGCCGAAAGCAGAGGCTGCGACAGCGCGATCATCCAGCGGCGAATAGCTCATGCGCGGCTCATGCGCCTTTGTGCCGGGTGGAGCAACCCCGGCATCACATAAATGCCTGTCCGTGGCGGGACTCGCCAAGCTGCCTGCTTCATGTCATTCTTACTGCAAATAGGAGGGCCAAAAAGGGAGAGCCGCCATGACGATTGCGCGCCTGATCGAGGGACGGAGCACCGAAATCATCCATTGCGATGCGGCGGACAGCGTCGGGCAGGCGCTGGCACTGCTCGCGGAGCGGCGGATCGGCGCCTTGCCGGTGCTGCAACACGGCGCAATCGCTGGAATCTTTTCCGAACGCGATGTTGTGTATCAGCTGGCCGAACACGGTCCGGCCATGCTGGAAAAGCGGGTTGGTGATGTAATGACATCGCCCGCGATTACCGTGGAACCGGGAACCGGCGTGCTCGACGCGCTGGGGCTGATGACCCGGCGGCGCATTCGCCATCTGCCGGTGGTGGTGGACGGCGCGCTCATCGGCTTCGTTTCGATCGGCGATCTGGTGAAATACCGGATCGACCGGATCGAATCCGAAGCAGAGGCAATGCGCAGCTATATTCAGAGCGCCTAGGGTCAAGGCCCATTAGGCGGGATTGCTTGCCGCTGCGGCTGCCAATCCCTACATTGGCAGGTATGGATGCGCCAACACTCACACTCAGCCCCTCTGCCGCCGCGCGCGTGGCAGCTATTGCGGCCAGGCAGGGCAAGCCCGCACAACTGCGGCTGGCGGTTGAAGGCGGCGGCTGCTCAGGATTTCAATACCGCTTCGCCCTCGCCGATACGGCAGAGCCTGATGACCTGATTATCGAACGCGATGGTGTGCTTTTGCTGGTCGATCCGGTCAGCCTTGATCTGGTCGCCGGGGCAACGGTGGATTTCGTCGAGTCGCTGGGTGGTTCGGCTTTTCGTGTCGAGAATCCCAATGCCAGTGCCGGATGCGGTTGCGGATCGAGCTTTGCGATCTGATGAAAATCGCCAGTTTCAATATCAACGGCATCAAGGCGCGCCTGCCGCGCCTGCTGGAATGGCTTGAGGAAACGCGCCCTTCGGTCGCCTGCCTTCAGGAAATAAAGACGCAGGATGAAGGCTTTCCGGCCGCCGAGTTCGAAAAGATCGGCTATCACGCAATCTGGCATGGGCAGAAGGGGTTCAATGGCGTTGCCATACTCGCCGATGGAACGCTGCCGATAGAGGTGCAGCGCGGCCTGCCCGGCGACGACAGCGATGAACATTCACGCTATCTTGAGGCAGATGTCTTCGGGCTGCGCATTGCCTGCATCTATCTGCCCAACGGCAATCCGCAGCCGGGGCCCAAGTTCGACTACAAGCTGCGCTGGATGGAGCGGCTGCGCGCCCGGATGCAGGCGATTGCCGCCGAGGAAGTGCCCGCGCTGGTGATCGGCGACTATAACGTAATCCCGCAGGATCACGATATCTGGTCACCCAAGGCAATGGTGGACGACGCACTGATGCAGCCGCAATCGCGCGATGCCTATGCCAGGCTGCTGGGCGATGGCTGGACCGATGCGCTGGCGCTGCACAACCCGCAGGGCGGCATCTGGACCTTCTGGGATTATCAGGCCGGCGCCTGGCAGCGCGATCACGGCTTTCGCATCGATCACGCGCTGCTTTCGCCCGAACTGGCCGACCGGCTGGTCGCCAGCGGCGTCGACAAGGATCATCGCGGCCGCGAAAAGGCCAGCGATCATGCCCCCGTCTGGGTGAAATTCAGCGCCTGAAACCAGCCCGGCGGGAATACCCGCCGGGTCTGTGAATCAGCGATAGAAGATATGATTGTCGATCCGGGCCAGCCGGGTCAGATGCCAGCCGGGCGAAACTCGAGCAGCATGAAAGAACAACGCGCCCTCTGCCGGGCTGCGCCAGCTGCCTTCATCGGCAATCCGGGCAATCGCAACCGCATTGGCCCACTGGCGCGAAGCGGTGTTGATCCGGGGCATCGAATTGCCCCGCACGAATGAAAACTGCGAATGCTGATAGACCACACCGCAATAGCTGCCGGGGAAACGCCCCGATTTTGACCGGGCGACCACCACGCGGCCCACCGCGAGCTGACCGGCCAGCGATTCGCTCTTGGCCTCGAAATAGATGGCACCAGCCAGGCAATGCAGCTCACGCGAAAGATCGTCAGACTGCGGCTGTTCCGCAACCAACTCGGCCAGCGAACGGGCGGGTTCGTTCTCGGAAGCTGCATCAGCAGCGGAATCGGAATCATCGCCGCGCGCGGGCGCAGCTTTGGCGTCCTCGGCCGGAACCGGCTGGACAACTGGCTGTGCGATCATGGCGGTTTGGGGTTCGCCAGCCTCGCTTTGCGAGGCAATCGCCTGAGGCATTCTGCTCTCGGCGGCAGCACCGGAACCATCGGCGCTGACAAGTATCGTCACGAGTGTTGCGGCCACTGCAATAGCACTGGCGCGGGTAAGCTTGCGGCTCATTCGATCTTCAAACTGAGCGGTGAACGGGCCAGGCGCGGGATGGGAAGGGCGGTATCCGAAATCCGGACCCGACCCGACCGGGATCCCGCCGGTCGTTCCCCGTCTGCGTGCTAGCATGGCGGGCCTGAATGCCCCCCGCGCCGCCTGCGCACAAACAAAGGTGAGCGCCCCTAGATTCCGCAGTGCAGCAAAGTCAAGTTATTGTCGGTGGTAATCCGATCAACCGTTCCCCACCAGCGACATCCAGTTCAATAATCCACAGATCGGGATCCTGGGCCGCCCTGCGATCCAGATAGGAGTAGAATTCGTCTTTGTTATCAATATCTTCTGCTTTTGACAGTTGCCAATTCCGGTGCCCATCAGCACTGGGCATCCGCTCAAAAACCCGCGCATTTCCGCCACGTTCAGTCAATATCAGCAGGATGGTTCCACCCTCGCGCTCACCGCGGTGAAGAACGCTGGCAAAACCGCCTTCCGCCTGGGCAAGGCGAATCAGTGCGGCAACTTCAAGATGAGCCGGAAGCCTTGCTTCCACCGCGGATTCAGGCCGCGTCGCGATCTATGCCATTGGCAAGCAAGGCATAGATTGCTTCGGCATCCTGCGCTTCACCCAGCGCGCCATGCAGCGCTTCATCACGCATCATCCGGCTGATCGCAGCCAATGCATGGAGGTGCGCTGCCCCGGCCTGTTCCGGCGACAGCAGCCCGAACACCAGATCAACCGGCATGCCATCAGCTGCATCAAAGGCAACTGGCGCAGTCAGGCGCAGAAACACCGCAACCGGGCGACTGAGGCCGGGCAGGCGCGCATGCGGAATCGCAACCCCGCGCCCGAAACCGGTGCTGCCCAGTTTCTCACGCTCTTCGATACGCTCCAGAACCAGCGCGGGATCAAGCTCGTAAACGCTGGCAAAGCGGTGTGCCAGCTGATCGAGAATGGCCTGCTTGGAATCAACGGCAACTATGCCAACAGATTCCGGGGGAAGGGTGAAAAGTGCGGTCATCGGAAAAGGCCGATCCATAAAACGGAGGACGCATGCGGCAACGGCGGGCGGAAATTCCGCAACCTGCCGCATCGCCCTCACCTGGAAATGGCGCGGCCTTTAGCCTGCGCGCTAAGAAGGTTCAACCCAGCCGATAGAACCATCACCCCGGCGATAAACCATATTGTGCCGACCAGTGCCAGCGTTTTTGAACAGAAGCGCGTTGGTGTTGCGCAAATCGAGCATCATGACGGCATCGGAAACCGTGGCTTCGGGCACATCAACCCGCGTTTCGGCAATCACCAGCGGTGCATCAACGGTAACCTCTTCCACTTCCTGAGGTGGCTCGGCAAAAACCGTATAGCTCGCCTCTTCGGCGCGCATCGCATGCCCCATCTGCAAATGGCGATCCTTGAGCCGCCGCTTGTATCGGCGCAGCTGCTTGTCGATCTTTTCCGCCGCCTGATCGAAGGCGGCATGGGCATCATGCGCGATGCTGGCACCCTTCAGCACCAGCCCTTGCATGACATGGGTAACGATATCGGCGCGAAAGGCCCCAGCCGGCGCACGATTGAACGTGACAGTGGAGGAAAGCGCCTGTGCGAAATATTTTTCGACAATGCCGCCCAACCGCTCTTGCGCGTGCAATTGCAGGGCTTCGCCGGTATCGACCTGATGGCCTGAAACGCGAATTTCCATCGACTGCCTTCTCCTGTCACAATGCCGGGCAACCATCGCTGACCGGCTTCAGCCACACCCTGTCACGCACGCCACGTCATTCGCGCCACAGGGGTGATTTCATCGTATCGAGAAACGCTGCATGAACCGCCAGCTCCGCATCACTTGGCTGATGCGGGCGGGCGGGGCGAAAAACCCGTTCGCGCGGGGCGATTTCAACCGTGACTGCCAGATCGCTGCCGCCATCACTCGCCAGCTCCAGCCCGATCTGACGACCACCGGTAAGCTCGACATAGACCTGAGCCAGCAATTCCGCGTCAAGCAAGGCGCCGTGGCGCGTGCGGTGACTGCGATCGATGCCATAGCGCGTGCACAGCGCATCAAGCGACAGCTTCGCGCCCGGATGGCGCAGTTTGGCCAGCGCCACCGTATCAACCATGCGGCTGCGCGAGACAGGCTCCAGCCCGCAGGATTCGAGTTCCATGTTGATGAAGCCGAAATCGAAGCCGGCATTATGGGCAACCAGATTCGAATCGCCCAGAAATTCGAGCAGTTCCGCCGCCCGCTCATGAAAGCGCGGCTTGTCGGACAGGAAACTGGCGGAAAGCCCGTGCACCGCTTCCGCAGCGGCGGGCATGTCGCGATCGGGATTGAAATAGGCGTGAAATGTCTCGCCGGTGGTCACCCGGTTGACCATTTCGATGCAGCCGATTTCAACCAGCCTGTCACCGGTCTTGGGATCAAGTCCGGTGGTTTCGGTATCGAAGATGATCTCTCGCATTACCCATTGAATATCTGCCTCCCGGGGCCGGGTGGCAAGGGGTATCGGGCGATTTTTATCGCGCCTTGTGCTGATCGATCAGCCTGTCGACCAGGCTTCGCACCGCAGCCCGTGTTTCCTCCAGCGATACGCCGGTATCGATGATGAAATCAGCCCGTCGCCGCTTCTCTGCATCCGGAACCTGCAACCCCAGAATATGTTCAAACTTCTCCACCGTCATACCGGGGCGGGCCAGCACGCGCTGGCGCTGCTGCTGGGCGGAGGCAGAGACCACCGCCACGCCATCAACCTGTTTCCAGCCGTCCTTTTCATACAGCAGCGGAATATCGAACACGATCAGTGGCGCATCGCGATTGTCCGCCAGAAAGGCGCGCCGCACCTCTGCCACTTCGGGATGAACGATCATCTCCAGCCGCGCCAATGCCTCGGGATTGCCGAATACGGCGGCCCCCAATCTGACCCGATCCACGCCTTGCGCACTGGTGGTGCCGGGAAATGCGGCTTCGATCGGCACCAGCAATGCGCCACCCGGGCCTTGCAGTTCATGCACCACCGCATCCGCATCGAACACCGGCACACCGCAATCGCGCAGCATTCCGGCAACAGCGGATTTGCCCATGCCGATCGAACCGGTGAGCCCAAGGATATAGGGGCGCTTTTCGCTCATCGCACCAGCAGTTCCCGCAATTGCGCATCATGCTGGCGCGGGGCTGGCTGGCCGAAGAATTTCTCGAAAGCCACCGCCGCCTGTCCGATCAGCATGGCCAGCCCATCGATGGTCTGCTGGCCGCGCGCACGCGCCGCCTTGAGCAGTTCGGTATCAAGCGGCGAATAGACGATATCGAACACCACCCCGCCATCCATCACATAGCGCTCCACCGGCGGCAGCGGCGGTTGGCCAAGCATGCCCAGCGAGGATGTGTTGACCAGCAGCTCTGCGGCGGGAACCTCTTCGCCCACGGCGGTGACGCAGCCGTTAAGGCCAAATTCGCTGAGCAGCGCCTCCCCCTTGGCGATGCTGCGATTCTGAAGCGATATCCAGCTCACCGCCTGATCAGCCAGGCCGGCCAGCACCGCCCGCGCAGCGCCGCCGGCGCCAATCACGGTCACGCGGCTGAACTTTTGCCCGCCCAATGGCTCGAGAAACCCGGCCACATCGGTGTTGAAGCCGCGCAAATCGCCGTCTGCTCCGCGCTGAACCGTATTGACCGCGCCGATCCGCGCCGCTGCCGGATCGATCTGATCGAGCAGCGGCATGATCGCCTGCTTGTGCGGCATGGTGACATTGCAGCCTTGCCAACGCACCTCATCACGCCGCGCGGCAAGATAGTCTGCCAAGCCCTCCGCCGTAACATGCGCCCGGGCATATTCGCCCGCAATTCCCAGCTTCTCCAGCCAGAAATTGTGAATCAGCGGCGATTTGGATTGGGCAATGGGATCGCCAATCACTTCAGCAAATGGCGCGCTCATCTCGGCAACTCACCCTCTTCACGCAGCGCCGCCAGCAGCGGCAGCAATGGCATGCCAAGCACGGTAAAATGATCGCCGGTGATATTTTCAAACAGCTGCACGCCCATTGCCTCGATCCGGAACACACCCACGCAATAGCCAACCTCAGGCCATTCAGCGTCAAGATAGCGGGCAATGAAATCCTCGCTCAATTCGCGCACGCGCAATTCGGCAAGCGCAGCATGATCCCACAGCACCGCACCATCGCGCAGCAATGCGGCGGCGCTATGCAATTGCATGGTCTTGCAGGAGAAATGGCGCAGATGCGCCGCCGCTTCATCGCGGTCACGCGGCTTGTCGAAGCGGCGTCCTTCAACCGAAACCAGCGAATCGCTGCCCAGCACCAGGCTCCCCGGATGGCGCGGCGCAACCGCTGCGGCCTTTGCCCGGGCAAGCGCCAGTGCGATCTCGGCAGGAGGCGCATCGCCCAGCGCCGCTTCCACGGCACGCTCATCCAGCGCGGCGGCGTCTGCGGTAAAGCTCACCCCGGCGGCGGTAAGCATGGCCCGCCGCGAGCCGCTTTGCGATGCCAGCACTACACTCATCAGCTGGCCGTATCCTCTGCCGATTCTGGCGCAGGCCGGGCTTCGTTGTACAGATTGATAATCGCTGCGGCCGCCTCTTCGATCGAACGGCGCGTCACATCGATCACCGGCCAGCCATTATCGGCAAACATCCGCCGCGCGAAGGCAAGTTCGCCGTTGACCCGATCCTCATCGACATAGGCGGTTTCCGGCGTCTGATTAAGGGACAGCAGACGATTGCGGCGCACCGCGATCAGGCGGTCGGGCGCGGTGGTCAGTCCGACCACCACCGGGTGCTTCAGTCCGAACAAGGCGGTCGGCGGCGGGCTTTCGACCACGATCGGGATATTCGCAACCTTGTAACCGCGATTGGCAAGGTAGATGCTGGTCGGCGTTTTCGAACTGCGCGAAACCCCGGCGAGGACGATATCGGCCTCCTCCCAATCCTCCCAGCCAACACCGTCATCATGGGCAATGGTATAGTGTATGGCATCCACGCGGGCGAAATAGGCTTCGTCCATTGCGTGCTGGCGTCCGGGGCGGGCTTTGGGATGCTGTCCCAATGCTGCTTCCAGCGCTTCCACCGCATTGTCGAGCACCGGCACCACCGGCAGACCAAGCGTGCGGCAGCGCTCTTCCAGCTTGCTGCGGGTTTCGGCATTGACCATGGTGAAGAACACCAGCCCGGGGTTGGCGGCAACCTCTCCCATGATCCGGTCGAGATGTTGCTGCGAGCGGACCATTGGCCAGAAATGCCGGATCACATCGGCGCCCTCGAACTGGGCAAGCGCCGCCTTGGCGATCATTTCAAGCGTTTCGCCGGTTGAATCCGACAGAAGATGAAGATGCAGCCGTGGCATGAAACCCCTGATGGCAGCCGCTGTGGACAGAATGCTGCATAAACCACGGGAGAAGCCCCAGAACAAGTTCGGCACAACTGCCTGCCCCAGTTCGTTCCCGGTTACCGGCCCATCGATAAGCCGATTATGGACAGGTGGACAGGCTTTCCCACAGGCTGGGGATAGCACGGACAAGTCTTGCTTGACCGCGCTACCAAGCGAGTCGGATCATGATCCCCCCTGTTCATTGCGGGACAAATCGGGCAAGGCGCGGCTGTTCCCGCTATCCACAGGCCAACAACTGCAGAATCCTTTTAAGATTCTCATTATCTGATTTTGAAAGATCCACGCATGTCCGGTTTGCTCCTTCGATCCCTGCGCGGTGAAAACACGGCTGAGCGGCCAGTCTGGCTGATGCGCCAGGCCGGGCGTTATCTGCCCGAATACCGTGCGCTACGGGCAAAGGCGGGTGGCTTTCTGGCGCTGTGCTATGACAGTGCCGCCGCTGCCGAGATCACCTTGCAGCCGATCCGGCGGTTCGGTTTTGACGGGGCCATCCTGTTTTCCGATATTCTGATCGTTCCTTATGCAATGGGGCAGGATCTGGAATTCCTGGCTGGCGAAGGCCCGCGCCTTTCCCCCCGTCTGGTCGATCATGCGCTGGGCAGTCTGCAGGCGGTGCCGGAGCGCCTGCTGCCGATTTACGAGACGGTACGGCAGGTCAAGGCCATGTTGCCCGCGGGCAAGACGCTGCTGGGCTTTGCCGGAAGCCCCTGGACAGTTGCCACCTATATGGTCGCGGGTGAGGGCAGCCGCGATCATCACGAAACGCGCGCCATGGCCTATCGCGATCCGGCTGCATTCCAGCTGATCATCGATGCGATTGTTGCGGTTACCATCGAATATCTCGCCGGGCAGATTCAGGCCGGGGCAGAGGCGGTGCAGCTGTTTGACAGCTGGGCAGGAAGCCTGGCCCCGGCAGAGTTTGCGCGCTGGGTGATTGCCCCCAATGCGGCGATCACCGCAGCGCTCAAGGCACGCTTTCCCGATGTCCCGGTGATCGGTTTTCCCAAGGGTGCTGGGGAAAAGCTACCGGCCTATGCCCGCGAAACCGGGGTGGATGCGGTGGGCATCGATGAAACCATCGATCCCTTGTGGGCTGCTGCCACCCTGCCGGAAGGTTTGCCGGTGCAGGGCAATCTCGACCCCTTGTTGCTGCTTTCCGGTGGAGCGGATCTGGAAATACAGGCCAGCCGCGTGCTGGATGCCTTTGCCGATCGCCCCCATGTGTTCAATCTCGGCCATGGTATTGGTCAGTTCACGCCGATAGAAAATGTCGAGCAGCTGTTGGGCATTGTCAGGGCATGGCGGCGCGCGGCATGATCGGATATCGGTGGCGGATGGATGGTTCATGGATTGGGTGCTGGCGATGACCTATCTTTGGCTCAAGGCAGGCCATGTGATCTTTGTGATCTTCTGGATGGCCGGGCTGTTCATGCTGCCGCGTTTCTTTGTCTATCATCAGGAACTGCCCGAGGATTCCGCCGGAAATGCGGTGTGGATCGATCGTGAGCGCATGCTGCTGAAAATCATCCTGTGGCCCTCGCTGGTGCTGGTCTGGCTGCTGGGCCTGATGCTGGCGATGACCATCGGCGCTTTCGGGCAGGGCTGGTTTCACGCCAAGCTGGCGCTGGTGCTGGCGCTGAGTGCCTATCACGTCTGGCTGGCGGGCTATCACGCGGCACTGGTTCGCGGCGAACGCAAATTGACCGGCAAGCAGCTGCGCATGATCAACGAGGTGCCGGGCATTGCTGCCGCACTGATCGTGATTCTGGTGATCGTGAAGCCTTTTTGAGGCAGGCTGTGCGTCGATTCATTGACGGGTAATCTCAACCCGCCTATTCGCAGGTTCACCGGCACAGCACCGCGCAAAAGTTCGCGGTGCGATCTGCTTTCCCCAAGCCCTATGATCCGCCGGCCATTCCAACCGATTTTCCGGAACGACACACGAAATGCATCTGAAAGAACTCAAGAAGAAAACCTCCGCCGAGCTGGTCGAAATGGCCGAAGAGCTGGGCGTGGAAGGCGCATCCACTCTGCGCCGCCAGGATCTGATGTTCGCGATCCTCAAGGAAGTGGCAGAAGACGGTGAGCAAATCCTCGGCATCGGCACCATCGAAGTGTTGGCTGATGGCTTCGGCTTTCTGCGCAGCCCTGAGGCGAACTATCTCGCCGGGCCCGACGATATCTATGTTTCGCCCAACCAGGTCCGTAAATGGGGCCTGCGCACCGGTGATACGGTGGAAGGCGAAGTTCGCGCCCCCAAGGATGGCGAACGCTATTTTGCCATCACCAAGCTGATCAGCGTCAATTTCGATGATCCGGAGGCCGTGCGCCACCGCGTCAATTTCGATAACCTCACCCCGCTTTACCCGGACGAGAAGCTCAGCCTCGATACGCTGGATCCGACGGTAAAGGACAAGTCGGCCCGGGTGATCGACATCATCAGCCCGCAGGGCAAGGGCCAGCGCGCCCTGATCGTCGCACCGCCGCGCACCGGCAAGACCGTGCTGTTGCAGAACATCGCCAAGGCCATCACCGACAATCACCCGGAAGTGTTCCTGCTGGTTCTGCTGGTCGATGAACGGCCCGAGGAAGTGACCGATATGCAGCGTTCGGTGAAGGGTGAGGTGATTTCCTCCACCTTTGATGAACCCGCCACCCGCCACGTCCAGGTCGCCGAAATGGTCATCGAAAAGGCCAAGCGGCTGGTTGAACACAAGCGCGATGTGGTGATCCTGCTTGATTCGATCACGCGCCTTGGCCGCGCTTACAACACCGTGGTGCCAAGCAGCGGCAAGGTGCTGACCGGCGGTGTCGACGCCAATGCGCTGCAGCGCCCCAAGCGCTTCTTCGGCGCGGCCCGCAATATCGAGGAAGGCGGTTCGCTTTCGATCATCGCCACCGCGCTGATCGATACCGGCAGCCGTATGGACGAAGTGATCTTTGAAGAATTCAAGGGCACCGGTAACTCGGAAATCGTGCTCGACCGCAAGGTTGCCGACAAGCGGATCTTCCCGGCGCTGGATGTCGGCAAGAGCGGCACCCGCAAGGAAGAACTGCTCTGCGGCAAGGATAAGCTCAGCAAGATGTGGGTGCTGCGCCGCATCCTGATGCAGATGGGCACCATCGATGCCATGGAATTCCTGCTCGACAAGATGAAGGATTCCAAGACCAACGAAGACTTCTTCGCAACGATGAATCAGTAGAGCATTCGGCACCCTGATCCGGCGTGCTGTTCAAAACAGCGCGCCGGACCAATGCGGGTGGCCATGGTTTACCCTTCCGCCTGAAGCCGCGCCGCCATCAGTTCCCAGACCTTGTTCACTGCCTTGAGCGGGCGGACCATCACTTTGAAATCAATGATCTTTCCCTGATTATCGAAGCGGATGATATCGACACCGTTGACGCTGATGCCATCCATTTCGGCGGCGAATTCCAGGCAGGCGTCATTGCCATCGACGATTTCGCGCAGATAGCGGAAGCTGCCATTGCCGAAGACATGACTGGCCGCGCCGAGATAGGCCATAACCTTGGCCTTGCCAGCCTGCGGGGTGTGGACCACGGGTGAGTGGAACACGGCATCTTCGGCCAGCATATCCGCGAGTACCGCCAGATCGCTGCCGCCTTCCATATAGGCGTGCCAACGTGCGACGCCATCATGCGCCGCGCTCATGCCAGATGCTCCGCAAAGAACGCGGCAGTGCGGCCGTCGGCCAGTTCTGCACCAGCTTCGTCGCGGCGGTTGCCCATTTCGGCGGCAAAGCCATGATCAAGGCCCGGGTAGTCGTGCAAGGTGATCCGGGGATGTGAATCCAGTGCCGCGTGGATCGCTGCCTGCGCTTCCGGTCCGACGAAGTGATCGGCGGTGGGGATATGCAGCATCAGCGGATGGGTGATGGTTTTGGCCTCATCCAGCGCCTGATCGATCATGACTCCGTAATAGCCGACCGTCGCGTCCAGATCGGTTCTTGCGGCGACCATATAGGCGATGCGGCCACCAAGGCAGAAACCGACCAAGCCGACCCGCGCAACACCCTGATCCCGGCGCAGCCAGTTGGCGATTGCCTGGGCATCGGCCACCCCATCGTTGCGGGTGCCGGTCTGCGCGCCGACATAGGTGTTCATATTGCCCAGCGCACGCTGAAACTGTTCGGGGATATCGGGATCAAGCTCTTCGCCGGGTGTCGAGCGCCAGAAAATATCGGGTGCCACCGCCAGATATCCGGCTTCGGCCCAGTTATCGCATTTGCGCTGAATGCCCGGATTTACGCCGAATATCTCGGGAATGACGATGATTGCGGCCTTGGGCGTTCCCTGGGGGTTGGCGACATAGGCCGGAATCTCGCCTTCGCTGTCCAAAGCTGGAATCAAGGTATTGGTGGCCATAGCGATCTCTCCGTTCAAACAGCAGCTCATATCCACTATGCGCGCAGCGTGGACTTTGCCAAGCCTGTGTGTCAGCTTGTGATGTGGGGAAGAACGGGACTGCGCGAGGAGAATGCCATGAAAATCCATGTCGAGATCGATTGCACACCCGAAGAGGCGCGAACATTCCTGGGCTTGCCTGATGTGGCCAAGGCCAATGAATTCTATGTCGAAAGCATTGCCAAGGCGATGAAGGGCGCGGCCAGCGTCGATCAGCTGCAGGATTTTGCCAAGGGACTGGCACCGATGGGCCAGATGGGGATGAAGCTGTTTCAGCAATTCGTGGAAAACAGTTCAGCCTTTGCCGCAGGAGCCAAGAAGAAGTCCGGCGATTGAATGCTGGCTTGGCTGATTGCGGCGTGGCAGGGCCGTTGCACCTATGACTGAGACAATTTTTGCCCTTTCCAGCGGCAGCCCTCCCGCCGCAATTGCCGTGGTGCGCGTCAGCGGGCCGCAGGCTGGCGCGGCAATGCGCGCACTGACCGGGCGGGACCTGCCGGAACGGAGAGCGGTGGCGTCCAGTTTGTGCAGTGCGGATGGTGCTCTGCTTGATCACGCTATGGTGCTGTGGCTGCCGGGGCCGGGCAGCGCAACCGGCGAAGATGTGCTTGAGCTGCATTGCCATGGCGGCCGGGCGGTCGTCGCGGCAGTGTGTGACACCCTGGCCAAATTGTCAGGCCTGCGTGAGGCGGAGCCGGGCGAGTTCACCCGCCGTGCCTTTGCCAACGGCCGCATAGACCTTTCCGAGGCGGAGGGACTGGCCGATCTGCTCTCTGCCGAAACCGAGCTTCAGCGTCTGTCGGCGCAGCTTATGGCGGGTGGGGCATTGTCGCGTCAGATTGGCGCCTGGCGCGAGGATCTCTTGCGGCTTTCAGCGGCGGTGGAGGCCGTGCTCGATTTCTCGGACGAGGACGACGTTGCCGTGCTGCCCGCTGAATTTCTGCGTGAGATCACCACCCTGCGAGAGGCGATTTCCACCTGGCTGGCACGCCCCCATGCCGAGGCACTGCGTGATGGTTATCGGGTGGTGATTGCCGGGCCGCCCAATGCAGGAAAGAGCACGCTGTTCAATGTCCTCGTCGAAAGTGAGGCGGCGATAGCCACGCCGATTGCCGGGACCACACGGGATGTTCTGACTCGCCCGGTGGGAATCGCCGGTGTGCCCTTCCTGTTCGCTGATACGGCCGGGCTGCATGACGCGGTTGATGATGTGGTCGAAGCAATCGGGATCGAACGCGCGCTCGAGGCACTGGACCGCGCCGATCTGGTGCTTTGGCTGGGCCCCGAGGGAATGGGGCCGCCTGGCGCATGGGAGATTGAAACCCAGATTGATCGTATGGACCACCAGCCCGGCAAGGCGCATCCAAGGCACCGGGTGTCTGCAGTCAGCCTGGAAGGCATGGATGGCTTGCGGGTCGATCTGGTCGCGGCTGCGCGCAAGGCCCTGCCCAAGCCGGGCGAGGCAGCGCTCAACGAACGCCAGCGTCACCTGCTGGGCGAGGCGCGAACCGCATTGGCAGAGGCGGAGGAGCAGGATAACCCGCTGCTGCTGGCGGAATGCCTGCGCATGGCCCGGACCGCGTTTGATGCACTGCTGGGCAATACCGCAACCGAGGACATGCTCGACGCGCTGTTCGGACGCTTCTGCATCGGTAAGTGAATCGCCTGTTTCACGTGAAACATTGCTCGTCTAAAGCCGCGCGTGATGCAGAGGTTTGACATCATCGTAATCGGCGGCGGTCATGCCGGAGTGGAAGCGGCAGCGGTCGCGGCGCGGATGGGTGCGCGCACCGCGCTGGTAAGCTTTGATCTTGCTGCAATCGGAGCCATGAGCTGCAATCCGGCAATCGGCGGGCTGGGCAAGGGGCATCTTGTTCGAGAGGTTGATGCATTCGACGGCATCATCGCGCGGGCTGCAGACGCCGGAGCGATTCATTATCGGATGCTCAATCGCTCGAAGGGCAGCGCGGTGCAGGGGCCGCGGGTGCAGGCTGATCGCAAGCGTTTCAAGGCGGCGGTCCAGTCTTTGCTGGCGCACCAGGGCGATCTGACACTGGTTCAGGGCGAAGCTGCTGCACTGCGGTTGGACGGTGGCCGGGTTTGCGGGATCGAGCTGGGTGATGGCGCGGCGCTGGAGGCTGGCGCGGTGGTGCTGTGTACGGGCACCTTCCTCGGCGGAGTGCTGTTTCGCGGTGAAGAGCGGATCGTCGGCGGGCGCATTGGCGAGGCATCGGCGCAGCAGCTGGCGGCGCAGATGCGTGAGGCAGCACTGCCGATGGCACGGCTCAAGACGGGCACTCCGCCGCGACTTGATGGGCGCAGTATCGATTGGGCGCGGCTGGAAGAGCAGCCATCCGATGCCGAGCCCTGGGCTATGTCGGCAATGGGGCTGGGCCGGGTTCTGCCGCAGCTGGCCTGTGCGATTACCCGCACCAATCCCCGCAGTCACGATGTGATTCGCGCCAACCTCCATCGATCACCATTGTTTACCGGTGCAATCGGGGCGTCAGGGCCGCGCTATTGTCCATCGATTGAGGATAAGATTCACCGCTTTGCCGATCGCGACGGGCATCAGGTCTTTCTGGAGCCAGAGGGACTCGACACCCATCTGGTTTATCCTAACGGGATCAGCACCTCACTGCCCGCAGATGTCCAGTTGCAGATGTTGCGGACGATGGACGGGCTGGAGAGGGTAGAGATGGTGGTTCCCGGCTACGCGGTCGAATATGATCATATCGACCCGCGCGCGCTTCGTGCGTCGCTGGAACTGCGCGAGCTGCCTGGGCTCTATTGCGCGGGGCAGATCAATGGCACGACCGGCTATGAGGAGGCCGCAGCGCAGGGACTGATGGCCGGAATGCATGCGGCTGCGGCGGTGCTTGGCCGGGAACCGGCCCAGCTCGATCGGGCCAATTCCTATATGGCAGTGATGATCGATGATCTGACGCTGCATGGGGTGAGCGAGCCCTATCGTATGCTGACTGCGCGGGCGGAGTATCGGCTGCGGCTGCGCGCCAACAATGCAACGACAAGGCTGACGCCGCTGGCACTCGCCGCCGGTTGCCTCGGTGCAGAGCGGTCCGAATGGTTCCATCGCCGCATTGGGGACCGTGAACGGCTTGAACGGGCGCTCGATGTCAGCGTGACCGGGCATGAAATGGTGCAGGCCGGTCTGCCGGTACGCGCCGATGCGGGGCGGCTGGCACTGCGCGAATGGCTCCGGTTTGGCGGAGTGACACTGGCCGGCCTGGCGCAATGGATCGACCCTGACTTGCTGGGTGATGCAGATCTCGCCGAGGAACTTGCCGAGGATGCGGCCTATGCCCCCTATCTCGCACGTCAGGATGGCGAACTGCGGGAGCTGCGCGCGGCGGAAGCGCTGCGATTGGGCGACCATTTCCCCTATGCCGAGATTCCGGGCCTTTCGCGTGAAATGGTGGAGCGTCTTTCGGCTGCGCGCCCGGAGAATCTGGCTGCAGCAAGCCGTGTGCCCGGAATAACCCCGGCGGCGCTGGCCGCGCTGCTTGTCCATGCCAGGCGGCTGGCGGCATGATACTGACCGATGAAGCAGCAGCGCAGGACTGGTTGCGACAGCGCCCGGAGTGGAACGAGGCGGCACAAGAACGGATAGAGCGTCTTCTGGTCTTGCTTGCCGAGGAAAACCAGCGACAGAATCTGGTTTCCGCCGCCAGTCTGGAGGCTGCCTGGCTGCGGCACATTGTCGATTCGGTGCAGCTGCTTCGCCATGTTCCACGTGAAACATCTTCGCCCTGGCTTGATCTTGGCACGGGGGCCGGGTTTCCGGGGCTGGTGATCGCCGCGCTTCGTCCCGATTGCGAAGTGGTCATGGTTGAATCGCGCGCGCGCCGAATCGAATGGCTTGAACGAGCGCGAATCGCGCTGGGACTGAACCATGCGCGGATCGAAGGAAGCCGTCTGGAACTGGTTCCGGACAGCAAGTATCGCGTCATTTCGGCACGCGCCTTTGCCCCGCTCCCCAAACTTCTCGATCTATCCGCACGATTTTCCACAAGCGACACGGTCTGGCTGTTGCCCAAAGGGCGTTCTGCCCGGCAGGAACTGACTGAACTCAAGGGTTGGCAGCATCTGTTTCACGTGGAACAATCGCTGACGGACGCTGAAGCGGGCGTTATCGTTGGCAGATTGGCCACAAAATCAGGCAGAAAGGAACGCAGATCGTGATTCGCGTGGCGATTGCCAACCAGAAGGGCGGCGTGGGCAAGACCACCACGGCAATCAACATTGCGACCGCGATGGCTGCAACCGGCTGGCGGGTGCTGTTGGTCGATCTCGATCCACAGGGCAACGCCTCGACCGGGCTTGGAATTGGGGCGGAGGCGCGTGGCGTGTCCTCCTACGATCTGCTGGTCGATTCGGCCCCGCTGGCTGAATGCGCCATTCCCACCAGCATACCTGGATTGGATATCGTTCCGGCGACGGTCGATCTTTCCGGCGCAGAAGTGGAGCTGGTTGCAGTCGAGAATCGCACGGATCGGCTGCGGAGCGTTCTGCGCGCCGCCGATGCCAGCGCCTATGACATCTGTTTTATCGATTGCCCGCCTTCGCTGGGGCTGCTCACGCTCAACGCACTGTGCGCGGCGGATACGCTGCTGGTGCCGTTGCAATGCGAATTCTTTGCGCTGGAGGGGCTGAGCCAGCTGTTGCAGACCGTCGAACGCGTGCAGCAGCGGTTCAATCCCGATCTTGGCATTGTCGGCGTGGCGCTGACCATGTTTGACCGCCGCAACCGGCTGACCGATCAGGTTTCGGACGATGTTCGCTCCTGCCTGGGCGGGTTGGTGTTCGAATCGGTCATTCCTCGCAATGTTCGCCTGTCCGAAGCGCCCAGTCACGGGCTGCCGGCGCTGGTCTATGATCACGCCTGCGCGGGCAGCCGTGCCTATATGGGCCTTGCCCGTGAACTGATTTCCCGCCTGCCCGAACGAAGGAAGGCTGCATGAGCGACGATTCGATTACCCGTTTTTCGGTGCCCCGTGCTGATGGCGCTGCCGCGCGGCGTCGTCCGCCCGCGCTCGGGCGTGGATTGGGTGCCCTGCTGGGGGAAACCCGGCGCGAAGAACCGCTCGTGCAGCCATCGGATGCGACTTCAGACGCGCCGCGCGCTGCCGCTGGTGGGTTGGCGATGCTGGCTGTCGCGGACATTGCGCCCGATCCGGGCCAGCCCCGCCGCCATTTCGATGATGCCGCACTGGATGAGCTGGCAGCCTCCATCGCTGCGCGCGGCGTAATTCAGCCGGTCATCGTTCGCCCGCTGGGGTCAGGCCGTTTTCAACTGGTCGCAGGTGAGCGGCGCTGGCGTGCGGCGCAGCGTGCGCAGCTGCATGAAATCCCGGCGATCATCCGCGAACTTGATGAGCGCGAGGTGATGGCGCTGGCGCTGATCGAAAATCTGCAGCGCGAAGATCTCAATCCTATCGAAGAGGCACGCGCCTATCAGCGGCTTGCCGATGGCGAAGGCCTGACCCAGGCTGAAATCGCGCGCATGGTCGACAAGAGCCGCAGCCATGTCGCCAATATGCAGCGTTTGCTGGCGCTGCCCGAATCGGCGATTGCGCTGGTGGAGCAGGGCCGCCTGTCGATGGGGCATGCCCGTGCGCTGGTTGGTGTCGACGATGCTGCAGCGCTGGCGGCCGAAGCTGCCGAACGCCAGCTTTCGGTGCGCGAGGTTGAGCGCATGGTCCGGCGCAAGGCGCGACCGGCAAGCGCACCGCGCCGTGCGCGCGGCGATAGCCATGGCGCGGCAACCGCTGACATCGTTGCGGTGCAGGGGCATCTTGAAGAGTTTCTGGGCATGTCGGTTCGAATCGCCGCCGATGCCGATCCGCGCTCCGGCTCGGTGACAATCCGTTACCGCACGCTCGATCAATTGGATCTGATTTGCCAGCGTTTGACCGGTGGTGGCATCTAAGTGATTGATTTATGTAGTTTTACATAGGCAGTTGTTAACAAACACCCCCTTCGGTGTTAACCAAAGCCGCAAGGAATAGCTGAATATCCTGTCCCTAAAAGCAGTCCTGCGAATGGGGGGCAACCGTCCATTCGGGCGGCGCCCCATATCTGCGCTGCTGCCTCGTGAATGCTTGGAAGGGACCAGGAACTCATGCGTAAATCGCTTCGTATTGCCACTTTTGGCGCTGTCATTGCCGCCGCCTCGCTCGCCACTTCGGCGCAGGCTGCCACCACTGCAACTGCTACTGCCACCGCAGAAGTGCTCACCACCCTGTCGATGACTGCCGATTCTTCGCTGAAGCTCGGCCAGATCGCTGCCAACACCGGCGGTACCGTTACCGTCAATCCGGACGGCACGGTCGCTTCGACCGGTTCGCTGATCTCGACCGGCACGCGTGATCCGGCTCAGTTCACCGTCACCGGCAGCAAGGGTGCTACTGTTGCCGTAACCCTGCCGACCGCTGCTTCGGTGCTGACCCTGCAGGGCTGGACCGGCACCGGCGCCGCGCCGACCATGTCGCTGGGCACCTTCAAGGCCAGCCCGACCGGTGCGTTCCAGCTGAGCTCGACCACCGGCCAGGCCACTTTCTTCGTTGGCGGCACGCTGACGGTTGCTTCGGCTCAGGCCGCCGGGGTTTACAGCGGCACCTTCGCTGTCTCGGTCGAATATCAGTAAGCAAATCAGCCGCTTTAATCAGCGGGATTGAAAGGGCCGCATCCGCATCGCGCGGGTGCGGCCTTTTGCTTGTCCGCTTCATGGCTACGCCCTGCAGCATCGCCCGCGACTTGGTTAGCTGGATGTTAACCATCCTTCCCTAGCTCCTAGGTGTTTTTCCGGGGGCGCTTGTCAGGCTCCCGGCAGGTTTTGCCATAAGGGGAGCCGCCGTGCGGACCATTGCATATCTTCGTCGCTCGCTGTCGCGGGCTCTGGCCATACTGACGCTGGTTGCCGGAGGGGCGCTGCCCGTCGCACCTGCCCATGCCCAGGGCGACCTGTTGATCGCGCCGACCAGGGTCATCATCAACAATGGTGGCGGCGGTGAGGTGGTGCTGAGCAATATCGGCAGCGAACCGGCGACCTATCGCATCGGGATGGAACTGCGCCGGATGACCGAAAAGGGCGAATTCGTCGACGTTGCCGAGGCTGATGCCAATGACGGCGAAAAGGCTGCACTGGCGATGATCACCTATGCGCCGCGCCGGATCACGCTGTTGCCCGGTCAGCCGCAATCGGTGCGGATTTCGGCTCGCCCGCCCGCCGAATTGCCGGATGGCGAATATCGCGTGCATCTGAGCTTCCGGGCCGTGCCCAAGCCGCTGACCCCAGAGGAAACCCAGGCGGCCAGCGCGGCAGGCGGCGTCCAGATCAAGCTGACGCCGGTTTATGGCATCACCATCCCGGTATTCGTGCGCAAGGGCAGGCTGGAAGCCGGGGCGACTCTGGCCAATCCGCATATCGAACAGATCGGCCAGGACAGCTTCATGGCGCTGGACCTTGCGCGCAGCGGTCAGCGTTCGACCTATGGCGAACTGATCGGCAAATCCGCGCGCGGCGAAGTGGTCTTCGCGATGCGCGGTGTCGCCATCTATCCTGAAATTGCCCATCGCAAGGTGCTGGTTCCGCTCAATGCCGAACAGGTCGCCAAGGTGAAGGGGTCGCTGCATATCGAATATCGCGAACTGCCTGAAAATGGCGGGCAGCTGATCGCGCAGATCGACGCGAACATTCAGTAAGCAACTGATCCAAGTATATTTTCAAAGATTGACGCCATGACAGCATGGATCGCCAACATACGCAGGATTGCCGCGGTGCTTTGCGCCGCGGCATCGCTGTGTGTTGCTGGCGCCGCCCATGCCGAGGAGTGGTCACCCAATGAGGATGACGCGGTGCTGCTGGAACTGCGCAGCAGCGGCTACAAGCTGGGCGAGGCCCTGCGCGGCTATCAGACGCCGGGCGGAATTTGCGTCGATTTTGCCGATCTGATCCAGACCCTCGATCTGCCGGTGCGACTTGATAAAAAGTCGCGCCGCGCAACTGGCTGGCTGTTCGCCGAAGACCAGCGCCTGACCATTGATCGCGAAGCGAATACAGTACAAACCATGAACAGAAACCAGGTCATCGCGCCGGGTGCCATTCGCGATACGCCGCAGGGCTGGTGCGTTGATCTGACGGCGCTGTCTGGCTGGATGGGGGTTCGTTTCAAACCCGATCTTGGCAATCTGGCGGTGGTGATCGAATCCGATCGCAAACTGCCCTTTCTGGAAGCGATCGAGCGGCGCAAGCGTGCAGCCCGGCTGCGCAGCCCCGATGCGGGCAATTTCGATCTCGCCAGCCTGCCGCAGGCGCCGCTTGCCTATCGCGGCTGGCGCACCCCCTCGGTCGATATCCAGTTGCAAGGCCAATGGAGCAGCCAGGGCGGAACGACCGCGGCCTATGAAGCCTTGGCCACCGGCGAGGCGCTGGGCATGAGTTACAGCGCGCGTATTGCCGGAAGCGGGGTCAAACAGCCGGATTCGCTGCGATTGCGGGTGTTCCGCAATGATCCTGAGGGTAGCTTGCTGGGGCCGCTTCGCGCGACGCAGCTGGCGCTGGGTGACGTCGAGACGCTAAGCGGCGGATTGACGGCACAGGGCGCCTATGGCCGCGGCGCCTTCCTGTCCAACCGCCCGCTCAATCGCCCGGCGCGCTTTGGCACGACCAGCCTGCGCGGCGTGCTGCCCGCCGGTTGGGATGCTGAACTCTATCGCAACGGTGAATTGCGCGCGTTTCAGGCGGATCGCGGTGATGGCCGGTATGAGTTCAACGAGATCGAACTGCTGTTTGGCGACAATGATTTCGAAGTGGTGCTGCATGGGCCGCAGGGGCAGGTACGGCGCGAAAGCTCCAGCGTGCCGGTGGGCAGTGCCAGCATTCCGCCGGGCGAGACGTGGTATTGGGGCGGGATTGTCGATCAGGGGCGCGATCTTTTCACGCTCAATCGCCAGATTGCCAATGCCGCAACCGGCGGCTGGCGATGGGGCATTGGCGTTGAGCGCGGGCTTGATCGGCGCACCACGGCAGGGCTTGAGTATCAGAGCCTGATGCTGGGCGGGCGCAGGCGCAACTACGGCGAGGCGACCCTGCGCCGTGCGCTGGGTTCGATGCTGGTTGAACTGTCTGGCGCGCAGCAGATCGGCGGCGGGCAGGCCTGGCGCGGACAGGCACTGGGCCGGATCGGCGGCGTCCGCTTTGATGCCCATGCATTGTGGGTCAATGGCGCGTTCGAAAGCGAGCTGGTGCCGGCCAATCGGCGGGGCGATTTCGGCTTGCGATTCAATACGGCGCTGCGTCTGGGCGGCTGGCAGCTTCCGCTTGAGCTGGGCGGATCGCGTGAGATTGCCCGCAATGGCAGCAGCACGGATCAGCTCTCGCTGCGCAGCTCGCTGCGGATCAAACGCCTTTCGCTGACGGCGGAGCTGAGTAATCGCGCCTATCACGGTACTGCAAATGCCACTGCGGGCGCGGGCGATAGCGGGACCCAGCTCAGCCTGATCGGCAGCACCAGCATTGGTGGCTGGCGATTGCGCGGCACCACGCGCTTCGGGCTTGGTGGTGGGGCGAAAGGGCTGCGCGCGGTGCAGCTGGTCGGCGAAGCGCCGCTGAACGAGGTTTCCACGCTGCGCGCCGGGGTGGAATATGATGCTGACAGCAGACGGCGTGAAGTCACCCTTGGCTATGTGCGCCAGTTCCGCAAGTTTGCCCTGCGCGCCGAGGGGCGTGCCGATAATCATGGCCGGATCGGCTTCGGGCTGACGCTGGCTTTCAGTCTGGGGCCGGATCCGGCCGGCGGCGGCTGGCGCATGGCGCGTGAACGGCTGGCCGAAGATGGCCAGGCCAGCATCGAGGTGTTCCGCGATGACAATGGCGATGGCATCCGGCAGCCTGACGAGGCCCCGATCGAGGGCGTCGCGATCGAAGCTGGCTTCCGCCATTCGGATGGCCTGACCAATGCCAAGGGGCGGACCGCAATTCTGGGGCTTCAGCCCTACGTGCCGGTGCTGGTGTCGATCGACACTGGCAAATTACCGGATCCGCTGCTGCAGCCCAAGGGACAGGGCGTGGTGGTGATCCCGCGTCCGGGCGTTGCCGCAAGGGTGGAACTGCCACTGGCACCGACCGGAGAGATCGAAGCCGTCTTGCTCGGCAGCGATGGCGAACCCCGCGGCGGGGTAACCGTGGAGCTGCTGGACAGTGCCAACCGGGCTGTGCGGCGCGGAATCAGCGATTTCGACGGCTATCTGCTGTTTGATTCGGTGCCTTATGGCAGCTATCGCCTGCGCATCGCGGCCAGCAGCGCTGATGCCTTGCATGTTGCGCCGGATATCGGCGGCAGTTTGCGAATTGACCGGGCGCAGGCCTCGTTGCGGCTCGGGCAACTGCGGCTGGTTGACATTGCTCCGCCACGGATTGCCTCGGCACCTTAACCGCTCGATTAAATTCCGGTTGACCGGATCACCCAGCAGGGCATAGCCAGGGGCAAAACCCGTTCCTGAGGAGGCCCTGATGTCGCTCGATTCGCTTGCCCGTACTGCCTATACCGAAGATCATGAGGCGTTCCGCCAGACTGTGCGCCGCTTCATGCAGGAAGAGGTTGCCCCGCATGGTGCGGAATGGGCCGAGGCGGGAATCGTTCCCAAGGCGCTGTGGCCGAAGGCGGGCGAGCTCGGCCTGCTCTGCCCGACCGTACCGGAGGAATATGGCGGGCTGGGTCTCGATTTTGGTTATAACGCCATCGTCGACGAGGAAGGCGCCTATCATGGCGGCGTCACCACCGGCTTTTCGCTGCAATCCGATATCGTTGCCAACTATCTGATCTCTTACGGCTCGGAAGAGCAGAAGCGCGAATGGTTGCCCAAGCTGGTTTCGGGTGAGGTGGTCACCGCCATCGCCATGACCGAACCGGGCACCGGATCGGATCTGCAGGGCATGCGCACCACCGCGAAGAAGGATGGCAATCACTATGTCATCAACGGATCGAAGACCTACATCACCAATGGCCAGAACGCCGATCTGATCCTGGTGTGCGCCAAGACCGATACCGAAGTGCAGCCCGCCTGGAAGGGCGTATCGATCGTTCTGGTCGAAGCCAGCCGCGAAGGTTTCTCGCGCGGGCGCAACCTCGACAAGATCGGGCAGGATGAGGCCGATACCTCTGAACTGTTCTTTGAGGATGTCCGCGTGCCGATCACCAATTGTCTGGGCGAAGAAGGCAAGGGCTTCATCTATCTGATGAGCGAACTCCCGCAGGAACGGCTTTCGATCGCCGTTTCGGCGCAGGCCAGCAGCCAGCGCGCCTTTGACATGACGGTTGAGTTCTGCCGCGAACGCAAGGCCTTCGGCAAGCCGGTCCTCGATTTCCAGAACACCCGCTTCGTGCTGGCCGATATCAAGGCCAAGCTCCAGGTGGGTTGGGCCCATCTCGATTGGGCGCTGGCCCGGCATCTCAAGAAGGAATTGACTCCGGAAGAGGGCGCGGCGGCAAAGCTGTGGCACACCGATCTGCAATGGGAAGTGATGGACAAGTGCCTGCAGCTGCATGGCGGCGCGGGCTATATGAACGAATATCCCATCGCCAGAATGTGGCGCGGTGCCCGTGTGACGCGGATCTTTGGCGGCACCAATGAGATCATGAAGGAACTGATCGGCCGCAAGCTGTAGGCAAATCACCAAAACAGAAAAGGCCCCCGGACTGGAGAAGTCCGGGGGCCTTTCTTTGGTCTGGTGCCTGCTTTGGCTGGTGCTTGCGTCTCAGTAAACCCGAACGCGCTTGTCAGCCGTGTAGCGCACGCGCTTTTGCTGGACCACCGGGCGGGTGATGACGCGGCGGTGCTGCGGCACTGTAACCCATTCCTCGGTCACGACGGTTTCAGTGCAGTTTTGCGCAGGCTGCTGCTGCGGCATGACCATAACCGGCACCAGCATCATCGGCTGGTACGCATAACCATATCCATAGGCCGGTGCGGGCGCAGGATAGCCATAGCCAGGAGCAGGCATCGGCATCGGGCGCGGAGCAGGCATGGGGCGCGGCATCGGCTGAGGCATTGCCGCACCTTGCTGATAGCCACCGCCATAGGCGTAGCCGCCCTGCTGCCGGGCGTAGTAATCATCGAGATAGCTCTCGCAATAATCGCGCGCCTTGCGTTTGTCGGCTGCGCCGCCGGCGGCCAGACCGGCGATAGCGCCAACCCCGGCACCGACCAGCGTTCCGCCGGTGCGATTGCCCTTGCCGGCCACGCGATTGCCGATCAGCCCGCCGACCAGACCGCCAACCACGGCACCGCCAACGGCACCGCCATTGTGGGTATTGCCATGGTTGCGGCGGCATTCGGCCAGCCAGTCTGCGCGCTGGCTTTCCCATGCGGCATTGTCATAGCCGGGCTGAGGATATGCAGGCTGCGCATAACCCTGCTGGGCATAGGCGGGCTGGCCATAGGGCGCCTGCGCATAGGGTGCGCCAGCTTGCGGCGCACCACGCCATTCGGGGCGCGGATCGACATTGGCATCGCCAAACACGCGGCCTTCGGCGTCCATCACCGCACCGGGCGGCAGCGGCATGGCGGTCTGCGCGGTGGCAGGCGCGGCAAGCGCCAGAGCGCTGGCGAGAGCGGCTGCCTGGGCGGCGGGCGCTGCGAGAGTGCGAAAGATCATGGCTAACCCCTAAACAAGCCGGACGATTCCGGGCGTTAAGGGAAAATTTAGCATCATCACCGGCCTATCGCCAAGGCTCTGCGCTGTGTCCTGTCGGCGCTGTCCCGAAACGGTGCAGCAGCTTGCCATCATATTACCGAGGCAATCGCCTCTGCCAGAGCCTCAATTCCTGCGGCATCCTGCGTGTCGAACCGCGCCTGTTCGGGACTGTCGAGATCGATCACGGCGATGACCTGTCCTTCGCGCAGCACCGGCACCACCAGTTCCGAACGGCTGGCCGCATCGCAGGCGATATGGCCGGGGAAGGCGTGAACATCGGCGACCAGCTGGGTCTGGCCATTTGCCGCGGCCGTGCCGCAAACCCCGCGGCCAAAGGGGATGCGGATACAGGCTGCCTTGCCCTGAAACGGGCCCAGCACCAGTTCCTCCCCATGCGCGCGATAGAATCCGGCCCAGTTAAGATCGGGCAGAAATTGCCACAGCAGCGCCGCAACATTGGCCATATTGGCAACCGCGTCGGGCTCGCCAGCGGTGATGGCCTGTGCCGCTTCGCGCAGATCGCGATAGAGTTCGGGTTTGGGCTGGGCCGGATCGGCAGCAAAATCATACATGGCGTGCTGATTATCGCAGTCTGGTCCGCGCATCCACTCCCCTGTTGCGGGGGGCTTCGCTTGTGCTAAATCTGGCATCATGTCGACAAAAAGAAAGCTGTTCGTAGCCCTTGGGGTGTTTGTTCTGGTGCTGGGTGGGCTGCTGTGGTGGCTGGCGCGCGGGATTCCGGCCAAACATACCGAGGATGAGCTGTCCGGCGTCGATCCGGTGATCGCCGAGCCGCAGGAAGAACAGTTTCCCAGTATCGCCATTGCCAGGCCGATTGGCTGGGCTGCCAATGAAGCGCCCTCTGCTGCCAAGGGGCTGGCCGTGGCGCGGTTTGCCGAAGGGCTCGATCATCCGCGTACCATGCTGACGCTGCCCAATGGCGATGTGCTGGTGGCCGAAGCGGATGCGCCAGCTGGCAATCTCGGTTCCGGCCTGCAGGCCCGGATCGGCAACTGGATGATGCAGCGCGCCGGGGCGCATGTGGATTCGCCCAATCGGCTGGTGCTGCTGCGCGATGCGGATGGCGATGGCAAGGCTGAAGGGCGCTTCACGCTGCGGCAGGGCAATGGCCTCGCCTCGCCCTCCGGCCTCGCCTGGCGCGATGGCACGCTTTATGTCGCCAATCACGATGCCGTGCTGGCCTTTCCCTATCAGCTTGGCGAAACCGCACTGGCTGCCGCTCCGAAGAAACTGATGGATCTGCCCGGCGGCGGCAATCACTGGATGCGCAACATCCTGCTCAGCCCCGATGGCGCGAAGCTCTATGTCGCAGTCGGATCGGCTTCCAACATCGGCGATCGCGGCATGGATGTGGAAAAGGGCCGCGCCGCGATCTGGGAGCTTGATCTCAAAACGCTGCGCCCGCGCCAATATGCCCAGGGGCTGCGCAATCCCAATGGGCTGGCGTGGAACCCAGCTACCGGCGAATTGTGGACCACGGTGAACGAGCGTGACCAGCTCGGCCCCGATCTGGTGCCTGATTATCTGACCAATGTGCCCGTAGGCGCGCATTATGGCTGGCCTTGGGTCTATTGGAAAAAATATGACGATGATCGCGTGAAATCCGCGCCGCCGGAGTATTTTGACGATTTCGTGCGCAAGCCGGAATATGCGCTCGGGGCCCACGTCGCCGCGCTGGGCATGGCCTTTGTGCATGGCGGCGAACGGATGGGGCCGGATTTTGCCAATGGCGCATTCATTGCCCGGCATGGTTCCTGGAACCGCACTCCGCCCGGCGGTTATGACGTCGTCTTCGTCCGCTTCGATGCCAATGGCAATCCACTGGGCAAGCCGGTGCCTGTGCTGGGCGGGTTTCTGACGGGTAACGGCGACACCCATGGCCGCCCCACCTGGGTTGCATTCGACAAGGGCGGGGCGCTGCTGGTCAGCGATGATACCGCCGGGATCATCTGGCGCGTGGTCGCGCCAGGGGCGGTGCCTTCGGCCGCGATCAAGCCGGTTGTTGTCGGACGGATGCCCCCGCCGCGTAACCTGAAGGGTGATCCCGCCGATCGGTTTACCGCCGGGTTCAAGAAGGACGCGACCGTAAAGGAGTAGCGCCGATCCGTGGTAATCGCCGCTATCTTCCGGGAATATTCGAGTCAGCAAACTAAGCGGGCAGCCTTATGCCCGCGCGGCCGGCCAGTTCGGTGATGAACTGCCATGCCACTCGGCCGGACCGCGCGCCGCGCCGTTTTGACCATTCCAGCGCTTCGCCCTCGTCGGCGCTCAGGCCGAATTCGGCACAATAGCCGGTGATGATCGCCAGATAATCATCCTGATTGCAGGCGTGGAAGCCCAGCGACAGGCCGAAGCGATCGGCCAGTGCCAGCTTGTCGTCCACGGCATCGCGCGGGTTGATCGGGTCATCCTGTTCACTGATGTGCCGCGATACGATCGCGCGGCGATTGGAGGTAACGGCGAGCCTGACATTGCCCGGTCGCGCCTCAACCCCGCCCTCCAGCCAGCTGCGCAAGGCTCGCGGTCCGGCGCTGTCGCCATCTTCAAACCCAAGATCGTCGATGAAGACCAGAAAGTGACGGTCGATCGGGGCCAGTGCCGCAAACAGCGCGGTAATGGTGGAAAGCGCGTGCTGCGCCACCTGCACCAGCGCCAGATTGCCCCCCTGTGACTGTGCGGCGACAACGGCGGCGCGCAGCAATGCCGATTTGCCCATGCCGCGCGCGCCCCACAGCAGCATGTCATGTGCGGCATGGCCCGCCGCCAATCGATCGACATTGCGCGTGACGGCGGCCTTCTGCGCATCGATGCCGCGCAGCAGGGCGAGCGGCGGCGCACTGATCGATGCAACCGGTCGGGCACTGCCATCCCACACATAGGCTGGTACGGCCTGCCAATCGCCCTGCCGGGATGGAGGCGGGGCCAGCCGCTCCAACGCGGCGGCTATCCGGGCCAGCGCCTCGCCATGATCCGGCTGGTTCATCCCGCCAGCGTCTCGGCATCCAGCGCATAGAGCAGGCTGGCACCGGCAGTCGCCGATGCCTTCAGCCCGCGCGCTTCGGCGGCGATCTGGCTGGCGAAGAAGCTGGCGACCACGCGCTTGGCTTCACCGCCAGCACCATCGCGCGCCTGGCGCTGGAGCTGCCAGCCCGCCACCGCAGTGGCGCACATGGTGCAGAACGCCACGCTGCCCGCCAGCCGGTCATCCAGGCTGGCTTCATTGGTCATCCAGCGGGCTACATCGGCGCATTCCAAGGCCAATGCCGCCAGCTCGGGTGCGTCGCCGCAATCGCGGGCTGCCTCTTCCAGCAGCGACGTCACAACGCCGCCAGCTTCATAGCCGAGCTTGCGCGTGACGAGATCGGCAGCCTGAATTCCGTTGGTACCCTCATAGATCGGCGCAATCCGGGCATCGCGGTAATGCTGGGCAGCGCCGGTTTCCTCGATGAAGCCCATGCCGCCGTGGATCTGCACGCCAATGCTGGCGACTTCGCAGCCGATATCGGTGCCCCAGGCCTTGATCAGTGGCACCAGACAGTCGGCGCGCGCCTGTGCCCCTGCAATGCCCAGCGTGCCGCGATCGACCATCCCGGCGGTGTAATAGAGCAGCGCCCGCGCGCCTTCGGTCAGCGCCCGCATCCGCAGCAGCATGCGCCGCACATCGGGATGTTCGATGATCGCCACGGGATTCTTGTCGGGCGATCCGGCCCGCGCCGATTGCACGCGCTCGCGCGCATAGGTGGCGGCTTGCTGCAACGCGCGTTCGGCAATCTGCACCCCCTGATTGCCGACATTGATCCGTGCCGAGTTCATCATCGTGAACATGGCCTTCAGGCCTTCGTTCTCATGCCCGACCAGCTCGCCAATGCACTCATCGTTGTCGCCAAAGCTCATCACGCAGGTGGGTGATGAGTTGATGCCCAGCTTGTGTTCGATGGAAACGCAGCGGGCATCGTTGCGCCCACCCAGGGTACCATCGGGTTTCACGTGAAACTTCGGCACGATGAACAGCGAGATTCCGCGCGATCCGGCGGGCGCGCCGGGGGTGCGGGCAAGCACCAGATGAATGATGTTCCCGGCCAGATCGTGTTCACCCCAGGTGATGAAAATCTTGGTGCCCTTGATGCGCCATTTGCCGGCATGCTCGCCATCTGCAATCGGAGTGGCAGTGGTGCGCAATGCGCCAACATCGCTGCCCGCTTGCGGTTCGGTCAGGTTCATGGTCCCAGACCATTCGCCGCTGATCAGGCGCGGAAGATAGAGTGCCTGCTGATCGGCATCGCCGTGGTGGTGCAGCGCCTCGATCGCGCCCACGGTCAGCAGTGGCAGCAGCGTGAACCCCATGTTCGCCGCGCCCAGATTCTCGATCACGCAACTGGCGAGCGTGAATGGCAGACCCTGCCCGCCGTGCTCGGTTGGCCCGGCGATCGAATTCCAGCCCTGTTCGACATAGGCCGCATAGGCTTCAGCAAAGCCTTGCGGCAGGGTTACCTTGCCATTGGCCAGCACTGCGCCTTCGAGATCGCCCTTGCGATTGAGCGGCGCGAACTCGCCGGCGGCAAATCCGCCAATCCCTTCAACAATGGCCTCGACCATATCCGGGCTGGCGGCAGCGAAGCGATCATGGGCAGCAAGCGCGTCGATCCCGGCATTTACCCGGATGGCCAGCACCTGATCAGCGGTCGGAGCGGTGAAATTCATGGCTTCCTCGCGGATTTTCTTGGCTTGAACGCATTGCGCCTATAGCGGGAAGCGATGGTCGGCAAGCACCCAGCATACCCGGTTGTTCCGGCAAGCCCGGAAGGCATTGCTGCGGCGGCTGATCGGCTGCGCGCGGGGGCGCTCGTCGCGCTGCCAACCGAAACGGTCTATGGCCTTGCCGCGCGCGCCGACAGCAGCGATGCCGTAGCGGCAATCTATCGTGCCAAGGGCCGCCCGGATTTCAACCCGCTGATCGTGCATGTTGGCGATGTTGCTGCGGCGCAGATGCTGGCGCATTTCGATGACCGCGCAGCTGCGCTGGCTGCTCGCTTCTGGCCTGGCGCGCTGACCATGGTTTTGCCGCTGCGCCCGGATGCACGAATCGCTCCGGCTGTTACCGCGGGCCTTTCCACCATCGCCCTGCGCTGCCCGGCGCATCCGGTCATGCGCTCGGTTCTGGCGGCAAGTGGCCTGCCGCTGGCGGCGCCGTCAGCCAATCGCAGCGGCGGAGTCAGCCCGACGCGGGCCGAGCATGTTGTCGCCTCGCTGGGTGAACGTGCCGGAATGGTGCTCGATGGCGGGTCATGCAGCGCCGGGATCGAATCAACCATAGTTGCGCTGCGCGACATTGCGGGTGGCGGCGGCTGGCAGATATTGCGGCACGGGCCGGTTACCGGTGCTGCGATAGAGCAGGTTCTGGGTATGCCGCCGCGCGCGGTTGATGAAAGCCGGATCGAAGCGCCGGGGCAGCTTGCCAGCCACTATGCCCCCGGCAAGCCGGTCCGGCTGGGAGCACAGCAGGCGGAGGCAGACGAGATTCTGATTGGTTTTGGCAAGGTGGCCGGTGATGTCAGCCTTTCGCCTGCCGGAGATCTGGCAGAGGCCGCCGCCAGATTATACGATTGCCTGCATCACGCCGCAGCTGCGCCGCAGCCACGCATCGCGGTTGCGGCGATCCCGGACGAGGGCATCGGCGCGGCGATCAATGATCGCCTGCGCCGCGCCGCTGCCTAGCTCAATTTGTTTCCGGCGCTTCGGGTTCTTCCGGAGTCTTGGCGTCATCCCTGTTGGTCACGCCGGATTCGCAGACCAGCTTGCCCGAGCCCATCGAGCTGACCGTGCAGCGGGCACGGCCCTTCACCCTGACCTCACCCGATCCCATGATGTCCGCATTCACATCGCCATCCGAGGCAAAGACGGCATCGCCCGATCCGGCAATGGTGACCTTCACCGAATCCGCCTTCAGCGTATCCAGCGCCGCCGAGCCGCTGCCCGCGATGGTCATCTTGAGCGAATGCACCGTGCCGCCGGCGCGGTAGCTGCCGGAACCGGCGATGGTCAGATCGATCGAATCGCCTTTGACATTGGGGGTTTCGATGGTGCCGGACCCGGCGCTGGTGATCTTGGCAGCGCTGGCCAGCGCCGCAGCGACGATCTTGCCCGAACCTGCCATGGTAATCTCGCGCGGCGCGGGCATGGTCACGCGGATTACCGCCACCTTGCCATCACTGCCGAATACCTTGTTCTTGCGCAGCACGCCCAGCGTGCCGTCCTTCAGTGTGAAGCGCAGCTGATCGGCGATTTCGGGGGCTGCATCAACGGTGATGGCCAGCTTGTCGCCGGTGGTAACCTGCACCTCATCCGGGCCCAGCAATACCAGCTCTTCCGGGGCCTTGCCGCTCATATCCAGCTCGGACAGCTTTTTGCCTTCTTCGCCATTGATCTTGATATCGGAACCGTCGCAACCAGCCAGCCCTGTGGCCAGAGCCACAGCGGCAATCGGGGCGAGCGCTTTGAAGACATGACCGAATTTCATCTTAAACCTCCCATCCACGTGTATTAATGTAATAATACGGTATGGCGGAGATTTCAAGAGGGATGCCTGCCTTGGCACATAACGAAAGGGCCGCCTCTTGCGAGACGGCCCTGCTCGGTAAAATCGTTACGCTAGATCAGGCGCTTGCGGCTTCAGCGTAATATTTGGGCGCGTGCTCGTTAAGGATCGCAAGGATCTTCTTGAGCGCGGCGGGTTCGTCGGTCTTTTCCATGGCGGCCAGTTCGCGGGCCAGCCGTGAAGAGGCGGCTTCGAAAATCTGGCGTTCGGAATAGCTCTGCTCAGGCTGATCGTCGGCACGGAACAGGTCGCGCGTCACTTCCGCAATGGAAACCAGATCGCCCGAGTTGATCTTTGCTTCATATTCCTGGGCGCGGCGCGACCACATGGTGCGCTTGACCTTGGGTTTACCGGTCAGCGTATCGAGCGCTTCGCGCAGCGTCTTGTCCGAAGACAGCTTGCGCATGCCGATCGCTTCCACCTTGTTGACGGGAACGCGCAGCGTCATGCGTTCCTTTTCAAAGCGAAGCACGTAAAGTTCCAGCTGCATGCCGGCGATTTCCTGCTCTTGCAGTTCGATCACCCTGCCGACACCATGCTTGGGATAAACAACGTAGTCACCAACGTCGAAGGCGTGCGCCTTGGCCACCATGTAATGTCCTTTCAAACGGCAACGGCGGACCAGTATGGTCGTGAAACCGGAGGTCGGTAATCGGCGTGGCCGGAGCAGGCTCCGTTCTGGCGCACCCGATCAATCGATGGTTTCCGTGCCTTGCCTTTCATGATGCAAGTCAGTCACAAGCGCGAAAGCCTGCAACTGCTGCCAATTATATAGCATGTCGGCAACAATATTACCAGAGGCGAGAATCCCGCCGCATATCCGTGAACTGTTCCGTTGCCGGACGGTACGGAAAGGCAGGATCAGTCGCCTTCGCCGGGTTCGGCCGAGAAGAATTTCTCGAACTTGCCTTCTTCACCCTTGTGCTCGTCGGCGTCCTCCGGCGAATCCTTCTTGGTGGTGATATTGGGCCATTCCGCCGAATATTTGGCGTTCAGCTCCAGCCACTGTTCCAGACCGCTTTCGGTATCGGGCAGGATCGCTTCGGCGGGGCATTCCGGTTCGCACACGCCGCAATCGATGCATTCGCTGGGATTGATCACCAGCATGTTTTCGCCTTCATAAAAGCAATCGACGGGGCAAACTTCCACGCAATCCATATACTTGCAACGGATGCAGGCGTCGGTGACGACATAGGTCATGGTGCGTTTTTCCCCTCAGGCGTAACGTATTGCATCCGCTGCTATGGGATTTGTCGCGGCTCCGTCAAGTGTCTGATCGCGGCGATGCTTCATGTTGTTCGATCTGGCGATAACAGCCGCGGGCTTCATCGGCAGGGCCGCGCCGCCCGGGCAAGGTCAGCAACTCGATCACCTGCACGCCCTGCGGCAAGGGCAGCACCAGCACATCGCCGGTGCCAACATTGTGCGAGCAGCGCTCGACCCGCCGTCCGTTGTGGCGGATGTGCCCTTCGCCAACCAGCGCCTGCGCCAGGCTGCGGCTTTTGGCGAAGCGCAGGAACCAGAGCAGCTTGTCGATTCGCATCAGCGCACCAGCTCTGCCAGCCGGGCGAAGGCGCCGCTGGACGCGGTTGGTGCGATGCGCGTCTCTGCCTGCCGCTGAGCCGGGCGGGGCGGCCGCCAGCGCCACCGCGCGGGAGCGGGCGGACCGTGGGCCCCCTTGGCCAGGTGGCGCGTGGTTTGCGGCTGGAATCCGGCCAGACGCAGCAGCCTGGCGTGCGACGCCGGGGTCAGGCCAGAGGAGATCGCCAGCGCCGGATCAATGATGAAGGCCTTACTGCTGGCCTTGCCGCGCGCCTCGTAGGCGCAATGCAGCAATCGTTCTGCGATATCGATCCGGATCGCCTGTTGTTCCAGCCGTCGATAGCCATGCGGCAGCGGATCGCGGGGGTTCTGCCGGATGACGGGTGGCGTACCAGCAGGAACACCGGAGCGAGCCGCATCCGGCCCGCGCAGCAGGCGCAGTGTGCGCCAGGCATTGAGCGCGGCCGGCTTGAGCATGGCCGGATGAAACAGATCAAGCGCGCCGATCCGGATGCCAAGCCGCTTGAGCTGGGTTCTCTGGTCCGGCGCAAGCTGCTCCAGCCCGCTGTCGGCCCGCGTCAGAACTCCGCCATGCTCGACCAGCCGGATCAGCAGTGCCCGCAGCTCTGGCCCGGATTGGGGATCGCGGCTGGCCTGGTCCAGCCTGTGCAGCACATCGAGCGGAGCAAGGTTCCGCGTCAGCCATGCCTCCAGCGCGGACAGCATGTCGCGCCGCACCGCTTCGGGCAGCGCGGCCAGCGCGGCATCAGGCTGTAGCCGCGGCGTCAGGATGCCTTTGCCTGCGCTCAGCCGGGCAACAGCTTCACCATCCCAGCACAGCGCGGCTCCATCCAGCGCGATGCAGGCCTCACCATTTGCCAGTTGCTGCATCAGCAGTTGCGCGCGCTGGTTGAGCAGCATGGGCAAATGGCGCTCTGCCGCCGCCAGCAACAGCTTGCGGTCAGCCAACCGGGCCTTGGGATCGGTGAGAAAGCGGAACCCGGCCAGATGTCCGATCAGTTCGCCATCCACCAGCACCGCATCATCTTCCAGCCGAACCGGCAGCAGCCCTGCGTCGGTGCCCAGCTTGCGCATCAGCACCGAGGTGCGGCGGTTGACGAAGCGTTCGGTCAGCCGCGCGTGCAGTGCATCGGAAAGCCGCGCTTCGGCGGCACGGGCGCGGGCCGCCATTTCCTCGCGGGCCAGCACCCAGTCCGGCCGCTGGCAGATATAGGCCCAGCTGCGGATCGCCGCGATCCGCATCTGCAATGTGTCGATATCCCCGGCCGGATTGTCGAGATCGGCAATCGCCTTTGCCACAAACCCACCGTCGAGCTGGCCATGATGCAGATCCTCCCACAGCCGTGCGACGAACCGGGCGTGGGTTTCAACGCCGGACTGGCGGAAATCAGGCAGACGGCAGACATCCCAGAAACGCCGCACCTGTACTGCGTCCCTGAGGCCCCCGGTGATTTCGGGATCCTCGGCCAGCCTGCGCAGCACGGCCAGATCGATCGCTTCGGGCGCGGGCACCAGCCCGTCATGCGGCGGCGGGCTTTCCAGATCGGTCAGCAGCACGGCCAGACTGTCATAGCGCGGATCGGCTTCGCGCCAGAACAGCCGCGTCAGCGGCGCAAAGCGATGTTCTTCGATCGCGTAGATTTCTTCCGGGGTGAAGCTGACATCGCGTCCGCCATCCGGCCCGCTGCCGCCTGCCAGCGTGCTGAAAGTCCCGTCGCGCTGATGCCGCCCGGCCCGGCCGGCAATCTGCGCCATTTCTGCCGGTGTCAGCCGCCGCTGGCGCTGGCCGTCAAACTTGGACAGCCCGGCAAAGGCTACATGGCTGACGTCAAGGTTCAGCCCCATGCCGATGGCATCGGTGGCAACCAGATAGTCAACCTCTCCCGATTGATAGAGCTCTACCTGGCGGTTGCGGGTTTCCGGTGACAGCGCCCCCATCACCACTGCCGCACCGCCGCGAAACCGCCGCAGCATCTCTGCCAGCGTATAGACCTGCTCGGCCGAGAAGGCGACGATGGCACTGCGCGGGGGAATGCGCGAAAGCTTGCGCGGCGCGGCATGGCTGAGCGTCGAAAACCGCGGGCGGCTGATCACCTCCGCCCCGGGCAGCAGCTGGCGCACCATCGGCTCCAGTGTGGCCGAACCAAGGATCATGGTTTCCTCACGCCCGCGCGCATGCAGCAACCGGTCGGTAAACACGTGCCCGCGTTCGCGATCAGCGGCCAGCTGCGCCTCATCCAGCGCAACAAAGGCCAGATCGGCATCGACCGGCATCGCCTCGGTGGTGCACAGCAACCAGCGTGCGCCGGGCGGCTCGATCCGTTCCTCACCCGTGATCAATGCAACTTCGGCGGGCCCCTTGATCGCGCAAACCCGATCATAGACCTCGCGCGCCAGCAGCCGCAGCGGAAAGCCGATTGCGCCGGATGAATGGGCGCAAAGCCGCTCTATGGCGAGGTGCGTCTTGCCGGTGTTGGTCGGGCCAAGCACCGCCTTGATCCGGCCATCATCGCCGCCACTTCCACTGCTGCGCGCCGCCTGCGGGCGAGGAGAAGGAAAAACGCGGTTGGGCATCGCAATATCCAATCTGGCATCGCGCTGCCACCGCGACAAGCCGGGCATGGGCCTTCATCCCCATCGGCGGCGCAATTAGGCAGTGGTTTTAGGAAAAGATTAACCTTCCGGGTGCAGGGATTTCCGTGATTTGCAGCTGCCCGGAGGGCCGATTTGTTCAAACCGCGCGAAATGCCGGAAGCCGGACATGGCGGCCCTGTTGCGGCCGCGGCAGCCCCGACGCGCGCCGAGCTGATGCCCGATGCATCAGCGCGCTGGCGCATTCGCCGCAAGCCTGCAATGCCGGAACAGCCGGAGAGCTGGATGGGCAAGCTGGCCGGCATCGATCTTTCGCGTGTCGATTGGACGCCTGATCTGGCCGAGGATATCGGCAGCCGCCGCTGGTTTCGCGGCCTCGCCACCATGACCGGGCTTTGCGCAGTGGCCATTGCCTGCTGGCCCAGTTTCGGCGCGCTGGCGGCGGCCCCGGCCATGCGGATCGATGCCGAATCGCGCGACGAATTTCGCAGCCAGATGATTACGCCGCTGGCGCTGGGCGCGGAGAGCGGCAAGCGCATGGGCCCCAGCGCGCTGGTTGTACCGCTCAGCGCCGCGCCGGAGCGGGCAATGGTGGAAATCGCCGCGACACTGGGACAGGGCGACAGCTTTGAACGAATGCTGCAGCGCGCCGGGGTTGGGCCGGCCGATGCCGCGCGCGCCGCGAGCCTGGTTGCGGGCGTGATCCCACCGGGGCAGATCGCGCCAGGAACACAGGTCGATGTCACGCTGGGTCGCCGCGATAATCCTGAGATGGCTCGCCCGCTTGACCGGCTGGCGTTTCGTGCCCGGTTTGACCTTGATTTGTCGCTCACGCGTGTCAATGGCGCGCTACAACTGGTGCAGCATCCGATCCGGGTTGATACCACGCCGCTGCGGATTCGCGGCACGGTGGGGACCAGCCTTTATCGATCGGCCCGCGCGACCGGCGCACCGATCGAGGCGATCCAGCAATATCTGCAAACGCTCGACCAGCATCTTGATCTCGATACCGGGATCGAGACGGGCGATGTGTTCGACATTATCGTTTCCTACAAACGCTCTGCCAGCGGCGAAAGCCAGGTGGGCGAGCTGCTCTATGCCGGGTTGGAGCGCAATGGCCGCCCGCGCGCTCAGCTGCTGCGCTGGGGCGGCAGTGATCAAACGGGGGGCGATCAGTTCTTCGAAGCATCGGGTATGGGCGCACAGCGCAGCGGCCTGATCATGCCGGTGGTCGGCCACATCACCTCCACCTTCGGCGCGCGGCGTCACCCGATCCTCGGCTATACCCGCATGCATGCCGGGGTCGATTTCGGCGCGGCCTATGGTTCGCCGATCTATGCGGTGGGCGATGCGGTGGTGCAATTTGCCGGTTGGCATGGCGGGCATGGCAATTATGTGAAGCTGGACCATGGTGGCGGCTTCGCCACGGGTTACGGCCATATGAGCCGGATCGCGGTGGCACCGGGCACGCGGGTCCGGGCGGGGCAGGTGATCGGCTATGTCGGCTCCACCGGGCTCTCCACCGGCCCGCATCTGCATTATGAACTGTATCGCAATGGCGTGCCGGTCAATCCGCTTTCGGTGCGCTTCACCGTCAGCAATCAGGTTGATGCCAAGGAGCTGGCCGCGTTCAAGGCGCGTCTGGCGCAGTTGAAGGCGATCACGCCGGGCGCGGCCTTTGCCAGCCTCGCACCAAAGCAGGCCGCAGTCGCCGCGCCGGTACAGCGCGAAATCGATAAGGCGAACTAGCTCTGCCGAAGTGAACAGGCTCTGGCGCGGCAGCGGCTGGCGCTCTACAAGCCCCGGCATGACTGGACAATTCCCCGCCACCCGCCTGCGCCGCACTCGCGCCACCGCCTGGAGCCGCGCCCTTCATCGTGAGATCGTGCTGACCCCGGCAGAACTGATCTGGCCGCTGTTCGTTACCGAAGGCCACGCCACGGAGGAGCCGATTGCGTCACTGCCGGGTGTTTCGCGCTGGTCGGTTGATCTGATTGTCAGCCGCGCTCGCGAGGCGGTGGCGCTGGGCATTCCGTGTCTCGCCCTGTTTCCTAACACGCAGGTGGATCGTCGCAGTGAAGACGGGCGCGAAGCGCTCAATCCCGATAATCTGATGTGCCGGGCGATCAAGGCGATCAAGGACAGCTGCGGCGACGATATCGGGGTGCTGACCGACGTCGCGCTCGATCCCTATACCAGCCATGGGCAGGACGGGCTGATCGATGGCGCGGGCTATGTGACCAACGACGCCACGGTAGAGGTGCTGGTTGGCCAGGCGCTCAATCAGGCGGCGGCGGGTGCCGATGTGATCGCCCCTTCGGACATGATGGATGGCCGTATCGGCGCGATCCGGCAAGCATTGGAAGGCGCGGGTCATGCCAATGTCCAGATCATGAGCTATGCCGCCAAATATGCCTCTGCCTTCTATGGCCCGTTTCGTGATGCGGTGGGCAGCCGGGGGCTGCTGAAGGGCGACAAGAAGACCTATCAGATGGACCCGGCCAATGCCGAAGAGGCGCTGCGCGAAGTCGCAATGGATCTGGCCGAAGGTGCCGACAGCGTGATGGTCAAGCCTGGCTTGCCCTATCTGGATATTGCCCGACGCGTGAAAGATGCCTTTGGCGTGCCGGTGTTCGCCTATCAGGTGAGCGGCGAATATGCGATGATCGAGCATGCCGCCGCGGCTGGCGCCGGCGATCGCGATGCGCTGGTGCTGGAAACGCTGCTGGCCTTCAAACGCGCGGGTTGTTCGGGCGTGCTGACCTATCATGCGGCGCATGCAGCCAAGTTGCTCGGCGCGTGATCGAGACGGAACGGCTGCGGTTGCGCGCCTGGCAAGATCGTGACCGGCCCCGGTTTGCGGCGGTATTGAATACGGCCGCGGTCACCCGGCATCTTGGCGGTCTGGCCGATGAATCTACCGTCGATGCCCTGTTTCGCAAACGGCTTGATGATCAGCAGGCATATGGCTGTTGCTATTGGGCGGTTGAGCTACGCGAAACAGGAGAACTGATCGGCAGCTGCGGGCTCAGAATTGCGCATGACTATCCCGAAACGCCGGTTTCCGGGATGGTCGAGGCTGGCTGGCGGATTGGCGATGCCCATTGGCACAAGGGCTATGCGCGTGAGGCGATGTTTGGCGCTATCGACTGGGGCTGGCGCAGGCTGGATTCGGATTGCATCGGTACCTGGACCATTGCCGAGAACGCGCCATCATTGGCCCTGATGCGCAGCCTGGGGTTTGAGCCACGGCCTGATCTTGATTTTGTCCGGCCCGGAACCGGTGAACGATGTCTGGTGCATATCCTGCCGAATCCGAAGCGACCGGCGCGTGGGCATCATGGCTGAATTCCGGCTGCGAACAGATCGTCTGCTAATGCGATCATGGCGCGAGGAGGATGTTGACGCCTTCACCGCGATTTGCGCCGATCCGCAGGTTATGGCCACGCTCGGCCCGGTGATGGACCGGGCGCAGACCGCGGCCCTGATCGAACGCGTGCAGCAGCGCGAGGCGCGCGATGGCCATAGTTTCTGGGCGCTTGAGCGGCTGGACGATGCCCGGCTGATCGGCTGGTGCGGGGTGATCCGGGGCGATGCCGGGCCGGTGGACGGCAAGGCGGAAATCGGCTGGCGGCTGGCCAGCGATTGCTGGGGCAGCGGCTATGCGACCGAGGCGGCACGCGGTGCGGTGGACTGGTTGTTCGCAAATTTGCCAGACGATGCCGCCTGGGCGATCACCCATACCGGTAATCACCGCAGCCGGGCAGTGATGGAGCGGCTGGGGATGGACTATTGCCCGGCGCTCGATTTCGATCATCCCCGGATCGCGCCGGACGACCCGCTGCTTTGTGCTGACCATTCTGGTCGGCAGTTTTCTGCTGTTTCTGATCCAGCCGATGGTGGCGCGGATGGCGCTGCCCCGGCTGGGCGGTGCGCCCAATGTCTGGAACAGCGCCATGCTGGTTTATCAGGCGCTGTTGCTGGGCGGCTATTACTATGCCCACCGGCTGTCGCGCCTGCCACTGCCGCGTCAGCTGCGCATTCATCTGGCGCTGCTGGCGGCGGCACTGCTGACGCTGCCGGTTTCGCTGGCCCGGCTGCCCGACCCGCCAGCCGGAACCGAAGCCTTGTGGGTGCCGCTGTTGCTGGCGCTCAGCATCGGCCCGGTGTTTCTGCTGGTTTCCGCACAGGCACCACTGATGCAGCGCTGGTTTGCCAGCGATCCGGATGCGGGAGCCCCCTGGGCGCTCTATGCCGCATCCAATATCGGCAGTTTCGCCGGGCTGGTCGCCTATCCGCTGCTTGCCGAGCCATTGCTTTCACTGCGCGCGCAAAGCTGGAGCTGGAGCATTGGCTATGGGCTGCTGCTGGTGCTGGTGGCGGCCTGCGCGATGGCACGGCGCGGGATTGTGCCGGTAGCGGTGGAGGCAGGGAGCGAAGCCATGGCGGTGCAGCGCCGCCGCATCCTGCTGTGGCTGGCGCTGGCAGCCGTGCCATCGGGCCTGATGCTGTCCACCACCACCCATCTCACCACCGATCTGGTGGCGATGCCGCTGTTCTGGGTGATTCCGCTGGGGCTCTATCTGCTGAGCTTCTCGGTGGCCTTTGCCGAGTGGCGCGGCCCGGCCCGGGTGCTGTCGATACTGGCATGGCCGGCGATCTTTGCCGCGGGCGGCATGGCGATGGCATCGCATGGTTCAACCGGCATGGTGCCGGTGTTCGCCAGCGTCGCCCTGCTGTTCCTGACCTGCGTTGCGCTGCATTCGCGGCTCTATGATCTGCGGCCAGACGCTTCGCAGTTGACGCTGTTCTATCTGGTGATGTCCGCCGGCGGCGCACTGGGCGGGCTGTTCACGGCGCTGCTGGCCCCTATGCTGTTCGATTGGGTCTGGGAACATCCGCTGCTGGTGCTGGCAGCGCTGTTGCTGCTGCCGCGCGACCGATTGTTTGATTGGCGACGCCTGCCCGGGCTGGAACCGGAGATGACCCGGCTGCTGCTCGGGATGATACTGGCCGGCGCGGCATTTCTCGGCTGGCAGCTTTATGACATCTACCCGGCATCGGCGGAGCCCGGTCCGCACTGGTACTATGCTGGCGCATTGCTGCTCGCGGGCATGGCGGTAGTGCCGTGGCGCTGGGCGACGGTTATGGTGCTGCTGGTGCTGATGCTGGCACAGGGCGGCGTTGATACGCTGCGCTATACCCGTGACGGGCTGCGCACACGCAGCTATTTTGGCATCTATACGATCCGCGAATATCCCGATCGCCGGATCAGGCTGCTCACCCATGGCACCACGCTGCATGGCGAACAATCGCTCGATCCGGCGCTGCGGCGCACCCCGCTGACCTATTACGGGCCGGGATCGGGCGCCGGGATCGTGTTTTCCCATGCCACCAGCCTGTTCGGCTCGGCGACGCGGATCGGGGTGGTCGGCCTGGGCACCGGGTCGCTGGCCTGTTTCCACCAGCCGGGGCAAAGCTGGCGCTTCTATGAGATTGATCCGGCGGTGCTGGCCTATTCGCGCCGCGGCACCTTCAGCTTCCTGCAGGATTGCGCCCCGCAAGCGCAGGTGGTGCTGGGCGATGCGCGTATCGAGCTGGGCCGGGCTGCGCCCGCCAGCCTTGATCTGCTGGCGGTGGATGCCTTTTCGTCCGATGCCATCCCGCTGCATCTGCTGACCGATGAGGCCTTCAGCACCTATTTGCGCGCATTGTCGCCGCGCGGGGTGTTGATGGTCCATATTTCCAACCGCTTCATCGATCTGGAGCCGCCGCTGGCCGCCGAAATGCGCAAGCGCGGGCTGCACGCGCTGGTCCGCGACGATGATCCGCCGCCCGATGGCGAGTTGACCGGATCGACCTGGGTGGCAATTGCCCGCGATCCGGCCATGCTGGATCAGGTCAGGCGCGCCGCTCCGGCTTTGCCATGGCGAGCGTTGGCCAATGCCGCGCCGCGCGCGTGGAGTGATGACCATGCATCCATTCTTCCCTATATCCGCTGGCAAAACCTGCTGAGGACACAATGACCGATACGCGTTCCGATATCACCATCCTGACCCTGCACGGCAAAACGCCGCGCATCCACGAAAGCGCCTTCATCGCCCCCGGTTGCCGGATCATTGGTGATGTTGAAATCGGCCCTGATGTCAGCATCTGGTACAATTGCGTGATCCGCGGCGATGTGAACCGCATCGTGATCGGCGCGCGCACCAATGTTCAGGATGGCAGCGTGATCCATTGCGACAGCCCGATGCCCGGCGCGCCTGAGGGCTTCCCCACCCTGATCGGTGAGGATGTGCTGATCGGCCATATGGCGATGATCCATGGCACGGTGATCGAGGATCGCGGTTTTGTCGGTTTTACCGCGCAGACGATGAACGGCTCGGTGGTTGAGAAGGATGCCATGCTGGCGGCCGGTGCCCTGCTTGCACCGGGCAAGCGCATCCCGTCACGCCAGCTGTGGAGCGGCAGGCCTGCCGCCTTCATGCGCGATCTGGATGATCGCGCCCTGGCCGGGCTGCAACTGGGCGTGAAGCATTATGTCGAAAACGCCAAGGCGCATCGCGCGGCGCTGGATGGCGATGGCGCGGCCTAAAACCGATTTTCCTCCGGCTGAAGCAATCCGCGCCCTGATCGATGCCGAAGGGCGGCTGGCTTTGCGCGTTACCCCCGGCGCGCGGAGCGAGGGCGTTGAACTGGCGGAGGGCAAGCTGGCGATCAAGGTCCGCACCAAGCCCGAAGATGGCAAGGCCAACGGTGCGGTCATCGCCCTGCTGGCGCAGGCGCTGGATGTGGCACCATCGCGGATCGAAATGTTGCGCGGCGCAACTGGGCGCGACAAGCTGGTGCGGGTGAAGGCCTAGCTGCGCTCGGCCAGCAGATCCTCTGCCGCCAGCCCGGTTTCGTTGACCAGCCCTTCCGGGTCGGGATGGATCAGGATCTCGATGCCGGGGAATTCTTCCATCAGCTTGTCCTCGATCCGGTCCATCACCTCATGCGCTTCGGCGACGGTCATCTTCGGATCGACCCAGACATGGAATTGCACGAAATCGCGGTTACCGGCAGTGCGGGTGCGCAGATCGTGCAAGCCTTTCAGCTCCGGATGGCGGGCGACCACCTCCAGAAATCGTAGCTTCTTCTCCTCGGGCCATTCCTGATCCATCAGCTGTTCGATCGCGCGCTGCGATGCCTGCCAGGCACCCCAGCCCAGCCATGCGGCAATGCCCAGCCCGAACAGCGGGTCCGCTCCGGCGATACCGGCATATTGATCCAGCGCCAGTGCCGCGATCACGGCCAGATTGAGCAGCAGGTCGGACTGATAGTGAACATGATCGGTGCTGATCGCCAGGCTGTTGGTGCGGCGGATCACATGGCGCTGCCATGCCAGCAACGCCAGCGTGGCAGCCATGGCGATGGCGGAAACGACAATGCCATCCTCGGCCCCTTCAGGGCGGACGCCCGAAATCCATTGCATCACGGCCCGCCCGGCCAGGCTGAGCGCGGAAATCGAAATCAGCACCACCTGGAACAATGCGGCCAGTGCCTCGGCCTTGTCATGCCCGAAGCGGTGGTTTTCATCGTCCGGCTGGGCCGCCACCCATACCCCGGCCAGTGTTGCCATGCTGGCGACCAGATCAAGCAGCGTATCGGCGAGACTGCCGAGCATGGCGGTGGAGCCCGTGCTCCAGGCCGCCCAGGCTTTCAGTCCGACCAGCAAGGCCGCCACCGTGATCGAGGCGATTGCCGCGCTGCGGTTCAGGGATGCGTTTTCACTCATGGAAATAACAATGTGCTGGTCCAGCCGCCGCTTGCGAGCCGGGTAAACCGGCGGCGCTCATGCAGGCGAAAGGGACGGTCCATCCAGAATTCAAAGGCGGCAGGCACCAGGCAGAAGCCGGTCCAGTGGGGCGGACGCGGCACCTGGCCGATCAGATGCCGCGTGGTCACCTTGGCGATCCGGCCCAGAAAACTTGCCCGCGAATCCAGCGGCGCGGACTGGTCCGAAGCATGGGCACCCAGCTGCGAATCGCGGCTGCGGCTGGCGAAATAGGCATCAGCCATGGCATCCGGAACCTGCTTGATCGCACCCTCGATACGGATCTGGCGGCGCAGCGATTTCCAGTGAAACAGCATGGCCGCATGCGGATTGGCCAGCAGTTCACCGCCCTTGCGGCTGTGGCTGTTGGAATAAAACACAAAGCCGCCTTCCGGCCCCAGCAGGTCTGCGCCATGATCCTTCATCAGCACCATGCGCAGCGATGGCAGCGCATCGGCTGTGGCGGTGGCCAGCGCCACCGCTTCCGGATCATTGGGCTCATGCCGTTTGGCTTCGGCAAACCAATCGTCGAACAGCGCAAACGGCGCGCTGTCGGGGATGGCATTGCCGGGATCGGCCTGATCGATGCTCTGCTCCATATCCCGGCCATAGCGGTGGTGGCGGCGCGAAGGAAGCGCAACCGTTTCGCAACAAGGCGAATCCTTGCCCTGCCGCAGTGCGATTCCCCCCGGAGAAGTTGCCGAAAATCTTGCCGTATGGCGCTATCGCACCTAGCTATCCGGCATGGCTGATCCTTATTCCACACTGGGCGTGCCCCGCAGCGCCAGCGAGAAAGACATCAAGTCTGCCTATCGCAAGCTCGCGAAAGAGCTGCACCCCGATTACAACAAGGACAATCCCAAGGCGGCGGAACGCTTTTCCGAGGTGACCCGCGCTTATGATCTGCTGTCTGACAAGGACAAGCGCGCCCGCTTTGATCGCGGCGAGATCGATGCTGATGGCAACCCGGCAATGGGCGGATTTGGCGGCGGCGGCTTCGGCGGAGGAGGTTTCGGGGGCGACCGGGCCCGCGAGGCCTATGGTAACGGCGGATTCGAAGGCTTTGGCGGCGGCGTCGATCTTGGCGATCTGTTTGAGGGGCTGTTTGGCGGACGTGGCGGTGGTGGCGGTTTCGGCGGTCAGCGCCCCAGCCCGCGTGGTGCCAATGTGCAATACCGGCTCGGCGTATCGCTTCCCGATGCAGCCATCCGCGCGACGCAGCGGATCACCCTGTCTGACGGCAAGACCATCGATCTCAAACTGCCGGCCGGGGTCGAAGATGGCACGCAGATGCGGCTGGCTGGTAAGGGTGAGGCCGGTCCGGGTGGAGCTGGCGATGCCATTGTCGTCATCGAAGTGCAGCCGCATCCTTTTTTCCGGCGCGATGGTGACAATATCCGGCTCGATCTGCCGATCAGCCTTGATGAAGCGGTGCATGGCGCCAAGGTGAAGGTTCCGACAGCGGAAGGGCCGGTGATGCTCACCGTTGCACCGGGGTCAAGCAGCGGCAAGGTGCTGCGGCTCAAGGGCAAGGGGATGTCGCGCAAGGATGGCACGCGCGGCGATCAGCTGGTGACGCTGGAATTGCAGCTGCCCGAAGGCGATGAGGATCTTGCCCGCCGTCTCGATGGATGGCGCGATTCGCGTGATCTGCGCGCCCGTCTTGGTGTCTGATCCCAATCATCCGGGGCGGGGCTGACCATGCCCGATCTTTCCCCTGAAGCCCGCCGCCGCCGTGCCCGCAGGCTGCAGGCGGAGCTGACCGAAGCGATTGATCAGCACATCACACCGCGGCTGACCGCGGGAGGCCGCTGGCGCAACGCGCGGGTGCTTGGGGTGATCAAGCGGGTATGGGCCGGCACCTGGCACGATGGTTTCATCCATGCCGGCAATCTGGCCTATATGGCGATGCTGTCGCTGTTTCCTTTCTTTGTCACCGTGGGGGCGGTGTTTTCCCTGCTTGGCGAACAGGCGCAGCGCGCAGCCTCGGTCCATACTTTTCTGATCGCACTGCCCCCTGTCGTGGCCGCTGCGCTGGAGCCGGTGGCGCAGGACGTGATCGTTGCGCGCAGCGGCTGGCTGCTCTGGGTGGGCGGAGTGGTCGGATTATGGACTGTCGGCAGTCTGATCGAGACCTTTCGCGATATTCTCCGCCGTGCTTATGGCACCCGCCGGATCCGCGCCGCCTGGCGGCACCGGCTGATTTCAACCGGCGTGATCGTGGTGGCGGTGATCGCGCTGCTGTTCGCACTGATCGCGCAAGTAGCCATCGCCACCGCGCAGCAGGTGGTGGCGGCGTGGTTTCCGCGCATGCATGACGTCGCCGATGCGCTTGCCAGCTCGCGGTTTCTCCCTGCGCTGGTGCTTTACCCCGCGCTCTACCTGCTGTTTCTCACCCTTACCCCCAGTGCCTATCGGGCGCGGCGCTATCCCAAATGGCCGGGTGCGGCGCTGGTTACGGCGTGGTGGGTGGCGGTCAGCATGGCGCTGCCAGTGCTGCTGCACCGCTTCCTGACCTATGATCTTACCTATGGCAGCCTTGCCGGCGTAATGATCGCGCTTTTCTTTTTCTGGCTGGTTGGCCTAGGAATGGTGATAGGTGCCGAATTGAATGCCGCATTGGCCGAAAGCCCCGAAGAGCGGGACGCGATCGGACAGGCGGATGATCGCTTGCACCGCGCTGGCGGTGATAGCCCATCGGAAAAGGGACGACGGGAACAGAACGCATGACTGGATTGATGCAGGGAAAACGCGGCCTGATCATGGGCCTGGCCAATGACAAGTCGCTCGCCTGGGGGATCGCCCGCAAGCTGCATGAACAAGGGGCTGAACTGGCCTTTTCCTATCAGGGCGAAGCGCTGGAAAAGCGCGTCCGCCCGCTGGCGAACAGCCTGGGCAGCGATTTGCTGATCGATTGCGATGTATCGGATATGGCCATGCTCGATGCGGCTTTTGCCGCGCTGGCGGCGCATTGGCCGACGATTGACTTCGTTGTCCACGCCATCGGCTTTTCCGACAAGAACGAGCTGCGCGGCAAATATTGCGATACCAGCCTCGACAATTTCCTGATGACCATGAACATTTCGGCCTACAGCCTGGTCGCCGTCACCAAGCGGGCGCGGGCGATGATGCCCAATGGCGGATCAATCCTGACGCTGTCCTATTACGGTGCGGAAAAGGTGGTGCCGCACTACAATGTGATGGGCGTTGCCAAGGCCGCGCTGGAAACCAGCGTCAAATATCTCGCCAATGATCTTGGCCCGGAAAACATCCGCGTCAATGCGATCTCGGCTGGCCCGATCCGCACCCTGGCAGCCAGCGGCATCGGCGATTTCCGCTATATATTGAAGTGGAACGAATATAACTCGCCGCTGCGCCGCAATGTCACGATTGAGGACGTCGGCGGTTCCGCGCTCTATCTGCTGTCCGATCTGGCATCCGGCGTCACCGGGGAAACCCATCACGTCGATGCCGGTTATCATGTCGTCGGCATGAAGCAGGAAGACGCGCCCGATATTGCGCTGGGATAGACCGGGTCAGGCGGGTGATGGGGCGCTGGTCTGCAAATACCAGCGCTCTGTCCCGCACAGGCCGATTGCGGTCAGGCGGTTGCTGCGGAAGGCGCCGGTATCGATCCCGATCCGGTTGGGCTGTTCATCCACATCGTCGAAGATGGTGTGACCATGCACGATCACCGCGCCATGATCGTGGCGGCTGGCGGTGAAATCCTCGCGAATCCAGCGGAGGTCTGACAGTTTCTGCCGGTCCAGCGGCAGTGTGTCACTCACCCCGGCGTGGACGAAGGCATAGTCGCCATAGCGCACCATATTCTCGCCGCGTTCCAGAAACGCCTGGTGGCGGGCCGGAAATGCTTTGGCAAAGGCATCGGCCAGCTCGTCAAAATCCAATCGATTGTAGAGAGCGTCATCGCGCAGATAACTGCGGATGGTCGCCTCACCGCCGATGCGTGCGAAGAAGCGCAACGCGCGCTGATCGCCCGTCAGCGCGCTCATCATGCATTCTTCGTGATTGCCGATCAGACAGTGAAACCCGTCAAAGCGTTCGTCCAAGGCAATCGCGCGCTCGATCACCCGGTCCGAATCCGGTCCGCGATCAACCAGATCGCCCAGCAGGATCAGCACGCATTGCTGGTGGGCATGGGCGGCGCGATCCGCCTCTATCCGGGCAACAAGCTGCCCGAACAGGTCATCCCGGCCATGAATATCGCCGATGGCATAGACCAGCATACCCTCCGGAACCGCGTGAAGGCGTGACGGGGCGGGTTTGCGCAAACCGAGGCGGGCAAGAAGACTCATCGATCAAAGCCGGATCATATCCTTGGGCTTCATTCCGTCATCACGGCGCGCGCGCCGGGCGCGTCCCTGCTTGATTGGTTCGGCATCCCGCATCAGCAGAACACAGGCCAGAGCGAACATCGAACTCATCGCCGCCGTCCGCAGGGGATAGTCCACCAGACTATGTGCGAGCTCCACCGCGATCATGACGGAAGCTGCGAGCGCCATGGCGTTGTCGCGGTGATTGCGCCACAGATCGAACGCCTTGGGCACGAACCAAGCAGCAAATGCGGCAACCGCAGCAAGCCCGAAAATGCCGGTTTCGATCAGCAGTTCCAGCAGATCATCATGCGCATGGTTGACAAAGGTAGTGCCAACGATCGCCGGGTTTTCATACCAGCGATAAATGTCCTGAAACGTACCGAGGCCGGTGCCGAAAGGCGCGAAATCGCGCATGATCCTGGAGCCGGTGATCAGAAATTCCTGGCGGCTGATCCCTGCCACCACCCCTTTGGCGGTAAGGTCGTTGGCGACTGGTCCCAGCAGCAGAAAGATGAACAGCGCTGCCAGCAGCCCAAGGCTGGCCAGCACCAGAACAATTGGCGAGACATGCCATTGCGGGCGGTTGATCATTACCACCGCCAGCGTTGTTGGCAGCAGCAATGCGACACAGGCCAGCGAACCGCTGACGATCACGCCAAAAGCCATCAGCCCGACGAGACAGAGGTTCACCAGCAGTGGCGGGTCTGACCAGTCAAGCTGTCCGCGCCGGGCCCGGACTTCCATAGCCAGCTGCCCACTGCACAGGGCGAAAACAACCAGCAGAAAGCTGCCTTGATGGTTGCTGTTGGCGAAGAAGCCGGGACCTTCGCCAAAATTGGTAACCGCATAAATATAGCCGCTGCCAACGCCACGCTGGGCAATACCAAGCAGCACTGACACCCCGGCAACTGTGGCGATTGTCCATACCAGCTGGCGTGTCGACGGGGCGTCATCAGAGCGCAGCGCGACAAAGAGTGCCAGCGCGGGAATGAGCCAGCCAATCGAACCAAGGCTGTCCCAGGGGGCAAACGAAAGCGTCAGCCATGGGGCATCGCTGCCCAGCAGGCCATAGCCTTGCCAGATCAGATCGCGGCCCGGCAGATGTCGCCACAGGCCAGGAGGCAATGGCAGGAATTGCACGATGCCTAGGATGGCGACGGCGATGACGAAACGGCGCAGGCCCGGATCAAGCTTTGCTCGCGAAGTCTGCGCCCAGAGTGTCCAGCCGAGCAATGCGGCACCTGCAAGTTGCAGCACCAGATTGGCGGCAAAACCAGCAGCACTTGCCCCGCCCAGCAGCAGAATGGCTGCAAGATACAGCAAGGTTGCGTTCGCGCGGGTCAGAAGCGATTGCGGCTGCATCAGCGCCCTCCCTGACGCACAACGGATATGCTCTTCACGGCGATATCCTGCGAATTGCGGGATTCGTCACCTTCACCATTCAGCGCAAGCAGCTGCGCCGGGCAATTCTGGGCCGGGACTGTGACGGTGATAGGGGTGAGGTGATAGGGGCCCGGTGCCGCATTGAGCGGTGCTTCGCCGATCACCATGGAATTGGCGGCGCAGCTTAGCCGCAGGTGTATCATGCCGGGAGTACCTGCTTGCGTCTGATAGCGGATGCCAAGCTGATAGGTGCCCGGGGCAAGCGTGAGCAGCTGGCTGACCAGTTCGCCGCGCTGTCGGCCATAGTAAGACACACTTATGCCTCTCCCGCCGGTCCGTTCAGCCGCGCCGGTTTCGTCGGCGGTCAGCTTCCAGCCAAATGGCGCCGCTCCGATCGATCCGGTGAAATCCGGGCTGTGGACGAGCTGGCCCTGCTGGGCCGATGCATATTGGGCCCAAATTGCACGCGCCGGCCCATATGCCCGGGCGCGGATCAGGCTGGAAATGACAAGGCCGCGATCATAGCTGTTTGCCAGAACCTGCGAAGGAACGCCCTTGGCAAGGCGCAGGGCGGTTGCGTCGGTTTTTGTGTTTGCCGAGAAGCCAAGCAAAAAGGCTCGGTAAAGCTCTGGGTGCGAGGCAAAGGCCGTAAGCGCCTCATCCACCTGAGATGGCGTGGCGATCGCCTTGCCAAGCGATTGGACCATCACATCGGTGCCGGGATGATTGAGCCGTGCCAATGCTGCGATCTGCTCAACCGCAGCGGTCAGATTGCCACTCGCCAGAGCATTCCGCATCAGCAATACGCGTGCTTCGCGTGCGCGCTTGTTGCGCCGGATCGCTTCGTTCAACAGTTGGGCATCATTCGATCCACCAACCGATCCTGGCTTGAGGAAGCCTTCCGCTGCCGTTGCCAGAAAAGGTTCATAGGCCAGCGGCGCCTGCCGGAGCGCGCGCTGGCTTGCCGCAGCAAGACTGCCGGGTTGCATGCCCTGCCCGCCGGCCAACATTCTGGCTCGCAATTGGCCCAGATTACCTGGACCCAATGCGGAAAGAGCCGGCATTGCGATGGCAGCCGGGGTCGATGCGAGCCGGGCCGTTGCCCCCAGAAGGGCGATTCCGGCCAGCGCCGCGCCCGCCGCCAATGCCTGCCAACGGCGCGTTGGTCCGGCGGCGGTGGCCGCTTCGCTATCAGTTAATGCAGCCATTTGCGTCCTTAGGAGTCTTGTTCACTCAAATCCAACCGGCGTTCCGGATTGGATGTTACTCGCCCCCCACCTTCGCTACTGCCATATGCATAGGCGTAATTATAGTCATAACCATAGCCGCCTACGCTGCGTGTTACCTTGGTCAGGATTACACCGATTATATTGCCGCCGGATTCAGTCAGGCGGCGGACCATGTCGTGAACATGGCCGGTGCGCGATCCGCGGCTTTCAATGACAATCGCAGTCGCTTCCGCGCTGGCACCGAGCAATGGCGCGTCAGACAGGCCCAGCACCGGCGGACCATCTATCACAACCAGCTCAAAGCTGTCGCGAGCCTCACTGATGATCGCCGGAAGCCGGTTGGAAGCGAGCAGTTCAGCGGCGGACCCGACGAAACGGCCAACAGGGAGAAGCGACAGGTTGTCGATCTGGGTCGCTTCGACATAGCTCGTCAGCGGTTCTTCAATGCCGAGCAAATGCGCGAGGCCATATCCGTCTTCGCGATTGGCAACGAAGGTTGGTTTTCGCAAATCCGCGTCAATCAGCAGAACCTTGCTGCCAAGCCGGGCCATGCTGCTGGCAATGGCGAAGGATGATGTCGACTTGCCCTCACCAGGCCGGGTCGAGGTAACCAGCAATGTTTGCGGCAGTCCTTCCGGCCGGGAAAACTTGAGCGCGGTACGCACCGAATAATAGGCCTCGGAAACGTCCGACTTCCTGTCGGCCAACGCTTCCATGAGGGTGCGTCCTTCAGGCTCCATGGGGATTACGCCCAGGACCGGCAGATGCAGCTTTCTGCGAACATCGTTGGCGTCAACCACATTGTCGAACAGCAGATGTGTAAGGAAGGCAAGGCCAATGCCAGCCGCCAGACCCATTACCAGCCCGACGGCAAGATTGACCAACAATCGCGGGCGGAACGGGCCACGCGGCGCTTCGGCCGGGCCGATCAGCGAAACATTGCTTTGACCTACGCCGCCAGCAACGCCGATCTCCTTGTAGCGCTGCAACAGTGCATCATAAAGCGCCCGGTTGGTGTCCACTTCGCGCTGCAGGATGCTGTACTGAATCATGCGGCCGCGTTCGGACTGGACGGCGCTTTTTGCACTGGCGACCCGGGCCAGCAAGGCATCTTCCGCCTTGCGGGCAGCGTCATAGGCCGCGCGCAGTTCTGCGCGCTTGCTTGAGCTGGTGCGATCACGCTCACCGCTGATCGCCCGGTTAAGCCGGTCGATGCGGGCCGAAAGTTCGCGCATGACGGGATAATCGGGTTTGAACAGCTTCGCCTTCTCATCGTAGTCCGCCTGAAGCATTGTCCGCTGCTCGACCATCGCGCCAACATTGGCAGCCTGATCCGCCACAAATCCGACCTCACCGTTACGGAAGGCCTGCTCCACTTCGATCCGGTGAACCCGGGCCTGATTCAGTGCGCTTTGCATCGCGGCCAGCTCGCCCGCAGCCAGCGTGGAGCCTTCGGTCGTCTTGCCGTCAACAATCTGGCCGGGCGTGTTGAACACATTGGAGCTGATAGAATAATTGCTGAGGTTCCGTTCGGATTCCTCAATTGCCGCCTTGGTGCGCGCCAGCTGATCGCTAAGGAATTTCCGGGCGTAGGACGATGCGTCATAGCGACGCTCCAGATTCGAAGCGATCGAGCCCTTTGCCAGCGCATTGGCAATGGCAGCAGCCATTTGCGGATCATTGTCGACATAGCTGACCTGAATCAGCAGGCTGTTCTTGACGCTTTCTACGGTGGTATTCGCCTGAATAACATCCGCTGCGCGGTCAATCCGTTGCTGCCGGGTTCCCTGATCGCCGCTATATGCCGGATTTCCAGCCAGATTGAGATCCTGCGCTACACGGCGCGCCAGTGCATCGCTGCGCAGCAATCCGACCTGCGTTGCAAGAATTTCCTGACTGCCGAAGCGGACCATTGCGGCCCCGCCCCCCCCCCGGGTGCCGCCCATGATTTCATCAGCCTGTGTGCTGAGTTCAAGCATCGCCGCGGCGCGATAGCGCGGCGTCATCAGAACCGTTGCCAATATGCCCAGCAGCAGCCCGGCAATGGTGGAGGCGATGATGATTTTTCTGCGTTCGGTAAAAATTCTCAGAATTTCGGCCAGCTCAAAGCCGCTCGCCAGATGGGCCTCCTGTCCGGCCGGGTTTGCCGTCTGGCGGCCGGTAAATACGTCTTGCAAAGCCATTGCCGAAATTCCTGTGTCGCCGAAGCTGCTGCTGCTGGCGGAAAGCCGAGATTAAAGCTGATTGAAAACCGCGATGGCAGGCAATGTCTGGATGAGATCCTTGTACATTGCGCGCAGCCGCGAGCTGTCGACCACTACCGTGTCACCGGGGAAAATGTCGGGATCTTTCATTTGCCCCCGGCGAATTGAAACCAGGTCAAAGGCGGCGGCGGCGGTCTTGCCGTTGATTTTACGGAAGATCATCACCCGGCTGGGGTTTCCGTCGATGTTGTTCACGCCCTTGGCAAGCGCCACCGCCCCAAGCAATGTGATCTTGCCATTGAGCGGGAAGATACCCGGTGACGTAACCCCGCCTTCCACCGTCAGGCGTGCCATAAGCCTTTTCGAGCGAACCAGCCAGGTCAGCCGGCATCTGATCGCGCGCATTGATGCGGCCAACCAGCGGCAGTTCCAAAAAGCCCTGGCCATCAACCTGATATTCACCGCTCAGTTCGGGTACCCGGAACACACTGATCTTGACCATGTCCAGCGGGCCGATCGGCAAGGCGTAAGCGTCGTCGGCGACAAGGCGGTCAGGCTGTCCGAAGCCTTGCGGATCATAAGGGATGGAACCACCGCGGGTAAGGCAGCCGCTGAGCGTTGGCACCATCAGCGTGAGGGCGAGCAGCTGCGCAATCTTGCGCTCCGGAGAACGTCCGATCACGCTGGAATGCCCTGCAATTCGCTTGGTCAACACTGTTCTCCCCAAACCCGATCGAAGCCACCGCCACTGCCGCTATGGCAGCAATGGTCGGCTTCTAAGCCAAGCTTGCAGCCAAGGAAAGGGACAGTTCACCCATTTCCTGAACTTGCGACATCCTGGCGCAGCATAACGCCAGCATCCCGAAGCGCCTCAACATAAAGCTTGCTGACCCGCGAAAGCGAAAAATCGGCGATGACGCGCGCGCGCCCGGCGCTTGCCATCCGGGCCCAGTCATCATCTCGCGTCGATGCAGCGCGCGCCAGTGCATCCGCCAGCGATGCCGCATCGGCCGGGCGACACAGAAAGCCGTTGACCCCTTCGCGCACAATATCGCGGCAGCCCGGAACATCGGTGGTAACGATTGGCCGTGCTAGCGCGGCAGCCTCCAGCAAAACGCGGGACAGACCTTCGCGATAGGAGGGCAGAACGATGAAATCGGCAGCGGCGATTGCCTGTCGCACATCATCAACGGGCGGGCAGTATTCTATCACACCTTCGGCAACCCATTGATCGACTTCGGTGCGGGGAATCGCAGTGCGATTTGCGACATCCAGAAACCCCATCAGACGAAACCGCGCGTCGGGCCATCGCTCACGGATGGACCGGGCCGCGGCGACATATTCACGAACGCCCTTGTCGGCCACAACGCGCGCCAGCATCAGAAACTGGCGCGGTTCAGGCCTGAGCGTGCCAGCGGGACGCCACACGTCGGGATCAATTCCGGAACCCGGAAGCAGCCGGGTCTGCGCTGCGCCAACCAAACCGTGGGACAGAAACAGGTCGCGATCGTCCTGGTTCTGGAAAAACACGATGGGCGCGCGACGAAAGCCGTTCCGGTACAGCAGTTTGGCGATCCTGGTCAGCAAGTTGTCACGAATGAAGGCGGTTCCCAGCCCGGAAACATTGGGCAATGCCGGAACCTTGGCCCACTGCGCCGCAAGCGAACCGTAGACATTGGGCTTGATGGTCCAGCTAAGCCAGGCTGCCGGACGAAAGCGCCGCAGGATCCGATAGATGCGAAGCAATGTAATTGCGTCTTTCACCGGCGATAGTCCGGCGGCATCCACTGGTACAGGCACGAAAGTGCAGCCCATATCTTCCAGTCGCGCCCGCATCAGCGGATCTTCGGGTGCGATCGCCAGAATTTTCGCGCCCCGCTTCTGCAAATCCGCGATCAGCCCGGCGCGGAAGTTGACCAGATTCCATGCCTGATTTGCGCAGACAGCAATCAGGGGGGCGCTGCTGGAGGTGGGGCACATCACAGATAATCGAATACGGACTTGTAGGGCACCCAGAACTGGGCATGCGTGGCGAATATCAGCCAGATGCTTTGCACCACCCCTGCGGCACCGATCACGCCAAGCCTAAGCAGCAGCGAAAAGGCGCTCGATCTTGCAACCAGATTTCTGATCTGTCCGAATGCCGCGATCTGGATGATCGAGAAGTAAAGCGCGATCCGGTCCACCGCAGTCGACGACGGGCTGAGACCCAGCGCGATCAGTGCCGCGACATTCGCCAGCGCGATGCCAATCCAGATCAGACGCAGCTGCGGCGTTTCGACAAACCGCCGCCACCGCAGCAGCAAAATCAGTGATGGCACCACGTTGATGATTTGCCGCGGCAGTGCCCCGCCGGATTGATATTCATAGTCAAGATAGCCGGCCTGGAAGGTCTGCAGCTGGGCGGAAATCGCATAATAGAGCGCCAGCGCTCCCAAACCTGCCAATGTCACCGCCAGCACGCGGCTGCGCCCCGCCATGGCAAAGCCAAACAGGGGAAAGACAATGCCCGCAGTCGAGTGAAAGCTGGCACCCAGCGCGAGATAGACCAATGTGCGCAGCCTCGCGCCCCGGCCCAGGGCTGCGATTGCCATCAGAACCCAGCCGATCGCCGCCGCCTGACGAATATAGCCCATGCCAACCACGATCAGCATATAGGGCAGTGCCATGATGATCCCGAGCCACGGATCCGGCGTACGCATTGCAACCCGGATCGTTCCATAGCCGATCAGCAGCGAACAAAAGCCATTGACGGGATAGATGCCCAGACCAAGCTTGGCACAAACATAAAGCAGCAGGCCGAAGCCGGGGTCGGTATAGGTCAGCGCATCAGTCAATGTGCCGCCAGCCACAGCATCGTACATCAGGTCATAGGTTACCCAGTCTCCGCCGACCTCATACCGCAGCGATGAAATGGCCACATAGGCCAGCAGGAAAGCGGCGAATGCCATTCCCTGCGCGGGGCCGTGGCCATGCGCGCGCGGCGCGGTCGGAAAGGTAAAGGCGAGCACCGCTGCAACCGCGAACAGTAGCCAGTAGATCAGCATGCGGGTGCTGCCTTCCAAAGGGTTGCCGGGGGCGTCATTGCGGCTTGCGGATCAGCCCTACAAATTTGCCATCGCTCTCTGTTACCGCGAAAGGCAGCCCAAGCGAGACGGCGAAATCACGAAAGCCGAAATTATCCTGAATATCGTCGGAGATGAACAATCCGCCCGGATTCAGCGCCTGCCACAGGATCGGGAATGCCCATTCGCGCCCGGCATAGCTATTGTCACTGTCATAATGCACCAGGTCAACCCGCCCGCCAGCCAATGCCAGCGCCTTGCGAATGCCATTGCGGTCTGGCTGGCGCACCAGCGTCCAGCGCCCGCGCAGCCTTTCCGGCACTGCCACGCCGACAAACCCCTCGCTCCCGGCTTTGGGATAGGGCATGTCGACGCTGAACAGCTGACCATCGGTCTGCTCCAGCGCGCTCAGCGCGGCCAGGCTGCTCCAGCCATAGGCCACGCCGGTTTCGATCGCTTTGCGCGCTCCGGTGGCAAGTATGGCGCGATGAATCAGGTCAAGATCGCCTGCGCCGCCCATCTCCACGCCGGATTGGGCAACCCTGCCTGCGGCGTCCTGCAACAATTGCTCAGGCACCCCGGCTGGCAGCACGGCATCCTGCGAAAGGGCGCCGACTTTGCGAAGCGCCGCCTCAACCGGTTCTGCCTGACCGGCCGCCCAGGCGGCAGCGGCCTCGTGCACCAGCTCATGCCGCGCCGATCCGTCGAACTTGCGCGCGGTCAAGGCCAGCATATGCGGCCAGAATGATGGCCGACGCAAAAACCAGAACAGCGTGCGGAATTTCTCGATCATGTCAGTCCTTGCAAGAGGGGGGATGTTGTCAGTGCCGGCCCTTCTCGTCGGCGAGATAGTCATGTCTGACGATCGGCTCAATCGAAAAGCCCTACGCCCCGGCTTGTGCCGGGCCCATCAATTAGCTTGGCGGGTATTCCGACGTAAATGCCTGAACTCGCAATGCTGCGCGTGACAACCGCATTCGCCCCGACAACGGAGCTTTGCGCGATGGAAACACCTCTTGTCACGGTAACTTTGGCACCAAGCCATACGTTGCGACCTATGGCGATAGCCCCATCTATTCTGCCTTGCTCGGCAAAAGGGATGCCATTGTCATCATGCGTGTGATCCTGATCGCGGATGGTTACGTGTTCCGCGATCAAGGCATTCTCGCCGATCGAAATCTCGCTTGTCGCGACAATGACGCACCCGCGGTTTATGAGTGAGTTCCGGCCTATCGATATGTGACCGCCTTTGGCGCTGATCAGCACTCCGCGACCAAGCCATGTGTCGGCATCGATGTGGATGGTCCCGTTGTCGAAGATTTCAATATCAACGCCGGGGCCGAACCATACACGTGGTCCGAATCTTATGTTTCGGCCAAATTTCAAGCGCGCGGAAAACTTGCGGCACTCAGATCGCAAAAGATCAAGCCGATAAGAAACCGTACGGACGGCGCGTCGTATCATAGTTGCTCGCCTTGGCGGGGTGGGAGTCGAAGCTTCCTTATGTCGGCGAAGCGGAAGGATGAGACAATGGTCCAAAGCGCCTTTGAGAAAACCGAGGCGTTGATACCTTCAAGCTTTTGCATCCGGCGCCAAAGCCAAAGCCCGGAAGCCATATTGGCAGACATTACCCCCAATGCTGCTCCCGCAGCCTGAAATTTGGGAATCAGAACCAGACCAACGCCAATATTCACCGCAACCGCAATCACCAGCGAGATCGCTGAAGCCTGCTGATGACCAGACATATTGGCCAGAGTTTGGGCTGGTCCGAAGATCGAGAAGATTATCAATCCCCCCCAAATCAGCAGGAACGGGGTGATGGATGGCGCAAAACCGCTGCCAAATACGAAACCGAATATCCATTTGCCCGCCAGCAAAAAGGGCAGCCCGAGCAGCAGTGTCGACAGTGTCATCCCCAAAGCGGTCACGCTGGCAACGCGCTGCAGCTCTTCCTTGTTGCCCGATGCATGCAGGCTGGCGAACATCGGTGTGGCTGCGGTTGCGAGAATTGACATGCCAACACCGGCGATCGCCGCCACTGCATCGGCAACCCGGTAGATGCCGACCTGCCGTGTATTCGCGAGGAGCCCGAGCAGGAGAATGGCGCTTTGCCCCTGCAGCAGCCGCAGCCCTTCGGTCATGCCCATGGGGATGCAGGCGGCCATCCAGCTTCTTGCGTGATATATTGGCGCGGCGCGGCGCATCCGCTCGGGCCGCAGGCGGAGCCAGGCTGTGCGTACCACCAGCATTGCCACCAGCGCGGCACCGGCCTGCAACGCCATCGCCAGCTGCGGACTGAGCACCTTGCCAGCTGCCCAGGCGGCGATCAGGGCCAGCGCAAACAGTCCCGGGCGGATCAGCAGAACCGGCAGTTGTCCGGCAATGGTGTGGCCCAGCGAAAGCAGGGCGAGGCCGCGCAGCTTGCCCAGCGCCACCACTGGAATGAGCAGAATCGCCCAAACCATGGTTGCCGCAAAGGCCGATGTCGCCGCCTTGCCGGTGAGCTTTGCCCATATGAAAAAGCCGATCAGCAGCAGGGCCGATAGCGCCAGAACCACCCGGTCTGCCCAAAGCTCCAGCCCGCGGGCCTCGCTCCAGCTATCGCGCGCTTTCGCGGCGGCAACCTCGCGCATGGTCAGGGTCGGCAGGCCAAACTCGGTCACCATGCCGGCCAGCGTGACGACTGTCATCGCCAGGCCGTAGATACCATAATCGGACGGGCCAAGCTGTCGCGCCAGCAACACGCCGATCAGAAATGCGATGCCCATCGATCCCAGATTGAGCACCGCCAGCGATCCGGCCGCATGAACCACACGGCGGATGGCGCCTTCGGGCGCAGGGGAACGATCGAACTGGGTCATGACAGCAAGCTTGCACGACGCGCTCTAACAGGATGTCGGCTGGGCGTCGAACAATTCTCGTGCCTGCCGCGGCATTATGTCATGATTTCTTCGATCAGCGCCGCATAGCGCTCAACGGCGCGGGCTGGCGCAAAATGCGCAGCGCGCTGGCGCAAGGCATTTGCATCGCAGGGCGTGGTAACGGCCGCGATCATGGCATTGGCCAGAGCCAGCTCATCACCGACCGGAACCAGATATCCCAATCTGCCATCCAGCAGCACTTCCGAAGGGCCACTGGGACAGTCCGTGGATACGATCTTCAACCCCGCCTGCATCGCTTCAACCAGTACATTGCCGAAGCCTTCAAAGTCCGATGACAAGACGAATATGTCGGCCGAGGCGTAATAGGGTGCCGGATCAAGCACGAAATCCGCAAAGGTGACGCTTTGCTCCAACGCAAGCCGCCTCGTCTTGGCGCGGCATTGCGACAGTTCGTTGCCTTCGCCCAGCACCAGCAGCGTCGCATCGGGATGGCGTTTCAGAACCCGGGCAAAGGCGCGCAGCAGCAGGCGGTGGTTCTTCTGCGGCTTGAGCGATCCGACCGTCAGAAAACGTGGGCCGCTGCGGCCCCGCCAACAGGCTTCCACCCGTTCCGGTACCGCACCGGGATTCAGGGTTGGGACCGGATTGTAGATCGTTCTGCAGCGGCTGCTATCAAGGCCGGATAGCGCCATGATGCTTTTCGTCACCCCGCGCGAAACGCCTACGCATCGATCCGCCAGCCGATACAGCGCCCGAATGCTGGGGCGAAGCAGCCGGTTGTGGCGATACTGTTCGCCAAGATTGTTGTGATCGACCAGGATGAGCTTTGGCCGTTTGCGCAGCAGGCGCGCGGCGATCACGGCAATCAGCGTCAAGGGCCACAGCGAGGCGATCAGCACATCGGGCTGATGTCTGCCCAGATAGGATCGCAGCGGCCCGGGCAAATGCCGCACGCGCTGCGCGGCCAGATCAATCACCTGCGCCCCATCCGGCACCAGTTCGAGCAGGGGGCCGCCCACACGCCGTTGCAAAAGGATGTCCACGCGCCAGCCCCGGCTCAGAAAGCCTTCAGCCAACGCCAGCACCACGCGCTCTGCACCACCGCCCCTCAGATTGGGGATCAGCAGGGCGATATGCAGCGTCGCGGCATGGGCAGCCTGTGAGGCGGCAATCAGCATATGAGCGCTCCCGTGAACCAGCACTATGGCTAGTCCAGCTAATGAGGCTCACACCATCAACGAATTGTCGCGAATTGTCGTAAAAGGTCCACGCTGCCTGAGGCCGCGTGTGGCAGATGCGCAAGATTGGCTACTTCATTGCGGGGCAGAATTGCGTCGTTCGCTTGCGCGAATCCGTGCGTGGTCAGGAAAATACGGTTAAAAACCGATTTCAGCGCCTCTGGCTGGCCGGGATTATGATAGCCCCAGGGAAACGCGAAATTTCCGACCGGCTCACCCAGCAGGTCTTCCAGCGTCTCTTGTGATCGCCGGGCCTGGTCCAGCAAAACCGCATCCGGCAGCAGGCGGCTGTCCGTATGGGCAAGGCTGTGACTGCCTATGGTCATGCCGGCTGCGCGCATGGCTCTGATGTCACCCGTGTCAACTGTGCGCCAGGGCGCGATGTCTTCGCCGGGCTTCAGTCGCGCCAGTTGGAACCCGGGCGGAGAACCATCGGCGACGCAATCAGCGATCACAAAAAATGCGGCGCTGACACCATATTGCGCCAGGATCGGCACCGCAATTTCAACATTGTTGATGAAGCCATCATCGAATGTGATCAGCACATTGACCCGATCAGGGCACATTCCCTGTATCTCGCCGGATTGATCGATCCGCACCAGATTATAGTGCCGCTGCAGATATTCGAGGTGCCGGGCAAATTCCTCGGCAGGGACCGCATTGGCAAAGCGGACGGGATGGTTTTCGATATTGTGATAAAGCAGAACTTTCAGCTGTCCGCGCCGGGCATGGCGAAAGGGCCGGTCAAAACCGGCGAACGACGCGCCCCGATAAAGTGCTTCCTTCAGCATTCCGTTGTAACCGCCCACGCAGCATGACGCGGCGGTTTGGCTGATTTGCGGGATGCTGACAAGGCGATAAGATTGGCCGCTATCCGCCAAAGTGTCCCAAAAAACGGCGCCCGGTGCGCGCCAGCGTAACCAGGCTGCCCGACCAGCGATATTCGCGGCCCAAATCCACGACGCTGCCGCCGAAGCCGAGCTTGAACCGGGTAATGCCATTGGATGGATCCGGAGTTGGTAGCCCTCCCAGATCGTACCACGCGAATCCGTCAGAACGCAGTTGCTGCGCCAGCCGCCAATGAACTTCCCGGCCCAGCAAATGATCCACGGGGCCATCGCTGGCGCCGTGATGGAACAGGGCCGTATTGCCCGCTTCATATGTCAGCACGAAGCAGGCACTTTCGCGGTCAGCGCTCAGGGCGGCGGCAAGGCGCGATTGCCCGCTGGTGACCAGTTTGTGAAATTCTGCCTCTTGCATGGTTGCAAGGTTCCGCTCGCTTGCCATTGCATTGTAGGCATGAAGAAAGCGCGCCGACAGCAGGCGATCGGTGTGGCAATCACTGATGAACACCACACCCGCCTTTTCGGCCTGCCGCAACTTGCGGCGCGTATCAGTATTCATGGCAGCCAGAAGCGCAGGGTCGTCCTGCAGCAGGTCGAGCACCAGCGTGTGCCGATTGAGCATGCGATCGTCAGACAGCTCGATGAAGCCGAGCGAAAGCAGGGCTGCGGCAAGATCGCCATTCCCGGTGAGATCGTGAATGGTGATCTCGTTTGCCGGACGGCGAAGCTCGAGCAGCCGCTCTACGACCTGCCCGGCACGCTCGGAGGGTAGCGCAGAAACCGCGAGAAAGCGTTGGAGCGGCCCGTTTTTCTTGCGCATCAAGCGAAAGTCGGGATCGGGCCAGGAATCTAGCCAGCCCAGATGCCGGACGTGCAGCCAGTCAGGATCAAGGAATATCGAGCGATAGCTCATCCTGCGTCACTGCGACGCAAGACATAGGTTGTCCAATTGTTCGCCCATTCCGGCACTTGGCGTGGATGAAAAGCGCCCACCGCCTCTTCGATTTCCAACCCAACAGCAGCACAATCCTCCGCAATGCTTGCCAGGGAAGAGACATGACTGTGCAGGCCGCCGTGCACCGGGTCGCGCATATATCCGTGGCCTCGCCAGAAATAAGCGTTTGTTAGCGCGCGGCCAGATTGGACAATGCTTCGGGCGATTGCGCGCAGCAAACGCCATGCGATCCTTGCAGGACCGGCTCCGTCCAGCACCGGCAGAACCACCAATTGGCGCGCGCTGTGGGACGAGATTATTAGCTTTCCGTCGCCCTTGGTTACGCGGCGCATTTCTGAGAGCGCCCGCCGACGACTGGCGTCGTCTGGTAGATAGTCGATCCCGTTGAATGAAAACACGGCAAGATCGAATTCGCCATCGCCAAAGCGGGACAGGTCTGATGCGTCAGCAACGGCGAATTCGAGGTCGGGATAGCGTTTGCGGCAGGCACCGATCATGGCATCGGAATAATCGACGCCAACATATCTGCGGGCGTCTTTTGCAAGATATGCGGTGGTCCGGCCACCACCGACTCCGATGTCCAGCACAGAGAGTCCTGGCCGCAGAAAGCGTTCAAAGAGATAGCGTTCCGGCGGCAAGAGATCAGTTGCGGCGGCATAGTGTGATACGACTGACGTATCCGTATAGACCGCGAGGTTATCCTTAGCCACGTTAGCCTTTCGCCGAAACCCAAGGTGATGCAATTCCGCCCCTATTCGGCATCACCGATATTTGCAACGATCGGCGTTGGCCTCTATTGCGCCAGCCATGGAAGCCCCACGAGTTCTCTGTCTGATTGACACGGTCGGCAAAGGCGGCGGTGCAGAGCATCTGATTGCGGTGCTTGCACCGCGTTTGCGCCGGGCTGGACTGAATGTCGAGGTCGCGGTTTTGCACGAATGGCCGATCAACTATGCGGATGCCATCGAGAATGAAGCCGTTCCTGTGCACCGATTTGGCGGAGGCTATGCCAGGATTCGCCCAGACACTGTTCTCAAGCTAGGCCGCCTGCTGCGCGAAAGGAAATATGATCTTGTGTGGGGGCATTTGCACGCCGGCAATGCCCACGCACGGATCGGCGCTTTGCTGGGTCGCAGCAAATCCGTCGTTACGCTTCATTCCGAAGGTTATGGTGCCAATCCGCCGCGCCGTCTGCGCGACAAGCTTGCCGTTGCCTATGAAGGCATGGTGCTTGGCGGTGCTACAGCGCGGGTGGCGGTATCCAACGCGGTTGCCGCCGATTATTCGCGCTACTTCGGCTGGACTGATGTTGCCGTTGCCTACAACGGGGTGGATGTCGATCATCTGCGCGCTCTGGCGACTTCGGATGATGGGGGGGCTGCCACGCGAGCCAAATGGGATGTGACCGCGCAAGAGTTTTTGATGGTCACGGCGGCCCGGTACGTTTCGAAAAAGGGGCAGATTCACCTTCTCGAAGCACTGGCGCTGTTGCGGGACGGGGGTGAGACGGGCCTGCGGCTTGTGCTGTGCGGCGAAGGTGTTGAAAGCAGTCCGTTGCACGCGGAGATTGCGCGACTGGGGCTGGCTGAAAACGTGTCGATGCTTGGCGTCCTCGATCAGACCGAGCTGATGCCATTGATTGCGGCGGCGGATGCCTATGTCATGCCATCGCTGCGCGAACCGTTCGGGATTGCGGCGGCAGAAGCGATGGCGCTGGGCACACCTACGATCCTGACCGAGGTGGACGGTTTTCTCGAACTGGTTGGCGATAGCGGCGCGGCGCTGATGGCGCCGCCCGCCAATCCGCAGATGCTGGCGGAACGGATCATGCAAATCCGCCGCGATCCGGGGGCGGCCAGGGCGATGGGGCAGATGGCTGCGCAGCGAATGGCGGATCGGTTCAGTCTTGATGCCTGCGCGCATCGGTGGATCGAGATTTTCCGAGCTGTTCACGAAGGAAGGGCCATTCCGCCATGTGCGGCATAGCAGGATTGATTTCATCATCGCCGATCGATCCGGCTCTGGTCACCATGATGACCGACAGCATCCGCCATCGCGGTCCTGATGATGCCGGGCTCTGGGCAGAAGATGATCGCCGGGTTGTGCTGGGGCAACGCAGGCTGGCGGTGATCGATCTGTCGCCTGCGGGCCATCAGCCCATGCTGTCTGCCGACGGGCGGCTGGTGATCGATTTCAACGGCGAAATCTATAATTACCGCGATATCCGGGCTGAGCTGGAAGCAGCCGGGAAGGCACCGCAATGGCGCGGCCATAGCGATACCGAAACGCTGCTTGCCGCCTTTGCGGCCTGGGGTGTGGAACCGACGCTGCGTCGTGCCAAGGGCATGTTCGCGTTGGCGCTGTGGGATCGCGCGGATCGCACGCTGGTTCTGGCGCGCGATCGTTTTGGCGAAAAGCCGCTCTACTTCGGCGATATTGGCGGCATGTTCGCTTTTGGCTCTGAACTCAGGGCGCTGTGCTGCTTGCCGGGCTTTTCCGCCGGACTGGATCGCGGCGCGGTGCGGCAATTGCTGGGCTTTGGCTATATTGGCAACGGGCGCAGTATCTGGACCGGAATTCGCCAGATTGCGCCGGGAACCTATGTCCGGATGGCGATTGGCACGCCGGCCAGCGAAATTCGCGAACAGGCCTATTTCGACTATGCTGAAGTGGTGACGGCCGGTGCCGAAGCCGCAATTCATGATCAGGTGGAAGCGCTTGAATTGCTCGCCGATGCGGCAGGCCGGGCGGTTTCGCGTCAGCTGGTTGCCGATGTGCCGGTTGGCACCTTTCTTTCCGGCGGCATCGATTCCTCGCTGATCACCGCACTTGCCGCACGGGCTGCGAGCGGCAGGATCAAGACCTTCTCAATCGGTTTTGCCGAAGCAGGCTATGATGAGGCACCCTTTGCCCGGGCAGTAGCAGCCCATCTCGGCACCGATCATCAAGAGCTTTATGTCACCCCGGCCGAGGTTCAGGCGGTTATTCCCGAATTGCCCACGATTTATGATGAGCCTTTCGGCGACAGCTCTCAAATTCCGACGTTCCTGGTTTCGCGCTTCGCCCGCGGTCAGGTTACGGTGGCGCTGAGCGGCGATGGCGGCGATGAACTGTTCGGGGGTTATAACCGGCATCGCGCCTTCCCTGCCCTGTGGCGCAAGGCGGGGCGACTTCCGGCAGTGCTGCGCCGCTTGACGCTGGGCAGTGCGGGATTGGTGCCACCGGCGCTATGGAATCATGTCGGGCGGATCGGGTCCGGTCATGCCCGTCCGGCATTTTTTGGTCATAAGGTTCGGCGGACACTGCAGATCGCATCGCGCTCAAACTCGCTGGCGGGCCTGTACAGCAGTTTTCTGGATGAATGGGCCGGTTTGCCTTCGCCCGTTGTGGGCGGCGGGGAATTTGCTGCGCCGTCGCTGCCGGGCGGTGTTGCCGTCCGGAACCTGCCCGATGAGGCGCAAGTCATGCTGGGCGATGCCTTGCATTATCTGCCCGGCGATATCCTGACCAAGGTTGATCGCGCGGCCATGGCAATCAGCCTGGAAACGCGCGCGCCATTTCTCGATCCCGATCTGGCAGCGCTGGCGGCGCGTATCCCTGTCTGTCAGAAATTCGCGCCGGGTCATGGCAAGGCTATTCTGCGTCGCTTGCTGGAGCGGCATGTTCCGCGCGAGATATTCGATCGACCCAAGGCGGGCTTCGCGGTGCCGGTGGGCGAATGGATCAAGGGGCCGCTGCGCGATTGGGCGGAGGATCTGTTGAGCGAGGCGGCGCTGGCGGATGGCGATCTGCTGATCCCCGGGCCGATCCGCGCGCGCTGGCACCGCCATCTTGCCGGGCAGGAGGATGCCACCCAGGCGCTCTGGCCGATCCTGATGTTGCAAGCCTGGCGGCGAAAGCCCTGATTACCGGGTGTGTGCAGCTTGCAGGCGCAGCTTCAGCCAGTCGCGCAGCTTGCCCGTTTGGCGCTCGGTCGCTTGCGCGAACAGCCAGCTGATTGCCAGTAGCGCCGCAGCAATTGCCAGATAGCTTGCCAGACCCACGGGATCGGTCGGCAAGAATCCATGCCGAAAGCCGGGGTTTCCGGTCACCGTGCCCAGCACGGCGATGACGAAGATCAACACCGGAAAATGGATCAGATAGAGACTGTAGCTGAAATCGGCCATGAACTTGTTGACGCTGCCAAGCCTGACCATCAGTGCCGATTGGCGAGCACGCATGGTCAGGATCAGCCAGCCGAACAGCAAGGCCATCACATAATGCGCGGCGTCCTTGAGATGCGGATTGGCATCGAACATCGCATCATTCAGCCGCATCCAGACCAGCCAGACCGCAAGCAGTAGCAGCGGGACCATGGGTGGCCCGGTTCGCCGGGGGGCCATACAGGCCGCCAGCAATCCGATCAGCCAAAGCCCGAAATAGACTAAAAATTCTGCACCCAGCAATGCAATGGCTGCAATCGCTGCCGCCGCCAGCGCCCAGCGCCGAAGGCCCCGGAACAGCCACAGGCTCAGAACTGCGCCGAATACGAAGTAGAACCAGAACTCTGTCGAAAGCGTCCACAGCGGATCATTGCTGCCCAGCGGTTCGACGAAATAATACTGCAGCATCGCCAGATTGCCCAGGACGACTGGCCAGCCGATCCGGGCCTGATAGGCGATCCCATGATCCTTCTCCACGATCATGGGATGGGTG
>JBGAIR010000062.1:0-12483 GCA_044225335.1 Novosphingobium sp. | reverse complement strand
ATGGCGGGCCGGATCGGCGTGAACATTGGCGGTGGGCCGGGCTTCGCGGATCACGCCGCCCTCCCCCAGCAGCAGTCCGCAGCATTCCAGCGGATGCGCCTTTTTCGCTTCCGCCAGCACTGTTGCCATTGCGCCACTTGTCAGAGCCACATCCATGCCCATCTGCATAGCAATGAACGGGGCGGAAACCATCCTTGAGGGGCAATTTGCCGATGACGGGCTGCGGCTCGACGCGGCGCTGGCGCGCGCCAGCGGTCTCTCGCGCGAAAGGGTGAAGGCGCTGCTGGGCGAAGGACGCGTGCAGCTGAACGGCAAATCCGCCGCGCAGGCTTCGCTGAAGCCCGCCGCCGGCACCGCCTGGCGCATCGCCGTGCCCGCCGCCGCGCCCGCCGCCGCGCAGGCGCAGGACATTCCGCTGAACGTGGTGTTCGAGGATGATCATCTGATCGTGATCGACAAGCCCGCCGGGCTGGTGGTTCACCCCGCCGCAGGCAATCTGGACGGCACGCTGGTCAATGCGCTGCTGCATCACTGCCATGGCCAGCTGTCCGGGATTGGCGGCGTTGCCCGCCCCGGCATCGTCCACCGTATCGACAAGGATACCTCCGGGCTGCTGGTTGTCGCCAAAAGCGATGCCGCGCACGAAGGGCTGGCGGCGCAATTCGCGGATCATTCCATCGAGCGTGCCTATCTGGCACTGGTGAACGGCGTTCCGGTTCCGGCCGCCGGCACGGTGCGCGGGGCGATTGCCCGTTCCGACCGGGATCGCAAGAAAATGGCGCTGGTGCCCGAAGGGCCCGATGGCCGCACCAGAGGCAAGCACGCCGTCACCCATTACCGGACACTGGAAGGCTTGGGACAGGCCGCGCTGGTCGAATGCCGCCTGGAAACCGGGCGCACGCATCAGGTGCGCGTTCATATGTCGTCAATCGGCCATTCGCTATTGGGCGATCCTGTATATGGACGCGCAAATGCAAGGCTTCGGCCGGTGCTCAATCAGCTTCAATTCGCCCGGCAGGCGCTGCACGCCGCAGTGCTGGGCTTCATCCACCCTGTCACCAGGCAGCCGGTGCGTTTTGACAGCGCGCTGCCCGCCGACATGGATCGGTTGTTGGTCGAATTGAGGAGCAGTAGCTGAGCTATTGTGCTATAACACTTCCCTATGTGGCTGCCGCCGGGGGATGCCTATAAAGGGTCCCTTAATGGCAAGCCGACAATGAAAGGTACGGTGAGTCGAAATGTCGAAAACTGATCGCAATCTTCCCGTTGCCCCCAGTCTGGGCGGAGAGCAGAGCCTCAATCGCTATCTGGCGGAGATCAAGAAGTTTCCGGTGCTGACGGCTGAGCAGGAATATATGCTCGCCAAGCGCTATCAGGAACATCAGGATCCCGATGCGGCCAAGCAGCTGGTCACCAGCCACCTGCGATTGGTGGCCAAGATCGCCATGGGCTATCGCGGCTATGGCCTGCCGGTGTCCGAACTGATTTCCGAAGGCAATATCGGCCTGATGCAGGGCGTGAAGAAGTTTGAGCCCGATCGCGGTTTCCGCCTCGCCACCTATGCGATGTGGTGGATCAAGGCATCGATGCAGGAATTCATCCTGCGCAGCTGGTCGCTGGTCAAGATGGGCACCACCGCCGCACAGAAGAAGCTGTTCTTCAACCTGCGCCGGATGAAGAAGAACCTCGACGCCTATGAAGACGCCGATCTGCATCCCGATGATGTGAAGGCCATCGCCACCAAGCTGGGCGTTTCCGAGACCGAAGTGGTCAACATGAACCGCCGCATGATGATGGGCGGCGATGCCAGCCTGAACGTCTCGCTGCGCGAAGATGGCGAAGGCCAGTGGCAGGATGTGCTGGCGGATGACAATCCGCTGCAGGATGAAATGGTGGCCGAGGCAGAGGAATCCGGCATGCGCCACGCCATGCTGGCCGAAGCCATGACCAGCCTGAACGAACGCGAACGCGATATCCTGACCGAACGCCGCCTGACTGACGAGCCGAAGACGCTGGAAGAGCTTTCGCAGACCTACAACGTCAGCCGCGAACGCGTCCGCCAGATCGAGGTGCGCGCCTTCGAAAAGCTGCAAAAGGCCATGCAACGCATCGCCAGCGATCGCAGGCTGCTGCCCGCGGGATAATGGGTTCCAGCCGTGCCTCCTCGGCTGTGAGAGGGCGCGGCCTTACCCCTGCAGCAATGCGGGCAGATCGCCGGAGATGCCGCGCGCTTCATCCATGAACAGGCGCTTCAGCCAGCCGCTGCGCTGAACCATGCCCATGCCTAGGCGGCGGATGGCGCTGGGGATGCGGCCGGGGATGCCGAACAGGCGGACAATCGCATCGGTGGTGGCCATCACGGTAACGCTGTCCAGGCTGCGCCAGCGTTCATAGCGGGCGAGCAGCTGGGCATCGCCCGGCTCCAGCCCCAGCCGCATGCCATCGCTGAGCACCTCCACCAGCGCGCCGACATCGCGCAGGCCAAGGTTCAGCCCCTGCCCGGCTATCGGATGCATGCCATGCGCGGCATCGCCCACCAGCGCGAGGCGGTGTTCCACCACGCGCGCGGTGTGATGGAAATTGAGCGGATAGGACATGCGCGGGGCGCAGAGCGCGATCTCTCCGAAGATGCCTTCCATACGCTGCCCGATCTCGTGCAGAAAGGCGCGGTCAGACATGGCGGATACGCCTGCCGCGTCCTTTTCCTCCACCGTCCACACCACCGCGCTGCGATGCCGCCCGCCGGGCAGATCAAGCAGCGGCAGCAGCGCCAGCGGCCCGGCGGGAAAGAAGATTTCCCAGGCGACATTTTCATGCGGGCGTTCATGGGTGATCGCCGTCACCGTGGCGCGGTGGCTGTAATCCCAGCGCGCGGAAACCAGCCCGGCATCGATCCGGGTTGGCGATTGACGCCCTTCCGCGCCGACCATCAGGCTGGCTTCCAGCCGTTCGCCATTGCTGAGCAGCGCGGCCACGCCATGTTCGCCGCGAATCCGCTCGGTCACTTCAACGCCGCTGTGCCAGCAGATCGCCGGTTCGGCGCGTGCCGCCTCAAACAGGGCCAGGCGGATATCGCGATTGGCATACATCCGGCCCAGCGAACCATCATCCTGCTTCGGTTTGAAATCGATCCGGCCGGGGCGCATCGCATCGGCGACGGCGATGGCATCGATCGGGCAGCCCAGTGGCCGCAGCGCATCGCCCAGCCCGATATTGCTGAACAGGTTCCAGCTGGCGGTGGAAATCGCCGAGGCGCGGCCATCCACGCCTTCCGCGGTCAATTCCTCGGGCAGTGCCTTGTCCACCACATGGCTGGTGATCCCCTGCCGCGCCGCGGCCAGTGCCAGCGTCATGCCGACCAGCCCGCCGCCCAGGATCAGAAGATCACGCTTCTCGTTCATCTTGCGGCTCCGCAGCTGTCCCCGGCGCTGCCATCCACATCAAGGCAGCGGCCATCAAAAGTGCCAGCAGGCAGTTTCAGCCCGACCAGCGCCGCCAATGTAGGAGCGATATCCACGGTTTCCACCGGGGATGGCTGCTCCAGCCCGGCCATGCCCTTGCGCCAGAACAGCATCGGCACGCGGCGATCATAATCCCACGGGCTGCCATGGGTGGCGACATAGGCCCCGGCCACCGGATCGCTGATCGGCACCACCGCGCGTTTCAGCAGCACCACGACATCGCCCGAACGCTGCGGATCGAAAGAAGCGCGAGCGCGATCCAGCAAGGTCCAGTCCTGCGGATTGCCGGAGGGTGCCGATGCCGCGCCCAGCTCGGCAGCGGTGAAGGCTGCGGCAACCTGCGGATGGGCGCGGGTCGTGGCCCGCAGCGCCTCCATCACCTGCGCTTTTTGCGCGGCATCAAGGCTGCGGTTGATATAGTAATCGCCGAAAGGCCCATCCGAATAGAGCAGCGGCCCCTGCACACTGATGCCGGTTCTGGCGGCAATCGCCTTGCCCAGTTCGCGCGGATCAAGCGCCTTTTCGACGCGGGTGGCGGCGGGCAGCGCCTGCTCATCCAGCCGTTCCGGCATGTCAAAGCCGCCGTGATCGGCGCTCAGCACCACCACATAATCAATGCCGCGCGCGTCGAGATGGGCCAGCAAGCGGCCAATCGACTTGTCCAGCTCGGCCTGCTGGATGCACATTTCCATGCCCTCGGTGCCATTGGCGTGGCCGATGTAATCGGTGGCGGACAGGCTGACCGAAAGCACATCGGTGGCCGCGCCCTTGCCCAGATTCATCTCATCAACCAGCCGGTTCGCCAGATCGACTGTCGCCGCATCCATGCGCGGCGAGGCGCGGAAGGCATCCGGCTTGTCCTTGTCCAGCACGAAGCGGCCCGTGCCGACCGCGCCCTTTCCCACCGGCACCGCCCGATCGCGCGCACCGCACCATGCGGGTGGAACCAGCGCCGGGGCACCCTTGGCCAGCAGCTTTGTCACATCGGCGTTTTCCGCCTGCGCCGCAGCCGAAAGGCTGCGACCGCGCAAACTCACGAAACTGCTGCCCTTCCACCAATAGGCCGCATCAATATCATGCCCGCCCATCATCATCACCGCCCGGTCCTTGGCCGAAACGGCAACATTGCGCGTGGCCGGGTTGGCGCGCTTCATCCATTCGCCCAGCGTCGGCACCTTGAGATGCCCGGCCGAAACCACCGGATCCTTCACGCTGCTGGCGGGATCATTTTCATCCTCGGCGCAGTAAACGCGCTTGTCAGCGCGGGCGGTGCCAAGATCGAACCAGTTGTTGGCGATGATCCCGGTGCGCGCCGGGTGATCACCGGTGAGCAGGGTGGAATGGCCGGGGCAGGTTTCCGTCGCGGCATGCGATTGATAGCCCGATGGGAACACCGCGCCCTGCATCAACCGGACGAAACCCTGCGTATAGCGCTGGCGATATTGGGCAAAGAGATCGGCGGAAAACTGATCGACCGAAATCGCCACAATCAGGCGCGGCGGAGTTTTGGGCGCCTCGGCGGTGGCAGGGGCCGGTGCGGGCTGCGGCGCGGCGGCGGGCCTTGCTTCCAGCGAAGTGGCGGCAAGCGCAAGACCAAGGGCGAAAGACACTGCAAACCGGCGCATCGAGGTTCCTTGAATTATCATCACAAAGACGGCACAGCCCCTGCGAGCGAACCCGCGACCAGCCGCAATCGGCCAAGCGCTAAGCCTCACGGAGTGCATCGTCAATGCAAGGCTATCGGGCAAGGATTACAGCGCTGTTGCAGGCGGCCCGGCTGATGCTGGCGCTGGTCATGGCGCTGGGGCTGGCCATGCCGCTGCGCGCCGCGCCGACTCACATTTCAGCCGATCTGGTGGCAGAGCCTGCTGCGCCCGGCGGCGGGGCAACGCTGGCCATCGTGATGCGCCCCGATGCGGGCTGGCACGGCTATTGGCTCAACCCCGGCGATGCCGGTCTGGGCATGACGCTGGACTGGACGCTGCCCAAGGGCGTCAGCGCCGGGCAGCCGCGCTATCCGGTGCCGCAGGTGCTGCTGCTCTCCGGTCTGATGAACCATGTCTATGAGCATGATTACGCGGTGCTGGTGCCGCTGGCGCTGCCAGCCAACCTCTCCCCCGGCACCATGCTGCCGATCCGGGTTAAGGCCAGCTGGCTGGCCTGCACCGACAAGATCTGCGTGCCCGAAGAAGATGTGCTGGAAACCACGCTGGTCGTCGGTGGCCCCGGCGATGCGCGCTTTGACGGCTGGCGCGCTGCCCTGCCCGCGCCGCTGGGCAGCAAGGCGCGCTTTGCCATCACCGGCAATGCAATCCGCATCGCCATCCCGCTGCCGCGCAGCACGGTGCTGGAACAGCCGCATCTGTTCATCGCCGATCAGCGCGTGGTTGATTATGCCGCGCCGCAGCGATTTTTCCGGCAGGGCGATCTGCTGGTAACCGAATTGCCCCGCGCGAAATTTGAACCGGTCACCCCCGCCAGCCTTGGCGCATTGCTGCGACTGAATACAGCGGGCGACGGCGTGGAAATCGCTGCCGAACCGGGGGCGGTGGCCGCGGGCGGAGAGCCGGTATCGACCGCCGACGCGAAAGCGCCCGCGCTGCCCTGGCTGCTGCTCTCCGCCCTGCTGGGCGGACTGCTGCTCAACATCATGCCCTGCGTCTTTCCGATCCTCAGCCTCAAGGCGCTCAGCCTCGCCCGCGCGGGTGAGAGCGAGGTGCAAGCCCGCGCCGAAGGGCTTGCCTATACCGCCGGGGTGGTGCTGGCCTGTCTGGCGCTGGGCGCGCTGATGCTGGCGCTGCGCGCGGGCGGTGAGCAGATCGGCTGGGCGTTCCAGTTGCAGGAACCACTGGTGGTTGCCGCCCTGCTGCTGCTGGCCATTGCCATCACCGCCAATCTGGCGGGCGTGTTCGAATTCGCCGTGCCGGGATTTGCCAGCCAAGGCGCGCCCGGCGGATCGCGGCGCAGCGCCTTCGCCACCGGCCTGCTGGCGGCCTTTGTCGCTACCCCCTGCACCGGGCCGTTCATGGCCGCCGCGATGGGCGCAGCGCTGTTGCTGCCGGTCGGAGCGGCGCTGGCACTGTTCGCCATGCTGGGGCTGGGGCTGGCGCTGCCGTTCCTGGCGCTGGCCTATATCCCGGCGCTGCGCCGCCTGTTGCCGCGCCCGGGCGCGTGGATGGGCTGGTTCCGCAAGCTGATGGCGCTGCCGATGGCGCTGACCGCGCTGGCGCTGCTGTGGCTGAGTGCGCGCCTGGCTGGGCCAGGCTTTGCCCTGTCGCTGGGGCTGCTGGGCATCGTGCTACTGTCGGTGCTGGTGGTGGCGGGGCGGCGGCAGCGGCATGGGTTGCCGATTGGCTGGCCGGTGGCGGGGGCGCTTGTCGCCGTGCTCGCCATCGCCATGCTGGGTCTGCCGGGGATGGAACGTGCCCCGCAGTCGGAAACGCATGGCGTGCTGCCCGCCCAACCCTTCAGCGTAGCAGCGCTGGCCACGGCGCGGACAGCGGGCAAGCCCGTGTTCGTCTATATGACGGCCGACTGGTGCCTGACCTGCAAGGTCAACGAAAGCGTGGCGATCGAGCGGACGACAACGCGCGATGCCTTTGCCAAGGCGGGCGTGGTGGTGCTGCGCGGCGACTGGACCCGGCGTGACCCTGCGATCACCCGCTACCTCGCGGCACAGGGCGCGGCCGGGGTGCCGCTGTACATGTGGTACCCGAAGGGCGGCGGCGCAGCGCAGCAATTGCCGCAGGTACTGACGCCGGAAAGCCTCACCGCGCTGACGCGGTGATCCGGCCTAAAGCGGCCAGAAGCTGTTCACGCCATTCTCACCCGCTTCCACCCGGATTGCCATACCCTGAACCGGCCCGGCCCGCAGCCGCGCCAGCACTGCCGGATCATTGCTGTTGGCCAGCAGGCGCGCATCGCCGCTGCGGGCGACAATGGTCGCGGTTTCACCCGCCTTGCCGGGCTGGATGGTGAAGGTTTCACCCAACGCCTCACCATCGTGACTGTCGATCACGGCGAAATGCGGCTTGATCTTGTCAAGGCTGCGCCAGCGACTGCGGCCCCAATCGGCAGGCGTGGTGGAATAAACCCCGGCGGCATATTTGCTCATGATCCCGCCATTCGCCCCCACCAGCACCCGCGCGCCGGGCGCGGCGCGGCAGCGCGCCACCGCTTCGGCAATGGCATGGGCGGAATAGTTATTTCCGGCCCCACCGAAGAAAGGCAAGCCGCCGGTCAGCGTCCAGCCGCGCGGGTCATCGCGGTCCAGCCCGAAGGCATCGAGCAGGTTGAACACCGGGATGGCAAAGCAGGAATAAAAGTCCACCGCCGCCAGATCATCCCAGCCGGTTCCGGCAATGTCCAGCGCCGCCGATATGGCCGCAACCGCCGCGGGGCTTTTCTCGATATTTTCCCGCGTCAGCATGGATGGTTCGGCGCAGTCGGCAACGCCGTGGATATGCACCCAGCGGCTTTCCGGCACGCCAAGCCGCCGTGCTTCGGCCACGCTGGCGATGACAATGGCCGCACCCTGATTGACCTGATCGCGCGCCACCACCAGCCGCCCGTAAGGTTCGGCAATCAGGCGATTGCGATCATTCAATGCCGCCAGCTCATCCGCGCTGCGCACGGTTGGCGCGGCAGAATGCGGATTGGCGGCGGCGACCTGGGTAAAGGGTGCGAACAGCCTGCCGATTTCGCTGCGATAATCAGCCAGTGACAGGCCGAGCCGTTGCCGCCGGACATTTTCCGCCAGCGCATAGCCGCCAATCGGCGCGGCGACGCCGTGGTGGATCGAGGTCTTGTCCACCACACCATCATAGCCGGGGCCGCGATCCTCAATGGTGCCACGCCGCGTTTCCGACCAATCGCGCGTTTCACCCCGCCCCAGCAGCGCCCGCATGGTCGAAATCGCCTCCGATCCGACAATCGCCGCCATTTTTGATCGGCCCGCCGCTATCTCTGCGGCGAGTTCGCCCACCAGCCGTTGCGGCCCCTGACCGCCCACCACTTCCAGAATGGCACGCTGCGGATTGGCACCGGCACGGCGGGCAATCGCGCGCGGGGTGTTGTTGGCGTGGCCGAACGGCGCGGTGTAGCGCGTGGCCGAAATCTCGAACTGGCGGATCGCTGCCAGCGTATCCAGCGCCGGACCCAGTTTGCGCTTTGCCTGCGCATCGGCAAATGCTGCGCGCAGCGCCGCCCCGGCCAGATCCATTGGTGAAAGCTCGGCATAGCCCGGTTCGCCCACACGTTCGGACACCTGCCCGACCCCGATGATGACCGGGGTGTTATCGTCCAGCATGTTCACAGCACCTGCCCATCATCAACCGTAAGTGTCGCCCCGGTGACATGGCGTGAGGCATCAGAGGCAAGGAACAGCAGCGGCGCGTCCAATGCTTCGATCGGGCACAGCCGGCGGCGGTGGAACGCGGCGATCTGGGCTTTGCCACCTTCGGTCTGGAACCATTCGCCGGCAATCTCGGTCTGGATATAGCCGGGCTGGATGGTGTTCACATTGATCCCCTGACGCACCCATTCACGCGCAAACTGGCGGCCGAGATGGGCGACGCCAGCCTTGGTCGCGGCATAGGCGCTTTCGCCCTGCCCGGTCATTTCGGCGGTGATTGATCCGATCAGCACGATCCGGCCCCGCCCGCTGTCGCGGATACCCGATGCGATCATCCGCTTTGCCCCTTCGCGCGCAGTCAGATAGAGCCCGCTGAAATTGGTGGCGACCACCGCCAGCATATCCTCTGCCGGAACATCGGTGGAGCGCCCCTCCTTGGCGATCCCGGCGTTGGCGATCACCGTATCGACCACGCCAAACCGGGCCTCCGCCGCATCATAGGCGGCAATGATCGAGCCTTCGCTGGTAACGTCCATCGCCACCGCCAGCGCCGCGTCGCCAAGCTCGGCTGCCAGCGCCGCAATCTTGTCGGTACGGCGCGCACCCAGCACCACCTTGGCCCCTGCGCGCACCAGCAGGCGGGCGAAATGCGCGCCAAACCCTGACGATGCCCCAGTGATCAGCGCAACACGCCCCGTCATCGACAATTCCATCGCATCGCCCTCCCAGATTTAATCACTCGCTTAATGCCAGCCGCGGTGATCGGGTCAACCCTGCAAAAATGCGGAATTTTTGTTTGCTGAACTTACAATTTGCGCTGTTTTGATCCCGGTCAAGGTTTGCGCCTCCAAAAGCGTCAAGAAAGGCTCTGAAAGGAAAATGAAATGGCAGAGGATTTGTCGATTCCCGGCACTTACCCGTTTGATGGCGCAGCCGCGCGGCGCGGTTATGCGCTCAACGCCATGTGCTTTTCCTTCAACGATGCCGCCAATCGCGCCGCCTTTCTGGCCGATGAAGATGGCTATTGCAGCCGCTTCGGCCTGACCCCCGAACAGCGCGAGGCCGTGGCGCAGCGCAATGTGCTGCAGCTGATGGCGGCTGGCGGCAACATCTATTACCTCGCCAAGCTGGCCGGGATTTTCGGGCTGAGCGTGCAGGATCTGGGCGCGCAGCAAACCGGGATGAGCGTGGCAGATTTCAAGCAGATGCTGCTTGATCAGGGCGCATCCGCGCGGCAGCAGGAGGCGGTGCATGGCTGACGTAATCGGCGGAATCTTTACCAGCCACGTCCCCGCGATAGGCGGCGCGATTGCCCGCGGCGATCAGAACGATCCCTATTGGAAGCCGTTCTTCGATGCCTGGCCACCGGTGCGTGACTGGCTGGCCGTGCAAAAGCCCGATGTGCTGGTGATCTTCTACAATGATCACGGGCTCAATTTCTTCCTCGACAAGATGCCGACCTTCGCAGTCGGCGCGGCGGCAGTTTATTCCAACGCCGATGAAGGCTGGGGCCTGCCACCCTTTGCCGTGCCCGGTGGCCATCCCGAGCTGAGCTGGGCAATCATCGAGCATCTGGTCGCGCAGGAATTCGATATCACCACCTGCCAGGAAATGCTGGTCGATCACGCCGCCACCATACCATTGGCGCTGGCATGGCCGGGCGAAGCGGCCGCGCCGGTCAGGATCGTGCCGATCGCGATCAACACCGTGCAGCACCCGCTGCCATCGGCGGCGCGCTGCCTGGCGCTGGGCCGGGCCGTGGGCAAGGCGCTGACCGGATGGCAGGGGCCTGAGCGGATCGCGGTCATGGGCACAGGCGGACTTTCGCATCAGCTGGATGGCGAACGCGCCGGCTTCATCAATCCGGAATATGATCGCTTTTGCATGGATAATCTCGCCAGTGATCCCGATGCGCTGACGGCGCACAGTATCCACCAGATCGTGGAGCTTTCGGGCACGCAAGGCGTCGAGATCCTGAACTGGATTGCTGCGCGCGGGGCATTGGGGGCTGCCTGCAGCGAAGAATCGCGCAACTATCATATTCCGATTTCCAACACCGCGGCCGCTGTGATGCTGCTGGAAACGCCAGCGGGCGCCGAACTGCGCCAGAACGCCAAGGATAGCGCCCCGGCAATGGCCTGATTTTCAACAGTTCTCCCCAACTGAAGCGGCTGCTCATTCGTGACGGCCGCTTCTTTTTTGCCTGCTTGCGGGAGAATTGACTCAAACGGCGGAGCTAAAGCGGCGAGCCGAATCCTGACGATAGGGATCAAACAGCGCCGCGATAGCGCGGGCATAGGGCAGCGCCTGGGCAGCGATATGCAACCTGCCCGCCTCGACATGGGCCAGCCCGCGCGTACGGAACGCCTCCAGCCTGGGCGGCAGTTCGGCGATCACCCCGCCGCGGAGCGCATCTTCAGCGCTGCGGACAATGCCATGATTGCCCGGCAGGACATCCTGCGAAATCAGCATCCGGTAACGTCCGGCGTTTTTCTCGTTCTGCACCAGCAGATCGGGAAAACAGCTGATTGCCGAAGCACCAAAGCCGATCAGCGATTGCGCGGCATCATCGGTGAAACCCTGAAAATTGCGCTTTACCCTGCCCTCCGCCGCTGCCCTGGCCAGCGGATCCTGCGGCAGCGCGAAATGATCAAAGCCGATCGGAACATAGCCGGCAGCGGTCAGATAGTTCCAGCCAAAGCGCGCCATTTCGAACCGCTCTACCTGCCCCGGCAAGGCGCTGGCATCGATCCGGCGCTGGCGCGGCAGCATATGCGGCACATGGGCATAGCCGAACAGCGCGATCCGGTCTGCGCCCAGCTCCACCGCGCGCGCCAGCGTATGCTCCAGCTGCTCCAGCGTCTGCCCCGGCAGGCCATACATCAGATCATAGTTGAGCGAGCTGATCCCGGCGCTGCGCAGCATATCGGTGGCGCGGGCGATATCCTCGTCCGGCTGCACCCGGCCAATCGCCGCCTGCAACTGCGGATCGAACGTCTGCACCCCCAGGCTGGCATGGCTGACCCCGACCCAGCCCAACACCTGCCCCCATTCGCTCGTCAGGGTGCGCGGATCGAGTTCGATCGACCACTGCGGGTTGTCCAGTGCCAGATGGAGCGTCAGCGCATCAACCAGCCGAACGAAATCGGTGGGCGCAATCGCGTTGGGACTGCCGCCGCCAAAGGCGACACGGCTGGGCTTTGCCCCCGGTCCCAGCCGCGCACCGACCAGTGCAATCTCCCGGTGCAGCGCGTCAAGATAACTTGCCAGGCGCTGCCGGCGGTTCGCCGCGCCGGTGTTGCAACCGCAATACCAGCAGATCTGCTCGCAAAACGGGATATGGACATAGCAGGAGACTGCCCCGCGCACGTTCCGCAGCGCCGCGTCCAGCTGATCGCCATCGACGCCCGGCCCGAATTCGGCTGCGGTGGGAAAGCTGGTGTAGCGCGGAACCGGCGTTGCCAGCAGTTCGGGGTAGTAGGGCCAGTTCGCGGAATTGCCGGTCATTCGCGCCCCTCATCCGCCGGATCGTCGCCACCCCGATCATCATCGGCACGATCATCTGCGATGCGCTTGCGCGAACTGCCAGAATGGCATCCCTTGGCGCAGCAACCATTGCTATCGCTGCCGGGCAATTGCGTGCTGCCAGCGGGAACATTGACCATATGC
>JBGAIR010000061.1:0-14043 GCA_044225335.1 Novosphingobium sp. | reverse complement strand
CGGGCTGGTCGCGCTGCTGTTTGTTGGCAATGCGCTCAACTATGTCGATCGCCAGGTCCTGGCATTGCTGAAGCCAACGCTTGAAGCCGAATTCGGTTGGAGCGATCAGGATTACGCGCATCTTGGCTCCGCGTTCCAATTCGCTGCTGCGGGTGCCTTGCTGGCGGTAGGCTGGTTTGTCGATCGGTTGGGCGTAAGGCTAGCCTACGCCATTGCAGTGGCGGTCTGGAGTCTGGCTGGGGCAGCGCATGCGCTGGCTGCAACGGTGCAGCAATTCGTGATGGCGCGCGTCGTGCTGGCGATGGGCGAAACGGTCAGCACACCTGCAGGTCTCAAGGCGGCCGCGATCTATATGCCGGCTCGTCAGCGCAATCTGGCGATCGGTATCGTCAACACTGCCAGCAATGTCGGCGCGATCATCACGCCAGTTCTGATTCCGCCCTTTGCCGTGGCCTTCGGCTGGAAGGCGGCATTTGTGGTGACTGGCGCACTGGGCATCTTCTGGCTGATCGGCTGGTGGCTGGGTACCCGTAATCTGAAGCCCATTGGATCTGTGCCGGAGCGGGCAACGGTCAACTGGCGCCACTTGTTTGCCGACCGGCGGACCTGGGCGGTGATCGGTGCCAAGTTTCTCACCGATTGCGTGTGGTGGTTCGTGCTGTTCTGGATGCCGGATTTCTTTGCGCGGGTTTTCGGCTTGAAGCAGGCCCAACTGGGTTGGCCGATTGCAATCATCTTTTCGTTGGCGGCATTGGGGGCAATTGGCTCGGGCAGTCTCTACCCATTGCTGCGGGCAAAGGGTTGGACGATGAACCGGGCGCGCAAAGGTTCGATGCTGCTGTTTGCATTGGTGGTGCTGGCCATGCCGCTGGCATTGTTCACCCAGAACCATTGGGTCGCTGCGGTGTTGGTCGGGCTGGGGCTGTTTGCCCATCAGGGCTTTTCGACCAATATTTTTGGCATGTCTGCCGATGTTGTGCCCGCAACACGCATAGCCAGTGTGATTGCGATGGGCGCGGTTGCCGGTAATCTGGCGGGTATGGGTATCATCGAACTGGCCGGATGGTCGCTGGACAAAGGCCATGGCTATGCGCCCATGTTTGCGATCTGTGGCGGTGCCTATCTCGCGGCACTGGCGTGGATACATCTAGTGCTGCCGAACCTCGATACGATCGCTGCCCAGCCGGATTGACGCGGGCGGCCACCAGTTGATCATGCGGTAGGAGCACTTGCGCGCAGTGGAATGCGCGGCATGCGGACAAACGACAGGGGTCTCGCGGGTTAGTTGTCCGCGAGACCCCTTCAAGGCCCGGTAGGGGTTCGTTAGAAGTTGATCCGCCCGGTCACACCCCAATAGCGATCAGCGTCGCGCGGGATCTGATAGCGATAGCTGCCACCGGGGCCGCCATTGATGATTGCAGCCGGATAAGCCTTGTCAAACAGGTTGCGCACCTGAACCGTCAGTTTCCAGGTGTCGTCAGGCGAGCCGATCCCGGCTTGCAGATTGACGAGCGCATAGCCCGGAATGGTTCCGAAGGCGCGTTGCACGGCATCCGGCGAAAACAGCGACAGCTGCTTGCTCTGGAAGTTCATCTGACCGCCCAGGTACACATCGGCGAAGCCGCCGGTGCGGACGCGATAATCCATAGCCAGCGAGCCCTTCCACTTCGGCGCATAGCCCAGCGGTGTGCCTGCTGGGACGATCGCGGTCGCTGCTGCCCCCGGAGCAACCTTGAACGCATCGACATGCGCATCGGTATAGGCCACGCCGCCGGTGATGTTCAGATCGCTCAGCGGACGCCAGTTCATATCCATTTCCACGCCGCGCGTGGACACTTCACCCGCATTGGTGAAACGGGTGACCACCACCCCTGCAACCAGATCGGGATTGTTGGCCTGGAAATTATGATACTTCGCATAGAAGCCCGCGATGTTCAGCGTCATCTTGCCATCAAGCAGGGTGTTCTTCAGACCAACTTCGAACGCGTCCGAGGTTTCCGGCTCGATCACATTGGTGCCGGTAGCGGTCAGGTTGAAGAACACGTTATAGGCAGGCCCTTTGTAACCGCGTGCATAGCTGGCGTAGGCCATCACGGCGCGGCTCAGATCACCTTGCAGCGCAAGCTTGCCTGATACGTTGTCATTGCTGGTCTTGGTGCGGAATACTGTGGCTGGCTGACCCGTGCCGGAGGTGGTTACGGGGAAGCTCGCCTGAATGCCAGGGCCAGACAGTGTTGTATTGCGGCTGTGGAACACCGACAGTTCATCATGGCTGTAGCGCACGCCCATGATCGCGCGCAGCCCTTCCGAAGCCTTGAGTGTTGCCTGCCCGAACAGAGCGTAGTTGTTGAAAGTGGAGCCGAAATCGGCCGTTGCCGAAGGGAAGGTAGAGGCAAGCGCGTTCGTGCTGCCGCAGGGGATCAGCACATTGACTGGCGCTGTTGCCGTGGGGGCGCAAACCACGTCTTCGCGGGTAAAAATGCGCTCCGAATAGGCGTGCGAGTAAAACGCGCCCACGACCCAGGACATATCCTGCTTTGACGGGGAGCTGAGGCGCAGCTCCTGTGTAAAGGTGTTGGTCGTTTGCGGCCCCTTGTCATGCAACTGGCCAAAGTTTGTGGTGGCAGTGCCGTTGGTCGAGGTATAGGCCTTGTCCAGCCAGTCGCCATCACGGATTTCGGTGTTGTCCCATTCACGGTAGGATGTGATGCTGGTCAGCGTATTGACGCCCAGGCCAACATCGGCCTGCATCGAGACACCCCAGCCTTCTTCCTTGGTCGAAGTGATCAGATCCTGACGGATTTCGCGCGTATCTGCACCGCGCGGGGTGGGCAGGGCATTGAATGCCAGGCTGGTTGTTGCCGCACCGGCCCCGGTCAGCGCACCGGTGGCGATGATATCGGCGCAGCAATCATCATCGTTCTTGTGATAATCGGCCGCGAAGTAGATGCGCAGGGAATCGCTCGGATCGTAAAGCACCTGCATCCGGCCACCCCAATGCTTGTAGCCGTTAACCCAAGTGTTTCTCGTGAGGTTGCGAATGTTGCCATCATATTCGCCGTAGAATGCAGTAAAGCGGCTAGCGAGATCGGTGCCAAGCGGGATGTTCAACGTTCCCTTCGCCCGATATTCGTTGCGGTCGAAATAGCTGGCTTCGACGCTGCCACCGAAGCTGTGCTTGGGCATCTGGGTGGTGACGTTGATCACACCAGCCGAAGCGTTCTTGCCGAATAATGTCCCCTGGGGGCCACGCAGCACCTCCATCTGCGCCACATCGATCATGTCGGAAAAGGCTTCGCCAGAGCGCGCGTAAACCACGCCATCGACCACGGTTGAAACCGAGGGCTCACCGGCAATCGAAAACGTCGCCGTGCCAACCCCGCGAAGGAAGATTGTCTGGTTCAGCGTTGTACCCGACTTGAGGAAGTTCAGGGCCGGAACAAGCTGCGATGCGCTTTCAATTGAAGGACGCGCGGTTTGGGCAAGCGCCTCGCCGCCGAGTACGGAAACCGCGACCGGAACGGTCTGCAGGTTTTCCGAGCGCTTTTGAGCGGTCACAACGATTTCGCCGGGGTTGCTGCCCTCATCCTCGGCAGCTTGCTGGGCCAATGCGGGCGTCGCGGTCAGCGCTAGGCACGCAACGGACGCATAAAGTATCGATTTCATGAAGCTCCTCCCACTGTGACCGAGCCGATTTCATCGAGCTTCGGTAGATATGATCCATGGCTCGAGCGCAAACGGTGCAATTTTGCTCTGCCACTTGTAGAGCTTGAAATGCTTCGAATGGCCCGATATGTCAAGCGGTGTCATATTCCGGTCAGGGCATTAAAGAATTTTGGCGGTTTTGGCATTTGCAGCGGAGAGTGATGCGGCATGAATGCCGAGTTTGTTGAGCTTGAAGATGGATTCGACCTGCTGTTGGCGGGGCGAATCGTGCTTTCTCATCGCAAACTATGTCCTGCGGTGGGCATGGCTGTGGGTAACGCACAAGTTGTTATGCGGCATGGTAATTTTCGGATTTCCGATCAGCCGGAAGCAATGATTACACCCGTGGATTGGGCGCTTTCCGGGCGGGAGGCTACGCTGTCTCACGATGGTCGGGCCGCTGTCAGGCTGGTGCTGGATCACAATGTTCTGCGAGCTGAGTTGCTTTTGCCGAGCTATGATAGGCTGCATCTGCATTTCCACGCCGAAGCAGGTGAAGTGATCTGGGGTGGCGGTGAGCAGATGAGCTATCTCGCCCTTAATGGCCGCAGCTTTCCGATGTGGACCAGCGAGCCGGGAGTGGGGCGCGACAAATCGACCGAGCTTACCCGGTTGATGGATGTCCAAGGCATGGCTGGCGGCGATTATTGGAACACCAATTACCCGCAGCCCACCTTTCTCACTTCGCGTTGGCTTGCGGTGCATTGCGGCGCTGAAGCCTACAGCGTGATCGATTGCAGCGATGCGGCAAGGACCAGGGTGGAGGTGTGGTCTTCGTCCTGTGATTTCGAGATATATGCAGCCGAGGGGCCGCGCGAGCTGGTTGGTCAGCTTGCCGCCCGTTTCGGGCGTCAGGCGCCTTTGCCGGACTGGGCAATTGGCGGGGCGATCGTTGGCCTGAAAGACGGTGCGCGCAGCTTTGAAAGGCTGGAGCGCTTTATCAAGGCGGGTACAGTTGTTTCGGGTCTATGGTGCGAGGATTGGGCTGGCATCCGGGAAACAAGCTTTGGTCGCAGATTGTTCTGGGATTGGCGTCTGGATCATCAGCGCTACCCGGATTTGCCGCAGCGGATTGCGGCACTGGCGGCGCGCGGCATCCGGTTTCTGGCCTATGCCAATCCCTATCTGGCGGCCGATGGCATTCTGTTTGAGGAAGCGCGCTGCGGTGGGCATTTCTGTCTGCGGCCGGATAGTGATGAAATCTATCTGGTTGATTTCGGCGAGTTCGATTGCGGCGTACTCGATTTTACCCGTGCGGAGACGCGGAACTGGTTTGCCGAAAATATTCTGGGGCGGGAAATGCTGGATATCGGCATCTCCGGATGGATGGCCGATTTCGGGGAATATCTGCCTACCGATGTTCGTCTGGCTGACGGATCGGATCCGATGGAAGCGCATAATCGCTGGCCGGTTTTGTGGGCCGAAGTCAACGCACAGGCGCTCGCAAGCCGTGGCAAGACCGGCGATGCCGTGTTTTTCATGCGCGCGGGCTTTTCCGGCGTCCAGGCGCATTGCCCGCTGCTCTGGGCGGGCGATCAGTCGGTCGACTTCACGCGCCATGACGGGATCGGCACTGTCATTACCGCGGCACTTTCGGCCGGATTGGTCGGCAATGCCTACAGTCATTCGGATTGCGGCGGCTATACATCCTTGCATGGCAACGTTCGGACGGTCGAACTGATGCAGCGCTGGTGCGAGCTTGCGGCTTTCGCGCCCTTGATGCGCAGCCACGAAGGAAATCGCCCGGACGACAATCTGCAATATGATTCAACGGCGGAATTGCTGGACTGTTTTGCCCGCTGGAGCAGGGTGCATCGGCATCTTGCACCCTATGTCCGGAATCTGAGTGATGAGGCAGCGCGCAGCGGCCTGCCTTTGCAGCGCCCGTTATTTCTCCACTATTCTGAAGAGCCCGCCCTCTTTGCGGTGCAGGACCAATATCTTTACGGTGCCGATCTGCTGGTGGCACCGGTCATCGAAGAAGGCGCAGTGGCGCGGGAGGTGGTCCTTCCGGGCGAAAAAGCGTGGCGACATTGCTGGACACAGCAGGATTACCCGCCGGGCACTCACACTGTGGCGGCACCGATCGGCCAACCACCTGTGTTTTATCAACCAGACAGCAGCTTTGCGCCGCTGTTTGCAGGGCTTGCCGGGGTATTGTCTGAATGAGCGAACGGGCAAATATTCGTGATGTTGCGGCACGGGCTGGGGTGGCGGTCAAAACCGTCAGTCGTGTGCTCAATGGCCATCCCTATGTTAGCACAGACACCAAGGCGCGGGTTGAAGATGCGATGCGAGAGCTGGATTTCCGGCCCAGCGTCGCGGCGCGGATTCTCTCCGGCGCGAAAAGCAACCAGATTGCGCTGATCTATGATAACCACAGCCCTTACTACATGTTCCAGATCCAGTGCGGCTGCTGGGATTACTGCCGCGAACACGCAATTCGGCTGCTGGCGCAACCGGTCGATGTCGCTGATCCGCAGGTAGGCGAACAGATCCGTGGGCTGGTTACCGAAACCCATGTTGATGGCATAATCCTCTCCTCGCCGGTGACCGATTGCGATCCGGTGCTGCGGGCGCTTGAAGCGCTGGATATTCCCTTCGTTCGCATATCGCCGGGAACCAACCATGCGCTGACCAGTTCGGTGTTCATGGATGATGCCCAGGCGGCGGATGACATGACCACCCATCTGATCAATGCAGGGCACCGCCGGATCGGCTTTATCAAGGGCCATCCCAATCACATGGCTTCCGACGATCGGCTGTTCGGCTATCGGCGGGCGTTGGACCGGGCAGGAATCGCCTATGAGCCAGGCCTGATCTGCGAAGGCGAATTTGATTTCGATTCCGGCGTGCGGGGTGGGAATTTCCTGCTTGATCAGCCGATCCCGCCATCGGCGATCTTTGCCTCCAATGACGATATGGCGGCTGGTGTTCTGGCCGTGGCGCATGATCGCGGTGTCGCGGTGCCGATGCAGCTTTCCGTGACCGGATTTGACGATACGACCTTGGCGCGGACCGTGTGGCCACCTCTTACAACCATCCATCAGCCGATGGCCGAACTTGCACGCACTGCTACGGATTTTATGATTGCTGGCGGCGATATAACGCACCGTCGTTTACCCCACACCCTTATCGAGCGCGCTTCGGTCGCGCCCCCATTCAGGAAGATTTGATGAGCGAACTATCCTTGCCGCCCGCCATGCGATCATTGGGCAACAGTGACATCCAGGTTTCCCCCATGGCTTGGGGCATGTGGCGACTGGCCGAAGGTGGCCGCAATGCGGCGGACGCGGCGCGACTGGTGAATGTTGCGCTGGATGCCGGCATCAACTTTCTGGACACCGCAGACATCTATGGCTTCGATGGCAATGGCGGATTTGGCGATGCGGAAGCCCTACTTGGCGATGTACTGGCCGCAGAACCAGCGCTGAGGCGGCGAATGGTGCTGGCAACGAAGGGCGGAATTCTGCCGCCTTTGCCCTATGATCAAAGCGCTGCCTATCTGATCAAGGCGATCGAAAATTCGCTGACCCGGCTCAAGACCGATCATATCGATCTCTGGCAGGTCCACAGGCCGGATATTCTGGCTCATCCGCAAGAAGTTGCCCGGGTTCTCGATGATGCCGTTACCGCTGGCAAGATCCGAACGCTCGGCGTTTCAAACTTCACCATCCACCAGACGGCTGCATTAAACCAGTTTCTGGGGCACAAACTGGTATCGACCCAACCGGAAATCAGTCCGCTGCGCATCGCTTGCTTCGAAAATGGTGAGCTGGATCAGGCGATGATGCTTGGGCTGACGCCGCTGGCCTGGTCTCCGCTTGGTGGCGGCAGACTGGCCAATCCGGAGACTGACCGGGACAAGGCGGTTGTGGCGGAACTTACACGAGTGGCGACGCAGCATGGTGTGTCTTCAACCGTCGCAGCCTATTCGTGGCTCATGGCGCATCCGGCCGGCATTGTGCCGATCATGGGGTCACAAAACGCGGCGCGGATTGCGGAGGGTGTAAAAGCCCTGACCATCCGCTGGACCCGGAAAGACTGGTACACCGTGCTTGTTGCCGCGCGTGGCGAGCGGCTGCCCTGAATAAATGCCGTGCCACCATCGGCCGTCAGGATTGAAGACAAGGAAGCAAGACAATGTCTGATCAACAGTGTGAAGTGGCCTGGTTCTCTGCGCTTTGCGATGATGACTATGAATTTCTGGGCGTTTCGGATCCCTATCTTCAGTCAAGCTGGGAGCATTGCCGCAACATTGTGCTTCGCGCTGAAGAGGGCGGTTATGATAATATCCTGCTGCCCTCCGGGTATCAGTTGGGTCTGGATACGACGGCGTTCGCGGCTGCGGTTGCCACGCAGGTCCGGAGGATCAAGCTGCTTTGGGCAACGCGCATGGGTGAAGACTGGCCGCCGCAACTGGCGCGGCGGATCGCCACGCTTGACCGTATTCTTGGGCCGAATGCCGCTGGCACCGGTGGCCGGTTGAATGTGAACATCATCTCGTCCGACATGCCGGGCGAAACCATCGCCTCCGCCCCACGTTATGCGCGGGCCACCGAGATCATGAAGATCGTTCGCACCCTGCTGAATGGCGAGCATCTCGATTTTCAGGGCGAATTCTATCAGTTGAAGCTCGACCCGGCGCGGATATCGACGATTTCCGGCCAGTGCCCCGCGTTCTATTTCGGCGGGCTCAGCCACGAAGCGCGTGAATGCGCTGCGGAGGCCAGCGATGTCTATCTGATGTGGCCGGATACGATCGACAAGGTGCGCGATACCATTTCCGATATGAAACAGCGGGCAGCCCGCTTCGGCCGCAGCCTGAAATTTGGCTATCGCGTTCATGTCATCGTCCGCGAAACAGAGGATGAAGCGCGGCTCTATGCAGACCGGTTGCTGTCAAAACTGGACGACGAAGCGGGCAGGGCCATTCGTGAAAAATCGCTGGACGCCAAGAATTATGGCGTTCAGCGGCAGCAGGAACTGCGCGGCGCGGCAGACGGTGATGGTTTCGTGGAAGAAAGCCTGTGGACCGGTATAGGCAAGGCACGATCTGGCTGCGGTGCCGCGATTGTTGGGACGCCTGATCAGGTATTGGCAAAACTTCGCGCCTATCAGGCCGAAGGTATCGAGGCCTTCATTCTTTCAGGCTATCCGCATATGCAGGAAGCCGACATGTTTGCGCGCTATGTGCTTCCGCATATTCAGCATGGCCCGCTGACGATCTGATACAGGAAGTGCCGTGATCCGCGAAAGCGCAATATTTGACGTTGCCGTCATCGGTGGAGGGGTAAATGGCTGCGGCATCGCCCGTGATGCCGCAGGGCGCGGCGCGCGGGTGCTGTTGCTTGAGGCGCGCGATCTGGCCAGCGGCACATCTTCTGCCTCCAGCAAGCTGATCCATGGCGGATTGCGTTATCTGGAGCATTATGAATTCGGCCTTGTGCGCGAGGCGCTGAGCGAGCGTGAAAAGCTATGGGCGATTGCGCCGCATATCGTTTGGCCGATGCGCTTCGTTTTGCCCTGGGTGCGGGGATTGCGTCCGCGCTGGCTGCTGCGGCTGGGATTGTTCCTCTATGACCACATCGGCGCGCGCAAGCTGTTGCCGGCGACGCAGACCATCCGTCTTGATCGCCATGCAGCTGGCGTGCCGCTGAAGGACGAATTCATTCACGGCTTTGTCTATTCGGATTGTTGGGTCGATGATGCCCGGCTGGTTGTGCTCAACGCGCGCGATGCTGCCGACAAAGGCGCAACGGTGCTGACGCGCTGTCCGGCGGAGAAGATTGAACGGACCGATGCGGGCTGGCGGATATCGACGCCCAGGGGTGAGTTTTCGGCGCGCGCCATCATCAACGCTGCCGGACCGGCGGTGCTTGATGTGCTGCATCGCGGCGGCGAACCGGCGCATCGCTCAATCCGTCTGGTGCGGGGATCGCATATTGTCGTGCGCAAGCTGTTTGATCACCCCAATCCCTATTTTTTCCAGCTTCCTGATGGGCGGATATTCTTCGCTATTCCCTATGAGCAGGATTTCACCCTGATCGGCACGACAGACCGCGATCACACCGGTGGGCTGGATGCCATCACGGCCAGCGAGGAAGAGATCGCCTATCTCTGCGAGGGGGCGAACCGGTTTTTCAAGCAGGCGATTACGCCGGCTGATGTGATCTGGTCCTACGCAGGTGTGCGGCCGCTGGTGGATGACGGTTCGGGCAAGCCAGAGGCGGCTACACGCGGCTATCGTTTTGACACAAGCGACACAGAAGCAGGCGCGCCGCTGATTTCGGTGTTTGGCGGCAAGATTACCACCTATCGCATGCTCGCACAGGAAGCGGTGGATCTGTTGGCGGACCATCTGCCTGATGTGTTGGGCGGCGCACACTGGACTGACAAGGAAGCGTTGCCCGGCGGAGATTTCCCCGTTGGCGCGGCCGCGCAGCAGCTTGCCGAACTTGCAAAGCGCTACCCCTTCCTTGAACCCGATTGGGCCGCGCGGATGATCCAGTGTTATGGAACCACAGCGTTTGACATATTGGGGGATGCCTCCACGCTCGCGCAATGCGGACAACACTTCGGGCATGGTCTGACGGAGCGCGAGCTGGATCACCTGATGCAGCGGGAATGGGCGACCACCGCCGAGGATGTGCTGTGGCGTCGCACCAAGCTTGGGCTGCGCCTTTCGCGCGAAGAACAAACTGATCTGAAATCCGCCATTGAGAGGAAACTGCACCCATGACGACCCGCATCGTTGCCATAGGTGGCACGGTCTCTCCCGGCAGTGCGACCGAATTGGCGCTGCAGGCCGCGATGGCCAGTGCCGCAGCGCAAGGTGCAGAAGTCGCCCTGTTCGGCGGTGCCTATCTGGCAGGCCTTCCGCATTATCGCAGTAGCGCCCACGAAGCTGGAAACGGTTCGGAAATGGTGGAGGCTGTGCGCGCGGCAGATGGCGTGCTGATCGCCGCACCGGGTTACCACGGCACGATTTCCGGCCTGGTAAAGAACGCGCTGGATTATCTGGAAGATCTGGCAAAGGATCAGCGGCCCTATCTGGATGGGCGAGCCGTGGGGCTGGTCGCCACAGCCTATGGCGACCAGGCGACGATGAGCACCATGCAGACCTTGCGCAGCATCGTCCATGCCCTGCGTGGTTGGCCCACCCCGATGGGGGCGACGATCAGAACCTATCCCGGGCTGTTCTCCGTAGATGGCGAATGCCTGGACGATCGTGTGCGCATGCAGCTTGATCTGGTCGGGCAGCAAGTGGTGCGCGGTGCGCGCAGCCTCGCGAGCGCCGAGGGCGATCTGGCATGACGGCGCTGGATCGCGCGCTTAAAAGCCTTGCCGCTGGCAAGGTGATTGTAATTACCGGTGATCGGTTCCGGCGCGGGGATATGGATTTTGCGGTTTCCGCACAGCGCGTTACGCCGGAAACGGTCAATTTCATGGCCATGCACGGACGTGGGTTGATCTGCCTTTCGTTGACGCCGGAGCGGGCGGTGAAGCTGGGTATAGGGCTGATCAATGCGGGCGAGGATCGACAATCGGGCCGACCGTTCGGTCGTTCAATCGAAGCGCGCGAGGGCGTGACCACCGGGATTTCGGCGGCTGACCGCGCACATACCGTGGCGGTTGCGGTTGCTGACGGGACGACTGCTGATGCGCTGGTTTCACCTGGTCACGTATTCCCGCTGATTGCTGCGCCCGGCGGTGTTCGGGAACGTCCCGCGGCAGCAGAGGCGGCGATTGATCTGTGCCGTCTCGCTGGGCTGGGTGATACAGCGGTGATCTGTTCGATCATGCGGGATGACGGAGAAATGGCCCGGCCCGATGATATCGCCGAGCTGGTCGAACGGCATGATCTGACGGTCGTGGATATCAGTGATCTGGTGACACATCTCGTCGAAACCGCCTGACGCAGTGCGCTTTCCTTGACAGGTCGGCGATCCGTCAGGGGCTTGGCTGTCAAGTGCATGCCAAGGGTAGCGCGGCTCTGGCCTGATCCAGCGCCTTTTCTCCCGAACAGATGTCGATCAGCGCCAATCCGTCGCAGATGGCGATTACTGCCAGTGCTGCAGCTTTGCGATCTTCGCCCGATTTCAGCAGCAACCGTGGCTCGATCCATTGCCGGAAACCACCCATGATCTGCGCGGCGATAGCGGGGAAAGGGGCTTCGCTGCGGGCGGCGGCCGCAACGATCTCGATCCACAGCCGCATATAGGGGCGCAGTTCGGGCCGGGTGGTGACTTCGGCCGCGCGGCGCGCCAATTCGCCGGGCGGAAAACTCTCTCCCTCGGGAATCGCACCGCCCAGCGTCGTGGCAAGTTGCCGCGCTACCAGGGTGACGGTTTCGGCCAGCAGTTCCGTCTTGTCCGAAAAGTAATACATCAGCATCCGGTCGCTGACGCCAGCCGCGCCAGCCAGATCACGCAGGCTGGTGCGGGCCAGGCCGGTGTCGACCAGATGCGCAGCCAGCCGTTCCAGCACCAGTATTCGCTGATCGGATTTGCGTGCCATATATCCACTCTTGTAGCAGGTGCTACATTTTGCTAGTTCGTAGCGGTTGCTACAGAAATTGCCGGTCAATTGCTCTCTACGTCGATCGGTGCCGATTTTGCAATTTTCGCGCCGCCGTCATCAGCCCGAATATCAGGGAGAACAGTGCCAATGAATCGCTTCCGTCTCTTTCTTGGGGTCTGTCTGGTCGTGATCGTGTCCTACACATCGGTAACGATTGCCAATCACGGCATGGATCTGATGCCGGTGTTCTTTGGTGATATCGCCGGGATGGCCTGGCCTGGGCAGTTCAATATCGATTTCATGTGCTTTCTTGCGCTTTCCGGTCTCTGGGTGGCATGGCGTCATCAGTTTTCGCTGGTCGGTATCGCGCTTGGCATCGTCGCGTTCTTTGGCGGGATGCTGTTCCTTTCCACCTATCTGCTCATTCAATCCTACTGCACCAATGGCGACTTTCGATCGCTGTTGCTGGGTGAAGCAAGGAGCCTTCAGGCATGAACAGCACGCCGCTCCAGATCGTCAGGACATTTCTGAAAGCGATGGAACCGCTTGACTATGATCGGGCAACTGCGCTGATCGCGCCGCATTGCAGCTACACCAATCCGCCGCCAATCGGCACGGTTTACGGGCCGCAGGGAGTTCGCGCGGTGCTGGAGCCATTTTTCGCGCCAACTATCACGAATGAGTTCCGCGTTCTGCGTGAGGCGGTGAATGGTTCTGTGGTTATGCTGGAACGGCTTGATCGCCATCAGCTCAAGGACAAATGGGTTGAGCTGCCGGTTACGGGCGTATTTGAAGTGCAGGATGGCCTGATCACCTACTGGCGCGACTATTTCGACGCCGCGACGATCCTGTCGCAATGGCCAGCTGGCTGAGGGGGCCGTTCAGCGGTATGCTGCGGGCTTGCGCGCCCGGCGCGGGGATTCTCCGAAAACCTGCAGATACCAACGGCTGAACGCGCCAATCGACCCATAGCCCAGAATCTGTGCGATATCCGTGATCCGCATCCGCGGATTGGCGAGATATTGCACGGCGAGCTGCATTCTTACCTGGCCAAGCAGCGCCTTGAAGCTCGTGCCCTCCGCATCAAGCAGCCGCTGCAGTGTTCGCACGCTGATCCCCATCGATGCAGCACAATGCTGGATCGATGCACGCCCGGCAGGCAGCAAAAGGCGGATCAGCTGATCAACCTCTTGCGTCCTCATTCGTTCTTCCGGGTTTGCAGCCAGATCAAGCAAATGTCGCGCATGTAGCGCCAGCTGATCATCTGCCTTGAGGTTCGGTCGATCAAGATCCGCAGATTCCAGGACAAGGGCATTGAACTCGCTGTCAAATTGCAACGGGCAGCGGAACGCGCGCTTGAATATGACAAGCTCGAACGGCTCTGGCACCGGGTGTGCAAAACATGCCAGTTGCGGCGCCCATTGCGACCCCAGCACTTCGCCGCACAACCGGATCAAGACGCCCAGCGCAAGATTTGACGATTGTCGTGCAGGCTCCGGCCAGCGCAGAGCAAAATCTTCCCGCAAAATTGCCTGGCCTCTGGCTTCTTCAACATGAAGAACCAGGGTCGAATTAATCCGTGCCCGATATTCCTGCAGTGCGGTGAGCGCGTGCCGCAGCGTCGGCTGATGTGCAATCAGCAGGCTGGTAACGCCCAAATTGGCAATTGCGCGCCCTTCAGCCATTTTGACGCCAAGGGTCATGCAACCACTGGCTGCTGCGCTTTGTTCAAGCAAACGGATCGCGGCCTTGGCCGAAATAAGTTGTTCGGGATTGGCAAGAAGATCGGCGGAGAGGCCCTGCTGTCGCAGTAGG
>JBGAIR010000003.1:0-130876 GCA_044225335.1 Novosphingobium sp. | reverse complement strand
GATAGCCCTGCGCGAAATCCTGCATCGATCCGTCCTGCGATTCGTCGGTCGCGGGATAGAGCAGCACTTGCAACAGCATCGGCGCTGCTGCCGGTTTGCTGGCGAGTGCCCGCGCGGTCACGGTGGCCAGATTGCCGCCCGCGCTGCCGCCAATGGTGACAAGGCCGGTCACCTTGCGGCCCAACTCTGCCGGGCTTGCCGCCAGCCACCGTGCGGCGGCTTCGCAATCATCCGGCGCAGCGGGGAAGGGATGCTCCGGCGCAAGGCGATAATGCACGGCCAGCACCGGCAGGTCGAGTTCGGCGGAAAGTTCGGTGCACAGCGAATTATGCGTATCGAGATCGCCGATCACAAAGCCGCCGCCGTGGAAAAACAGCACCACCGGTGAAGGATCACGGCTTTCGCGCACATCATAAAACCGTACCGGAATATCCCCTGCAGGGCCGGGGCAGGTGAGATCCTTGATCACCGCCATCGGGCGCGGATCGGCCTCGGTCATGGCCTTCAGCCCCAGATAACCGGCGCGCTGCTCTTCCGGAACAAGCGCTTCGGGAACGGGCAGGCTGTTCACCAGCGCCAGAAAGGCTTTCACATCATCGCGGATGAAGGGTGTGGCGTCAGTCATGCGAATCCTCTCTTGGAATCTGTTTAATCGGCAGGTTAAGTCGCATTTCGCCACTTGACTAGCCGCCTCGCGGCTTCTCTTGTGCTGGCAGAATTGAATGCGCGACAGTTTTTCTTGATTGCGCGGAACGCAGGGAGAGGACTAGGGCCGCGCCGACAGTGCAGGGGCGGCAAACTGGCCCGCCTGACAAGGATTATTCATGGCTACCCAATTCGCTGAATCTGAAGCCCGTTCCAACCAGACGCCCGAAGCCGTTGTCGTCCGTTTCGCTGGCGATAGCGGCGATGGCATGCAGTTGACCGGCGGGCAGTTCACCCTGTCGAGCGCGTTGGCAGGCAATGATTTTGCCACCTTCCCCGATTTTCCGGCGGAAATTCGCGCGCCGCAAGGCACGCTGTTTGGCGTTTCCGCGTTCCAGATCAATTTCGGCTCCACCGAAATCGATACCGCTGGCGATACGCCGGACGTGCTGGTGGCGATGAACCCGGCGGCGCTGAAGACCAATCTGGGCGCGCTCAAGCCCGGCGGACTGATCATTGCCGATACGGGTGAGTTCACCAGGCGCAATCTCGAAAAAGCCAAGTATGAGGTCAGCCCGCTCGATGATGGCAGTCTGGCGAAATGGCAGGTGCTGGCCTTTGATATCTCCGCGCTGACGCTGGAATCGGTCAAGCCCTTTGGCCTTGGCAACAAGGAAGCGCTGCGCTGCAAGAATATGTGGACGCTGGGGCTGGCGCTGTGGATGTTCGACCGGGATCGCGCCCCGCTGATCGAATGGCTCAAGGGCAAGTTCGCCAAGAACCCGGTGCTGGCCGATGCCAATATCGCTGCCCTCAATGCCGGCCATGCCTATGGCGAAACCGCCGAACTTGGTGGGCAGATCCAGCAAAAGCACCTTGGCCCGGTGCCGACTCCGGCGGGGCTCTATCGCACCATCACCGGGGCTGATGCCGTGGCGCTGGGGCTGGTCGCGGGGGCGCAGCTGGCCGAGTTGCCGATGTTCTTCGGCGGCTATCCGATCACCCCGGCCAGCTCGATCCTGCACGCGCTGGTGCGCCTCAAGGAATTTGGCGTCACCACCTTTCAGGCGGAGGATGAAATCGCCGCGATCTGTGCGGCAATTGGCGCAAGCTATGCCGGGCAGCTGGGCGTGACCTCGTCCTCCGGCCCGGGGATCGCGCTTAAGGGTGAGGCGATGGGGCTGGCGGTGATGACCGAGCTGCCGCTGGTGATCGTCAATTCGCAGCGCGGCGGACCTTCGACTGGCCTGCCAACCAAAACCGAGCAGAGCGATCTCTATCAGGCCGTCTATGGCCGCAATGGCGATGCGCCGATCCCGGTGGTCGCCGCGCGCAGCCCCGGCGATGCCTTTGAATGCGCGATCGAGGCCTGCCGCATCGCTGTGCAATATATGACCCCGGTGATCCTGCTGACCGACGGCTATATCGCCAATGCGGCCGAGCCGTGGAAGGTGCCCGATCCCGCTGCCTACACGCCGTTTCCGGCGCGGTTCCTTGCCGAAAAGAACGATGGTGAGAACCTGCTGCCCTACAAGCGCGATGAAAAGGGCGCGCGGCCCTGGATCAAGCCCGGCACGCCGGGGCTGATGCACCGCATCGGCGGTATCGAAAAGAATGTCGGCACCGGCAATCTCGATTATTCGCCCGCCAACCATCAGGCGATGACCGATGCGCGCAAGGCCAAGGTCGATGGCATCGCCCGCAGCATCCCCGCGCAAGAGGTGACGCTGGGCGATGCAGGCGGCAAGCTGGCGGTGGTTGGCTGGGGCAGCACTTACGGCCCGATCCATCAGGCGGTGCGCCGGGCGCGGGCCAAGGGGCTGGATGTCAGCCATATCCACGTCCGCCACATCTGGCCGCTGCCGGAAAATCTGGGTGATCTGCTAAAGGGTTACGAGAAAGTCCTCGTGCCCGAAATGAACACCGGCCAGTTCAAGACCGTGCTGCGCGATCAATATCTGGTTGATGCACGGCCCCTGACCAAAACCAGCGGGCAGCCTTTCACCATTGCTGAAATCGAAGCCGCGATCGAAGGAGCGCTGGCATGAACGAAATGACCACCATTCCCGTCCAGACCACGCTCAAGGATTGGGAAACCGATCAGGAAGTGCGCTGGTGCCCCGGCTGCGGCGACTATGCGATCCTCAAGGCGGTGCAGCGCACCATGCCGGAAATCGGGGCTGATCCCGCCAAGACGGTGTTCGTATCTGGCATCGGCTGCTCCAGCCGCTTTCCCTATTACATGGAAAGCTATGGCTTCCACACCATCCACGGCCGCGCCCCTGCCTTTGCCACGGGGATCAAGCTGGCCAATCCGGAACTGGACGTCTGGTTGGTGACGGGTGACGGCGATGGCATGTCAATCGGCGGCAATCACACCATGCATGTGCTGCGCCGCAATCTGAACTGCCAGATCATGCTGTTCAACAACGAGATTTATGGCCTGACCAAGGGGCAATATTCCCCCACCAGCCGTGAAGGCACCAATAGCCCGACCACGCCGCTGGGATCGGTGGACCGGCCTGCCAGCCCTTGCGCCTTTGCATTGGGCGCGGGCGCGCGGTTCATCGGGCGCGGGTTCGACGTGTCGAAGGAGCTGCCCTCTGTGCTCAAGGCGGCCCATGCCCATCGCGGCGCAGGGTTTGTCGAAATTTTCCAGAACTGCATCGTTTACAACAAGGATGTGTTCAACGATTTCGCCGCGCCCAAGGGGGCGGAGGATCGCCAGCTTTGGCTGAAGCAGGGCGAACCCATGCTTTTCGCCAAGGGCACGCAGGGCATTGCGCTCGATGCCGATGCGCTGACGCTGAAAGTGGTGGATGTTGCTGATGGTGATTGGCAGGCCGCCGGGGTGATCGTTCACGACGTCACCAATCGTTCCATCGCGCATATGCTGGTGGAAATGCAGTTTGGCCCGTTCCCGATGGCGCTGGGCGTGATCTATGACGATCCGCGCCCAACCTATGAGGATGCGGTGCTGGGGCAGGATGCCAAGGCGCGCGAAGGCAAGAGCGCCGATCTCGGCAAGCTGCTGGCCAAGGGGCAGACCTGGACGGTCGATTGATCCAGGCCTGCCCTCTGTCGGGGCTTGTTCAGATAAATCCTGCCATCGCTGCGGCTTCCGCCCGTGCGACGGTCTGCCACGCCGGGCGGGCCTGAACACGCGCATACCAGGCGCTGGCGCGTGGGTGGCTGGCCGGATCAAGCCGGACATCGACATATTCCAGAGTGCGAAGCAGTGAGGCGACCGCGATATCGCCAATGCTGAAGTCGCTGCCTGTGAGCCAGCCCTCTGCCGGGGCGGCTTGTTCGATATAGGCAAGGATTGGCCCCAGCTCTGCCACGCCCTGTTCTGCGGCGGCTTCGTCGCCCGGAATGCCCAGCACCTTGGGTGCCACGAAACGGTTGAACACCGCCTTTCCGCCTGCCGGTGAGGCGATGGTATCGGCAAATTCCTCAAACCAGATAGCCTTGCCGCGCGCTTTGGGTTCAGCGGGGAAGATCGGCGGGTTGGGGTGAAGCGCGTCGAGATAGGTTACGATCGCGGTTGAATCAGCGAGCGTATAGTCACCATCCTGAAGCGCCGGAATCTTGCGAAACGGGCTGGCTGCGGCAAATTCGGGTGAGGGATTACGCGGGTTGGCCGGGGCTGCTTCCAGCGTCACACCCTTTTCCGCGGCGACCAGATGAACCTTGCGAACGAAGGGGGAAAGCGGGAATCCGAACAGCTTCATGGCATCTCTCCGAAATTGAGTCTTTGCTTGCAACGCAATCCTTATTGCAGCGAAGCCTTTGCACGTATAGGCCAGCGCCCGTCATGAGCGATATTCCCAACATCCAGCCCGACAGCCGTACGGCGGATGAACGCGTGCCCGATTCGGACGACAGCTATGTGTTCGATCCCGATACCACGCTGGCGATTCTGGCAGGCTTTGCCTTCAATCGCCGGGTGATGGTGCAGGGCTATCACGGCACGGGCAAGTCTACCCATATCGAACAGGTGGCGGCACGGCTCAACTGGCCCTGCATCCGCATCAATCTGGATGCCCACATCAGCCGTATCGATCTGATCGGGCGGGATGCCATCGTGCTGCGCGACGGGGTTCAGATCACCGAATTCCGCGAAGGCCTGCTGCCTTGGGCGTTGCAGACCCCGACTGCGCTGGTGTTTGATGAATATGATGCCGGTCGCCCGGACGTGATGTTCGTGATCCAGCGCGTGCTGGAAACCGAAGGCAAGCTGACGCTGCTGGATCAGAACCGCGTGATCCGCCCCAACAAGTGGTTCCGCCTGTTCGCCACCGCCAACACGGTGGGTCTGGGCGATACCAGCGGGCTGTATCATGGCACCCAGGCGATCAACCAGGGCCAGATGGACCGCTGGAATATCGTTGTCGGGCTGAACTATCTGCCTGCTGCGGTGGAAAGCGAAATCGTGCTGAAGAAGGTTGAAGGCGTGGCCGACGATCTGGTCAGCAACATGGTCAAGGTGGCAGAGCTTTCGCGTCAGGGCTTCGTCAACGGCGATATCTCCACCGTGATGAGCCCGCGCACCGTGATCACCTGGGCGCAGAACACCGCGATCTTCAAGGATCCGGGCTTTGCCTTCCGTCTCAGCTTCCTCAACAAATGTGACGAGACGGAACGGATGCTGGTGGCGGAATACTACCAGCGCGTGTTTGGCACTGATCTGCCTGAAAGCGTGGTGGGCAAAGCCTGATCGGGTTTGCCTGCCAGCGTTTTTGTCGCTGGCCCGATGCTCCGCTACAGGATGAAGTGATCGCCCGCCGCGCGGACGGTGATCTCGCCAATCGAAACACCCCAAGGGTGGTTGATTGCATCGATCACCGCATCGGCGATATGTTCCGGCGCAAGGCTGGCGTAATCAATGTTTTGCGGATCGAGCCGTTCGGCAGGAAAGCTGCCATCCTGCATCTTCGCCACCATATCCATAAAGTCTGGCGTGTTGTGACCAAGGATTCCGACGCTGGCGGCCGGGTTGATCACGCTGGCGGAAAGGCCCGTGGCAGGCACACCAGTAGGCTTGACGATAGTCACCTTGATCTTGCCGCGGGATTCGATGCGGAGGCTCTCTGACATGAAGTTCACGGCTGCCTTGCTGGCCCCGTAAACCGCCGCGCCGATCACTGGAAAATTGCCGTAGATCGAACTGATGTTGATCACATGCCCACGGCCTTGCGCAATCATTGGATCATGCGCGGCGATCATCCCGTTGAGCACGCCCTTGATGTTGATATCGATGCAGCGGGACCATGCCGCATAGGCCGCCTCATGATCGGCAAAGAAAGCCAGCGGCATGATCCCGGCGTTGTTGATCATCACATCGACCGCGCCGAAGCTGTCATGGGCCTTGGCGACCAGCGCCTTGCACTGGGCCAGATCGGTAACGTCAGTGGCCAGCGCCTGCGCCTTGCCGCCAGCAGCGGTGATGGCCGCAGCGACCGCTTCTGCCGCAGCGCCATCGATATCGCCCAGCGTAACCATTGCCCCGCGCGCCGCAGCCTTATCTGCCACCAGTCGGCCGAAGCCTCCTCCGGCGCCGGTAATGACAATCGATTTGCCGGTCACATAGTCGGTCATGCGCAAGCCCTTCTGACAATCATGCACCCGGAAATCAGGCTGTCGGCACCACGAGATATTTCTCACCCGTGCGCCGGGCGTTGTATTCGCTGACCGCTTCCTTGGTCAGCATGCCTTCCAGCGAGACCTGCGCCTTATAGTGGCTGGCGAAAGTGGTGGTGAGATCCTTCATCACCCGCGCGCGCATCCGGCCGACCACTTCCATCCCGGCTTTCATCATGAACGGGGTGAGCAGCCAGCCAGCCAAATCCCAGGTCAGGCCAAAGGCACGGTTGAGGATCGTCGGCCCCAGATCGAGCGCGCCATAGATATAGACCTTCTTCGCCTCGCTTGAGCCATAGCGGCTGAAGGCCGGCGCCGCGGCTGGCGGCAGCTTCCATCGCGGTGAGGATCTGTTCGGCCAGCGCGTGCCGCCACCGATCGGATCAAAGCCGATCATCGCCTTGGTTTCTGCAATGGCATCGATCAGCCTGGGCATGAAATCGGCGTCAGTCATGTTGAGCACATGGGTTGCGCCCAGACCCTTGAGCAACTGCACCTGCGCTTCGCTGCGGACGATGTTGACCAGCGGAATGCCGTCTTGCTGGCAGATCTTCACCAGCATCTGCCCCAGATTGGAAGCGGCGGCGGCGTGAACGATGCCGGTGAAACCTTCCATCCGCATGGTTTCGGTAAAGCCCAGCGCGGTCATCGGGTTGACGAAGCTGGATGCGGCCTGTTCGGCGGAAACGCTGTCATCCACCGCAAAGGCCATCTGCGCTTCGGCAATGGCATAGCTGCCATAGGCGGTGCCCGGCACGCAGGCGATGCGTTTGCCCATCAGCTGTTCGGCACCTTCGCCTGCAGCAACCACAATGCCCGCTGCTTCATTGCCCGCAGGCATTGCCAGCCCGTGCCGTGCTTTCATTGCGCGCGTGGCATTGTCGGGCATTTTTGCCACGACCTTGCCGGGTGAATAGACGGCGTTGTCGGTATCGGCGCTGGCGAACAGCAAGCCCAGATCGGAAGGGTTGATCGGGGTGGCTTCCACCTTGATCAGAACCTGCCCGGGCTTCGGCGCGTCCCATGTCTTGTCGTTGAGCTGCACGGTCAGCGTGCCATCGGCATCCAGCTGGGTGGTAAGTTGCTTGCCAGTAAAGCTCATGGTTCTCTCCCGAATCTGTTGCGCCGGAAAGGCGTTTCGGGATGCAACCTAATCACTCATTCGCCGGGGTAAAGCGCTCGTACGAAATAGAGTCCATCGGGCGGGGCATTGAGACCCAGTTGCTGCCGGTCACGAGCTGCCAGCGCCATGCCGACCTGTTTCTCGTCCCACCGTCCCATGCCGACAAGCGCCAGACAGCCAACCATCGAGCGGACCTGATGATGCAGAAAACTGCGCGCGGCGGCGCGGATGTGCACTTCCTCTGCCACGCGCTCCACATCCAGCAGGTCGAGCGTTTTCACCGCACTTTGCGCCTGACAATGGACGGAGCGAAAGGTGGTGAAATCATGGCTGCCGACCAGAGCCTGTGCGGCCCGGTGCATCGCATCGGCATCCAGCGGGTGTGATACCTGCCAGCTTCGTCCCCGCTCAAGCGTCAAAGGTGCGCGGCGATTGGTGATGCGATAGAGATATTCGCGCCCCACACAGGAAAAGCGCGCGTGCCAGTCATCGGGCACTACAGTGCAGTTCAGCACCGCGACCGGGGCGGGGCGGAGGTGATAGTTCAGCGCTTCCATCAGCCGAAAGGGTTCGATTGCCTTGGCAATGTCGATATGCGCGCGCATCGCCAGAGCGTGAACCCCGGCATCGGTGCGCCCGGCGGCGTGCATGGTGGCGCTCTCGCCGGTAACGGCATGCGCGGCCTCTTCCAGCGCCTTTTGCACCGATGGGCCATGCGCCTGCCGCTGCAGACCCATGAACGGAGCGCCATCGAATTCGAGCGTGAGGGCGAAGCGGGTTGTCACCCCAGCCTGACTCCGGCTGCAATCGCTCGCCCGCGCAGCAGTTCTGCCGCGTGCATCACTGGCCGCCCGGCGCGCTGGATCAGCTCCACTCGGATCGCGCCGGTGCCGCAGCCGATGGTCAGCGCATCATCCAGCGTCACGCCGGGCTCGCCCTGTTTGTCGCTGACTTCGGCCTTGAGAATGCGATAGCGTTCGCCATCCAGCTCGAAAAACGCGCCGCGGGCCGGGGCAAAGGCGCGAATCTGGCGTTCGACCTGAACAGCGCTGGCAGTAAAGTGGATGCGGCTTTCCGCCTTGTCGATCTTGCTGGCGTAGGTAACGCCGTAATCAGGTTGCGGGGCGGCGGCATGACCGGACAGGTCGGCCAGCACTTCCAGCAGCAGACCGCCGCCGATCTCGGCCAGTTCGGCGGTCAATTCGCCCGCTGTCTTGTCAGCTATGGGGGTGCGGGCAATCGCCAGCATCGGGCCGGTATCCAGCCCGGCTTCCATCTGCATGATGGTGACGCCGGTTTCGCTGTCGCCTGCCAGAATCGCTCGCTGGATCGGCGCGGCCCCGCGCCAGCGCGGCAGCAGGCTGGCATGAATGTTGATGCAGCCATGGCGCGGCGCATCCAGCACCGCCTGCGGCAGGATCAGCCCATAGGCGGCAACAATGGCGACATCCGCTTGCAGCGCGGCAAAGGCGGCCTGCTCCTCCGCGCCCTTCAATGACAGCGGCGTGTGCACAGGAATGCCCAGTGCCTCCGCCGTACGATGAACCGGGGAAGGGGATAGCTGCTTGCCACGCCCCGCCGGTCGGGGGGGCTGCGAATAGGCGGCAACCACCTCATGCCCGGCTTTCACCAGTGCCTGCAGCGCCGGCACGGCGAAATCGGGGGTTCCCATGAAGACTATCCGCATTTTGCGCAGCATGATGGCTTTCCGTTTGAGAATGGGTGCCCTATCCCTCGCCGCATGGCATCGCAAGAGATCGAAGCACTCAGTTCTGCCCTGTCACGCCTGCCGGGGCTTGGCCCGCGTTCGGCCCGGCGCGCGGTGTTGTGGCTGATCAAGCGGCGCGAAACCGCGCTGGTGCAATTGCTGGAAGCATTGGCGGGGGTGCGCGAGACGCTGGTTGAGTGCAAGGTTTGCGGCAATGTCGATACCGGCAATCCTTGCGGAATTTGCGCTGATCCCCGCCGCGATCAGCGCGCGCTTTGCGTGGTGGAGGATGTTGCCGATCTCTGGGCGCTGGATCGGGCGCGGCTGTTCACGGGGCGCTATCACGTGCTGGGTGGCAGGCTTTCGGCGCTCGACGGGGTACGGCCCGAAGATCTCAGCATCGGTGCGCTGATCGACCGGGTTGCGCAGGGCGGCATTGATGAGGTGGTGCTGGCGATGAACGCCACGCTGGAAGGGCAGACCACCGCGCATTACATCGCCGAACGGCTGGAAGCCTATCCGGTGCGGATCACGCAGCTGGCGCATGGCCTGCCGGTGGGCGGTGAACTCGACTACCTCGATGAAGGCACGCTGGCGCAGGCTTTGCGGGCAAGGAGGCCGATGGGGTGACGAAGAAAATGTCCAGCCGAATCCTCGCGATTTTGCTTGCTTTGGTCGGGTTTGCGCTGGCCAATGCGGTTGACCGATACATTGGCTTTCCGGTGCTCGTCGCGACGGCAAGCTTGGCGTTCCTGTTCTTCCTTGCCCGGCAAATATGGCAGTCGATTCGTCCGGAATTGACCGACCTGCCATATCGCCTGGCTTGGGGAGCGGTCATGGGAGCTATTGGGCTGGCCGGTGCGCTTGTCATCTACAGTCTCTATGGTCAGATGATTGCCCGTTTCGGTTGAACCCAAGCCCGACGGCCCTTCTTGCGAACAAACGGCATCAATACTATCTGCCCCCTATGGCTATTCGCGAAATCATCGAAGTACCTGATCCCCGCCTCAAGGTGGTGTCCGAACCCGTCACCAAGTTTGATGACGAGTTGAAGGCCCTCGTCGCCGATATGTTCGAGACGATGTATGACGCCCCCGGCATTGGGCTGGCCGCGATCCAGGTGGGGGTGCCGCTGCGGGTGCTGGTGATCGATCTTCAGCCCGACGATCCCGATGCAGAACCGGAAGTCTGCACCGCGCATGGCGGGCATGAACACACCCATCAGCCGGTGAAGAAAGAGCCGCGCGTATTCATCAATCCGGAAATCCTCGATCCCTCGGATGAGCATTCGGTCTATTCCGAAGGCTGCCTGTCGGTTCCGGAAATCTATGCCGATGTCGAACGCCCGGCCCGCATTCGCGCGCGCTGGCAGGATATCGACGGCAAATCCCATGAAGAGGATATGGACGGTCTGCTGGCCACCTGCCTGCAGCATGAGATGGACCATCTCGAAGGCATCCTGTTCATCGATCACCTTTCCCGGCTGAAGCGCAATATGGCGCTCAAGAAGCTGGAAAAGCTGCGCAAGGTGGCGTGATCTAGCTATTGACGATTTTCCACAGCTCCCACCTCAAAGCAGTGGGTTGCCTATTGCGTTCTCGTACTGTTCGCATAATCTGCTGGGGTCTCGTCCTTGGGCAAGGGAGAGTCGGACATCAAGTCCTTCGTTACTGCGGCCCCTGATCGTGCTTAATCCCTTCGACCGAAGCGTATCCCTGTAGAAGAGCCAAATGGCCACCAGCATAGCGTGAACGTCGACAAGACAGCCGTTCAACGGTCGTTGTAGCCAACGCCTCAACACAAAGGAGATGACCATGCCTCATGGTCTGTATTCGCTGTGTTGGCTTAACGACGGCGTTCACTGGCTGCTGATTTCAGCAAATGGTGATATCTTGGCTTGTTCACCATATGGGTTTGCCTGCGAAGATGACGCTCTAATCGACCTTCAGTACCGCTGAGGGTTGCCAAACATGGCTGGCCGGTGGGGATAATACCTCGCCGGCCACTGTGGGGGACGTATGGTTTCGACTCTCTATTCCTTGGTTGTCCTGCTTGTCGGGCTTGCGCTGGGCGGGGCTATCGGCTGGCTGGCCGCGTCACGCCCACTTGGTGATTTGCGTGCCCGGCTGGCAGATGCCGAGGTTGAAGCGAAGGAACTGGACACGCGGTTTCGCGCCGCGATCAAGGATCTGGGCGATGCCCGGATCGAAGTCGCCACCTTGCAGGCCAATGCCGCCAATTTTGCCGAGCAGAAGCGCAGCCTGATCGAGGCGCAGGAAAGCCTGAAGCGTGAGTTTGAGGTGGCGGGGGCCAGGATATTGGGGCAGGCGCAGGAAGCGCTGCTCAACCGCGCGCAGGAACGCTTTGCCCAGTCCGAGGAAAAGAACGAGGCACGGATCAAGGCGCTGCTGGAGCCGGTGGGCCAGCGCCTCGCCAGCTATGAGGCGCAGGTCGGCAAGCTGGAAAAGGAACGGGTTGACGCCTTCGGCCAGCTTGGCGGGCTGATCCAGTCGCTGCGCGAAGGGCAGGAACAGGTCCGGGCCGAAGCCGCGCGTCTGGGCAACTCCTTGCGCAATGCTCCCAAGGCGCGCGGGCGCTGGGGCGAGCAGCAGCTGCGCAATGTGCTGGAACAATGCGGGCTGGCCGAACACACTGATTTCGTCACCGAACATTCGGTGGATACCGAAGAGGGGCGACTGCGGCCCGATGCAGTGATCCGCATTCCCGGGCAGAAGAGCCTGATCGTCGATGCCAAGGTCTCGCTCAACGCCTATCAGGAAGCCTTTGAGGCGACCGATGATGTCGGGCGCGACGCTCGGCTGGCGGCGCATGCCGCGTCGATGCGCAATCACGTGCAGCAGCTGGGCGCGAAAAGCTACCAGAGCCAGTTTGAGGAAGCGCCCGATTATGTGGTGATGTTCGTACCGGGCGAACATTTCGTTGCCGCCGCGCTGGAACAGGACAGCGATCTTTGGGATTTCGCCTTTCGCAACCGCGTGCTGCTGGCCACGCCCACCAATCTCGTTGCCATTGCCCGCACCGTCGCGATGGTGTGGAAGCAGGATCAGCTGGCCAAGGAAGCGATCGAGATCGGCCGGGCTGGGGCGGAGCTTTATGACCGCCTGGCCGTGGCTGCGGACCACCTCAAGCGGGTGGGCAGCGGTCTCGCCAGTGCGGTCAACAATTACAACAATTTCGTCGGCAGCTTTGAACGCAATGTGCTCTCCTCAGGCCGCCGTCTGCGCGACAAGGGGATCGAGATCGGCAAGCGCGAGATCGATGAGGTGCCGCTGGTCGAAAGCCTGCCGCGTTACGGCTCAGACAGTACCGAGGTGGAGGATCGCCCGGGGCTGTCCTTGCCGGGCGAAAACCAGAACACTTAACGCAGCCGCACCGCTTCCATGCTGTGCTTGCCGGAACGCAAGGTCAGCCGGTCACGGGTGACATCTATTCGGGGTGATGCGCCCAGCAGTTCACCCATGGCGCGTTCCTGTTCCATCACGCCTTCGCAGAACATCATGGTGGAAGCATAGGGGCCGCCGATCAGCTTGCCGCGCGCAATGCGCCAGCTACCGCCCATGCCGTTGCAACCGACATTGGCGCTGACACGATCGCGCGTAAAGCTGATCACGGCGCGCCCGGATGCCGGTGCGGCATTGTCGATACGGACAATTTGCCAATTGCTGCCGATCAGCGTGCGCGGATTGGGAGCGGCGGCACCTGCAGCAGTGGCAAGCAGCGCAGCGGACAGGGCGAGTGTTGCATGTTTGATCATGCCGCCTTGATAACAAGGCGAAAATTTCTGCCAGCTGAACCGCTCAGCGATCCAGCGCATGCAGCACTTCATAGGCCAGAACCGCCCCGGCCACCGCTGCATTGAGGCTGTCGGCACGGCCCTTCATCGGCATGGTCACGCGCAGATCGCAGGCCAGCTCATAGTCTTCGGGCAGGCCGCGCGATTCATTGCCGACCATCACAAAACAGGGCGCGGCATAGGGCGCGGCGCGATAGTCATGCGCATCGCGCAGGCTGGCGGCAACCAGTTGCCCCGCGCCGCCACGCAGCCAGGGCAGAAATTCGTCCCAGCGCGCACGGCGACCTGCTGGGTAAAGATCGCCCCCATGCTGGCGCGCACCGCCTCGACCGAGAAGGGATCGGCGCAATCATCAATCAGGATCAGCCCGCCCGCGCCTACGGCGTCGCCGGTGCGGAGCATGGTGCCAAGATTGCCAGGATCGCGCAGCGCCTGCGCCACCAGCCAGATCTTCTTCGCGGCAGAGCGATCCAGCGCTGTCAGGCTGGTGTCGAATTCCGTGAAAACCCCGGCCACTGCCTGCGTGATTGTCCTTGCCGGTGATCTTGGCGAGGATGTCCTCGCTCACCTCCAGCACCTCGCCGCCTGCGGTGATGACATCGCGCTCCAGCGCTTCCAGCAGCGGATGCGTCTCGCGGGTGCTGGCCATCACCAGCACTTCCGGCAATTTGCCACATTCGCGCGCATCGGTGAGCAGACGCAATCCTTCGGCAAGGAACTGCCCGGCGGCCTTGCGGTGCTTCTTGTCGCGCAGCGCGCGCAATTGCTTCACCGTGGGATTGGAAAAGCCGGTGATGATGCGGCGGTGCGTCAAACTGCGTCTCGCCGGGTCAATCTTCGCCGAAGCCGTCCTTGACGAGGCCGACCAGCTTGGTCAGCACCACATCGGCACCTTCGCCCGAAACCGCGATCTCGATGGTGTCGCCCTTGGCCGCGCCCAGCATCATCAGCCCCAGGATCGAGCCGCCAGCCGCATCCGTGCCATCCTTGGCGACGCGGATTGAAAGACCTTCGGGCAGTTTGGACACGGCATTGACGAATTTTGCGCTGGCGCGGGCGTGCAGGCCGCGATTGTTGACGATTTCAACGCTTTCCCTGGCTTCCTGCATCATTCGTCCCCCACGCTTGCGGGCATCAGGCGTCCTGCCCCAGGAATTCCGATGCCATCGTTATATATGTGCGTCCGGCATCGCGCGCCGCGATTGCCGCTTCGCGCAGCCCCATGCAGCCGCGTGCCTTGGCCAGACGGATCAGCATGGGCAGGTTGATGCCCGCGATCACTTCCACCTTGCCCGCTTCCATCAGCGAAATCGCCAGATTGGAAGGCGTGCCGCCGAACAGGTCGGTCAGGATGATGGCGCCAGAGCCGCTGTTCACAGCCTTTACCGCGTCGGCGATTTCCTTGCGGCGGGCTTCCATATCGTCATTGGGGCCGATGCACACCGTCGCCACCGCATCCTGGCGGCCAACAACATGTTGCATGGCGTGAACGAACTCTTCGGCCAGCTTGCCGTGAGTGACCAGAATCATGCCGATCATGCCGGAGATGCTCTCCATATGTGCGACCCGGCGAATCCTGCCGGCCCAGCGAATCCTGCTAGAAAGCGCAGGCCCATGACGCCGATTGCGCCCCCGGTCAATGCCCAGATTCCACGAGGTCGGCGGCGCGGGCGGCGAGATTGCGGTGGACGATGCTGGGGGAATAGCCTGCCGCGCGCAGCGCCGCGCCGATTTGCTCTGCCGTAAAAACCGAACGGTGCCGCCCGCCGGTGCAGCCAAAGGCAATATTTACATAGGCCTTGCCCTGCGCCTCATAGCGGGGAAGCAGCAGCAGGATCAGATCGCGGATGCGGGCAAAGGCCTCGGCAAAGGCCGGATCCTTGCGGATGTGATCGCCCACCGGCGCGTCCTTGCCGGTTTGTTCACGCAGTCCGGGCACCCAGTGCGGATTGTCGAGAAAGCGCATGTCAAACACCAGATCGGCAATCGGCGGCATCCCGCGGGCGAAACCGAAGCTGGTGATGGTAATCGTCATCGCCTGCGGTGCATCGGGCTGGAACCGCTCACGAATGGTTTGTTGGAGGTCGTTGCTGGTATAGCTGGTGGTGGAAATCACCATATCGGCCCAGCGGCGCAACGGTTCCAGCAATTCGCGTTCTGCCGCGATCCCGGCGGCGACCGGCATGTCCTGGGCCATCGGGTGGCGGCGGCGGGTTTCGTTATAGCGGCGTTCCAGTTCCTGCCCGCTGCAATCAAGGAACAGCGTGGTCAGTTCAAGATCGCTGCGCGCGGCCAGCCGCTTGACCCGCTCCGTCACCTTGGCCGGATCAAAGCCTCGGGTGCGGGAATCGAAACCGATGGCCAGTGGCGGCCGCTGCTCATTCGCGCCGCCGGGCTGATCGATCATGCGTTCCAGCAGGCGGATCGGGAAATTGTCGATGGTTTCCCAGCCAAGGTCTTCCAGCGCCTTCAGCACCGTTGTCTTGCCTGCACCAGCAAGGCCGGTAACCAGCAGAACCCGCTGGCGGATTTCAGGAGATGCGGAGGATTCGCTTGGCATGGCTCTGTTCTTGCCGTCTTGGCAGTGAAAGGGAAAGCGGAAAGCTAGGGTCAATGGGTCCTGACCCTAGTCTGTCGGCAATCCCCATTGCGCCAGCGCAGCTTCCGCGCGCAGCGCCAGCACCGGACTGTCGGGCCACAGGCGGATCAACGGCACTGCCACGTCCAGCAGGGTAATGCTGTCGGCCGCGTCAACAAAGCGCGGCGCATCTGCTGTCAGGCGCAAAACCAGTGCGACCGGGGCGGCTTGCAGGAAGGACGTGCGGATCAGCCCGACATTGCGGACCTCCAGCAGTCCGGCGATGTTTGGGGGCGGACTTGCTATGAGTTGCCGCGCGCCGCGTTCCAGCATCACCCCATCGTCGCCGATCAATGTCGCGCCGCGATCGATCAGCGCCAGCGCCAGGCTGGATTTGCCGCTGCCCGGTGGGCCTTCGATCAGCAGTGCCTTTCCACCAATGGCAACCGCGCTGGCCTGATAGAGCTGGCTCATGCCTGTTCCGCCGCGGGCAGATCGATCACCAGGCAGGCACCGGGATGGCCATCGGGCCGGTCAGTCGCGATCAGGGTGCCATCATGCGCGGCGATGATCGTGCGGGCAATCGCCAGGCCAAGCCCGGAATGGCTGCCGAAATCCTCGCCAGCCGGGCGCAGGGAGTGAAAGCGTTCAAACACTTTTTCCCGGGCGGCTTCGGGAATGCCAGGGCCTTCATCGCTTACCGACAGGGTAAGGCGGTCGCCATGACGCTGAAGCAGCACCATCACCGCGCCTTCGTCAGGTGAAAAGCTGACGGCATTGTCCAGCAGGTTTTCCAGCACACGCTCCAGCCGCGAGGCGTCGCCCGGAACGATCCACGGGCCGGGACCCGCTGTCTTTACCGTTATCCGGCGATTGCCGTCGTTCCCCCTACTGGCACGCGCCTTGACCAGCGCATTGGCCAGTTTTTTCAGATCTACCGGCAGAAACTGGGTGCGGCTGAGTTCGGCATCGATCCGGCTGGCATCGGCGATTTCGGTGACCAGCCGGTCGATGCGGCGCACATCATGCGCGGCGATGGCGGTCAGCTCCTGTCGCAGTGCCGGATCCTGCACCTTTTCCAGCGATTCAAGCGCACTGCGCAGCGAGGCCAGCGGGTTCTTGATTTCATGCGCGACATCGGCGGCAAAGGCTTCCACCGCGTCGATCCTTTGCCGCAGCCCGGTGGTCATGTCCGAAAGCGCGCGCGCCAGCAGACCGATTTCATCGCGCCGTTCCGGCAGGCGCGGCACCACCACTGCACGGTCGCGGCCCAACCTGACCCGGATCGCAGCCCGCACCAATGCGCGCAGCGGCACCACGATGGTTCGCGCGAGAAACAGCGAAAGCTGGATTGAAAGGATGAAGGCAATGGCCAGCACGATTGCCAGCGTCTGGCGGGCGTCGCGCACATGCTGGGTGATGTCCGGGGCGTTCCGCGTCACCAGCAGCATCTCGCCCTTTTCGCCCAGCGGGGTGGCGGCGCTGATGACCGGCGTCAAATCCGGCGCAGACCGCTGCATGACCACGGTCTGGCTTGTGCCCGATGCCTCGGCAAGTTCCGGCCAGGCTTCGACCACATCCTTCGCCGGATCGCGATAGGGCGGGATCGGCGGTGCACCGAGCAGCCAGTCCATGCCATTGTCCAGCGTCTGCGCGGCTTTCAGCAGCCGGGTCTGGCTGGCCGGATCGACAAAGCGATAGGACGGTTCGGCCAGCGCAAAGCTGTCGAGCGTCAATTTACCATCCGCATTATAAATGCGCAGCCGCAGGTGCTGTTCGGTGCCGATCCTGACCAACAGCGCCGTGCGACTGTGACTGCCCATTTTTTCCAGCGCGTCGGCGGAAATCTCTGCTTCGGTCCGGGCCAGTCCGAACCGTTCACCCAGCAACTGCTTGCGGTAGGAATCGAGATAGAACAGGCTGCCAGCCAGCAGCGCCAGCGCGATGATGTTAACCGCCAGAATGCGCGCTGTCAGCGATGTGCTGCGCGTCCAGAACAGACGGCGCGGGCTGCCTTCCTCTGGCACTTTCTCAGCCATCGGTGAAGGAATATCCCGCACCATAAAGCGTTTCGATGGCCGCGAAATCGGCATCAACTTCGCGGAATTTCCGGCGCAGCCGCTTGATATGGCTATCAATGGTGCGGTCATCGACGAAGACATCGTCCTGATAGGCCGCGTCCATCAACTGGTTGCGGTTCTTGATCACCCCGGGGCGGGCGGCGAGTGCTTCCAGGATGAGAAATTCGGTGACTGTCAGCGAGACGGATTTGCCATCCCAGCTTACGGCATGGCGTGCCGGGTCCATTTCCAACCGGCCGCGCCGCATCGGCTCCACCGTTTCGCTCTCGGCGGATTGTTCCGCTTCGCCGCGCACCAGTTCGGTGCGGCGCAGGATTGCCCGGATACGGGCGACCAGCAACCGCTGGCTGAATGGCTTGGCAATATAGTCGTCCGCGCCCATCGCCAAACCCAGCGCTTCGTCAGGTTCTTCGTCCTTTGAGGTCAGGAAAATTACCGGCAGCGCCGATTTTTCGCGCAGCTTGCCGAGCAGTTCCAGCCCGTCCATCCGCGGCATCTTGATATCGAACACCGCCAGATCGGGCGGGTTTTCAAGCAGCGCCTTCAGCGCGGTCGCCCCGTCGGAATAAAGCCGGGTAACGAAGCCTTCCGATTGCAGCCCGATTGAAACCGAAGTCAGAATGTTGCGATCATCATCAACCAGCGCAATCACCTGCTGCGCGGCGCTGGGCGTTGATCTGGTGATTTCGGCATCAGCCATTGCGGGCATCTGGTGGTTGCGGCAGGGGCGTTTGGGTTAGCTGTTCCGGACCGTGCTGGCAATCACTGTGGCGCGGGGCAGGGCAGGCGGCGATCGGCCCCAAATTTGCCGGAATTCACAGGCAGTTTGACGGAATCACCCCTGTGGCTTATGCGCCCAGCCGAATCTCTGCATACCTATGCAATAACAGGCAATAAGGCTTGCAGGGGTCGGGCGTGCAAGGTGCGCGCCTGTAACCCGATTGACGGAGATTACCTTGGCCGGTTCGCTTTCCTTCCCGCTGTCGCAGCAGGGCATCGCCACTGGGGCAACCATTCATGCCAACCTTGGCACCGCAGCGCTGGTTGAACATGCCGTGCGCAACGGCGAAGGTTTGCTGGCGAAGGACGGTCCGTTTGTGGTGGAAACCGGCAAGCACACCGGGCGCAGCGCCAAGGACAAGTTCATCGTTCGCGATGCGGAAACCGAAAACACCGTTTGGTGGGGCAAGACCAATGCGGCGATGACGCCTGAGCATTTCGCCGCGCTCAAGGCTGATTTTCTGGCCGAACTGGGCAAGCGTGATCAGCTTTATGTCGCCGATCTGTTTGGTGGATCGCAGGCCGAACACCGCGTCAACGTCCGCGTGATCAACGAGCTCGCCTGGCACAATCTGTTCATCCGTACCCTGCTGGTTCGCCCGGGCGAAGCTGAGCTCGCAAATTTCGCGCCCGAATATACCATCATCGATCTGCCCAGCTTCCGTGCCGATCCGGCCAGGCACGGTTGCCGCAGCGAAACGGTGATCGCGGTCAACCTCACTGAAAAGCTTATCCTGATCGGTGGCACGGCCTATGCCGGTGAGATGAAGAAGAGCGTGTTCGGCATTCTCAACTATCTGCTCCCGGTCAAGGGCGTGATGCCGATGCACTGCTCGGCCAATGTCGGGCCGGATGGCAAGACGGCGGTATTCTTCGGCCTTTCCGGCACGGGCAAGACCACGCTTTCGGCAGATGCCAGCCGCACGCTGATCGGTGATGACGAGCATGGCTGGTCGGATACCGCCGTGTTCAACTTCGAAGGCGGGTGCTATGCCAAGATGATCCGCCTTTCGGCCGAGGCCGAGCCGGAAATCTTCGCCACCACCAAGCGTTTCGGCACGGTGCTGGAAAATGTGGTGATCGATCCCGAAACCCGCGAGATCGATCTGGATGATAACAGCCTGGCAGAAAACAGCCGCGGTTCCTATCCGATCGATTTCATTCCCAATGCTTCGGAAGAAAACCTGGGACCGGTGCCGGCGAACATCATCATGCTCACCGCCGATGCCTATGGCGTGCTGCCTCCGATCGCGCGGCTGACGCCTGATCAGGCGATGTATCACTTTCTTTCGGGCTACACCGCCCGCGTAGCAGGCACTGAAATCGGCGTGACCGAACCGGAAGCGACCTTTTCCACCTGCTTCGGCGCGCCTTTCATGCCGCGTCACCCCTCGGTCTATGGCAATCTGCTGAAAGAGCGGATCGCCAAGGGAGCGGTGAAGTGCTGGCTGGTCAACACCGGCTGGTCGGGCGGCAAGGCAACGATGGAAGGCATCAAGCGCATGCCGATCAAAGCGACCCGCGCGCTGCTCAACGCTGCGCTTGATGGCAGTCTGAACAATGCCGAATTCCGCAAGGATCCGAACTTCGGCTTCGAAGTGCCGGTGGCGGTGCCCGGCGTTGACGGCAAGCTGCTGGATCCCCGCGCGGCCTGGGCAGATCCGCAACAATATGATGAAACTGCACAAGATCTTGTGCGCAAATTCATCGACAATTTCGCCGAATTCGCCGATCATGTCGATGAAAGCGTCCGTCAGGCCGCTCCGGTAGCAACAGTCGCCGCCTGACCGGTCCGGGAAATCCTCTCGGGCCATCACAATCCCGAGAGAGTTTTCCGATGAGTGACCATCCGATCCGATTTTTTGACAGCGACGCAGCCGTTCGCCACATTGGCGAAGGGCTGCTGGCGCGCAGTCTGCCCAAGCATGAATGGACGCATGAGGCGCATCTTGCCGCCTGTGCCTGGCTGGTGCTGGAGCGTCCGGACATCCTGCCTGAGCGTGACATGCCGGGCATCATCCGTAGCTATAACGAGGCGGTGGGCGGCGTGAATGATGATACGCAGGGCTATCACGAAACGCTGACCCAGCTTTATATCCGCGGCGTTCGCGCTTTTTTGGCCGATTGCACAGCCGATGGGTTGCTGGGGAAGATCAACGCTCTGTTGTCGAGCGAGGTTGCTCCGCGTGGCTGGCCGTTCAGCTTTTACTCACGCGATTTGCTGTTTTCGGTGCCGGCGCGGCGGGGCTGGGTGGAACCGGACATTGCGCCGATTTAACTTGGCCGCGCCGAGCCGCCGGGGCATTGTGCCCGCTTGTTGAACAGGAGTCGCGACATGGGTCTTTTGGATGGAGTTCTTGGGCAGCTTGGCGGCAATGTCGCCATTGATGCAATTGCCGCAAAGGTAGGTATCCCGGCAGAGATGGCGGAAAAGGCCGTGGCTGCACTGGGGCAGGCGCACGCAGAACCCGGTGACACGGTGGAATCCGCCGCGCAGCAGACCGGGATTGACGCCGGAACGCTGAATCAGATCGTCGAGCATATCGGCGGCGAAGGCGGGCTGGGCCAGATTGCCGGTGCCCTGCAAAACAATCCGCAAATCCTTTCCAGCCTGACCGGCATGCTGGACCGGGACGGCGACGGCAATCCGATCAACGATCTGGCCGGAATGGCTGCCGGGCTGTTCGGCAAGAAGTGATCCTGAGCTGGCGATAGTTCGCTGGCGTATGATCGGATTGGAATGGCAGGCGTCGGTATTCGGCGTCTTGCCAGAAACAAAACCCCGGAGCGGCTGGCTCCGGGGTTTTGCGTTTCAGCTTTGCGCCAATGCTCAGTCGAGCATGCTGGCGGGCACTTTTCCGCCATTGTCGGCAAGGGCCTTCATCACCTGCTTATGCAGCTGGATATTGTCTTCAGCCGAACCTTCATAGCTGGTGTTGCCAAGTTCGGTGGCCAGTTCCTTGCGGTTTTCATAGCTGGCATCAATGCCCACCAGCTTGAGCAGATCGACGACCGAGCTCTGCCAGTTGAGATCTTTACCCGCAGCCATCGCGGTGAGGTTGGCTTCGACGTCGACGCTTTGCGCCTGGGCGGAAGCCAGCGCGGCGGCGGCCTGATCCATCACATCGGGAACAGCCGGAGCGGCGGCGGGGGCTGCTTCAGCCTTGTGACCGAAGATGGCATCCTTGATCTTGCCGAAAATAGACATGGTTTTGCGACTCCTGAATTGCGGCGAATCACACAAATGCATGCGCCGACAATTCAGGATAGCACTGCGCCGAAGGCACTACAGTGACAAAGTGGTCATGGCTTTTGCACTGTGCCGATATAGCGCGAAACATTTGCCGCCAGCACGTCAAGCGGCACATTGCCGCCGCCGACCACCGCATCATCAAAATCGCGCAGATCGAACTTTGCCCCCAGCGCCGCCTTGGCGCGTTCACGTTGCGCGAGGATTTCGCTGTGGCCCACCTTGTAACCACAGGCCTGACCCGGCCAGCTGCAATAGCGGTCGATTTCCGATGAAACCTCGGCCCGGCCAGAACCATTGGTGTTGACGAACCATTCCACCGCCTGATCGCGCGTCCAGCGCTTGGCATGCATCCCGGTATCCACCACCAGGCGGCAGGCGCGGAAGGCGATGCTTTGCAGATAACCCAGCCGCCCGACCGGATCGTCATCATAGGTGCCCAGTTCATCCCCCAGCGTTTCGGCATAGAGCGCCCAGCCTTCGGAATAGGCGTTGAACGCCAGCAGGGTGCGGATCAGCGGCAGACGATTGGCATATTCACCCTGCCAGACATGGCCGGGAATCCCTTCGTGGAAGGCCAGCGTCGGCAGGCTGTAGCGGCTGTGCAGATCGGTGGTTCCAAGGTTCAGCCAGATCTTGCCGGGAATGCTGCCATCGATCGATCCGGCCCCGCCATAGGCACCAGGCGCGCCGGATTCCTCGGCTGGCGGCAGGCGGCGGATTTCCAGATTGCCCTTCACCAGAGTGCGGAAGGCTTGCGGCAGCTTGCCGCGAATGAAGGCAATCTTCGATTGCATCAGCGCGATGATCTGGGCGCGGCCTTCGTCATTGTCGGGGAATTTGAACCGGGTGTCCTTGCTCAGCGCGATCATTCGCTCGCCCACCGTGCCGCTGGTATAGCCAAGGCCGCGCAGGATCGGATCCATCCGGTCCTGCAACATCTTCAGCTGATCCAGCCCCATCTTGTGCAGCTCATCGGCGCTGTGGCGAGTGGTGGTGCTGGCGCGTAGGCCCCAGGCATACCACTCATCGCCATGCGGCCGCGCCCAAAGCCCGGCATGATCGCTGGCGCGGGCGCGCTGGGCCTTCAGTTCCGTCAGCTGGCGCTCCAGCGCGGCGGCGACAGGGCCGGTGGCGATTGCCTTGGCGCGGGCTTCCCAATCGCCGGGGATGGCAGAGGTGCGCCGCACCAGCGAGCCGACGATATCGCCGCCCGCCTTGGCATCGGCCAGCGCCAGACCCATCTGGCGGATTGCCTTGTCGAGCAGGAAGCCGGGGGCAATCGCACCCATCCGCCCGGCAGCGCTCAGCCGCTCCAGCTCGCCATCCAGCACGGCGGGCATTTCCGCCAGACGGGCCAGATAGGCATCGGCATCACTGGCATCGCGCACCGGGTGATCGCCATCAAGGAAGCGCGGAATATCGAGATAAGCCCCGACGTTCTGGATCACCACATAGGGCGTGTTGCGCCAGCCACCCACCGCGACATCGCCATAGGGCAGGGCGAAACCATCCAGCGCAGTGGAAAAGGCGCTCTTCACCACCGCCAGGCTGGTTTGGGTGGCGGGGTCAAGCCCGGTTTGGCGGATGCCATTCAGCTGCCGCAGCGAATCGCGCAGCAGCCGCGCCACCGCGCGCTGACCGGCGGGGGAACGATCACCCAGCTTGCGGCGCAGCGCGGCATGGGTGCCGGTATCAATGCCCAGCGATGTCGCGCCTTCGGGCGAAAGCTCGATCAGCTTCCACGCCAGCCGGTCAAGGAAGGTGGCGGCATTGCTGGTGCCGGTGGCGGCCAGCGCCGCGCCCGATGTTGATCCAAGGGCGAGCGCCGCAGAACTGGCCCCAAGCATGGCAAGCGCCTCGCGGCGCGTCGAAGGCAGATTGGTCATGCTGCCAGCGTGATATGCCGGGGCGGCGCTGTCAAATATCCATCGGCATCTGTCGTTGTCGGGCGACGAACGGCGTCATGGCGCGGGCTGGCATTGCAATCGCCGTCGCGCTAGGCGCAGAGGACGACAAGGGGATTGGCGATGATTCCAGCCGTGCTTTCAGTGATGGTTTTGGTGGCGGTGCTGCTGCTGCTGGGGGCAGTGGTGACATGGCGGCGCGGCCAGCGCAAGCAGGCGGTGCTGATGGTGGTGCTGGCACTGATCATGGCCGGCAATGTTGCGATCTGGACCTTGCCAGACGCGAAGGGCAACGCGCTGGCCCAGCAAGGTCAGCGCTGAAATCCCCTACCTGATCGGGCAATCCGGCGAGAGCCGCATGTCGAGATAGTTATCGACTGCGCGCATCATGTCATCCAGTTCGTTTTCAAAGAAATGGTTGGCGCGCGGAATCTCGTCATGATGGATCGTGATGTGCTTTTGCGTGCGCAGCTTGTCGACCAGCTTTTGCACCGCGCCGGGCGTCACCACCGTATCGGCAGTGCCCTGAATGATGATGCCTGATGCGGGGCAGGGCGCAAGGAAGCTGAAATCATACATGTTGGCCGGCGGCGCAACCGAGATGAAGCCGCGGATTTCCGGACGGCGCATCAGCAACTGCATGCCGATCAGGGCACCAAAGCTGTAGCCCGCGATCCAGGTGGTGCTGGCTTCGGGATGGATCGACTGCACCCAATCGAGCGCGGCGGCGGCATCGGACAGCTCGCCAATGCCATTGTCAAAGCTGCCCTGGCTGCGGCCAACGCCGCGGAAATTGAACCGCAGGGTGGCAAAGCCGCGCGCCACGAAGGTCTTGTACATCGCCATGGTGATGCGATCGTTCATCGTGCCCCCGGCCTGCGGGTGCGGGTGCAGGATCATCGCCACGGGGGCGCGGGGACGGGTGCCGGGCTGGAAACGGCCTTCAAGGCGGCCTTCGGGTCCGGGAAAGATCACTGCGGGCATGGCGTCAAACCTGTTTACTTGGTGCGCTCCACAGGCGGCAGCCGGGAAATCGGGCAGCCAGGCCGGTAGGGGCTATGATCGGGAGAGAGGCGCTATATAGAAACCAGTGCCCGAAAAGCAACGATTGCGAACATTGCCGTGCCGATGACCTATCTTGACCATGCCGCAACCACGCCTTTGCTGCCCGAAGCACGCGCGGCGATGGAGCAGGGCTGGGCGATCTGGGCGAACCCCAGCAGCCCGCATCGCGCCGGTCGCGGTGCCCGCGCGGCGCTGGAAGATGCGCGTGAACGGATCAAGGCGGCGTTGGCGTGGGAGGGTGAGGTGATCTTCACCAGCGGAGCAAGCGAAGCGCTGGCTCTGGCAATTTCGCGCTGTGCCAAGCCCTTGAAACTGGTTTCTGCGGTGGAGCATGAGGCTGTTCTGCGCCATCGCGGCACGGCCGGGTTGCTGGCGGTGGATCATGACGGGTTGGTTCACCGCGCCGACTGCGCGGTTGACGGGCTGGTGGCGGTGCAGCAGGCCAATAACGAGACCGGCGTCATGCAACCGCTGGAGGCAATTGCCGATGTGGTGCACGAAGCCGGTGGCTGGTTGCTGGTGGATAGCGCGCAGGGAGCAGGCAAGCTGCTGACTCCGGACGCCGATATGGTCGCCATTTCCGCGCACAAGTTTGGCGGACCGATCGGCGTCGGGGCGCTGCTGGTCAGGGATTGGGCGATGTTGCAGCCCGGCGGCGGCCAGGAACGCGGTTATCGCGCCGGAACGGAGAATCTCCCCGGCGTGCTGGGCATGCTGGCCGCGCTGGAAGCCGACCGGAGCTGGCTGGAGCAGGCGCTGCGGCTGCGTGATATGCTCGATGATGAACTGACCGCAGCGGGCGGCGTCAGCCTGTGCTACGAAACCGCGCGCGTCCCCAGCATTGCGGCCTATCGGATGCCCGGCAAATCGGCCAATGCCCAGCTGATCCGGTTCGATGCGATGGGCTTTGCCGTTTCTGCGGGAAGCGCCTGCTCCTCGGGCTCGCTGCGGATGAGCCATGTCTTGCAGGCGATGGGCACCGAGGGCGCGGATGAGGTGATTCGCGTCAGCATTGGCCGTGAAACAAGCGAGCAGGAAATCGCGGCCTTTATCGAAGCCTGGCGCAAGGTCGCCGGAGCATGAGCTATCTGGATTATCAGGCAACCACGCCGCTTGCCCCGGAAGCGCGTGCCGCCATGGTGCACTGGCTCGATGCCGATCATTTCGGCAACCCGCATAGCCCGCATGCCATGGGCCGTGCCGCCAAGGCAGCGGTGGAAATTGCCCGTGAGCAAGTGGCGGCGCTGTTGCCGCCGGGTGGACAGGTGATCTTCACCGGCAGCGCGACCGAGGCGATCAATCTGGCCATTCGCGGCAGCAATGCCCGGCAAGTGGCTGTTTCGGCGATTGAACACGCGGCGGTGCTGGATACTGCGCAAACGGTGGCGGTGCGGCACGATCTGTCAGTCAACCATGAAGGTCTGCTCGATGCCGAAGTGCCGCTGCCTGCCGCAGCCGATCTGGTGGCGGTGATGCAGGTCAATAACGAGATCGGCACGATCCAGCCCATCGCGCGCCTTGCCGAACGGGCGCGGGCCGCAGGGGCGCTGTTCCTTTGCGATGCGGTGCAGGGGGCGGGGCGGATCGCGGTGCCAGCCGGGGTGGATATGATCGCGCTGTCCGCGCACAAGCTGCATGGGCCAAAGGGCATTGGCGCGCTGTGGCTGCGCAGCGGCTTGGAACTGACACCGCAGATCACGGGCGGCGGGCAGGAGGCGGGGCTGCGTTCGGGGACGCTGTCGCCCGCACTCTGCGCCGGGTTTGGTGCGGCGGCGGCACTGGCGGCGCAGCGCATCGAGCAGGATGCCGCGCATGTTGCGGCGCTGTGGGATGCCGCCCGCGATGTGCTGTCGCGCTGGACGCTGAATGGCAGTGCAGAGCTGCGCTGGAAAGGCAATCTCAACCTGCGGATCGATGGGCTGGATGTGGCGCGGCTGATGAGTGATTGCCGCCGGGTGATGTTCTCCGCCGGATCGGCCTGCGCCAGCGGATCGGGCCGCCCCAGCCATGTGCTCCGGGCGATCGGCCTTGAAGATGCGCAGGCAAAATCCTCTATTCGTTTGGGGTTCGGGCGTTACACCACTAGGGAAGAGCTGATATCGGCCTGCCGCATGCTGGACGATGCCGCAAGGGAGCAAGGGGTCTGATGGTTCGCGTTACCTTTGTTACCGCCGACGGGACACGGGTTGAAGCCAGCGCCAATGCGGGCGATTGCCTGCTGGATGTTGCGCAGGGCGTGGATATGCCGCTGGAGGGCACCTGCGAAGGGCAGATGGCTTGTTCTACCTGCCATGTCATCGTTTCGCCGGAATGGTTTGCACGCTTGCCCGCCGCCAGTGATGATGAGGAAGACATGCTCGATCTCGCCGCCGGGGTTTCGCGCACCAGCCGTCTCGCCTGCCAGATCACGCTTAGCGAAGCGATGGACGGGCTGGAACTGCGCATTCCCGGGGAAAGCCGCAATATGCAGCGGCGCTGACTGCCTGTTCCGTTTTGGCGAATTCCCTGCGCAAAACCGCCCCGCCTGCATGGAAAGCACCGATTCGCCCTGCTAGTGCCGATTGGCAATGACCACTGAAACCACAGAACCCGATCCGTTTGACGCCATTGTCGATGCGCCGTTCGATTCCGCGCTGTCGGAACGTTATCTGGTCTATGCGCTGTCAACCATCACCGCGCGTTCGCTGCCCGATCTGCGTGACGGGCTGAAGCCGGTGCATCGCCGCCTGCTCTGGGCGATGCGGCAGCTCAAGCTGGACCCGGCGCAGGCGTTCAAGAAATCGGCGCGCGTGGTTGGCGATGTGATCGGCAAATATCACCCGCATGGCGATGCCAGCGTCTATGATGCGATGGTCCGCCTCGCGCAGGATTTCTCGCTGCGCTATCCGCTGGTCGAAGGGCAGGGGAATTTCGGCAATATCGATGGCGATAATGCCGCCGCCTATCGCTATACCGAAGCCCGGCTGACCAAGACCGCGATCCAGCTGATGGCCGGTCTGGATGAGGGCACGGTCAATTTCCACCCGACCTACAATGGCGAAGAGGAAGAGCCGGAAATCTTCCCTGGCCTGTTCCCCAATCTGCTCGCCAATGGTTCCAGCGGCATCGCCGTGGGCATGGCCCCCAATATCCCCAGCCACAATGTCGCGGAAATCATTGATGCGACGCTGCTGCTGATCGACAATCCGCATGTTGAACACGCCGCGCTGATGGAAGTGTTCCAGGGGCCGGATTTCCCCACCGGCGGGGTGGTGGTGGATAGCCCTGCGGTGATCGCTGCCGCCTATGAAAGCGGCAAGGGCGCGATCCGCGTGCGCGGCCGCTTTTCCACCGGGCGGCAGGGCGATGGCAGCTGGGAAGAAAGCGGGATCGAGCGGCTGGGCGGTGGCCAGTGGCAGCTGGTGATCAGCGAGATTCCCTATATGCTGCAAAAGGGCAAGCTGATCGAGCAGGTTGCCCAGCTGATTGCCGACAAGAAGCTGCCGATCCTTGAGGATATCCGCGACGAAAGCGATGAGCAGATCCGCATCGTCTTTGTGCCGAAAAGCCGCAATGTCGATCCCGAACTGCTCAAGGAATCGCTGTTCAAGCTGACCGATCTGGAAACCCGGTTCGGACTCAACCTCAATGTGCTGGATGCCAACCGCACGCCCGGCGTGCTGGGGCTCAAGCTGCTGTTGCAGGAATGGGTGCTGGCGCAGATCGACATCATGCTGCGCCGCAGCCGCCACCGCCTGGAAAAGATCGCGGCGCGGCTGGAACTGCTTGATGGCTATATCATCGCCTATCTCAACCTTGACCGGATCATCGAGATCATCCGCACCGAGGATGAGCCCAAGCCGGTGATGATGGCTGAATTTGGCCTGACTGATCGCCAGGCTGAGGCAATTCTCAACATGCGGCTGCGCAGCCTGCGCAAGCTTGAGGAAATGGAGCTGCGGCGTGAGCGTGACGATCTGCTGGCCGAACAGGAAGAGCTGCAGAAACTGCTGGAAAGCCCGGCCCGCCAGCGCACGCGGTTGAAGCGCGATCTGGCCAATCTGCGCAAGGATTACGCCGAGGATACCGCGCTTGGTCGCCGCCGCACCACCATCGCCGAAGCCGCGCCCACCGTGGAATTCAGCATGGATGCGATGATCGAAAAGGCACCGGTCACGGTGATCCTGTCGGCCAAGGGCTGGATCAGGGGCGCCAGCGGCCACGAACCGCTCGACCGTGAATTCAAGTTCAAGGAAGGCGATGGTCCCGCCTTCGCACTGCATGCGCAGACCACCGACAAGCTGCTGATCGCCTGCGACAATGGCCGTTTCTACACGCTGGGTGCGGACAAGCTGCCCGGTGCGCGCGGCTTTGGCGAACCGGTGCGGACCATGGTGGATATCGATGCCGAGGCGCAGATCATCGCGCTGGTGATCTATCGCCCCAAGGCGCAACTGCTGCTGGCCGCCAACAGCGGACGCGGTTTTGTCGCCGAGGCGGATGAACTGCTGGCGGAAACCCGCAAGGGGCGCGGCGTGATGAGCACCAAGCCCGGTGTCAAGCTGATGGTGGTGCGTGAAATCCCGCCGGAGCATGATCATGTCGCGGTGGTGGGCGACAATCGCAAGCTGGTGATCTTCAGCCTCGCCGAAATGCCGGTGCTGGGCAAGGGGCAGGGCGTTACCCTGCAACGCTATCGCGATGGCGGGCTGGCCGATGCTACCACGCTGAAGCTGGAAGACGGGCTGAGCTGGAAGATGGGCGGCGAAACCGGCCGGACCCGCACCGAAAGCGATGTTCGCCTGTGGAAAGTCGCACGCGGTGCGGCCGGGCGGATGCCGCCGACGGGTTTCCCGCGCGACAACAGGTTTTAGAAGGGACCTATTCGGGCGATTTGAGTGACAAGGTCAGCAATTGTTGTACCCGTCCGGCATCGGGAAAGCCTTCCTCGATCCATTGCGTTTCGATCAATTGCAGCAGCCGCGCCACCTCTGGCCCGGCCTTGACCCCGCGCGCGACGATCTCACCGCCTTTGAGCGGAAAGGTCGGGATTTCCCAATCGGCCAGTGCCGCCGTGTCTTGGTCGGTTAGCAACTGGCGATCCATCGCTGCCTCGCGGCCAAGGCGATAGGCAAGGGCGCGAGGCGGCAGTTCGGTGTCGCCGCGTCCGGCCGCCAGCGCCAGCCGCTTTTTCTGCGCACCCGACAGGCGAAAGCGGCTGGCGACGGCTTCGGCCAAAGGTGCCTGCGGTGGTAGCAGTGCGGCAAGACGGCGCAGTGCATCCGGCGCGATCCCCTGACGCAGTTCCTGCGCCACCAGCTTCGCGAGCGCGGGCACATCGGCTTCGGGCAGCACCACCGCCAGCACACCCAGTTCGGCCATGCGCGCCACGGTGGGGGCGGGATCGGGCAGACCGAGCAGATTCATCATCTCCATGCCGACCCGCTCACGCGAGAGGCCCTTCAGCGTGGCGGCGAGTTTGGCGCAGGCTGCTTCCGCTTCCGGATCGGCCGGTTGCGAACCGAACCTTGCCTGAAAGCGGAAGTAACGCAGAATGCGCAGATGATCCTCGCGGATGCGCTGACGGGCGTCGCCGATAAAGCGCAGGCGGCGCGCCTTGAGGTCAGCAAGGCCATCGGACCAGTCGAATATCTCTCCGCTGTCAGGATCGGCATACAGCGCGTTGATGGTGAAATCCCGCCGCGCGGCATCATCCTGCCATTCGCTGGCAAAGGCCACCGTGGCGCGGCGGCCATCGGTGCTGACGTCATGACGCAGGGTGGTGATCTCTACCGGACCTGCCGCCAGCAGCGCGGTGATCGTGCCGTGTTCGATGCCGGTGGGCACGCTGCGGATATGTGCCGCGCGCAAACGCTCCATCACCTGTTCGGGATGCAGCGGCGTGGCCAGATCGATGTCCTTCACTGGCAGGCCAAGCAGGCTGTCGCGCACCGCGCCGCCAACATAGCGGGCATTGCCGCGGCCAAGCGCCGCGATCAATCCGCGCAAATCGTCGCGCTGCATCCATGATGCCTGCAGGGGCTCAGCCATGCCAGTCGATCCGCTGCGCCAGATTGGCGATGATCCCCGCGGTAACCCCCCAGATGCGATGCTGCTGCCACATGATTTCGATGTAGCGCCTTTCCGCTCCCTGCCAAACCACCGATTGCGCGGCGTGATTGGCGCGGTCGAACACGAAATCGACCGGCGCTTCGAACCATTGTGCCACTTCGGTGGGATTGGGATTGAGCGGCAGATCGGGCGGGACCACGGCGATCACCGGGGTCACGGCATAGCCGGTGCCGGTGCGATACACATCGCTTTCACCGATCACGGTGACGCGCTCGGGGGGAATGCCCAGCTCCTCCCATGCTTCACGCAGCGCGGCTTCCACCGGGGTTTCGCCGGGATCGATCTTGCCGCCGGGAAAGGCGACCTGACCGGGATGCGAGCGCATGTTCGACGGGCGGTGGATCAGCAGAAAGCCGGGTCGTTCCTGATCGGTTATCGCCGCGAGCACGGCGGCAGGCCGCAGTTCCTTTCCGGCAAAGCGGGTATCGTCCTGATGATTGATGTTACGCGCGTGGCCTTCTGCATGAAGACGGTGCAAATGTTCGATCAGGCTCATGCCGGCACCAGTGAATAACGATCGCCGCCGCTGGTGACGGTCAGCCTGTCATCGGCCAGATCGACCAGCTGGAGCCAGGTGCTGCGGTTGATCCGCGCCTCGCAGCCATGCCGGACCGCCAGATAGACCGCCGGAGTTTCCGCATCGCCGCGTGTCATCAGCGGATGCTCTGGCCCGGCGATCACCAGATCGTCAGTGTTCAGGCGGAACACCAGTGCACCATCCTGCCGGGTTACATCGGTGGCGATGAAGGCTGCATCCTCCACCACGATGGATTGCTTTTCGTACGGGGTAACCAGCCAGTGCTGCCCATCCGTATCGCGCCGCAGCAGGCTGGCAAAAGCGCGGATCATCGCCGGGCGGCGGATCTCGCCGCCGTCGTGAAACCACCGGCCATCGGCGCGAATGACCATCATGCCGTCGCTGCTATGCCCCGGCTGCCATTGTTCCACCTGCGGCAATTTGCGCTGCTGCGCCAGCTCTGCCACTTCGGCAAGCGTCAGCGCGGCAAGTTCGGGTGGCGGCTCATAGGGCATCGGTCTGCGATGCCAGATCGATTCAGCCGCGCCAAGGCCCCAGCATGCCGCTGTGCGGCAAAACCGACGGATTGTCACAGCGTACCAGCAGCCGATGTTGCTCGAACGGGCCGGGCAGGCGCCATTCGCCCGTTGGGGCATTGGTGAATCCCCAGAAACGGCCGTAATATTCGGGATCGCCGATCATCACCTGCGGCAAGGGCGCGCGCGGATCGAGCGCGGCGAGGCTGGCGGTCATCAACGCCTTGCCATAGCCCGCGCCCTGATGCTCGGGCAGCACGGCCACAGGCCCGACCATGATCATCGGATGGGCGCGGCCATCATCATCGCTCAGCGCCACCGGCCAGCACTGGATGGTGCCGACGACATGCTCGCTGCCATCCAGCGCGGCAAAGGACAGGCCGGGCAGCCAGTCCATCCCTTCGCGCACCTTATAGGCGGTTCGCTGCTGCCGTTCCGGTTCAAAAGCACGGTCGAGCAGTTCTTCGATCAGCGCAGGGTCGATATTGTCGAGCGGGATCAGGGCGGGGGCAACAGGCATAGGCGCGGGCCGATAGGGTGCAAGGCTGCGCTTGGCAATGAAATTGGTTTCAGCTGCGCTTGAACAGGCCTATTTGCGTGACAATCGCAGCAGCCGCCCGCCTTCACCATCCTCCAGCACCAGCAAGGCACCGTCGGCAGCCTGCGTAATTTCGCGAATGCGATTGCCCAGCGGATAGCGTGCCTGCTCGGTGGCGCGTTCGCCATCGATTTTGACACGCACCAGCCCCTGCGTGCCCATTGCCGCTATCAACGCTTGGCCTTGCCATTCCGGCCACATCCTGCCGGAATAGAAGATGAAATCACCCGGCGCGATAACTGGGTTCCAGCTGATCGCAGGTTGGGCCAGATCGGGGCGAGTGGCGTTGCGCGGGATGGACTTGCCATCATAGTGATCACCATCCGAAACCAGTGGCCAGCCGTAATTCAGCCCCGGCTTCACCAGATTGAGTTCATCGCCCCCGGCCGGGCCATGCTCCAGATCCCAAAGCCGCCCCTGCGCATCGAACTTGAGCCCCAGCACATTGCGATGGCCATAGGACCAGATTTCCGCTGAAATCCCACCGCGATCAGCAAAAGGGTTGCCGCTGGCGGGCGTTCCATCAAGGTTGAGGCGCAGCACCTTGCCCAGATTGACCGACAGGTCTTGCGCTGGAGTGAATTTCTGTCGCTCCCCCGATGAGAGGAACAGATATTTGCCATCGGGCGAGAAGGCGATGCGGTGCGAAAAATGGCCGCGCCCCGTTACCTTGGGGTTTTGCCGCCAGATTATCGTGGGCGCTTCGGCAAAGCTGCGAAAATCAGGCGCAAGCCGGGCCTTTGCCAGCACCGCGCCGCGCGTGTCGTTGGGGCCGGCTTCCACCCATGTCAGATAGATCACCCGGCTGGCCGCGAAATCGGGGGACAGCGCAACGTCGCCAAGCCCGCCCTGGCCGCCATAATCGACTTTGGGGACACCGGGGATCGCGTTGGCCAGCTTGCCATCCCAAAAGATCAATCTGCCCGCCTTCTCGGTAATCAATGCCGATCTGCCATCGGGTAGCAGCGCCATCGCCCAGGGCTGATCGAAGGTTGCCAATGGCTCCACACGGAACTGATCGGTCACTTCGGCAGCGACAGCCGCGTTCTGGCTATCCCCAATCGCGGAGGTGGAGCAGCTTGCGGCGAGCAGGCCAAGCGGGGATAGGGCGACAAGGAACTTTCTGTGCATGGACGAAAATATGGGCGAAGGCCTGATGCTTGCCAAGCCGGGATTGGTGATCGGCGTTGACGAGGCCGGGCGCGGGCCGCTGGCCGGGCCGGTAGTTGCCGCTGCCTGCGTGCTTGGACGGGATGCTCCGGCTGGGCTTGATGATTCCAAGAAGCTTTCAGCCAAGCGCCGCGCGGTGCTGGAACCGCTGATCCAGAGCAGCTGCCATTACGCGCTGGGCGTCGTTGAGGCGGAGGAGATTGACCGCATCAATATCTTCGCCGCAACCATGCTGGCGATGACCCGCGCGGTCGGCACGCTGGTGGCGCAGCTGGGCGCGGAGCCGGACGCGGTATTGATCGATGGCAACAAGACCCCCGCCGGGCGTCAGGCAGAATGGCGCTGGGCTGCGCGGGCGATCGTCGGCGGCGATGGGCTGGAACCTTGCATTTCCGCTGCCTCGATCCTCGCCAAGGAGCATCGCGACCGCGTGATGCGCGATCATGCCGCAGTGCATCCGCATTACGGCTGGGATCGCAATATGGGCTATGGCACCGCAGAGCATATGGAGGCGCTGCGTCGGCATGGCCCGAGCCCGATCCATCGCCGCAGTTTCGCCCCGGTGGCCCAACTGGTGCTGATTTAGCGCCCGATTGGTAGATTTTTTCGCAGCCCAAGCGATTTTTGTGCTCACCAGATGTTGAGTCATTCGGGAATCCTAAGACTCGACATCTAGTAGGGGACTCGTTTCGTTCCGCTTTTGTTGACCGCCCGTTAACCATGAATCGCTAGGATTCCTGCGGAGTCGGAGCTTGACGGCAGACTCCGGATGACTCACTTAGAGTTATTCCGGGCCGGTGCCGATCCGATTTCAATCGGAAAGACTCCACGGTGTAATCACGGGGGCTTAGAGCGCGATCATGGGACAAATGCTGGTAGGCGAGAAGGCGCGGCTGCGCGCTGTCAAAGAGGTCGCGCGGCCTGATTTGCCTTTGGGGCAGATCCTGCATGGCGATTGCGTGGAGGCGATGCGCAGCCTGCCCGATGCCTGCATCGACCTGATCTTTGCCGATCCGCCCTACAATCTGCAATTGGGCGGCGATCTTTCTCGGCCCGATGGCAGCCATGTCGATGCGGTCACCGATGATTGGGACAAGTTTGACAGCTTTGCCGCCTATGACCGGTTCAGCCGTGAATGGTTGACCGAGGCCCGGCGGGTGCTGAAGCCCAATGGCTCGATCTGGGTGATCGGCAGCTATCACAATATCTTTCGCCTGGGCGCGATGATGCAGGATATGGGGTTCTGGATCCTCAACGATGTGGTCTGGGTCAAGGCCAACCCCATGCCCAACTTCAAGGGCACGCGCTTTACCAATGCCCATGAAACGCTGATCTGGGCGAGCATGGGCGAAAAGTCGAAATACACCTTCAACTATCGCGCGATGAAAACGCTCAACGATGAATTGCAGATGCGGTCGGACTGGAATCTGCCGATCTGCGCCGGGCAGGAACGGCTGAAAAAGGGCGGCACCAAGGTGCATCCTACGCAAAAGCCCGAGGCGCTGCTCTATCGGTTGATGCTGGCCACCACCAACAAGGGCGATGTGGTGCTTGATCCCTTCTTCGGCACCGGCACAACCGGCGCGGTGGCAAAGCGGCTGGGGCGCAATTGGATCGGCTGCGAACGCGAAACCATTTATCGCGATGCCGCGCTGGAACGCATCGAAATGGCGCTGCCGCTGGATGAAAGCGCGCTGACCACCATGCAAAGCCCCAAATCAGCGCCCAAGGTGGCCTTTGGCACCTTGATCGAAACCGGCTGGATTGCTCCGGGAACCGAGCTTTGCGACAAGAAGCGGCGGATGCGCGCGGTGGTGCGTGCCGATGGTTCGCTGATTTCGGATAGCGAAAGCGGTTCGATCCACAGTCTGGGCGCAAAACTCCAGGGTGCGCCCAGCTGCAATGGCTGGAGCTTCTGGCATCTGGAGCACGAAGGCCAGCTCAAGCCGATTGACGCGATCCGCCAGCTCTATCTGCTGGCGACGGAGCCGTGAGCCAGTTCTATCTCCACCCCATCGGCCTTTGCGACAGTCCGCAAAGCGAGGAGGGGGAGGTAGTTCGGCTGGCGGGCGGAATGGTCTATGCCAGCCGCTTTGCCCTGATCGAACGCAGCGACGGAAAGGTAACATCGCGGCAGCGATTTTCACTGCCCGAGCTAAAAGCCGTGCTGCCATCGCTGCCCGATCCGGTGCAGCAACAATGGGACAATCTGCAAAGAACTCACGCGCCCTTGCAACTGGGTGCGCGAACGGTGCGGCTGGATACGCCGCAGGTAATGGGCATCCTCAACATCACGCCCGACAGCTTTTCGGATGGCGGGCAGTTCATGGATGATCCGCAAATCGCCCATGACCATGCGGCTGCCATGGTGGAAGCCGGAGCCGCAATCATCGATGTCGGCGGCGAAAGCACGCGGCCCGGAGCCGCGGCGGTGTGGGAAGGTGACGAGGTGAAGCGCGTTATTCCTGCAGTTGAGAAACTGGCGGCGATGGGCGCGGCGATCAGCATCGATACCCGCCGCCCCGCAGTGATGGAAGCGGCGCTGGCAGCCGGCGGGCATATCATCAACGATGTTTCCGCCCTGCGCCACGATCCGCGCAGCCTTGAATTTGCGGCCCGCAGCAATGTGCCGGTCGTGCTGATGCATGCGCCGGGCCCCAGCAAGGAAGGCGGCGGCGATGATCTGTATGCTGACGGTCAGTATGACGACGTCGTGCTGGATGTGTTTGATTGGCTGGCTGAACGGCGCGATGCGGCGCTGGCGGCAGGGATCAAGCGCGATAACATCATCCTCGATCCGGGGATCGGTTTCGGCAAATCGCTGACGGAAAATCTGGCGCTGATCAATGCGCTGGCGCTGTTTCACGCATTGGGGCAGCCGCTGCTGCTGGGGGTTAGCCGCAAGCGCATGATCGGTGCATTGAGCAACGAGGCGCCTGCGCATCAGCGCCTTGGCGGCAGCGTCGCGCTGGCTATGAAAGGACTGAACGCGGGCGTGCAATTGCTGCGCGTGCATGATGTGTTTGAAAGCGTACAAGCACTGCGCGTCTGGCGCGGATTGCGCGATGCAGCACTGACCGATTTTTCCCAGTTACCCTGAACATTTCAGGTGCCAGCGCGGTGGAGCTATGGGGTAACACTTAACCCCGAATCCACCGCGTATTTGCCGTGTGCCGATATAGCTGGGCCATGTCCGCGATGGGTGTCCCGAGGCAGAATGCTGCGATCGGTCGGCGCAAGTACAGTCGACTTCGGGTTCGGTTGCCTGCGAAACTGGTAACGCTCTCAACCACTATCAATACGATTTTACTCGATATTTCCATCGAAGGTGCCAAAATCGAAGCGAAGGGAAACCTTCATTGCGGCGATCAGGCAATGCTGCTGTGGGATCGTTATGAAGCATTCGGGCGCATAGCCTGGATTGACGAATCAACTTGCGGCGTGCTGTTTGAAGAGCCGATTACGCCAAAAATTTTGATCGCCACGCGCGATCTGGATGATGAGAAGCATCTTCCGGAAGACAGGGATCTGAACCGTCAGCGCGTTCAGGCTTGGGTGAATGGAGCGATCCCCCGCTAAAGGCTGTAACCGCCATCGCTGACCAGCACCGATCCGGTTATGGTTGCTGCGGCATCCGATAACAGAAAGCCGATTTGCCCGGCCAGCTCTTCGGCGCTGGCATAGCGGCCCAGCAGCGTGCCGGCCTTGCCCATTGTCGCGATGGCGGCTTCGCGGCTGCCGCTTTCGGCGCGCAATTGTTCGAAAAAGGGCATCCCGTCCCAGATCGCGGTATCGACGCCGCCGGGGGCGATGGCGTTGACTCTGACGCCATGCGGGGCGCCTTCCTTGGCTGCAACCCGCGCCAGCTGCATCACGGCCGCCTTGCTGGCGCCATAGGCCGCTGTGCCGGGCTCTGCTTTCACCCCACTGATCGATGCCGTCAGCACCACGCTGCCTGCCTGCTGCGCCTGCATGACCCGCATGGCGCAACGCAATGACAGCAGCGCGCCATCCAGATTGACCGACATCACCTGCCGCCAGCTGGCGAAATCCAGATCGGCGATTGGTGCGGAATCGGCGATTCCGGCGTTGATCACCGCATGGTCGAGCCTGCCAATGTCGGCTTCGATCGCGGTCCACAGCGCTTCGTCAGCGACATCGCCGATATGACGGCGCACCGCGCAATCGGGCTGAAAGGCATTGAGCCCGGCCTCATCGCGGTCAACCAGAACCAGCTCGGCGATACCACGAACCGCAAGCCATTCCGCGCAGGCGCGGCCAATTCCGGAGGCGGCGCCGGTGATCAGCGCCCTGCCTCCGGCAAAATCACTACTGGTGCTGCTCATATCGAAGCCTTTTTCAGTGATCAGCCAGTCGGCTTGCTGGCCGCGATCCAGCGATCCACCTTTGCCTCCAATATGGGGAGGGGCAGTGCGCCGGAACCCAGCACCTGCTCATGGAAAGCGCGGATATCGAATTTTTCGCCCAGTTCAGCCTCTGCTTTCCTGCGCAGCCGCTGGATGGTCAGCGCGCCGATCTTGTAACCAAGCGCTTGCGCCGGCCAGGCGATATAGCGTTCGACTTCAGCGGTCGCGTCGCTGCGGCCCATGCCGGAATTGGCCAGCATGTAATCGATCGCCTGTTCACGGCTCCAGCCCTTGGCGTGAATGCCGGTATCGACCACCAGCCGCATCGCCCGCAGCATCTCATCATCCAGCGTGCCCCAATGCTGCATCGGGTCCTTGTAGAAACCCATCTCGTAACCGAGCGTTTCGGCATAAAGCGCCCAACCTTCGACATAGGCATTGTTGCCGCCATACCGCTGGAAATCGGGCAGTGATGCATCTTCCTGCGCCAGGCTGATCTGGAAATGGTGCCCTGGTGCGCCTTCGTGCAGATAGAGCGTGGTAATTCCGGTGAGGAAACGGCTTGGCAGATCGTAGGTGTTGTAAAAGAACACGCCGGGGCGTGAGCCATCGGCAGCGCCCTGATTGTAGCTGCCGCCCGCCTCATATTTCTCGCGATAGGCAGGATAAGGCTCGATCAGCAGCCGGGTCTTGGGCATGCGCAGGAAATAGCGCGGGGCCAGCGCATCGACCTTGCGTCCGACGGCGGCGAAGCCATCGGCGAGTTCGGCCTTGCTGCGCGGATGAAAGCGCGGATCGGTGCGGATATAGTCAAAGAAGCTGCGCAGATCGCCGCTATAGCCCATTTCCTGCCGCACGCTTTCCATATCGCGCTGGATGCGGGCCACTTCGGCCAGCCCGAGTTGGTGAACTGCGTCGGGATCCAGCTTCAGCGTGGTTTCATGCTCGATCAGCTGGCGATACAGGCCCGAACCGCCCTTCATCGCCGATATGCCCACCTGTTCGTGCGCGGCGGGCAGATATTCGTCGTTCAGAAAGCTGCGCAGCGCGCGATAGGCGGGGTAGATATCGTCGCGGATCGCAGCAGCATAGGCGCGGCGCAGTCCCTCGCGCTCGCTCACCGGAATCGCTTCGGGAAATTCCCTGACCGGGGAATAGAACGGCGATTGCTCAACCGGCTGTGCCAGCAGGGCATCGATCTGGGCGATCATGTTGCGCGTGGTCAGCCGGCTTTCGACCACGCCTGAGTCCAGCCCCTGGCGAAAGCGGATCACGGCATTGCCCAGCACCGTGGCAAAGGCGCGGTCCAGCGCCAGATTGCGCCGATAATCGGCCAAATTTTCGTAATGAGCGGCACCGCCGCGCGCCATCAGCGATGGAAACTCGATATGGAGGCCGCCGAAATGGTTGAAGGGCCGAACCTCGGTCAGCGCCAGATAGTCAGGTCGCAGCTGGCTGACCTCTTCGCGCTTGTCATAGAGGAAGGTATCGTAGGAAATCTGCCGCTCGCTGCTCAGCACCGCGCGATTGATCCGCCGCAGCGCGGCCAGGCTTTGCGCCACCGAAGCGCGGCGGGCATTGGTACGGGCGCTGGTGTAAAGCTGCTGAAAGGCGCGCGGATCGGCATCGCCGCCGCGATAGAGCAGGGTCAGCGGATCAAGCGCTTCTTCTCGCCGGGCATCTGCCGCGAACAGCGCCATTAGCCGCCGGTCCTCGGTCTCGCTGGCAGCGGCGGGTGCATCGGCCAGCGCGGGCATGGATTGCAGCAGCGGAATGGCCGCCACCAACAGCGCGGCGCAGCGTAGTGAGTTCAAACCTATCCCCATTTGCGCGTGCGATACCATTTGGTGATCACATATTTGACACCGCGCACAACCGGGCGGCCGGCATGCAATGTGTACTGGTTCAGCGATCCATCGAGCGCGGCGTTGTTCCAGACGATCAGTGCCCCGCGTTGGGGAGGGATCGACACACCCAGATTGACGAAATCGGTGGTGCCGCCTTCTTCGACATCATTCAGATAGGCCATGGCGGTAAAGCTGCGATTGCCGCCGCGCTTTGCCTCGCGCTTCCAATAGGGCGCCTTGGTCCAGAACCAGTCCATATGCTGCTTGAATTCCTGCCCCGGCTGGTAGCGCTGGCCCTGAAAGGTTTCGCCCCATTCATGCGGGATACCCAGCAGATCGTCGATCCGCCGTTCAATCATCTGCACAAAAGGATCGGCGGGATCGACATCGCCTGAATAGCTGGAGCGCCATTGCCCGACATTGCCATGATCAAGCACGGCCGATGGCTGGGCCGTGCCGTCAATCAGGGTGATCAGCCGGTCGCATTCATCGGGGGCGATAAAGTTGGCAATGGCCCAGATTTCCGCCTGTTCCACCGGCACCTTTTGCGCGCCGGGGTCTGCATCCAGACGGCGACGGACATGCGCGCCGGCGCGCAGCAGCGCGACCTTATCGGGATTGGGGCAATCGGCGTAAGTGGCCAGAGTGGCCGCGCTGCCGAGGCTGGGGACGGCGTATTCCATTGCCTGCCTATCCAACGATGCGGCGCGCAGGGCAAGGCGATTTCTGCTTGCGACACAGGCCGGTTTGCGACAGTTTGAGAGCATGGATACATCATCTCAAGCTGCGCTGCGCTATTCGCGCGGTGCCGTCGCCCTGCACTGGATCATCGCGGTGCTGATCGCTCTCAACTTCGTTGCCGCCTGGGTGTCGGAAGATATGCCCAAGGAACAGGCGATGCAGATCATGGGTAACCACAAGGCGATCGGCATGGCCGTGCTCGCCTTGACGGTCGTGCGGATCTTGTGGCGCCTGACCCACCGTCCGCCGCCGCTGGCAGCAACGCTGAAGGGCTGGGAAGTCGCTCTGTCAAAATTGACTCACGGGCTGCTCTACCTGCTGATGATCGGCATTCCTTTGAGCGGCTGGGCCATGCACTCGGCATTTTCCCAGGGCAAACCGGTGGGCTTCTTTGGCCTGTTCGGCGTTCCGGCGCTGCCGGTTGCCTATGGCAAGGAAGCCGCCGGGCCGTTTCATGAAGGGCACGAGGTGATGGCCACCGCCATGCTGGTGTTGCTGGCGCTGCACGTTGCCGGAGCGCTCAAGCATCGCTTCATCGATCGCGATGCAAATGCCATTGCCCGGATGATGCCGGGGCGCGGCTGAAAGGGATGGGCTGAACGATAAAGGCTCCTGCAACCACAGTTGCAGGAGCCTTATGCCGGGGTCCACTTTCCGGTGGATTGCTTACCAGAAGAAGCTGTAGATCACGTCCACCACCTGGCCGCTATAGATATCGACCAGCAGCGCATCGTCGTAATAGCGCACCCAGCGATAGGGGCCATAGACCGGCGGCAGACGATAATAGCCCGGATCGTTGATCCAGTAATCAGCGCCGAAGAACAGCGAATCCAGATAAAATCCGATGCTCAGCCGCCGATAGGAGTAATTCCGATAGGGCGCATAATACGGGCGCAGACGGAAGATCGACGGATTGTAGCTGCGATAGCTGTACCAGTCATAGCGGCGATTATCGCGCCAGTGATTGTCCCAGCGGCGGTGATCCTGCTGATAGCCCCAGCCGCGCCCGCTATCATCGCGATCATGATCATAGCGCTGGCGATTGTCGTTCCAGCGATTGTCGCGGCGTTCATCGCGGCGGTTATCGCGATCATGCCAGTTATATTCGTTGCGGCGTGCCTGATTGTTGTCACGCGCACGGTCGCCGTTCCCGCCATTGTTGCCACGCCATTGGTTGGCACCGCCATCGTTGCCGCCACGCCATGACGGATTGTCGCGCTGAACCGGGGGTGTCGGAATGGCCGGGCGAGGGGCAGGCGCGGGTGCGGCACTGCCTCCATTCCAGTTGCCGCCGCCTTGCGCGTTGCCACGGCCCTGCCAGCCACCTTGACCCTGCCAGCCACCGCGGCCCTGCCACGAAGGATTGGGCTGGGGTGCTGCCTGCGGTGCGGGGGCCGGCGCCGGTGCTGCAGCTGGCGGATTGTTCCAGCTGCCGCGATTGCCGAAATCGCGCTGCGGTGCGCCGCCGCCGCGGTTTTCGGTCTGCGGTGCCGATTGACGCCAGCCCGCACCGCGGCCGCCGCTATCGCCGCGAACTTCGCCGCTGTCACCACGCGAACCGCGCCAGCCGCCGCGATCTTCCTGTGCTGCTACGGCCGTGCTCGAAATTGTTGCCGCCGCCAGTGCCAGTGCCAGCGAGCCACGAACTGCCCAATTCCCCATCTGCTTCACGGCCATGGCCGTATCTCCATCCCAAAACGCCACCCATCGCGGCGACCATGGAGCAAGGCTATGCGATTCGCGCTGTCGGCAGGGTGAACGATTAAGTTACCCTGCCGTTCAGATTTGGGGTAGGATTTCTGAACTTTACATTGTCGCGACGTCTCTTTATGTGTATAAAATCAGGAGATATACACATGCGGACCAATGTCGTGATTGATGACAGTCTGATGGCCGAAGCGATGGCTGCAAGCGGATTGAAGACCAAACGGGCGGCGATAGAGGAAGCCTTGCGCCGAATGGTTGCAGTCAAGCGCCAGGAAGCCGTCCTCAAATTGAAGGGGATTGGTTGGGAAGGGGATCTTGCGGCGATGCGGCGCGACTGATGATCCTTGTCGATTCCAGTGTGTGGATCGATTTCCTGCGGGCAAAAGAGACGCCACAGGTGGCGCGGTTCGAGCAGCTCGTGCGCGAGCAGCAACTCGGCATAGGCGATCTGATGCTGGTCGAAGTGCTTCAGGGCATCCCCGGTGACCAAGCTTTTGCCGAGGTACAGGAACTGTTGGCCCGGTTTCCCATGGTCATGATCGGTGGCGAACAGGTCGCGCTCGAAGCTGCCCGCAACTACCGCAAGTTACGCGCCAGGGGTGTGACCATTCGCAAGACCATCGACACGCTGATTGCTACGCGCTGCATCGTCGACGGCCATGCCCTGCTTTTCAGCGATCGCGATTTCGCCCCGTTTGTCGAGCATCTGGGGCTGAGGGATGCGATGGGGTGAGGGAATCGAATGTATACTGTTCCGAATTTTTCTGCGCCAAGAATCTCTCATGAATTATTCAGTTCATGAGAGACCCTGACTTTTATCAAATTCGTCCTGATACGGCTTGATTAAACGAGAAAATGCATTGGCAGTTTCAATTGGTGCCTTCAGTTTCTCCAAAGGAACGTCCAAACGTTGAAGGCTGAGCGTTACGCAAAGCGCGGTTAACTGAAGAGAATCCGCCAGTTGGCGGCAATAGTGAGTATTTTCCAATGGGATCAAATCATCCTTTCGGATCATCCTATCCCATAGGAGGTCGTAATATTTTGACGAAACATGCAGAATTTCGCTTTGTAATCCATAACCGTGTAACATCGCATCTAAGCCCACAACGGGATCTATGGTGTGAGATTTATCCTGCAATTTTCGAATGAGTTCGGGCAGCGACCATTGGTGATCAAGATTACGTCGCCTCTGCTTGTTGACCATCGGATCAACTGCAAACCAATCGGGATTTCGAATGTCTTCAAAGATCGGGTGGTCCGTGCTGCCTTCCGGAATTATTGCCTGAGCCATAGCTGCTCTAAGGGCAGCCTTCCGATCCGATGATGCCTGAAGTTCAACCCAGAACTCATTCAACAGCTCACTTACGTTTTTGCGTCGGGCGAACGTCGCGCACTTTACTGCTGCTTCTAGAAGCGATCGAAGTACGATCTCTGATTCCCAATAGGAACCCGCTTGCAAAAGCATGAATGTAGCGCGCGCGCGCGACATCATGGTATGGACGAAAAATCTCAGCGTTTGGTTGAGGTTCGGTGGGTACTCAGTTTCGGCCTCGGGCCAGCTTTCGGAAACGAAGGCATTCAAATCTGCAAACGATTGGATGTATGGCCCAAATATCGGTTCGAGCCGCTCTGATACGGACCGAATATCCACCGCTCACCGTGTCAGCTTCTTGTAGGCCAATCTGGTCGGCCGGTCTGCGGCATCACCGAGACGGCGGCGCTTGTCTTCCTCGTAAGCGGCGAAGTTGCCTTCGAACCATTCGACATGGCTGTTGCCTTCAAAGGCAAGGATATGGGTGGCCAGACGATCCAGGAAGAAGCGGTCGTGGCTGATCACCACGGCGCAGCCGGCGAAGTTTTCGATGGCTTCTTCCAGCGCAGCCAGCGTTTCCACGTCAAGGTCGTTGGTCGGTTCGTCGAGCAGCAGCACATTGCCGCCCTGCTTGAGCATCTTGGCCATGTGGACGCGGTTGCGTTCACCGCCCGAAAGCTTGCCGACGTTCTTTTGCTGATCCTGCCCCTTGAAGTTGAACGCGCCGACATAGGCCCTGGTGCTGGTGTCGTGCCCGTTGACCTTCATGTAATCGAGCCCGTCCGAGATTTCTTCCCAGACGTTTTTCGATGGATCAAGGTGGTCACGGCTTTGATCGACATAGCCGAGGCGCACGGTGCTGCCGATTTCGATGGTGCCGGTGTCGGGAGTTTCCTGCCCGGTGATCAGGTGGAACAGTGTCGATTTACCCGCGCCGTTCGGGCCGATCACGCCGACGATGCCGCCCGGCGGCAGCATGAACGACAGGTCTTCAAACAACAGCTTGTCGCCATAGGATTTGCTGATGCCCTTGGCCTCGATCACCTTGCCACCCAGGCGTTCCGGCACCTGAATGACGATCTGGGCCTTGCCGGGAGTGCGGTTTTCCTGTGCGGCAACCAGCTCTTCGAACTTCTTGATACGGGCTTTGCTCTTGGTCTGGCGACCTTTGACGCCAGCGCGAATCCATTCAAGCTCGTCCTTGATGGCTTTCTGGCGGCCGCTTTCCTCGCGGTCTTCCTGATCAAGCCGCTTGGCCTTCTTTTCCAGATAGGTGGAATAGTTGCCTTCGTAGGGGAAGTATTTCCCGCGATCGAGCTCAAGGATCCAGCCGACCACGTTGTCGAGGAAATAGCGGTCGTGGGTGATCATCAGCACCGCGCCGTGATATTCCTTGAGGTGGTTTTCCAGCCATTCGACGCTTTCCGCATCGAGGTGGTTGGTCGGTTCGTCGAGCAGCAGAATATCGGGCTTTTGCAGCAGCAGCCGGGTGAGGGCGATGCGGCGCTTTTCACCGCCGGAGAGATTGTCCACCGCCCAGTCCGATGGCGGGCAGCGCAGCGCTTCCATCGCGATTTCCAGCTGATTGTCGAGCGTCCAGCCATCCACGGCGTCGATCTGCTCCTGCAGCGTGCCCATTTCTTCCATCAGCGCATCGAAATCGGCATCTTCCGGCGGGTCGGCCATCAGCATGCTGATCTCGTTGAAGCGATCCAGCTTGTCTGCAATCTCGCGCGCGCCGTCCTTGACGTTTTCCAGCACATTCTTGCTGGTATCAAGCTGCGGCTCCTGCGGCAGATAGCCCACGGTGATGTTCTCGCCCGGCCATGCCTCACCAGTGAAATCGGTATCGATCCCGCCCATGATCTTCATCAGCGTCGATTTACCCGCACCGTTCGGGCCAACGATGCCGATCTTCGCGCCCTGATAGAATTGCAGGCTGATATCGCTCAGCACCGGCTTCTGGGCACCGGGGAAGGTTTTGGTCATGCCCTTCATGACGAAGGCGTATTGGGCGGCCATGCTATGCGTATCCTTGCAGAGAAAGTTTGAGGCGCATCTAGTCGCGCAGGTGGAAACCGGCAAGCGGGGGATTGGCACAATCGTGGCGGGGCGATAGCCTTGCCCCATGCAAAACCCGTTTCGCGCCCTTGCGCTCGCCGCCAGCTGCCTCGCCATTGCCACTTCCGCGCAGGCTGCACCGCCTGCTTCGGTGGCCTGGGACATCGTGGAAGGGCTGACGACAGAGATCGGCCCGCGCCTTGCTGGCACCGAAGCCGAAGCACGGGCGCGCGATTGGGCCAGGGCAAGACTGACCGCGCTGGGCTTCAGCAATGTCAGCATCGAGCCGTTCACCATGCAGGGCTGGGCACGTGGCGAGGAACGCGCGCAGCTGACCGTACCCTATACCCAGCCGCTGGCAATTGCGGCGCTTGGCACCAGCAGCTCTACCGGCGATAAGGGGATCGAGGCAGAGCTGGTCTATTTCCCGACGCTGGCCGCGCTGGAGGCAGCACCCGCCGGATCATTGACCGGCAAGATCGCCTTCATCGATCATGCCATGCGCGCGGCGATGGATGGCAGTGGTTATGGCCCCTATGGCAATGTGCGGCGGCGCGGCCCAGCGTTGGCGGCCAGCAAGGGGGCAGTGGCGGCGGTGATCCGATCGGCGGGCACGGACAGCCATCGCAATCCGCACACCGGCGGCACCAATTTCGCAGCGGGAACAGCGCCGGTTCCGGCCGGGGCAGTGTCCAACCCCGATGCCGATCTGATTGCGCGCATAGCCGCGCGCGGCAAGCCGATGCGGATCAAGCTGACATTGACCGGACACCCCACCGGTGAGGCACAGTCCGGCAATGTCTTTGCCGATCTGCCGGGGCGCGATCCTTCGCTGCCGATGATCCTGATTGCCTGCCATCTGGATAGCTGGGATCTGGGCACCGGCGCGATTGATGATGGCGCGGGCTGCGGGATCATCACCGCTGCGGCGCTGCGCGCGCAGGCAGGCGGAAAGACCTTGCGCACAATCCGGGTGCTATGGGCCGGCACCGAGGAATTTGGCGGCTTTGGCGGCGCTGCCTATGCCAAGGCCCATGCCGCCGATCGCCATGCGCTGGCGATGGAAAGCGATTTCGGGGCGGAACGGGTCTGGCGTGTGCAGATGTCGCTGGGCGATGCCAGCAAGCCGATGGGTGACCGGATCGCTGCCGCGCTTGGCCCGATGGGCATCGTCCGTCAGGGCGGTGCGACCGAAGGCGGCACCGATGTGGCGCCGATCATCGCGGCGCAAAAGCTGGCGGTGGTCGATCTCGGTCAGGATGGCACGCGCTATTTTGACCTGCACCACACGCCGGATGACACGCTGGACAAGATCGATCCGGTACAGCTGGAGCAGAATGTGCAGGCATGGACAGAGGTACTGCGCATTGTCGCCAATGAGGCAGGGCCGATTGCGGGGGGTGAACGCTAGGCCGCGTGGACAAATTTAGAAGCGTCTGTTTGTCGCAAATTTCTGGCGAAAACCGGACTTGCCGGACACGATAAAATTGTGGACTTAGGATCAGCCTTATATCCTCTGGCTTCGGAGGCTTCGATGTCGCAAGCTGAGCGCATGAATTCCGCATCGAATGCTTGGGAAGCGGATCCATGGGATGCTTCCGATGAAATTGCCGATGCTCAACTCGCCGGTTTTCACGAGCGAGCAGCCAAGCCGATTGATTGGACTTCGATACGTAAGAACGATGACTCAATTTTCGGTATCGCAAGTGCCGAGCTTAGCGGTGCTGATGTTGAGTATTACGCCACGCATGATGGCGAGGAGATGCTTTTAATGCAGTTGGCATGGCACGGTTTCCCTGATCCACCCGAATGGAGATTGGTAACACGGCCAAGTGATCGCGCCGACTTATGGGTGTCATGGGGCCATTTTGAAGACTTGCCGGAGAAATGGAAAATCCTTTCGGATGGCAGCTAACCCCAACATTCCCGCCGTTCAACCCGTGTGCAGGGTTTCCCGATAGCAGACGCACATTCGTGCTGAAATTTGTCCACGCGACCCAGGCTCTGTCGCTCTCGCGGAAATACCGCCTTTCGGCCGCCGGTTTCATTCATTCTGGCGGCGAATTCGCTTGATCCGGCGGCGTGAAACCTGCAGCCTTTCCACCTTGAATACTGTGGGGCATCATGAACCGTAACGCACTGATCTACACCAGCGCAATTTGCGCGCTGGTTGCGCCTGACCTTGCCCATGCCGGCGAGAAACCGCTGATCGCGCCAGCCCCAGCCTGGGTGACGCCCGCGCCTGCGCTCGATCCGGCCAAGCTTGCTGCGGCGAAGGTGGCCATTCCGCTGTTTGACGAACAGACGCTGGTGGATGGTGATGCCACAGTCCAGTTCATCGACAGCGCCTTTACCATCAACAATCAGGCGACGCTCAATCAGCTGGGTACCATCTCGGTCGAATGGCAGCCCCAGCATGGCGATCTTACCTTCCATGCAGCGGAAATCCTGCGTGATGGCGAAAAGATCGATCTGCTCAAGACAGGACCCGGCTTCACCGTGCTGCGGCGCGAGGCCAAGCTGGAAAAGCTGACCATCGATGGCGAACTGACCGCGATGATGCCCGCGCAGGGGCTGCGCGTGGGCGATGTGCTGCATGTCTCCTACAGCATATCGGTGCGCGATACGGCACTGGCAGGGCGGGCGCAGACGGCACAGATCGTGTTTCCCAAGCCGATCACCTTGCAGTTCGGCCGGGCAAGGCTGGTCTGGCCGGAAAAGCAGAAGCTGGCCTGGAAAGCCCTGGCACCCGGCATGGCGCTGGAACCAAAGCCGATTGCTGGCGGCATGACCGAACTGGTGGTGACCATGCCGATCGCCAAGTTCCCCGAACTGCCGGAAAATATTCCAGCGCGCTTTTCGCCAGTGCCACTGATCGAAGCGTCCAGTTTTGCCAATTGGCAGGATGTCGCCAGCGTGATGGCCCCCCTGTTCAGCACCGAGGGTGCGATTGCCGAAGGCTCTGATCTGGCCAAGGTGACCGACGCCATCGCCGCTGCGCACAAGGACCCGGTTGAACGCATGGCTGCTGCGCTGCGCACGGTGCAGGATGATGTGCGTTATCAGTTGGTGACGCTGGGCAACGGCAACTATGTTCCGCAAAAACCCGCTGATACTTGGTCGATGCGGTTTGGCGATTGCAAGGCGAAGACCATGCTGCTGCTGGCGATGCTGCACCGCTTGGGAATTATGGCGGAGCCGGTATTGGCCAATTCCACGCTTGGCGATCTCGTGCCGGATCGGCTGCCATCGGCGCAGGCTTTCGATCATGTTTTTGTGCGCGCGGAAATCGGCGGCGAGAGCTTCTGGCTGGATGGCACAAAGCTGGGTGATCGGATCGCGGATATTCGCGACGTGCCGCGCTTTGGCAATGTCTTGCCGCTGCGAACCAAGGGTGCGGCGCTGATCAAATTGCCGACCCGGGCCGATGCACGCCCGGCGATGGATCTGACGGTCAGCTATGATGGGCAGGCCGGGTTACATCTGCCAGTGCCGTTCACGATGAAACTCAGCTACACCGGCTATCGCGCGGAACAGCGCCGGGCCGAAGACAACAATGGCACCGAGGATTCGCTGCTCGAATTCATCAAGGGGCAGACGGAGAAGCTGCTGGATACCACCACCATAACCAAGCCGCGCTCCAGCTATGACAAGGAGGCCGGGCGCTGGACGGCTGAGGTAAGCGGGCTGGCCTATCCTGGTTGGGATTACAAGGATGGCCATTGGACCATCGAATATGGCCCGGCGATTTCGGTCGAATTCGATCCCGATCGTTCCAAATCGACCTGGCGGCAACTTCCGGCGTTGATCAAGGATCCCTGGACCTCGCGTTCCAGTTGGAGCCTGGCGCTGCCGCAGCGCGCCGCCGCCGCCGTGCTGGAGGGCAGCGATGCGGTGTCGGTGAATATTCCGGCCCTTGCCTATAGCCGCACTATCAAGCGCACCGGTTTGACTGTCGAGAACATCGAAACCGCAGCGGAAACCGGTGCTGAAGTGGCGCCAACAGAGATCGGCGCTGTGCGCAAGACAGTCAGCGACCTGTCAGAAAAGAAGCTGCGCATCATCGCTCCGGCAGATTATCCGCAGCGCTGGGATGAGGTTGCCGCACTGGCCGGCAGCCCGGCGCTGAAGCGGATCATCGCCGTGTTCGATCAGCGCATCGCCGATGATCCCAAGGATGCCGTACGCTACGCCGATCGCGGATGGATGGCAAAGCGCCTGTTCGATTGGGCCGGTGCGGAAGCCAACTATACCAAGGCAATAGAGCTTGATCCTACGGTGGAGCGTTATCTCGACCGGGCTGGTGTGCGTTCGTCCATCGGCAATGATGCGGGGGTTCTGGCCGACGCCAAGGCCGCTTATGATCTGGATAATGACAACAAGGATGCGCGGGCCTGGATGGCGGTGGCGCTGCGTAATACCGGGGACACCGATGGCGCGCTGGACTATGTTGACGCTGATCCCGATCCGGCAACCGAGGATGGCGAAAGTGCCCTTTCCAGCCGCGCGTTGATCCTTGCGCAGGGAGGGCGTGGCCGCGATGCGTTAGATCTGCTCAACGCTGCAATCACGCGGCGCCCCAGTTCTTCGCCGCTGCTGAACGACCGTTGCTGGATGCAGGGACTGGCCAATATCAACCTTGATGCGGCATTGGCCGATTGCAACAAGGCAATCGAGCTGGCGTCTGATCCTGCGGAAGTCTTTGACAGCCGGGCGATGGTGCATTTCCGCGCTGGCCGATTTGCCGAGGCCAAGAAGGATCTGGACGCCGCGCTCGCTATCGCGCCGGAAATGGCCGCATCGCGCTTTATGCGCGCGGTAATTGCCCTGCGCGAAGGCGACAAGGCGACCGCCGCAGCAAACTTCAACGCCGCCCGCAAGGTCAGCCCGTCCATCGACAAGTTCTTCGCTCGCTTCGGGATCAAGCCTTAGGGGCCTGACCCTAACCCAGAACCAGCCCCTCCGCGCCACGCCCGCTGCCGCCGGGGAACAGGCGAGCGCTGGCAATCATTGGATCGAGGTTAAAATGCGCGGCGACTGCGCCTGCCATCAGTCCGTCGAGGCTTTGAGTGGGGCGCAGGTCGCGGCCTTCATAGAGCTGCGATTGGGCCAGGCCCGGCCAGTCTGACAGGATGCGGCCACCAGCCACCGTGCCGCCCAGCATCATCGCGAGCGATGCGGTGCCATGATCGGTTCCGCCAGTGCCATTGGCAGCAGCGGTGCGACCGAATTCGGTGGCGACGATCACCAGCGTATCGTTCCACGCCGGGCCCAGTCCGTCGCGCAGCCCGCCAATCATCGCGTCCAGCGCAGTCAGCTGGCTGCGCAGGCGGCCGCGCTGGTTGGAATGGGTATCCCAGCCTTCGGTTTCGGCCATCACCACGCGTGCGCCCTGCGCGCCAGTCATCAAGGAGGCAATCATCTTGCCGGTGGCGGCGCCATCGCGTTTGCCTCTGGCGTCCTGATCGCCGGCCATTGCGCGGGTTTGCAGCGCCTCTTCCCACAGCCCGTGCAGCGGGGCATCGCTGGCATAGAGCATGGACAGTCGCTGGATCAGATCGCTTGAGGCAGGCGGCAAAGCCGATGGCGCATAGCTGGCAACCTGCACCGGGCCGCGCAGCGCTGCCGGGATCGCGGGCGATATGGCCAGCCCCTTGGCCTCGGCGGGGGGCAGCAGCGACAGCAGCCGGTTAAGCCAGCCGTCCTTGCGATCATAGGGCTGGGTGCCGCCGGTTTCGAGCACGTTCTGGCCATCGAAATGCGAACGATCACGATAGGGCGAGGCAACAGCATGGGCGAACAGCGCCTGTTTCGCGCCGTAAAGCGTGCCAACCTGCTCCAGCGCCGGATGCAGGGCAAACATCCCGCTCATCAGCGGCTGGCCAGCGAAATCCTCGCTCAGTTCACCGCGCAGCCCGCTCAGCGCCTTGTCGCCCACGGGGGCCAGCGTGCCGAGGCCATCGGCTGCACCGCGCTGGATGATGAACACCAGACGCCGCTGGGTGGCTGCACTGGCGAAGGCGATGCGGGCACCGGACAGAGTTCCGCCCAGAACGGCACCCGCTGTCCACAAGCTGCGGCTGAGCAGGCTTCGGCGATCAATCTGGCCAGTCATGGTCATCTCCGCATCATTTCCGGTGAGGCGAGCAACAGCGCCAGTGCCTGCCGCGGGCTTTCGGCGCGGGCGATTGCCTCACGCGTGGGGGCGGTCAATGTTTCCGGGAACAGCCGCTCCGCCAGCGCAGGCANCGTTGCCATCGCCGCTGCGCGCCGCGATCCGCTCCGCCAGTTCGACGCGGCGAAACAAGGCATCAGGCCCGGCCCAGCTGGCCGCGATATCGTCATAGCCAGCGGGCGATCCCGGCTTCCACACCGGCTGACCCAGCTGCTGGAACGCGCTGGCGGCATTGGCGCCGGGGAGGGCGGAAATGCCCGTCGCGCGCAGGCTTGCCAGTGCCCATTCCCACGGCGTGCGAAACTTTGGCGCGCCCGCCCAGACTTCCGGCGCATCGATCAGCACGCGGTAAAGCGTGGGCAGATCGCCATTGGAGGCAAGAAAGCCCTGTTCCAGCCGCGCCACCAGCGCGGGCGGCGGATCATCACCGGCGAAATGGCGCGCCAGCTTGGTGGCGATGTGCCGCGCGGTGGCGGGATTGCGGGCCAGATCGCTCAGCACCGCCTGCGCCTGCGCCTCACCGTTCTGGCCATAGTGCTTGCCCATCACGATGCGCGTGCCCGGTTGATGGATCAGCGGCTGAAAGAAGAATCGCGCACCTGGCCCTTGCAGCACTGGCTGCTTTGCCAGTCCGCCAACGGTCCAGCCGGTCAGTGCGCGGGCGAATTCGGTGACATCGGCCTGATCATAGCCGCTGCGCACACCCAGCGTGTGCAGTTCCATGATTTCCCGCGCCAGATTTTCATTCAACCCGCGCTGGCGGCCGCGCGCGGCGGCGCGTGCGCCCAGCGGGCTGTCCGGCCCGATCGATTGCGCCTGATCGAGATAGAGCAGCATCGCCGGATGACGCTCCACCGCGTTCAGCATGTCGACAAAACGCCCCATCACATGCGGGCGGATCGCCTCAAATTCAAAGGCACCGGCAAGGCCGACCGTCATCGCCTTATCGACCGAAATGGCAAAGTGATTGGCCCAGAAATGCACCAGCCGTTCGGCAAAGGGGGTGGGGCTGGAGAGGGCGACCGAAATCCGGGCGCCGACGGCATTCGCGTATTGCTCGCGCAGATCGCGATATGGCCCCGGTGCCTTTTGCGCGGGCATGGGCGGCGCGCTGGCAGCCTGTTGCTGCGCTGCTTCCTTGCGCTCTTTCTTTTCGTCGCGCGCTTCAACCAGCATGGCGATCAATGCGGGTGAACGGGGCAGGGCGGTGATGGCGGCGGGGGCCGGATCATAGCGGCCGATCTGGTCATGCAACCAGCGGCGCGGGTCAGCCGGCAATGTTTCGTGACGGCTGGCACCCAGCCCGAAACGATTGAGCGCGATAGATACTTCTCTCATCCCGATATCGTTCCCGCTTTGCTGACAGGCGGATTACTGATGCGTCCGGCCTGTGCGAAAGTCACTTCGCAAAGTGTATTGCTTTGTCGCAACCGCAGAAGGCTCTGGAAGATGGTCGCCGCGGCGGTTGGTCGGGGAGACAGGATTCGAACCTGCGACATCCTGCTCCCAAAGCAGGCGCGCTACCGGGCTGCGCTACTCCCCGACCGGCCGTGCCGTCCGGATTCCGATGGTGGGCCCGGCAGGATTCGAACCCGCGACCTAGCCGTTATGAGCGGCCAGCTCTAACCGCTGAGCTACAGGCCCCTTGCAATGGGCAACCATCGATCCGGCTTGCCGGACCCGCGGGGCGTTAGCCGCCAATCGCTGCTTAGGCAAGCTCCACTGCGGCCATGATATCAGCCACGCGGGTGGGGGCGACATTACGTTGCTGCAAATAGGCAAAAACCCCGCGCCACCAGTTGTACAGTGCGTCAAGATCATCCTCGCTGCGAACATAGGGCGTGTATCCGGGGGCCAGGGACGGGCTGTGGAAGGACAGCACCAGCACCGGCAGCTGTTCATCCACCGCAATATCGATGCCCCGGATCGCTTCCTGCAAGGTAACGCCTTCCGGGGTCAGCGGAATGCGTTCCAGCATGGCGATCTTGGCGAGCAAGCCGCGCAGGCGCGGCGTGCGCCACATCCGGGGATAGAGCCACGGGCCGAACTGGCGCAGGATGCCCCAGTAAACCGTTGTCAGCGGCAGTTCCATCAGCCGCTGATCACGATCAAGCCAATAGGGCAGCACCGGATAGTCCCGGAAATTGGGGCCACCGCCAGAGCTGTAATCAAACCGCGCTCGCACCGATGTGTCGATCGCAATGCCGCCTTCGATCAGCATCTTGGCAGTGTTCGGACCAACGCCATACCGCCCGGCGCGGTAGATCAGCGGGGCTGCTCCGAAATTCTGCTCGATCATATCGCGCAGCTGGCGAAATTTTGCCCCTTCCAGATCTTCGGGAAGATTGCCGGCAAAGCTGTTGAACTCGCAGATTTCTTCCTCGTGCGGGGGGCTTACCCAGGGGTGCAGCTGCACGCCGATCTCAGCTTTGCCTGCGGCAATCGGTCCGCGCAGAATATCCGCCGCCGCCGGCGAAGTCGCGATCGGATAATCGACCAGATAGACCGGGCAGACGCCCAGGGATTCGCAGAACTCCTGAAACCGGGCAATCCGGGCGACCGAATGAACCGTGTGACCAGACCGCTTGATCGGCTGCGCCCAGTCAAATTCTTCCTCGGCATCAACCGTCAGCAGATAGCGTTGCGCAAAGCCCGGCTTGAAGCGGACGAAATCAGGGCTGGCGGGCCAATCCGATATTCGTATTTCCGCCACAGATTATTGCCCCTTTGCCGCGAAATGAACAAACCGGCCGCTTCGAAGATGCCAATTAATTGCGGGTTCCGCGTTTATTGTTTCGCTTGGCTATGGTGTGTGGCCTCTGCGGTCAAGCCCGGTAGCTCCAGCCGCAGCCCTTCGCCCTTGCGGCGCAGGATTCCTCCGGCGGATCGTGCTTCGATTGCGGCCAGTCGCAAGGCAAACCCCAGCCCGAAAACCCCGGCGCTGATGGCCTGCGGGATGCTGCCCGCAGCGGCCTGAAACAGTTCTTCATCGCTGCGTTTCGCCAGACTTTGCGGCAGGGCCACATCCAGCCGTGCCATGCCGCGCTTGTTGCGCAGCCGCAGCGACAGCTGTTCACCCGGCGCGCAGGCTCCTGCCAGAGTTGCCAGCAATCGCCACAGTAGCCGTTCCGCCTCGATCGGCGCCAGCCCCACTGGCATCGCTGCGCCATCATGCTGCACGGCAAAGCCGCTGCCGCGCTGGCTGGTGTGCGATGAAAGCTGTGTTATCGTGGCGCTGGCCAGCTCGGCCAGATCCGCCTCGCCGGATTGCATCTCCATCGCGCCGCTATCCAGCTTTGCCATGCGTTCCAGCTCGTCAAACGCGGCGAGAATGCGGGCGGCGTCACCAGCGATGCTGGCGGCGTGGGCGCGATATTCATGCGGCGTCGGGCCAAACAGCTGCTGCTGGATGATCTCTGCACCAACCTGGATCGCATTCACCGGGGTGCGCAGTTCATGCAGCAATTGCCGCACTGAATCGCTGCGGCTGGTGCGGGCCGCATCGCCTTGCACCAGCGGCGGAGCAGGGCGGCGCATCCGCCCGCGATAGCCTGCGAACCGCCCGCTCAGCGGATCGAACCATGGTTCGGCATCGATCTGCCACTTGCCAGAGATAGCCGGAGCGGCGGCGATCGTTACCATACCGGCGCGCAGCGGCTGGCGGCGGCGCACAGCATCGATCACATCGGATGTTGAATGCGCCGGCGATGCCGCATCGCGTGCGCCGATCCGCAATCCTGTAACCATGGTCGAAACCAGCGGATCGGCCCAGACAATGCTGGCTTCGGCATCGGTGGCAAAGTCAAACCGGGCGATGCTGGAGGCGGCGGCGGCGTCCTCTTCACCCAGCGGCAGGCGCGGAGCGACAGTGTCGTTGGCGGCCAGCGCGGCGGCAGGATAGCGGTTGCGGCGATAGGCTTCGATCCGGCGCAGCAGGGCGGCGATACCTTCATCCGCTGTCGCCGGGGCGCTGGTTGGTTCGGTTGGCGCGGCGACAGGCGGCAAAATCGTTGCTTCCGGGCTTTCGGCGGAAATCCCGGACGATTCCGCCGGTGTATCCAGATCATGGCCGACAAGCGCGCTGGCCGGGTCAGGCAGAGCGGCCTGACCTATCCCCAATTGCCGCGCCAATGCCTCGGCCTGCTTGCCGAGGTTACGGCGATGGCGCAGATGCCCGCGCGCTGACAGCGGCAGGGCAGGGATCATGTCCACCCATTGCTCATCGCTCAACTGCGCATGAGCCAGCGCTGCCCCGGCGACCTGTGGCTCGCTGGCTGCCAATGCCGCGACCAGCCGCGGCGAGCGCAGACGCAGCCCCGCTTCGGCAAGCATTTTCGCGCGCTCATGCGGGGGGATGACGCTGCCTAGTTCGGCAAGGCGATCATAGGCGCGATCAAGATTTTCCCCGCGCGCCTCGGCAGGCAGCGTGCCGAGCAGATCGAGCAATTGCCGGAACTGGATGCGCGCCGTCGTCGCTCCGTCAGCGCGGAAGCGCAATACGGTATCGAGGCGATCATCAAAATGCATCACAGCTCCGCTTGTCGGGCGCGCAGGGCCCAACCCGGCATACCAGACCTTTCAAACCGGAAAAGCTGCAAGGAATGTATCGTTGCAAAGCGGGACGGTTGCGATATGAAATAATAATATTAGCCTTGTCGCGGCGTGATTGCTGTGAATATTGCTGCTATCGGGCATTGTGCTGCATCAGTCAGCGCGAAAGGGTGGGTTTCATGCCGAATCTGGATTCGATTGACCGGCGCCTGCTCGCCGAACTGCAGGATGAGGGGCGCGTCACCAATGTGGAGCTGGCCCAGCGCGTCGGGCTGACCGCACCGCCCTGCTTGCGCCGCGTGCGCAGCCTTGAGGATATGGGGGTCATCAAGGGCTATCATGCCGAACTTGATGCCTCAAAGCTGGGTTTTGCCATCACCGTTTTCGCCATGGTCAGCCTGAAGAGCCAGGCCGAGGAATCGCTGCGGCAATTTGAAGACGCGATGAAAAACCTGCCCGAAGTGCGTGAATGCCACATGCTGAACGGCGAGATTGATTTCATCCTGAAAATCGTCAGCAAGGACCTGCAGAGCTTTCAGGAGTTCCTGACCAGCAAGCTGACCCCCGCGCCCAATGTGGCCAGCGTTAAAACATCGCTGACCATCCGCACGGCGAAACATCTGCCGGGTGTGCCGCTGGAGTAGGAATTCCCCCCTCCGTCATTCGCTGCGCGAATGCCACCTCCCCAATTGTGCTTCGCAAAAACGAGGAGGATCATTTATCCAGCCCGCTTCGCCAGCCATTCCTCCAGCCATTTGATCGTATAATCGCCGGATGAAGTCCGGGTCGGTCATCAGCGCCTGATGCAGCGGATCGAGGTCTTCACGCCGCCGATTACCATTTCTTCCAGCGCGCGCTTCAGCCGCATGATGCAGCCTTCGCGGGTGCGGCCCTTGACGATCAGCTTGGCGACCATGGAATCGTAATAGGCGGATCTTATCCGGCGTAAAGCCCTGAATCGACGCGTACATTCATTCCGCCAGCGGCGTGATAGCTGCTGACCAGACCGGGCGAAGGGGCGAAGGTCCAGGGATCTTCGGCGTTGATCCGGCATTCGATGGCGTGGCCGCTGAACTCGATATCGTCCTGCTCAACCGAGAGCGGTTTGCCATCGGCGATACGGATCTGTTCGCGGACCAGATCGACCCCGGTGATCGCTTCGGTAACCGGGTGCTCCACCTGCAGGCGGGTGTTCATTTCGATGAAATAGAACTCGCCATTTTCCCACAGGAATTCGATGGTGCCCGCCCCGCGATAGCCCATATCTGCCATTGCCCTGGCGACGACGCTGCCCATCCGGGCGCGCTCTTCGGGGCTGATGACGGGTGAGGGGCTTCTTCCAGCACCTTTTGGTGGCGGCGCTGCAACGAGCAATCGCGCTCCCCAGATGGATGGCATTGCCATTGCCATCGCCGAACACCTGAAATTCGATATGGCGCGGATTGCCAAGGTATTTTTCGAGATAGACAGGCATCGCCAAAGGCGGCCTTGGCCTGCTCCCGGCCTGCTGCATCAGGCTTTCCAGCTCATCCGGCCCGTTGCAGACCTTCATCCGCGCCTGCCGCTGCCACTGGCGGCCTTGATGATCACGGGGATAGCCGATCGCCTCGGCAATCTTTGCGGCTTCCTTGGGATCGGAAATCGCGCCGTCGCTGCCCGGCACCAGCGGCAGACCGAGCGCGCCGGCGGTGCGCTTTGCCTCCACCTTGTCGCCCATGGTGCGGATATGTTCGGGCTTGGGGCCGATCCAGGTGATGCCGTGTGCTTCGACGATTTCGGCGAATTGGGCATTTTCGGAGAGGAACCCATAGCCGGGATGGATCGCATCGGCATGGGCGATTTCCGCCGCCGATATGATCGCGGCGACATTCAGATAGCTGTCCTTGGCCGCGGGCGGGCCAATGCAGACGGCGTGATCGGCCAGCCGCACATGCATGGCATCGGCATCGGCAGTGGAATGCACCGCCACTGTTTCGATCCCCATTTCATGTGCGGCGCGGTGAATGCGCAGCGCGATTTCGCCGCGATTGGCGATCAGCAGCCGGGAAATGCCCATGATGCCTGGTGCCTTAAGCGATTACGACCAGCGGCTGGTCAAATTCGACCGGCTGGGCGTTGTCGACCAGAATTGCCTTCACCGTTCCGCCCTTGGGCGCGGTGATCGGGTTCATCACCTTCATCGCCTCGACGATGACCAGCGTATCCCCGGCCTTCACCTGCGCGCCAACACTGACGAAAGGCGCTGCGCTGGGATCGGGCGAGAGATAGACCGTCCCGACCATTGGCGACTTCACGGCATCGGGATCAACTGCAGGAGCGGGCGCGGCTGCTGCCGCAGCGGCTGCGGGTGCTGCGGCAACAGGTGCCGGGGCAGCTGCAGGCGCGGCTACGAACTGTGCGGGCGCGGCCGGAGCGGCGCTGCGCGAAACCTTGATCTTGCGTTCACCGTCCTCAACCTCGATCTCGGTCAGGCCAGTGGAATTGAGCAGTTCTGCGAGTTCGCGAACCAGCTTGCTGTCGATATTCATTCCGCCCCCTGCGGTTGCGTTGCGACCGGTACCCTTTGTTTCGCCCATGGTTTCCTCAAGGCTGAATTGCTTGCCCGCCTATGCGCGGGTCAATTGACGGTGGCAAGGGCGGAATCGCGGCGATCCCCAACCCTTCACAAACCCGCTGCCGCTTCCAGTGCCAGCAGATAGCTGTTCGCGCCGAACCCGCAGACGGTGCCCTTGGCCGCCATGCCGACATAGCTCTTGTGGCGAAATTCCTCCCGCGCGTGGGGATTGGAGAGGTGCACCTCGATCACCGGCACCTTGATCGCCTTGATCGCATCGTGCAGCGCGACGCTGGTGTGGGTAAAGGCACCGGCATTGAGCAGCACCGCATGTGCTCCGGCAGACTGCGCCGCCTGCAGCCAGTCGACCAGCTGCCCTTCGTGGTTCGATTGCAGAAAGGTAACGCTGCATCCCAGTTCGGCGGCGCGTGTGCTTATGCGGCGGGCGATGTCGTCCAGCGTTTCGCTGCCATAGATTTCCGGCTCGCGCGTGCCGAGCAGGTTAAGGTTGGGCCCGTTCAGAATATGGATGCTTTTGGCCGACACCTTGGCCCCCGTTTTTGACCGACTTCACCCGCTTCCATAGAGCAGCGGACGGGGAGGGCAAGGGGCGGGTGACCGCCATCCCTTGCCGCTGTTGCCCCGCTATTTGTCAGCCCCCGCGATCTTGCCCCATTGCCGCGCTGCCGTGTAGCCCAGATAGCCAGTGCCAAACAGCGCATAGAGCGGTTCGGGAAGACCGGAGAGATAGGCGTTCATGCCGCTGGCAATATCTTGCGCCATGTTCGGGCGGAAGGCGGCGATCAGCCCCATCGGCAGCGCCCACAGCAGCAGAGCGTACATCACATAGAGAAAGCTGGGGCGGGCGCGGCTGGTCCAGGGATCGTGCGAATTGGCTTCGGCGATGATTGCGGAAAGGCGGGCATTGATCTCTGCCAGTTCCTGCGTGCCCTGCAATTGCAGCAGTTCCAGCTTGGCGCGATCCCGCGCGGCCTTGTCGGGAATGACCTTGTCGATGATGGCCGAAATCGGCGCGATCAGCGTATCGAGAATGGACATGGGCTGCTCCTTCTGGCGAAAAGAAGCAGCCCATATAACCATTTCCGGCCGTGTAGGAAAATTGGAAATCAGCCAGACGCGGTGCCAGATGCGGCGGTCGATACCTTGCCGCTGCGTTCCAGCTTGCCCCAGCCGACCACGCGTCCGCGCAGCGCCGAATTGATCGAGCGCAGCACCACGCCATACATCAGCTGGCGATAGACAAAGCGCTGCATCAGCATCAGCAGCGCCGGGAAGCGCTGGCGGGTCGGCTCCAACCGATAGGCGATCCAGCCGCACAGCAGATCGATGGTGACAAAGGCGGTCCAATAGACAGCCATGCGCAGCACGTCGCTTTGCGTCTGTTCCCAGCCATGCTGATGGATGCGCATGATCGTGCCGAAGATCGAGAGGATCAGCGCCAGATCGATCAGCGGAGAAATCGCCGCGAAGATGATCTGGAACAGCCAGGCCTGCGGCATCCCGAACCAGGCCAGCCCGCGCGGGCGGCCGTGCTTCAGCACTTCGCGGTGCTTCCACAGGCATTGCAGCGTCCCGAACGACCAGCGATAGCGCTGCTTGCCCAGTGCCTTGAAGCTCTCCGGCGCTTCGGTAAGCGCAATCGCCTCGACATCATAGGCCACGCGCCAGCCCTGCCGCTGGATGGCGATGGTCAGATCCTGATCCTCGGCCAGCGTATCTTCGGGATAGCCGCCCACCGCATCCAGCGCTTCGCGCCGCCACGCGCCGACCGCGCCGGGAACCACGGTGATCGCGCCCAGCGCATCGAGCGCGCGGCGCTCCACATTCTGCGCGGTGACATATTCCACCGCCTGCCAGCGCGTGACCAGATTGATGCGATTGCCAACCCGCGCATTGCCCGCCACCGCGCCGATCCGGGGATCGGCAAACCAGCGCACCAGCTTGGCGATGGTATCGGGCAGGAACTGGGTATCGGCGTCGAGCGCGATCACGATCTCGCCCTTTGCCTGCAGCAGTGAGCGGTTGAGTGCACTGGCCTTGCCACCGTTGACCAGCGTCAGCAGGGTGACGCGCGGATCGTTTCCGAAATGCTGGCGAACCAGTTCGCTGGTGCGGTCTTTCGATCCGTCATCGGCAACGATCAGTTCCAGCGCCGGATAGTCGCTGGCCAATACCCGCGCGACAGAATCGACGATCACCTTTTCCTCATTATAGGCGGGGATGATCACCGAAACCGGTGGTTGCGGCGCGTTCTGCGGCGCGCTGCGCCCGGAATTGCGATCCAGCAGCGCCAGCACCGTCATCAGCAAGGCGCGGGCGATCCCGAGAGCGATGGCGAAGAAGAACAGCCAGCGGATGGTATAATTCACTGCTGCCAGCACCAGAAAGATTCCGACGTCGGCGCCCACTGCCAAACGATCGCTGCCGGTCACTTTCGGCATTACCGCATCGCGGCTGACCCCTGCCAGCTGCGACACCGGGACCAGATGATATCCCGCCGCGCGCAGCTGATCGATGATCACCGGCAGCGCGGCAACCGTCTGATCGCGATTGCCGCCGCCATCATGCAGCAGCACGATATTTGCGCTGCGTTCCGCCGTTGCAGCCTTCACCTGCTTCAGCGTCTGGTCGATGATCGCCTGTGTGCCGGGGGTGCGCCAGTCGAGCGGGTCAACATGCAGGCCGACGATGGTGTAGCCATGGCTTTGCGCGATTGCCGCCGGGCGAAGTTCATCGGCGGTGGTGGGTTCGGCGTCGCCGAAATAGGGCGCGCGGAACAGTCGGGTGGAGCGTCCGGTATAGGCCTCGACCAGCCGCTGTGTGGCGTTGAGTTCCAGTGAGGTGCCGGAATTGGAAACCTCGGCCAGATTGGGGTGAGTGTAGCTGTGGTTGCCCACCTCGTTGCCATCCGCCACCATGCGTTCGAGGATTTCCGGATGTTCCAGCGCGTTTTCGCCGATCACGAAGAAGGTGGCCGGGGCATGCTTCTGCTCCAGAATGTCCAGGATCTTTGGTGTGAAATCGGGATCGGGGCCATCGTCGAACGTCAGCGCAATCGCCTTGGGATCGGCGGCGCCGCTGCGCTGCACCACGAAGGGTGTCGGCAAGGTCTGATAGGTTTCGCCCGTGATCATGCCATCGGGTGCGAAGGTCAGGCTGCGCTGCCCGCCAGTTGGCCCGGCAGCGATGCGCAGCACTTCGCCGCTGCCTTCGACATCGGTGCCCTGTGCGGGCGGAATGGCGGCAAGATCGGGGCGGGCGCCATTGCGCATGGCGGCCAGCGCGGTCCAGAAGCCGGGATCTTCGCTGCCCAGACGCCAGAGGGCAATCCCGCCCACACCGCGGAGCTGACTCATCTGGTTCCAGCTGGCCGCCGCATCCATCATCCAGATGGTGTGGCGGTGGCCATTGTCGTCATAGGCAAAGCCGCTATTGCCGCTGGCGGGATCGAATAGCGGCATGCTGCCACTGTCATGCGCGGCAAGAAAGGCTTCGTCGATGGTCAGCGCATCGGCATGGCCATCGTGCCAATCATAGCCATAGCTGCCCAGCGCAACGATCAGCTTGGCAGCGGGAACCTTGGCACGGGCATCGGCAAGCTGCTGTGCGAACCAGTCATTGGCGGCAATCGGGCCAGCTTCGCCGCCCTGCCAGTGCTGATCATAATCCATCAGCACCAGATGATCGACCACATCGTCGAAATGACCGGGGTTCCAGGCTGCCTCACCGGCGGGCACCGTCATCGACAGATCGACACCGGCCTTTGCGAACTGCCCATGCGCCCGCGCCAGAAAGGCGCGATAGGCGGGCAGGGCGCTGTCGGGGATGTTCTCGATATCGAACATCACCCCGCGCCAGTTGCCGGCCTTGGCTGCGTTCAGCGTTGCCGCGATCAGCCGGTCGCCAGATGCGCGATTGCCCAGCAGCGCTGCCGCACCCGCGCCATCCCATTTCTCATTCGCCAGATTTTGCACCATCAGCACCATGCGCGGGCGGTGCATCCCGTTGCGGGCGATGGCGTCCAGCTTGGTATCGGGTGACACGGTAAGATTTCCGGCAGAGCCGCTGATCTGTCCGGCAGCCGCCACGACCCAATCGAGATCGTTGATATGGTTGGCCAGCGAATTGGCGCTGTCAGGATCCCACGGCACATAAAACCTGATGCGCAGCGCCTGCCCGGCCGGATGCGCCGGGGCAAGGCGCGGCAGGCGATGCTTGAGCCGGGCGACATGGGTCAGAAAGGCGGCCGGCTGTTCGCGCTCGCGGCCGATGTCCAGAGGCGCTTCGGCGGGAACCGCAGCCAATGTGGCGGCAAACACCAAGGCACCGAGCAGCAGCAAACCCAGCAGCGCCGCAGTCAGCCGCCCAACCAGGCGTTTGCGTTGCCCGGTGCTGTCAAAAAAAACCGGCGATGTCATGGCCTGCGCTCCATCGGCATACGTTGATCGAGCGGCTAGGCTTGGGGCTGTTCAGGGTCAAATGAACATTCGGACACGAATTGGCCATGCCGGAGCATAGCCTGCGCGCGTGCAGCCGATCGCGCCGTCATGCTGTCATATCACAGACTCAAAACTGCAAACTGGCCGCAATGCGGGGCCCGTAGGGCCAAACCTATCCAAGCAATGGGGGCCATATGATTCTGCATCCGACCGCTCGCGCCTTGCGCACCACACTTCGCTCGATCCTGCTTTGCGGCACCGTTCTGGCTGGGGGCCCCGCCTTCGCTGCGGAAGAAGCGGCGACAGAAAATGCCGATACGATCATCGTGAACGGTGCAAGGCCGATTGCTGAATCGGAAGCGGCTGCGCTCAAGGCGCAGCGCGAATCGGAATCGCTGGTCGCCGTGGCGGCATCGGATTCGGTTGGCCGTTTGGCCGATCAGAACATTGCGCAGGCCACCAGCCGCCTGCCGGGCGTTGCGGTAGAGCGCGATCAGGGGCAGGCACGCTACATCAGCCTGCGCGGTGCGCCCAACTACTGGACTACGCTGTCGTTCGACGGGATCAATATCGTCAGTCCCGAAGGCCGGGATGCCCGGTTTGACTCGATCCCTTCGGCCATCGCGGCAAAGATCGTTGTGTCCAAAGCGGTGACGCCAGACATGCCGGGCGAAACCGTTTCCGGTAACGTCAACATCATCACCCGCTCAGCCTTTGACTACAAGGGTCTGCACTTTGCCGGCAAGGCCGGTTTCGGGCAGGCTGAACTGGGCAAGCGGCCGCAGTATGAAGCATCTGCCGTTGTGTCCGATCGCTTCGCAGCAGGCGAGGGCGAGATCGGCGTGTTGCTCTCGGCATCCTATTTCCAGCGTAACATGGTGACCGACAACTTCGAGACGGATTACGAGCGTGTCAGTCAGGATCAGCGCCCCGGCTGGGAAACCCGGTTCTGGGCGCAGGAAGCGGAGAACAAGCTTTATCGCCTGACCCGCAGGAACTGGTCGGTATCCGGGCGGCTCGATTGGAAACCGGATAGCGACAACACCATATCGGCACGGTCGATCTACACGATCTTCACCGATGACGAAGCACGCGACAATTATCGTTTCGACCTAGATGACCGCCAAGGCGACCTTTTGGCCAATACTGCAGCTTGCAGCACAACCGTCAATCCGACCCCGACCACCAGTGGCTATGCAGACGTGTGCATCGGCAATACGCCGCAATCGGGCACGATCTACGGCATCGACATCCGTCAGCGCTCCACGCTCCGTGCATATCGGCAATCGATCTTCACCAATACGCTGGAAGGCACGCATAATTTCGGCGAGAGCTGGACGCTGAACTGGCTGGGTAATTACACGCAGTCAAAGGATGACCGTTCTGTGGTTGGCGAAGCCAGCTGGGATAGCCCCAGCACCCGAACCATTCGCCCTACGGTAAGCTATGATTTCAGCGATCCGGACCGTTCGCGGCTGATCCTGTTCACCACGTTGCAGCTCAGCGGCCCGACGCGCTATCAGGCAGGAACTTCGGTGGTGAATATCGACAGCTTCACAAAACCGCTGTCGTCGCTGTCACTGCTCGATGCCGTGGATACCACCAACGCCTATACCGGCAAGCTGGTGCTTACCCATCGCGGCGAATTTCTGGGTGCCAATGCGACGTTCAAGCTGGGTTTCCAGTTCGATCAGCGCACCAAGGTGGTTGATGAGTCCTCGTTGTTGCTGAACACGGCGGCGCAGTTCAACACCATCGGACTTTCCAACGATTTCAACCAGTTTTCGCTGGATACGCCGTTTCTGGGCAAGATTCCGATGGATTACACCTTCCATTATTTCGATACCAACAAGATGCGGCAATATGCTGCCGCGGCGCGCGCCAACTTCAGCTTCACACCCAACACGGCGAATATCTATGACGTGCGCGAACAGGTCTATGCCGGTTATCTGATGGGCACATTGAAATATGACTGGGGCTCGCTGGTCGGCGGTCTTCGCGTCGAACATCTCAGAAATCGCGGGATAGCCACGGCAACCGTTGGGGCGACCACCGGGCTCGTCACTGCGGAATCGAGCCAGACGATGTATTTCCCCAGCCTGCATCTGAACTACAATGTTGACGACACCAAAAAGCTCCGGCTGTCGTTCAACACCGGTGCCGCACGGGCAGACTATGATCAGATGCGCCCCAATGTGGTGGTGAGCGATACGAACCAGACGATTTCCGGCGGCAACCCGGCGGTCAAGCCAGAGCGGGCCTATGGCTTCGATGCCTATATGGAATGGTATGTGCGGCCGCAGGGCTATCTGATGGTCGGCGCATTCTACAAGCACGTCAGCGATGTGCTCTACAAGCAGTCACGCAGCTTTGGTTCGCACGCGCTGGACAGCAATGGCGTTGATCGTTCATCCTATACTTTCAGCGGCATCACCAACGGCGGCAAGGGGCGCTTGTTCGGTCTGGAAGTGGCGGCGCAGCTGCAGATCGAACCCTGGACGAAGCAATTGGGCCTGCCTGATTGGATGGGCGGATTTGGCATCACCGCCAATCTGACGCTGAATGACAGCGAAGTTACCAAGCCTGCAATCGGAGCAATTCCGGCCCGCAAGCTGCGGCTGCCTGGCACTTCGGACATGATCTACAATCTGGGTGCCTATTACGAGAAATACGGTCTGTCGCTGCGCCTGCAATATCAGCGTCGCAGCACCTGGCTGGATAGCTATGCCGACGATCTGACCGATGGCGGCGATACCTATTGGCTGGCCGATGACGAGATGGATTTTTCCGCGCGTTATCGGGTCAACAAGCATTTCGAGATCTATTTCGATGCGTCGAACCTGCTCAACAAGCCCGGTCGGCGGTTCTCGGAGCCGGGTAATCTGCTGACGGCTACGGGCATTCCCACACCGTTCACCACCACCCAGACCATCGAATGGGAGCAGTTCGGGCGGCGTTACAGCGGTGGCATTCGGGTGAACTTCTGATGCGTAATGCACTCGCGGTTGGATTGGCCGCATTGGCCGCAGGCTGCACCGCCGTGCCTGCGACCCATGTGGTCAACCCGTTGCCCGCTGTTCCGGTGGTTGCCAGCGGTGAAACCCTGCCGGTCGGCACCGCCGCGGCGGACGCGGCCGATGATCCGGCGATCTGGCGCAATCCCGCCGATCCGGCGCAAAGCCTGATCGTCGCGACCGACAAGAAGGCCGGGCTCTATGTCTTTGGGCTGGATGGCAAAGTGCGCCATTTCGACCCGGCTGGCCGCCTCAACAATGTCGATCTGATTGATTTGGGGGAGACGGGCATCATCGTTGCGGCCAGCGATCGCAATGATCCTGCCCATGCGGTGCTGCGGCTCTACAGGCTTGATCCCGTCAGCGGCAGACTGACCGGGCTGGGCGGTGTGTCTGGCGGCATGGGCGAGGCCTATGGCATCTGCCTGCTTTCCCGCGCTGATGGGGTGCACGCCTTTTCCGTCCTGAAAAGCGGCAGGATCGAGGAAGTATTGGTTACCACGGGCGGCGCTGCGCCGCAGGGGCGGATCATCCGCAGCATCGATTTGCCTACCCAGACTGAGGGCTGCGTTGCTGATCCGCGCGATGGCTCGCTTTATGTCGGTGAGGAAGATGTCGGAATCTGGCGCTTTGCCGCTGGCGAAGTCAAAGGCAGTCTGATCGCACCGGCGGATGGCAAGCAACTGGTCGCCGATACGGAAGGGCTGGCGCTGCTGCCCGATGGCGGTGACGGTGGCTGGCTGATCGCGTCGAGCCAGGGTGACAATGCCTATGCCGTTTACCGTCTGCCCGATTTCGCGTCGCTTGGCCGGTTTCGAATCGTCGCAGGGCAGTTTGGAGCAACCTCTGAAACCGACGGAATCGCCGTTGCTGGTGGCAGCTTTGGGCCGCAGTATCCCGATGGGCTGTTCATCGCCCAGGATGGGGACAACGCTCCCGCGGCGCAGAATTTCAAGCTGGTGTCATGGGCCGCGATCAAGGCAGCATTGGCGGCTGGCGCAGCAAAATAAGCTGCGCTCAGCGACCCGCGAGCAGTCCCTCAATGCCATAGACTCGCGCTGCTGTTCCCGCGAACAGCGCGCGCTTCTCTGTGTCGGAGGCGCCGCTGGCGAGGCGTTTGAAGGCGTTCCACAGTGTTGCGTAATCAGCGCCCCAGCGATCGACCGGAAAGTTGCTTTCAAACATTGCCCGCTGCGGCCCGAAGGCTTCGATGCAGGTTTCGATATAGGGACGCCACATTGTCGCCAGAGCTTCCGATGACAGCCCGGCCTGCGGGCCTTGCTCTGGCATGCCGCAGAATGCCATCGCCAGCCCGCCCAGCTTGACCGAAACATTGGGGCATTGCCCGATCTCGCGGATCATGCGCGCCCAGCCATCAAAACGCTCCGGAAGTTTGCCGTGATAGCTGGCAATGTTGAGCGGCGTGCCGCAGTGATCCAGCACAATCGTTGTATCGGGAAAGGCACGCGCCAGCGCCAGCACATCGCCCAGTTGCGGCTCCAGCACCCAGGCGTCAAAAGTCAGCCCCATTGGCGCAAGATGTTTGAACCCCGCGCGGAATGCCGGATCGTTGTAGAGCTCGGCAGGGGCATGAAACGGCGGGCCAAGCACCTCCGGATCGGCATCCCAGGCCGCCTGATGCCTGATACCGCGAAAGCGGCTGCTGGCGGCACGCAGCGTTTCCAGCACCGGCACCACATCATCGCCCAGTCGCAGGTCGCCATGGCCGATGATCGCGGCGCAAAGCCTCGCATCGCCATAGAGGCCGCTGGCGCTTTGTGCGGCCACGCCGTCAACGAACTCCACTTCGCCGACAACTTTCAGCGCATCGCTGGCTCCGGCGCGGTAAAATGCGCCGCATTCCATGAACACCGTGCCGATGATGTTGTGGCCGCTGCTCACTTCCTGATGCAGCGCGTCGAAAGTGTAATAGGCCGCGCCTGCAATCGCCTCCAGAAAAGGATGGCGGGGCTGTGGAAACGCAGGGAGCAGGGGGCGCAGATCCCAAAGGTGATGGTGCGGATCGATGATCGGCAGCGCGGGTTCCAGGATCATTTCAGCCATCTTGTCCCAATCCTCTTGTTCTTTCGCTTAGCCTCGCGCCTGCCTGACGGTTTGACAAGGGGGTATCGGCGAGTCATTAATCGATCGATTAAAAATACAGGAGAGTGCCTTGCGCAGCGATACGGATTTTACCGGCCAGCGCGTGCTGGTGGTGGGCGGATCAAGCGGGATCGGCAATGGAATTGCCCAGGCATTTCGCGAACGCGGGGCCGATGTGCATGTCTGGGGAACGCGGGCCAAGGCTGCGGAATATGATCCCGCCGATGGCTCTGACCTGACCGGGCTGGGATATAGCTGCGTTGATGTGGGGGATGGGGATGCGGTGGATGCCGCGCCCTTGCCGTTCGATAGTCTGGACGTGCTGGTGCTGTGCCAAGGGACTGTGGTTTACAAGCGCGGCGAGTTCGAGCGGCCCGGCTGGGACCGGGTGATGGCGGTCAATCTCGACAGCCTGATGGATTGCGCGCGCAAGTTCAAACCGCCGCTACTGGCCAGCAAGGGCAGCGTGATAGTGGTCAGCTCGATTTCCGGGCTGAAGGCCAATATCGGCAACCCCGCCTATGCCGCTTCCAAAGCAGGCGCGATCAGCCTGACCAAGACGCTGGGGCAGGCCTGGGCACCAGAGGGTATCCGGGTCAACGGACTGGCACCGGGGCTGGTCGATACGAAGCTGACCAAGGTGACCACCGCAAACCCCGATCGCCTCTCGGGCGCGCTGGCGGCTATTCCGCAGCGCCGCATGGGCACACCCGCCGATATGGCCGGAGCGGCGCTGTTCCTCGCTTCGCCGCTGGCATCCTATGTCACCGGCCATACGCTGATCGTCGATGGCGGCCTTTCACTTTGAAGGATTGAACCGATGCATTTCGAACATAGCGACAAGGTGAAGGCGCTGCTGGCGAAGGTCGGCGCATTTATGGATGAGCATATCTATCCCAATGAGCAGGCTTATCATGATTTCGTGCATGATCCCGCCAACCAGTGGCAGGAATGGCCGGGGATGGAGGATCTGAAGGCCAAGGCGCGGGCGCAGGGGCTGTGGAACCTGTTCCTGCCGCATGAATATGGCGAATTCTCGCCGGGGTTGAGCAACCTTGAATATGCCTCGCTGGCAGAGCTGATGGGGCGGGTGCCCTGGAGCAGCCAGGTGTTCAATTGCTCTGCGCCCGATACGGGCAATATGGAAGTGCTGGCCAAGTTCGGATCGCCGGAACAGCAGCAGAAGTGGCTGAAGCCGCTGCTCGATGGCGAAATCCGCTCTGCCTATGTGATGACAGAGCCGCAGGTTGCCTCGTCAGACGCGACCAATCTGGAGCTGTCGATCACGCTGGATGGCGATCATTATGTGCTGAACGGACGCAAGTGGTGGATTTCCAACGCCATGCATCCGCGCTGCAAGATCTGGATCGTGATGGGCAAGAGCCGTTTCGATGGCCCCCGCCACAGCCAGCATTCGCAGGTGCTGGTCGAACCCGATACGCCGGGGGTCACCATCGTCCGGCATCTGACGGTGTTCGGATCGCATAATTCGCCCGGCGGGGAATGCGAACTGCGCTTCGATAATGTCCGCGTGCCAAAGGAAAACATGATTCTGGGTGAGGGGCGCGGGTTTGAAATCGCGCAGGGCCGCTTGGGGCCGGGTCGCATCCATCACTGCATGCGCTCGATCGGGCAGGCGCAACGCGCGCTGGAAATCATGGCCCGCCGCGCTGATAGCCGCGTGGCTTTTGGCAAGAAGCTGGCCGATCAATCCTCGATCCGGCAGGATGTCGCCCGCAGTTTCTGCGAGGTGGAAATGGCCCGCCTGCTGACCCTGAAAGCCGCCGATGCGATGGATCGTTATGGCAACAAGGTGGCGAAAGATCTGATCGCCGCGATCAAGGTGGTCGCCCCGCAAATGGCGCAGACAGTGTGCGACCGTGCCATTCAGGTGCATGGCGGCATGGGCGTTTCCGATGACACGCCGATTGCCTCGTTCTTCACGCTGAACCGCTTCGTTCGCATCGCCGATGGCCCGGACGAAGTGCATATGAGCCAGCTCGGCAAGCAGAAGATTGCCGAATATGTCGCGATGAACGAACGCTGAGGGGGAACTGACCATGAAAGCCCTGCGTTACTATGGCGCGCGTGATGTGCGCTATGAATCGATGGACGATCCCGCGCCGCAGTCGCTGCGTGACGCGGTGGTAAAGGTGGAGGCCTGCTCGATCTGCGGATCAGACCTGCACATCTATCACGGCCATGGCTTTTCCGAAGATGTGGGCTTCTGCGTCGGCCATGAGGCCGTTGGCGAGGTGATGGAGATCGGCAGCGGTGTCAGCCGCTTGAAGGTTGGCGACAAGGTGATGATCCCGGCGGCGGTCGGCTGCGGGCGCTGCCGCTGGTGCTTGTCGGGCGTGGTCAATCTCTGCGAATTTGGTGAGGCTGGGTGCTATGGCCTGTCCGCCCGACTGCAGGGATCGCAGGCAGAGGCGGTGCGCGTGCCCGCCGCCGATATGAACGCAGTGCCTTTGCCCGAAGGCGTCTCGATGGAACAGGCGCTGATGATGACCGATGCGCTGGCCACCGCATGGTTCGGCGCGCGCAATGCCGATATTCGGCCCGGATCAAGCGTGGCGGTGATCGGGCTTGGCCCGATCGGGCTGATGGCGGTGGACAGCGCGCTGGTGATGGGTGCGCATGTTGTTTATGCGATCGACCCCATTGCCGAACGACGCAGGCTGGCGGAGGAATCCGGCGCGATTGCGCTGCATCCCGACGAGGCGCTGGAGCGGATCAAGCAGGATACGCGCGGACGCAAGCTGGATTGCGCAGTGGAAGTGGTGGGCAGCGATGCCACTGTTGATTTCGCGCTGCGGCTGGTGCGGCCACGCGGGACGGTTTCCGTGATCGGTGTGCAGCAATCGCGGCGCTTTCCGTTCCCGCTGGAGCGCGCCTTTGCCCAGGGGCTGACCTTCCGCGCGGGCACCTGTTCGGTGCCGGAGGAACTGCCCGCGCTGTTCCCGCTGGTGCAATCGGGCCGGTTAAAGCCGGAACGCTACATCAGCCACCGCATGCCGCTGTCTCAAGGCGCAGAAGCCTATCGTCTGTTTGAAGCGCGCGAAGCCGGGGCGCTGAAGATGGTTCTGCGCCCCGACTGATCGCCGTCTAACGGTTGTGAACGCCGTTGGCCGCGCTCAGCACCGCGCGGACGCTGGCGGTGGCGACGTCTTCATCGATGCCGACGCCCCACACGGTCTTGCCGTCCGGGCCGGTGCATTCAACATAGGCGGCGGCGCGGGCATCCGAACCGGCGGTCATCGCATGTTCGAAATAGTCCTTCACCTCCAGCTTCACGCCAAAGCTGTCTGCCAGCGTCGTCACCACGGAGGAGATCAGGCCGTTGCCCCGGCCCGAAACGCTTTGTTCCTGGCCATCGACGCCGATCTTGCCAGCGAAAATGCGGGTGCCATCGGGCGCGCGCGTTTCGTCGAAATCGACCAGCTGGAAATGCTGCGGCGTGCTGAGTTTATAGGCGCGCTGGAACACCTGCCAGATATCATCGGCAAACAGTTCGCGGCCCACTTCGTCGGCAAGTTCCTGCACATGTTTGGAGAAATCGGCCTGCATCTTCTTGGGCAGTTTCAGGCCCTGGTCCTGTTCAAGCACCCAGGCGAAGCCGCCCTTGCCGCTCTGTGAATTGACGCGGATCACCGCTTCGTAATTGCGGCCGAGATCGGCGGGGTCGATGGGGAGATAGGGCATCTCCCAGGTTTCATCATTCTGCTGTTCGCGAGCGGCAAAGCCCTTCTTGATCGCGTCCTGATGGCTGCCGGAAAACGAGGTATAGACCAGTTCGCCCACATAGGGGTGGCGCGGGTGGATCGGCAGCTGGTTGCAATATTCCACCGTGCTGGCGATGGCATCGATATCCGAGAAATCGAGGCCGGGATCAACGCCCTGCGTGTACATGTTGAGCGCGACGGTCACGAGATCGCAATTGCCGGTGCGCTCGCCATTGCCGAACAGGCAACCTTCCACACGGTCTGCCCCGGCCATCAGCCCCAGTTCTGCCGCGGCGACGCCGGTGCCGCGATCATTGTGGGTGTGGAGGCAGATCACCGTGCTGTCACGGTTGGGGATCATCCGGGTGAACAGCTCCACCTGATCGGCATAGACATTGGGCGTCGCGCATTCGACCGTGGCGGGCAGGTTGAAGATGATCGGATGATCGGGCGTGGGTTGCAGCACATCCATCACCGCTGCGCAGACCTCGACCGAGAAATCGACTTCGGCGGTGGAAAAGGTTTCCGGCGAATATTGGAAATGCCAATCGGTATCGGGATATTTCGCGGCCTGATCACGCAGCACCTTCGCGCCTTCTATGGCAATCTGCTTGATCTCGTCCTTGCTCATGCCAAAAACGATGCGCCGCCAGGCGGGCGACACCGCGTTGTAAAGGTGAACAATCGCGCGATGCGATCCTTCGAGGCTGGCAAAGCTGGTTTCGATCAGATCGCGGCGCGATTGGGTGAGCACCTGCACGGTCACATCCTGCGGAACCTTGCCGTCGCGGACCAGACCAGAGATGAAATCGAAATCGGTCGCGCCCGAAGCGGGGAAGCCAACCTCGATCTCCTTGCAGCCGACCTTCAGCAGCAGATCGAAAAAGCGCATCTTCTTTTCCGCGCCCATCGGATCAATCAGCGCCTGATTGCCGTCGCGCAGATCGGTGGAGAGCCAGCGCGGCGCCTTGGTGATGGTGCGGCCGGGCCATTGGCGATCGGGCAGGTTGATCGCGGGGAAGGGGCGATATTTCGCCGAGGGGTTCTTGAGCATGGTCATGACTGGCGGTTCCGGTGCCTGAAATCTGCGGGAATTGGCTGGATCGGGTCCCCTTGGGCGCTGTGCGCGCCGCGAACCGGCACGTCAGCTTACGCCCAAGGGCGGATAAGTCGCAGGGTAAGGCCAAGCCGAGGGATCATGCGGCGGCTATGCTGGATGGGCGGCGGCTTGTAAAGGGGCAGGATAGGGTCTGCTATGCCTTGCGAGAGGTGATTGGGCGTGTAATCGCTTATCCCGCTCCAAATGGGGATTAAGGAACAGGCATGACCGCAGCTTCATCCGTAGATTCGCTTTACGACATCATGGGGCTTCAGCGCATCGTTGAAATGCTGCCGGAAGGGCGGGCAAAGCTGGAGTACAGAGCGGATCAGCAACAGTGCCATTCCGGCGGCGTTGTGCAGGGCGGTTTTGTGACCGGTTGGATCGATGCCGCAATGGCGCACGCGGCAATTGCCATGCATGGGAATGATGTTGTTCCGATGACCCTGGAATTGAAAGTCAGTTTCTTCGCGCCAACTCGCCCCGGACTGGTCATCGCAGAAGGATGGGTGGTGCGAGCGGGACGACGAGTGTGCTTTTATGAAGGTTGCCTGCGCGACGGCGACGGAACAGTGCTGGCAAAAGCCACGAGCACGATGTCGCTCATTGCGCGGAGCAAGGTGGAACAAGCATCTCAGCTGGCCATGGGGACTGGCGCTGTTTAAGCGAGGATTTGGGAAATGACCGAAGTTACCCCGTTCACCTTGGCCATTCCGCAGGCTGCACTCGATGATCTTCATGCGCGGATCGATCTGACGCGCTGGCCGGAAAAAGGAAACCGTGCCGGACTGGACTCAGGGCACGCCGCTGGCGGCCTTGCAGGATCTGGTGGCTTATTGGCGCGATGGCTATGACTGGCGGCGCTGCGAGGCGCGGCTCAATGCGTTGGGGCAGTTCACCACCAATATCGACGGGCTGGACATTCATTTCCTGCATGTCCGCTCACCTCATCCGCAGGCGCTGCCGCTCGTGATTACGCATGGCTGGCCGGGATCGGTGATCGAGTTCATGGGCGTGATCGAGCAGCTGGCCGATCCGGTCAAGTTCGGTGGAAGGGCAGAGGATGCCTTTCATGTCGTCGCCCCGTCGCTGCCGGGCTTCGGTTTTTCCGGCAAGCCGACCGAAGCAGGCTGGGGCGTGGAAAAGATCGCCCGCGCCTGGGGGCAACTGATGGCGCGGCTGGGGTATGATCGCTGGGTTGCACAGGGTGGAGACTGGGGCAGCGCGGTTACTACCTCGATCGGGGTGCAGAAAATCGCCGGATGCGCCGGGGTGCATCTCAATATGCCGATCGGACGGCCCCTGCCGGAAGATCTCGAAAATCCCTCGCCAGCCGAACTCAAGGCGCTGGGCGCGCTGAAGTTCTATCAGGAGTGGGATTCGGGCTATTCCACCCAGCAGCGCACCCGCCCGCAAACGGTGGGTTATGGACTGGTCGATTCCCCGGTGGGGCTGGCGAGCTGGATCTTTGAAAAGATGTGGGCATGGACTGACAATCAGGGCTCCGCTTTTGATGCCTTGAGCCGCGATGCCATTCTGGACAACATCATGCTCTATTGGCTGCCTGCCACGGGCGCGTCATCGGCGCGGCTCTATTGGGAAAGCTTTGGCAGCTTTGCCCCGCAGGACATTGAAATCCCGGTTGCAGTCAGCGCCTTCCCCAAGGAAATCCTGCCAACGCCGCGCAAATGGGCGGAACGGAACTTCAAGAACCTCGTCCATTGGGGCGATATGGAGCAGGGCGGGCACTTCGCCGCATGGGAGCAGCCCGAGGCTTTTCTGCGCGAATTGCGCAGCGCATTTGCGCTGATGCGCTGATTGGTTAGGGTGGGCGCATGGATAGCGCCTCAACCACCAGTCACGACAGCACACCCCGGCTCGGGCAAACGCTGCAAAGCCGCCATATTTCGATGATCGCCATTGGCGGGATCATCGGCGCGGGGCTGTTCGTTGGTTCCTCCACCACGATCTCGATCGTGGGGCCAGCCGCGGTGATATCCTATGCCTTGGCCGGGCTGATCATCATGCTGGTAATGCGGATGATCTCGGAAATGGCGACGGCGCTGCCCGGCGTGCAAACCTTTCCCGATTTCGCGCGGGCAGGGATAGGGCATTGGGCCGGGTTCCTATCAGGCTGGCTCTATTGGTATTTCTGGGTGGTGGTTGTCGCGATCGAGGCGATCGCCGGAGCCAAGATCATCAATCATTGGCTTCCACAGTTCGCCACCTGGGAAATCGGCGTGGCGCTGATGGCGGCGCTGACGGCGGTGAACCTGATGTCGGCGCGCTCCTATGGCGAATTCGAATTCTGGTTTTCGGCGATCAAGGTGGCGGCGATGGTGGTGTTCATCCTGGTCGCGGGGGCCTGGGCCAGCGGCGTGACCAGCCCCACCGGGAGCACGTTCGGCAATCTGACAGCACATGGCGGTTTCGCACCGCATGGCTGGGGAACGGTGCTGGCGTCGGTTGCCTCGACGATATTCGCGCTATGCGGGGCAGAGATTTCCACCATAGCCGCTGCTGAAAGCGCCGAACCGGCCAAGGCGGTGGCGCGGCTTTCCCTGTCGGTCACGGTGCGGATCGTGGTGTTCTATATCCTCTCGATCCTGATGATTGTGGCGGTGGTGCCGTGGAATGCGGTTACACCCGGCTATTCGCCCTTTGCCACCACGCTGGCGGCGATGCAGGTGCCGGGCGGTGAGGTGATCATGAACTGCGTGGTGCTGGTGGCGGTGCTGTCCTGCCTCAATTCCGGGCTCTACGTCACCTCGCGCACACTGTTCGGATTGGCGGGGCATGGTGATGCGCCGCAATGGCTGGTGGCGGTCAATGCGCGCAAGGTGCCAGCCCGGGCGATCATCACCGCCAGCCTGTTTTCCTATGCCGCACTGGCGGCAGAGCGGCTTTCGCCGGACGCGGTGTTTTCCTTCCTGCTCAACTCATCCGGCGTCACCATGTTGCTGCTCTATCTGATGGTGGCGGGCGCGCAGCTGCGTTTGCGCAGCCAGTGGGAACGCGAAGGGCAGGCGCTGCAATTGAAGATGTGGTTTCACCCCTGGGGCACGCTTCTGGCCGGGCTGGGTATGCTGTCGGTGATCACCTTCATGGCGCTGACGCCGGATCTGGCCAGCCAGTTCTGGGCGAGCATCGGGGTGGCCGTGCTGTTCCTGCTGGGCTTCGCCGCAATGAAAAAGGCCCGGAGCCAAGCTCCGGGCCCATAGTCACGGCTGCAATCACCGCTGGCTGGAAAAGACCTAGTTCTTTTCCTGATCGACCAGCTTGTTCTTGCCGATCCACGGCATCATCGCGCGCAGGCGGCTGCCGGTCTGTTCGATCGGATGCGCCTCGGCAGCCTTGCGGGCGGCCTTTAGTTCCGGCTGACCGGCGCGGTTATCCAGCACGAAATTCTTCACGAACCGGCCTGACTGGATGTCAGCCAGCACGCGCTTCATTTCGGCCTTGGTTTCAGGGGTGATGATCCGCGGACCGGTGGTGATGTCACCATATTCGGCGGTGTTGCTGATCGAATAGCGCATGTTGGCGATACCGCCTTCATACAGCAGATCGACGATCAGCTTGGTTTCGTGCAGACATTCGAAATAGGCCATTTCCGGGGCGTAACCCGCTTCGACCAGCGTTTCGAACCCGGCCTGGATCAGGTGGGTGATACCGCCGCACAGCACCGCCTGCTCGCCGAACAGATCGGTTTCGCATTCTTCCTTGAAATTGGTTTCGATGATGCCGCTGCGGCCACCGCCAACGCCGCTGGCATAGGCCAGCGCAACGTCATGGGCATTGCCGCTGGCATCCTGATGCACGGCGATCAGGCAGGGCACGCCGCCGCCCTTCACATATTCGCCGCGCACGGTGTGACCGGGGCCCTTGGGCGCGATCATGATCACGTCGATATCGGCGGGCGCTTCGATCAGGCCGAAGTGGATGTTGAGCCCGTGGGCAAAGGCCAGCGCGGCACCCGGCTTTATATTGCCCTTGAGATCATCTTCCCAGATTGCGGCCTGATGCTCGTCAGGGGCAAGGATCATCAGCACGTCTGCCCAAGCCGCTGCTTCCTTGTTCGACAGCACCTTGAAACCGGCAGCTTCTGCCTTCTTGGCGCTGGCCGAGCCGGGACGCAGCGCGATCGCCACATCCTTCACACCGCTGTCGCGCAGGTTCTGCGCATGAGCATGGCCCTGGCTGCCATAGCCGAGGACCGCGATCTTCTTGCTGGTCACCAGATTGAGATCACAATCGGCGTCGTAATAAACCTTCATCTTTGTATTCCCGTCTCACAGTTTTCGTCACCCCGGCCCTGAGCCGGGGTCCCACTTTCTTCTGGCGTCGCAAGAGAAAGCGGGATCCCGGGTCAAGCCCGGGATGACGGGTTAGGTTGGTTGTTCGAATTCATGCCGCCTCGGCACCGCGCATCATGCCGACCACGCCGGTGCGGCCAACCTCGACCAGACCCAGCTCGCGCATCAGGCCAACGAAGCGGTCGATCTTGTCGGGCGCGCCGGTCAGTTCGAAGATGAAGCTGCTGGTCGTGGTATCGATCACGCTGGCGCGAAACACTTCGGCCAGCCGCAAGGCTTCTACCCGCGCATCGCCGACGCCAGCGACCTTGACCAGCGCCAGTTCGCGCTCGACATGTGCGCCCAGCTCGGTCAGGTCGGTAACCTTGTGAACCGGCACCAGCCGTTCCAGCTGGGCGTGGATCTGATCGATCACTTCCGGGGGGCCGTGGGTGACGATGGTAATCCGACTGACCGCGTGATTTTCCGTGATATCCGCCACGGTCAGGCTGTCGATATTATAGCCGCGCGCGGTGAACAGGCCCGCGATCTTGGCGAGAATCCCGGCCTCGTTGTCGACCATCACGGTCAGGACGTGGCGCTCAGACGCCTGCTGTTTGATCTTCATCATCGTTGCGAAACCTTCAAACCAGCGCCTTGGCTTCATCATCCATCGTACCGGCGACATCATCGCCATAGAGGATCATTTCGGTATGCGCCGCACCGCTAGGGATCATCGGGAAGCAGTTGGCTTCCTTGGCAACCAGGCAATCGACGATCACCGGGCCGGGATGCTCGATCATCGCCTTGATCCCTGCTTCAAGCTGGCTTTCATCCTCAATGCGGATGCCCTTCCAGCCATAGGCTTCGGCCAGCTTCACGAAATCGGGCAGGCTATCCGAATAGGAATTGGAATAGCGGCTTTCATAGGTCAGCTCCTGCCACTGGCGAACCATCCCCATCCATTCGTTGTTGAGCACGAATACCTTCACCGGCAGGCGATATTGCGTGGCGGTGCCGAGTTCCTGAATGTTCATCTGGATCGAGGCATCGCCGGCGATATCGATCACCAGACTGTCAGGATTGCCCAGCTGCGCACCGATTGCGGCCGGCAGCCCATAGCCCATCGTGCCAAGCCCGCCCGAGGTGAGCCATTTGTTCGGCCCGAAGAAGTGAAAATGCTGTGCCGCCCACATCTGGTGCTGGCCCACTTCGGTGGCGATGATCGTGTCGCGACTGCGGGTCGCCTCAAACAGGCGCTGGATCGCCAGCTGCGGCATGATCGCGCTTTTGTTCTCAGGGAAAGACAGGCTTTTGCGGGTGCGCCAGCCGTCGATCCGCGCTTTCCATTCGGAGAGATCGCGGCCCTTGCGTGTTCCCCAAGCATCGATCAGCTGTTCCAGCACCAAGGCGCAGTCACCCAGGATCGGCAGATCGACCGGCACGGTCTTGTTGATAGAGGCGCGATCGATGTCGATATGAATCTTGGTCGAATTGGGAGCGAAAGCATCGAGCCGCCCGGTGACGCGATCATCGAAGCGCGCACCCACGCAAAGGATGAGATCCGCCTGATTCATCGCCAGATTGGCTTCGTAGGTGCCGTGCATCCCCAGCATCCCCAGCCAATCGGCATGGTCGGCGGGGAAAGCGCCAAGCCCCATCAGCGTGGAGGTGACGGGCGCACCAGTCAGGGCCTGCAACTGGCGCAGCAAGCTGCTGGCGCGCGGGCCGGAATTGATAACGCCGCCGCCGGTATAGAACACGGGGGCCTTGGCATTGGCCAAGAGTTCAATGGCGCGGGCAATATCACGTTCGCCGCCCTGCGAAGGCGGGGAATAGCGATTGCGGCGCTGCGGTGCGCCATCGGCGAGCAGGGCAGAGGCAACCTGCACATCCTTGGGAATGTCGATCACCACGGGGCCGGGGCGGCCGGTGGTGGCGATCTGGAATGCCTCGTCGATGATAGCGGCGAGCTCGCCGGGATCCTTCACCAGATAGTTGTGCTTGGTGCAGTGGCGGGTGATGCCAACGGTATCGGCTTCCTGAAATGCGTCTGACCCGATCAATGCGGACGAAACCTGCCCGGTGATCACCACCAGCGGGATCGAATCCATGAAGGCATCGGCAATACCAGTGACGGCATTGGTTGCACCGGGGCCAGAGGTAACCAGCACCACACCGGGCTTGCCGGTGGAGCGGGCATAGCCTTCTGCCGCATGGGCAGCGCCGGCTTCATGCCGGACCAGGATATGACGGATGCGGGCATCGCCAAACAGGGCGTCATAAATCGGCAGAACCGCGCCGCCGGGATAGCCGAACACGAATTCGACACCCTGACGAACCAGGCTTTCAACCAGAATGCTGGCGCCGCTGCGTTCCTCGCTCACAACCCTGTAACCTTTCTCAGTCGAGGCCCCGAAATTTGCCGGAACCCCTGAAAGGACGGACCCGGCACAGGGGGCTGTGCCGGGTCTCCTCTCCAACTCGCGCAAAAACCGCAAGAGCGGTTGTTGTTGCCATCAATATGAGACATGAAATGTCATGTCAACATCTAATCGTGTAATAAAGATACAAAACCATCACTCATTCGGTAATCTTCATTCCCGGCGTAATCATCTATGCGTTGCCACTCGGTCGGCAGCTGGTGACGCAGCCAGGTGAATTGCCGTTTTGCGTAGTTACGCGTGGCCTGTGCGCCGCGAGATTCGGCTTCCGCGCGGGTTGCTTTCCCTGCCAGCCAATCGGCGATTTCCGGCACACCAATTGCCCGCATCACGGGCAGCGCAGGGTCAAGATTGCGGGCAAGCAAGGCCTGAACTTCGGCAACCGCGCCGCTATCCAGCATATTGGCAAAGCGTTGATCGCAGCGCGGGTACAGCCATTCGCGCGGCGGCAGCAGCACCAGCGGGTGCAGATCGATCACGTCACCGATCCCGCCGCTGCGCTCTGCCTGCCAATCCGCCATCGGCCTGCCTGTGGAGCGCACCACTTCCAGTGCGCGCGCGATGCGAACGGCGTCAGCAGGGGCAAGCTGCGCAGCGCGGGCAGGATCTTCGCGCTGCAAAGCGGCAAAGGCATCGGCAACGGGCAGGGCGCGCACTGCATCGCGCACTGCCGGGTCAATCGTCGGAATCGGCGCGATGCCATCCAGCAAGGTGCGGATATACAGCCCGGTGCCCCCCGCCAGGATCGGCACGATGTTCGCGCGGTGGGCTGCTGCGATCACATCGCGCGCACGATTGGCCCAATCGGCGGCAGAGCAGGCTTCAGCGCCATCCCACTCGCCAAACAGGCGATGCGGCACGCCCTGCATTTCCGTATCATTGGGCCGAGCCGAAAGCACGGCAAGATCGGCGTAAACCTGCGCGCTGTCGGCATTGATCACCACGGCTTTGCGGCCGCGCTTCTCCAGCGCCAGAGCAAGCCGCACCGCGCAATCGCTCTTGCCGCTGGCGGTTGGCCCTGCAATGAGCGCCAGCGGCGGTCGTTCGCCGGATGATTCAGGGAAGATTGTCGTGCTCATTGCCCGGGTGATAGCAGAACCTTCGGCGCTGTCCGCAAATTGCGACAAGGCGATTGCGATGCTGGAAGCGCAAGGCGCTAAAGTCGCCTCGGCTGCACTGCTGGCCGGGTTTGACGATGTGCTGGAACTGCAGGTGGACAATCTGGCAGCGGACGCATTGCGCATGGCGCTGGATCAGCCGTTTGCGCCATCTGATCTGCTGGTGGCAGAAGCCAAGCCGGAGCTGCCCGGCGTGTTCGTCTCCGATATGGATTCAACCATGATCGCGGCCGAATGCATCGATGAGCTGGCGGATTTTGCCGGGCTGAAAGATCAGATCGCTGCCATTACCGAACGCGCTATGCAGGGCGAGCTGGATTTTGCGCAGGCCTTGACGGAACGGGTCCGCCTGCTTGCCGGGCTGGGTGAGGGGGCAATCGCGCAGTGCCTGGCGGAACGCATTGCGCCAATGCCAGGTGCAAACTGTCTGGTCGAAACGCTAAAGGCGAAAGGCTGCCATACAGTGCTGGTAACCGGCGGATTTCATCAGTTCGCCGATCCGGTGGCGGATCAGCTGGGGTTCCAGCAGGTTGTGGCAAACCGGTTGGCTGTTGCCGATGGAAAGCTGACTGGCGGGCTGGTTGGCAGCATTGTCGACAGTGCAGTGAAGGAGCAGGTGCTGCGCGGCGAAAGTGCCAGCCGGGGCGGGGCGGTGACGCTGGCCACCGGCGATGGCGCGAATGATATACCGATGCTGCGCGCCGCTACATATGGCATCGCCTTCTGCGCCAAGCCAAAGGCTCGCGCTGCCGGTGATGGCTGGATCGACCGCGGCGATCTGACCAGCGCGCTCAAGCTGCTGGGGATTGCCCGGGGCGATTGGGTAGAGTGACGTGATCAGGCGGTAGCAGCGTTGCTTCGGCCGCGCTTCATTGCGGCGATTCGCAGCCCCAATGCCGCCAGCGCCAGCAATGTCCCTATGATCCCCTCTGCCATGGTTTCCGGCACGGCAATTCGCTTGGCATAGGCCAGCGTGAAGATCAGCCACAGATAGTGAATGCCGAAGCGGTGCAGGCGCTTCCAGTTCTGCCCCATGGCGCGCATCGCGCCATCGCTTGAGGTGAACGCCATCAGATACAGCACGATATAGGCAGTGCCGCCGGGCAGCAGCGAGGCAAAGCTGCGGGGTGTGCCGGAAAGCTGGATATAGGTTACCAGCGCCAGCAGGTGAATGCTGTGGCTGGCGGCAAAGCCCAGACCCCACCAGCGCCGATCCCGCCACAGCTGCTTGCTCCAGTCGGCTGGATCAATTTGGGCCAGAGGGCGGGCGCAATAGGTGATGAGAAATATCGGGAAACCGATGCGTGCAGTCCAGCGCGCGGCCATGTGCCAGCCTTCGGTGGTATCGGTGCCAAGGCTCAGGCCGGCCAGCAATGCAATTGTGCCTGCGGCAATACCCAAGGCCAGTGGCCAGCGCGTCACCATAGCTCGATCTCCCCTGTCCCCCGGCCGTCAGCCGCTGACGGGAGGATGAGTAGCAAAATGTGAACCTTTTTCCAGCACAATTGCAATTCAATATTGACATGAATGTAAGTAAGTGACATATGGAAGCTATGGATACTATCAGCCCCGCTCTCGTTTCCGCGCAGGATGCTCCGGTTGAGCAGTCCGTTGACGCGATCCCTTTCATGTTGCCCGGTCGTCCGGAAATGCGGATCGACTTGCCCAAGGCATGGCGGCATTTCCGCAACCTTATCAAAGACAAGGAAAACACAGCGGAAGTCACGCCGATCTTTGAAGCGCTGCCTTGGCGCGGTGCCTATGACGCGGCGCGCGATTTTCTGGCGACGGAGCAGGGCAAGCGCATCTTCGCCACCGAACGCTATCTGCCTGCGATCCTTGACGATCACGCTTCGCTGCGGCGGATGCCCAAGGGCAGCCTGGCGCAGGTCTATTGCGATTTCATGGAAAGCGAAGGGCTGACTGCGCAGGGACTGGTCGATGATCTCGACAAGTATCGGGGCGATCGGGTTCGCCTGGACGATCAGGTTGAATGGTATTTCGGCCGCCTGCGCGACACGCATGATATGCAGCATGTGCTGACGGGCTATGGCCGTGATGCACTGGGCGAACAATGCGTGCTGGCCTTTACCTATAGCCAGCAGCCCGCTCTGGCGCATCTTTTCCTTGGTTATGCGGGGGCGCTGGAAATTCGTCGGCAGCTGAAGAGCAAGGCTCCCGTGCTGGGCGCAGTGCGTGAGGCACAGCGCATGGGCAAGGTTTGCCCGCGCATCGCCGAATTGCCGATCCGCGAACTGCTGCCAATGCAGATCGATGATGTCCGCAAGATGCTCAACATCACACCGCCCGCGACCTATCAGGCTGCCCATGCGGAATGGCGCGCGATGGGAATCGATCCCTATGATCTGATCGCGCCCGAAAAGAAGGCGGCCTGATTACCGAGTTGTGGGCGGAGGGGGATTACCCCTCCATCCAGTTTCGGAAAAACGCGGTGTTTGCTTCGCGCAGCGCCGCAACTTCCACCGAGAATCCCGGCCCCTTGATCGTGCTTCCGCCGGTGGTGCCGATCCGTGTCATCGGAATGCCCGCCGCCTGAATGCTGTCCGCAACCGCGCTGGTCACGACGTAGCGGGCCTGATCCTCACCAAAGGCGGTGAAGTGATCGCCGATCTCCTCAAGCAAGCAGCCGATATTGCCGGCCAGCGCCATTTCCGCCAGCGCCACCAGCAGGCCGCCGTCGGAAATGTCATGCACCGCGCTGACCTTGCCTTCGGCGATCAACTGGCGAATGAATTCGGCATGGGCGCGTTCTTTTGCCAGATCGACCGGCGGCGGTGCGCCATCTTCGCGGCCATGCAATTCGCGCAGCCACAGCGATTGGCCAAGGTGACCGTTTGACTGGCCGATCACGAAGATCGCCTCACCTTCAGCCTTGAAGCCGATGGTGGCCATGCGATCATAATCTTCCATCAGGCCGACGCCGCCGATGGCTGGCGTTGGCAGAATGGCGCTGCCGCCACCCGTGGCCTTGCTTTCGTTGTAAAGGCTGACGTTGCCTGAAACGATCGGATAGTCGAGCGCACGGCAGGCATCGCCCATGCCGCGCAGCGCTTCGACAATCTGGGCCATGATTTCAGGCCGCTGGGGGTTGGCGAAGTTCAGGCAGTTGGTGATCGCCAGCGGCTTGCCGCCCACTGCGGAGATATTGCGATAGGTTTCCGCCACCGCCTGTTTGCCACCTTCATAAGGATCGGCATAACAATAGCGCGGGTTGCAATCGGTGCTGATGGCCAGCGCTTTGCGCGTGTTATGAATGCGTACCACTGCCGCATCGCCGCCTGGCTTCTGCAATGTATCGGCACCAACCTGGCTGTCATACTGCTCCCAGATCCAGCTGCGGCTGGCAAGATCGGCGCTGCCCATCAGCTTCAGCAGATCGGCACCCAGATCGCTGCTGGCAGGCACATCGCCGAGCGGCTTGACCTGCGCCCAGGCCTTGTAATCCTCAAGGCTGAGGTGAGGGCGATCATAAAGCGGTGCATCCTCCGCCAGCGGGCCCAGCGGAATGTCGCAGACCATCTCGCCCTGGAACATCAGCTGCATTCGCCCGGTATCGGTCACTTCACCGATAACGGCAAAATCCAGCTCCCACTTGCGGAAGATTGCTTCGGCCATGGCTTCCTTGCCCGGCTTGAGCACCATCAACATCCGCTCCTGGCTTTCGCTCAGCATCATTTCATAAGGTGTCATGCCCTCTTCGCGGCAGGGCACCTTATCCATGTCGAGCACGATCCCGGCCTTGCCATTGGTGGCCATTTCCACCGATGACGAGGTGAGACCCGCCGCGCCCATATCCTGAATGGCAACGATGGCATCGGTGGCCATCAGTTCCAGGCAGGCTTCGATCAGCAGCTTTTCGGTGAAGGGATCGCCCACCTGCACGGTGGGGCGCTTTTCCTCGCTCTTTTCATCGAAATCGGCGCTGGCCATGGTCGCGCCGTGAATGCCGTCACGCCCGGTCTTTGATCCGACATAGACGATCGGATTGCCGATTCCGGTGGCCGCCGAATAGAAAATCTTGTCCTGATCGGCGATGCCCACGGTCATCGCGTTGACCAGGATATTGCCATCATAGGCCGGATGGAAATTGGTTTCTCCGCCCACGGTCGGCACGCCCACGCAATTGCCATAGCCGCCGATCCCTGCGACTACGCCTTGCACCAGATGCTTCATCTTGGGGTGATCGGGGCGGCCAAAGCGCAGCGCGTTCATATTGGCGACGGGCCGCGCGCCCATGGTGAACACATCGCGCAGAATCCCGCCGACACCCGTGGCCGCGCCCTGATACGGCTCGATATAGCTGGGATGGTTGTGGCTCTCCATCTTGAAAATCGCCGCCAGCTTGCTGCCGCCAGGCCCGTCGCCGATGTCGATCACCCCGGCATTTTCACCGGGGCCGCAGATCACCCATGGCGCTTCGGTTGGCAGCTTCTTCAAATGGATGCGGCTGGATTTGTAAGAGCAATGCTCTGACCACATGACCGAGAATATGCCCAGCTCAACCAGATTTGGCGCACGCCCCAACGCGTGAAGCACGCGGGCGTATTCTTCTTCGGAAAGCCCGTGGGCGGCGACGATTTCGGGAGTCACTTCGGCCATGCGCGGCGCTTTAGCCGCGTGCAGGGATTCCCGCTAGTCCGTTCAGGCCGGGTTTTTCGCGCTTTTCCCCATCCACCATGCAGCCAGCGTTGCCATGCCATAGGCGAACAAGGCCAGCAGGCTGGTGCCGCTGGTCACGGTTGGCTCAACCGGCCCAAACCAGTTGATCGCCTGCAGTGTCAGCAGGATCAGGGCAAGCACGCCAACACGCAGTGCCGAGGGGCGGCGTGCGCGCGCATAAAGCCACAGGGCGGCGAAGGTGATCCCCAGTTCCAGCGGCATTTCCAGCCCCGGATGGTTCCATAATCCGAATCCCAGCTTGGGCGGGCTGCCAGCCAGAGTCAGATCGGGCACATGCACCAGCAGATCGAGCAGCCAGTGCGACAGCACGACCGCGCCGGTCAGCAATCCGGCGATGCGATCCCGGCTGATTGCCCAGACCAGAAAACCGAACGCCACTGCGAAAGCCATGCTGCCCAGCAGGCTGTGGGTATAGGGCATGTGATAAAGGTCCATCGGGTTCATCACGCTGATACCCGGAGAAAAGCGCATGTTCTCGACGCCGAACAGCAGCAGCGCGAAAAACGCCCAGTCCACCAGTTGCCCGGCAATGAACAGCGTCGTCAGCGATGGGGGATTGCGGCGGGAAGCCACAGCAAGTGCGGGTGCCCAATGACCTATGAACATGGCTTCAGCTCCAGCGCAGGGTGATCCAGGTTGCCAGGGCGCTGGCGAGCGCCGTGGCCGACATGCCCCAGGCAATGTCGATAATCGTAATCTGGGCTGGCCAGTGGCGCAGCGTTGCCTGATTGGTCAGATCATAGGTTGCATAGGCAATGCCGCCCAGCAACGCACCGTTCAGCAGGGCGGACGGTACGCCCTCCGTCAGACCGGGATGGATCGCGAACCAGACCATCGCCGAAATATAGCACAGATAGAACAATACCGCCGGAACCGGGCGGAAACTGTCTGCCAGCAAATCGCCTAACAGCGGGCGATACAGCAAGGGTGCGGCGCGATTGAGCCAGATGGCGTCCAGAGCGGCGAATATGATCGCGGCGCTGCTCCAAGCGACAAGCCACTTCAAGGCAGTTCCTCCCTTTCTGGACAGCTTCATCGACCAGCTTTGCGCAGGCAGCTTGACCGTTCGCACGGGTGCGGTCAATGCTGCTGGGCATGAATGATGTTTCTGCCGATCTTGCCACCATGAATTTCGAGGAAGCGTTGCGCGCGCTGGAAGATGTGGTGCGCAAACTTGAAAGCGGGGAAGTGCCGCTTGATGATTCGATTGCGCTCTATGAGCGCGGCGAAGCGCTGCGTAAGCATTGCCAGGCCCGGCTTGACGCGGCGCAGACCCGGATCGAGCGGATTGTCGCCGGGGCCGATGGTCAGGCGACTGGCGTTCAGCCATTCGATCCAGCCGGAGATCGTTAGGTGATGACACCGGCGGACGAGGCGAAGACCGTGCTTTCCGATGCCATGGCCCGGATCGCCCAGGATGTTGATCAGGCCTTTGACTTGCTGCTGCCCGTTCCCGATGATCCGCGCGCCAGGCTGGTCGAAGCCATGCGCTATGCCGTTATCGGCGGCGGTAAAAGGCTACGCCCGCTTCTGACCGTGTCCTGCGCGGAGATGTTCGCAGTCGGCCGCGATGTGGCGCTGCGTGCCGCCATCGCGGTGGAGGCGATCCATGCCTATTCGCTGATCCATGATGATCTGCCCTGCATGGATGATGATGCCTTGCGCCACGGCAAGCCAACACTGCATCGCGCCTATGACGAGGCGACTGCGGTGCTGGCCGGTGATGCCTTGCAGGGCTTCGCTTTCGAGATTCTGTCCAGCGGGCATACCAGCCCCGATCCTTTCATTCGTGCCGAGCTGGTCGCAGTGCTGGCGCAGGCCAGTGGGCTGCATGGCATGGTTGGCGGGCAGATGATCGATATTGCCGCTGAATCGCAAAGTTTCGATCTGGCGATGATCAGCCGCTTGCAGCAGCTTAAGACTGGTGCCCTGCTGGGTGCCGCAGTGGAAATGGGTGCGGTGCTGGGGCGAATTCCTCCGGAGGGGCGCCATCGGCTGCGAGCCTATGCGCGCGATATCGGGCTGGCGTTCCAGATTGCCGATGATCTGCTTGATCACGAAGGTGATGAGGCTGCCGCCGGCAAGGCGCTGCGCAAGGATGCCGCTGCTGGCAAACAGACCTTCGTTTCGGTGCTGGGCGCGGAAAATGCGCGGCAACAGGCGCAAATGCTATCGCAACAGGCGATTGCGCATCTGGGTGCATATGGGCAAGAAGCAGATCTGCTGCGCGAATTGGCGCGCTATATTGTGGAGAGGGACCGGTAATGGCGCAGCGCGTTGGCGTATATCCCGGCACGTTTGATCCGATCACGCTGGGCCATGCCGATATCATCCGGCGCGGGGCCAAGCTGGTTGACCGGCTGATTATCGGCGTAACCACCAATCCCTCGAAAAATCCCATGTTTTCGCCCGAAGAGCGGATTGCCATGACTCAGCGTGAAGTCGCTGCACTGGGGCTGGATAATGTCGAGGTGATCGGTTTCAACGCCTTGCTGATGCGCTTCGCTGAAAAGCAAGGGGCATCGGTGATTGTGCGCGGCCTTCGCGCGGTGGCTGATTTCGAATATGAATATCAGATGGCAGGCATGAACCAGCAGCTCAACGCTAATATCGAAACCGTGTTTCTGATGGCCGATGTCAGCTTGCAGCCGATCGCTTCCAAACTGGTCAAGGAAATCGCGCTGTTCGGCGGAGATATCACACGCTTCGTCAGCAAGCCGGTGCGCGAGGATGTGCTGGCGCGTATCGCCAAGACAGGAACGCTGGGCGACTATTAGAAGCCAACGGCGCAATAAAACCCGGGTTTGGCCTTGCCGTTCATTGTCACGACAGTGATGCCGGGCTAATGCCACGCAACCTCGCGCAGGACCAGAGTTAGAACTGTATGATCCGACGTAAATTCATCGCGCTGGCAATTGGCTTGTCGCTGGGCGCAGTTCCGGCTTTTGCGGCCAAGAAGGCACCTGTCACGCCGCCAGCCCCGACCATGAGCGCATGGGTTGATCCCGACACCAGCCATAATCCAGAAAACATCATGGTGCTCGATCTGTCGAATGGCGGGCGTGTGCTGATCCGGCTGATGCCGCAATGGGCGCCGGGGCATGTCGAACGGATCAAGACTCTGGTGAAGGAAGGCTTTTACAACGGCATCATCTTTCACCGCGTGATCGATGGCTTCATGGCCCAGACCGGCGATCCAACCGGCACCGGGCAGGGTGGTTCCAGCTATCCCGATCTGAAGGCCGAATTCAATTATATGCCGCATGTTCGCGGTACAGTTTCGATGGCCCGCACCAATGAACCGGATACCGCCAACAGCCAGTTCTTCATCGTGTTTTTTCCGCGTTTTGCGCTTGATCACAAATACACCAATTTCGGCCGTGTGATTTCCGGCATGGAATATGTCGACACGATCGAACGTGGCGAGCCGCCGGCCAAGCCGACCAAGATCGTCCAGGCGTCCATGCTGGTTGACAACAAGCCGCGCCCAGCGATGCCAGCCGCCGCGCCGCAGGGCGCGATCACTGCGGATATGCTGAACAACTCGAAGTCCAACTGACATGGCGCCGCGGCGCCTGTCATCCATTCTCGTCAGTCTGGCTGCGCTGGCCATAGCAGGGTGCAACACCGTTCCCGTGCAGCGTGCCACTGGCAAGCTGCGCGTGATTGAGGTCGGGCCGCGCATGGTCAGCTGCCAAGGGCTGGTGCCGATGCAATGCTTGCGGGTGCGTGATGCCGGGACCAGCGAATGGCAGCTGCACTATTTCGGGATTCAAGGCTTTACCTTTGCACCGGGAAAGCTCTGCCGCCTGCGCATCCGCGAAGAGGTGGTGCGCGATCCGCCAGCTGACGCCCCCGGCATCATCTGGATTCTAGAACGGGTCGAACGCTGCTCCCCCTCGACGGATTGATCGCCAAAGCACTCGCCTTTGCGCCAGCGATTGACTAGGGCGCGCGCCATGCGTGTCGATCTGTTCGATTTCGAGCTTCCGCCTGAAAACATTGCCCTGCGTCCCGCGCGGCCGCGTGACAGCGCGCGGCTGCTGCTGGTGCCGGGCCGCGACAGTGCGGTGCTGAGCGATCACCGCGTCAGCCACCTGCCTTCGTTGTTGCGGGCGGGCGATGTGCTGGTGTTCAACGATACGCGCGTGATCCCCGCCCAGCTTGAAGGGCGGCGCGGATCAAACCCGGATGATGGTGCACGGATCGGCGCAACGCTGCACAAGCGCATCGATCTGCGCCGCTGGCAAGCCTTTGTCCGCAATGGCAAACGGCTGAAAGAAGGCGAACCGATCAGCTTTCCGGCGCAAGTGGAGGCTATCGCCGAGGCACGCCACGCCGATGGCAGCTGGACTCTGGCCTTCACCGGGACAGAGCCGGTAGAGCTGTTGCTGGAGCGGGCAGGGCGGATGCCATTGCCGCCCTATATCGCCGCCAAGCGCGAAACCGATGCGGCAGATCGCAGCGATTACCAGACCATGTTCGCCAGCCGCGATGGCGCAGTCGCTGCGCCAACCGCAGCGCTGCAGTTCACCGATGAGCTGATGAATTCGCTGTCAGCGGCCGGCGTCGGCCATGAGATGCTGACGCTGCACGTGGGCGCAGGCACCTTTCTGCCGGTGAAGGCAGAAGATACGCGCGATCACCGGATGCATTCCGAATGGGGCCGCATCGATGAAGCAACCGCCGCGCGGCTCAACGCTGCCCGCGCCGCCGGGGGCAGGGTGATCGCAGTCGGTACCACCAGCCTGCGCCTGCTGGAGAGCGCGGCGAATGCCGAGGGAATTATCCAGCCCTTCGAAGGCGACACCGCGATCTTCATCACCCCCGGTTACCGCTTTCGCGCGGTCGATGGGCTGATGACCAATTTTCACTTGCCCAAATCGACCCTGTTTATGCTGGTCAGCGCGCTGATGGGGCGCGAACGGATGCAGGCAGCCTATCGTTACGCCATCGCGAAAGGCTATCGCTTCTACAGCTATGGAGATTCCAGTTTGTTGCTGCCGTAAGGCAGGAACACTGCCGGACTTTCAAGTCTGCGGTGGCGGAGCGGGAGGGCGCAAGAGGTTTCGTTTATAATATTGATCACGAGAGGTATTTTCATGAAGCGCGGGCTTTCCCCCCAAACTTGCCCCCTCGCTCTTCCAATCGTAGCTTTTGATTGCCCCGCGTTGCCAAAGTCCCTCCGAGCTCATTCGCGTAAGTGACCGCAGATGATTGCTGCAACCGCGAAAAGTGAAATCAGCGTCGGCTCATCAGACATCGCATTTCTGAGGTCAGGAACCACGCCTAGAATGCGAGCGCCAGCATCCGTTCGTCGCAATGGGAAGCCTTCCCCGCGGGATCGCGCCGCACCAGCCATCTTGCCTTGCCCAGTGGAGCCTGTGCCGAGGAATCCTGATTTGCGAGCGGCACCAGGCCCGACTTGGAGAGGACTGCGCGGACGAATGTGGTTCGGCCTTCCGGAATCGGAAATATCTGTGCTGCCTGGAGTGGGACCCAGTCCAGCACATCTTCAACCGAACGGCCCTGCAGCAATCCCAGCAGCGGAGCAAGGAACAGGCGCGCGGTGACCATTGCCGAGCCGGGATTGCCAGGGAGCCCAACCACCCACCGTCCCTGCGACCGCCCGATCCACACCGGTTTCCCGGGCTTGATCGCAACCTTCGAAAACAGCAGTTCGAGCTCTTGCTCGGCAAACATGGCTTTGGCGAAGTCGCGCTCGCCAACCGATGCGCCCCCGGTGACAACCACGACATTGGCAATGGCGAGAGCCTTGTCGGCCAACTGCCGAAGCGTCAAAAGATCGTCCGAGCCACCAAGCCTGGCCTCGATAGTGCCTCCATATACTTCGACCAACGCAGCCACACCAAAGGATACCGATTCAGGGATCTTCAGGACATTGTCACGCGCGCTTCCAGGAGGTGCCAGCTCATCCCCGGTGGCGATGATCGCCACCCGGGGGCGCTTGGCGACCTGCACGGCAGCTCGGTCCGCTCCCGCCAAGGCCACGATTGCGCGCGGATCAAGCAAAGTGCCGGGCTGAAGGAGCAAGTCTCCTTCAGCAAAATCGCTTGCCGCATGGCGCACGTGCCAGCCGGGACCGTACGCGTCCACGATCGTCATCACGGCACCGTCTGCCGCGCAGTTCTCTTGCATGATCACGCGATCGGCGCCGTCGGGCAGCGCGGCGCCGGTGAAGATCCGCACGCATTCCCCAGCCGAAAGCGCAGGCGGCAACGCAGAACCGGGAAAACTCTTGCCGTTGATCCGCAGGCGGGCTCCGACCCCGGCATCGGCATCGCGCAGGGCAAAGCCATCCATCGCCGAAACCGCCCGGCGCGGGGATGAGACGGCAGCATGAACGTCTTCGGCAAGGACCCGGCCGTGTGCTGCGGCAAGTTCAACCTGCTCGCAGCCGAGCGGCCTGACATTGTCCGCCAGCAGCGCAAGCGCCTTGTCGAAATCGATCATGCACACACATCCCGCAGCCGCGGCAGGGCTCCGGCGATCGAACAGGGCTTGTGGCGGCTGTCGAATTCCAGCTCCAGCAGCCCGTCCCAGGCATCGCGGCAGGCCCCGGTCGATCCCGGCACGCAGAAGATGAAGGCATCCCCGGCCTGCCCGGCAAAGGCGCGCGACTGCATCGAGGCGACGCCTACCGTTTGCAGGCTCTTCTGGTGGAAGGCGACCGAGAAGCCGTCCATTTCGCGGCGCAGCAGCGGCCTGACGGCTTCGGGCGTGTTGTCGCGCGGGGAAAAGCCGGTCCCGCCGGTGGTCAGGATGATCTCGATCTCGGGACGCTGTAGCCAGGCTTTGAGCTGGCCGCGGATCGCGGCAATATCGTCGGTCACGATTGCGCGGTCATGCAGTCTGTGCCCGGCGGCAACCAGCCGGTCGGCCAGCAGCGCGCCGGAAGTGTCGGTGGCGAGGCTGCGGGTGTCCGAAATTGTCAGCACCGCCATGCCGAGCGGATGGAACGGCAGCTCAGTATCAATTCCAGGCATGGTTACCCTCCGATCGAGGCCAGGTGCGGGGTCGCGCCACTATCGCCAGCGTGCAGGCGATGCGCCGGGGCCTTGGTGGCGGTCAGCGCGGCGATGCGGGCGGTCAGCAGTTCGATCTGGTCATCGCTGGTCAGTAGCGGGCGCAGGTCGATCCCGTGATCGCCGAACAGGCAGAGGTGCAGCTTGCCGCGCGCCGAAACCCGCAGGCGGTTGCAGCTGGCGCAGAAATCCTTCGAATAGGGCGCGATGATTCCGATCCGGCCTGGCTCACTCGGCCGGGCATAGTCCACCGCAGGCCCGGCCCCGGCCTCGCGCGGGAGCGGCCGCCAGCCGAGACTTTCCAGCCGCGCAGCAATCTCTGCCCCGGCCAGATGGTGCTGCGCGAAGAAGTCCGGGTTGTCATTGGTCCGCATCACCTCGATGAAGCGCAGCGAGAGATCGTGCCGCTGGACGAAGGCGATGAAGCCTTCCAGCTCGTCATCGTTGATCCCGCGCATCAGCACGCTGTTGAGCTTGATCGAGGCGATCCCGGCCAGCCGCGCGGCAGCGATCCCGTCCAGCACCTCGTCCAGCCGGTCATGCCCGGTGATCGCGGCGAAGCGGGCCGGATCAAGCGAATCGACACTTACGTTCAGCGCCGTGATCCCGGCCGCCGCATAGTCGGCTGCGCGGCTTGCTAGCCGATAGCCGTTGGTGGTCATCGCCAGCTTGCGAATTCCCGGCGTGGCGGCGACCGTGCGGGCAATGTCCAGCAGTTCCGGACGTAGGCTGGGCTCACCCCCGGTCAGCCGCACCTTCCACAGGCCCAATCGCGCGAAGGCCGCGATAAGCCGCCCTGTTTCCCTGACCGTCAGACTGGCCGGCAGACCCGCCTGCTTGCGATAGCCGTCGGGCAGGCAATAGGAACAACGGAAGTTGCACACATCGGTCAACGACAGGCGCAGGTATTCAAAGCGACGGCCGTGGCCATCGGTGAGCTGTTGGGCCATGCTATTGCACCATGGCCCCTTCTGCCCCGGCTATGGCGACCCCGCTGACGCCGGACTGCCCCGCCAGGATCGCGATGTACTGGGCGACCGCGCGGCGATAGCTAGCTTCCTCAAGATAGGCCGCAATCGCTGCCTGGACCGCCTCGAACGGCAGTTGCTTCCCTTCCGCCCGGCGGCCCGAACGGATCACGTGGACGCCGAAGCGGGTTTTGACCGGCTGGGTGCAGAGCGTGTTCTCCGGCAGGGCGAACAGCGCTTCCTCGAACGGCTTGACCATCTGCCCTAGACCAACCTGCCCCAGATTGCCGCCCTGTCTGCCTGAGGGGCAGGCAGAACGGGAGCCGGCCAGCTCGGCAAAGCGCTCCGGCTCGGCCTGCAACTGGCGGATCAGGGTACGGACATCACCGGTGGCAAGGCCCATGGCGAATGCGTCCGCCGGGTCGGCCTCGATCAGGATATGCGCCGCTTCGACCAGCACGGGTGAGGCAAAACGCTCGCGGTGCATGTCATAGAAGCGGCGGCAGGCGGCCTCGTCCGCTTGCGGGATCCGCACCTCCTGCTCCAGCAGCGCGTCGATCCGGGCGTCTTCCTCGGTCAGCGGGCGGCCTTCTTCATCGCGCCGATCGTCTGCGGCAATGCCCAGCCGGTCCGCTTCATCCAAAAGCAGCTGGCGCACAGCCAAGGCTTCGGCGGCGGCGTTCCAGGCCGCTGCCGCATTGGGGGCGGGATGGTTCTGGGCTTCGGCGGCAATCGCCTCTGCCGGGATTTCCCGCCCGCCGACGATGACCGGCTCGGCGATCATCGGGCCAGCTTCCGCGAGCGCACCACCTGGTACCCCGGGCGCCAGACGTAGCGCACCGGGGCGCTCAGCATGTGGACCAGGCGGGTGAAGGGAAACAGCAGCAGGATCGTCAGGCCCATGAACAGGTGCAGCTTGAACACCAGCGCCACGTCGACGATCTGGTCGGCCGCGCCGGAGCGGAAGGTGAAGATGCCCTGCGCCCAGTTCATGAACTTGACCATCTCGTGCCCATCAAGGTGCTGCAAGGACAGCGGGATCGTGGCCAGGCCCAGCGCCAGCTGCACCCACAGCAGCAGGATCACCATGTTGTCGCTGAAGCTGGAGGCTGCCCGCACGCGCGGATCGAAGAAGCGGCGGTGGATCAGCAGGGTGGCTCCGACAATCCCCAGCACCCCGGCAAAGCCGCCCGCGACGATCGCCAGCAACTGCTTGGCACCGTGGCTTATGCCCAGCGTATCGAACACCGCGATCGGCGTCAGCAGGCCAACCACGTGGCCGGCGAAGATCAGCAGGACCCCGGCATGGAACAATACCGAGCCGATGATCAGCTGCTTGCGCCGCAAGAGCTGGCTTGATCCCGCGCGCCACGAATAGGGTTCGCGATCATAGCGGATGACCGAGCCGACAGCGAGGACGGCCAGTGCGATGTAGGGATAGATCCCGAACAGCAGGTGATGGATGAAATCAGCCATGAGCTTGGCTCCCCAGGGGTGCGGCGGTCTGGAAACGGGCGACGATGGCGGCGGCCTGCGGACAGTCGCCGCCGCCGGGTGCGGCGGGGGCATCGAAGCGGATCTGCTCATCCTCCCACGCGGCATCAAGCGCGGCGAGGTCATCGGGATCATCCGCCGGGGCGATCTCGAACGCCTCACCGCCAGCTCCGGCGAGATCGGCCAGTATCCGCATCGGCGCGGCATAGGGGGTGCCTTTCTCCTCCAGCCGGTCAGCCAGCGCGGAGAGGATAACCCCCGGCTGGGCCAGTTCCTCCGCCGCCTGGGCAGAGGGCAGGACCGAGAGGTATTCGAGGAACAGCGGCAGGTAATCGGGCAGTTCCTTGGCCGCGATTTCCAGCCCTTGCGCTTCATAACGGTCACGCAGATCGACCATGGCCTGCCCCCGGTCGCGGCGTTCGCCGGGAACGTGCTCGAACAGGTGGAGCGATACCCCCCGGCCGCGGTCGAACAGGCCGACATAGCGTTCTTGGGCATCGAGCAGGTCGGCGCTGGCGAGAGCGTCCAGCAGCGGTTCCAAGGCGGCGCGCTGTTCGCTGCTAAGCAGTCCATCATCCGCCAGCGCACCGGCCAGTTCCGGCACGGCCTGCTGCACCGCCTCATCGGGATAGCGCAGCAGCGCGGACAGGATGCGAAGGGTCAGGCGCATCAGAACACCTCCGTTGGAGTCTGGAGCTTCTTGCGCGCGGGCGCGCCGAACAGGTTCGGCTCGCTGGTTCCGCCCGAACAGCCGTTGCCAAACGAGAAGCCGCAGCCGCTCTTTTCGGCGTACATGTCTTCCACGTCCTCGCGGTGGCCGGTCGGGATGACGAAGCGGTCCTCGTAATTGGCGATGGCCATCACGTGGTACATTTCCTCGATCTGGGCGGGCGTCAGGCCAACTTCGCGGGCGATGCCTTCATCGACCACGCCGCCCACGGTCTTGGCGCGCATATAGCCGCGCATCGCCAGCATCCGTTCCAGCGCATCGACCACCGGGGCTTCCTTGCCCGCAGTCAGCAGGTTGGCAAGGTACTTGACCGGAATGCGCAGGGACCGGACATCGGGCATCCCGTTGCGTGCGGAAATCTTGCCCGCGCTGGCCGCCGCGTTGATTGGCGAGAGCGGCGGAACGTACCAGACCATCGGCAAGGTGCGGTATTCGGGGTGGAGCGGGAAGGCGACTTTCCATTCCATCGCCATCTTCCACACCGGCGAATGGCGCGCGGCTTCCAGCCAGGCTTCGGGGACGCCGTCCTTGCGTGCCTGTTCGATCACGGCCGGATCGTTGGGGTCCAGAAAAATATCGAGCTGGGCCTGATAGAGGTCCTCGACATGCTCGGCGCTGGCCGCTTCCTCGATCCGGTCGGCATCATAGAGCATCACCCCCAGATAGCGGATGCGCCCAACGCAAGTTTCAGAACAGACCGTCGGTTCGCCCGCCTCGATCCGGGGATAGCAGAAGATGCACTTCTCGCTCTTGCCGGTTTTCCAGTTGAAGTAGATCTTCTTGTACGGACAGCCCGAAACGCACATCCGCCAGCCCCGGCACTTTTCCTGATCGATCAGGACGATCCCGTCTTCCTCGCGCTTGTAGATCGAGCCAGAGGGGCAGGCCGCGACGCACGTGGGGTTCAGGCAGTGTTCGCACAGCCGGGGCAGGTACATCATGAACGTGTTTTCGAACTGGCCGTAGATTTCCTTCTGGACCCCTTCGAAGTTGTAATCGGCCGAGCGCTTGGAAAATTCGCCGCCCAGGATTTCCTCCCAGTTCGGGCCGCCTTCGATCTTTTCCATCCGCTGGCCCGAAACCAGGCTGCGCGGACGGGCAGTGGGGAACGCCTTGCTCTCACCGGCGGATTGCAGGTGGCCGTAATCGAACGTGAAGGGTTCGTAATAATCGTCGATTTCCGGCAGGTCGGGGTTGGCGAAGATCTTCGCCAGCAGCCGCCACTTGCCGCCCATGCGCGGGCGGATCGAGCCGCTGGGCGTACGCACCCAGCCGCCGTTCCAGCGGTTCTGGTTTTCCCAATCCTTGGGATAGCCGATCCCCGGCTTGGTCTCGACGTTGTTGAACCAGGCGTATTCCATGCCTTCGCGGCTGGTCCACACGTTCTTGCAGGTCACCGAACAGGTGTGACAGCCGATGCACTTGTCGAGGTTCAGCACTTTGCCGATTTGTGCGCGGACCTTCATGCTGCGTTCTCCCCTGCGGCGAGCGGCCCTTCGAGCCAGTCGACCTTTTCAAGCTTGCGGACGATGACGTATTCGTCGCGGTTGGAACCCACGGTGCCGTAATAATTGAAGCCGTAGGCCTGCTGAACGTAACCGCCGATCATGTGGGTCGGCTTCAGGATCGCGCGGGTCACGGAGTTGTGAATCCCCCCGCGCTGGCCGGTCAGCGGCGAACCCGGCACATTCACGATCTTCTCCTGCGCATGGTACATGAACAGCGTGCCTTCCTTCATCCGCTGCGAGACGACCACGCGGGCCACCAGCGCACCGTTGGAGTTGAATGTTTCGACCCAGTCGTTGTCGACCAGTCCCGCCTTCGCGGCATCCACCTCGCTCATCCACACGATCGGTCCACCGCGTGACAGGGTCAGCATCAGCTGGTTGTCGGTATAGGTGGAATGGATGCCCCATTTCTGGTGCGGGGTGATGAAGTTCAGGATGACGTGCTTCTGCCCGACCGCCTGATCGAGCAAAGGCTTCACAGCCTTGGTATCGATCGGCGGGCGATAGACGCACAGCGCCTCGCCAAAGGCCCGCATCCACTTGTGGTCCTGATAGAGCTGCTGCCGGCCCGTCAGGGTGCGCCAGGGGATCAGCTCATGGACGTTGGTGTATCCGGCGTTGTAGCAGACGTGCTCGCTCTCCAGCCCCGACCAGATCGGCGAGGAGATGATCTTCCTTGGCTGGGCCTGGATGTCGCGGAAGCGGATCTTCTCGTCTTCCTTGGGCAGGGCCAGATGGGCGTGTTCGCGCCCCGTAAAGGTGGAAAGCGATTCCCACGCCTTGACCGCGACTTCGCCGTTGGTTTCGGGTGCCAGCATCAGCAGCACTTCGGCCGCGTCGATGGCGGTGTCGATCCGGGCCATGCCCTTGGTCGGCCCGTCTTCGCTGACCGTGCCGTTCAGCCTGCGCAGCCCCTCGACCTCATGCCCGGTTTCCCAGGACATGCCTTTGCCGCCGTTGCCCAGCTTGTCCATCAGCGGACCAAGTGTGGTGAAGCGCTTGTAGAGGTTCGGATAATCCCGCTCCACCAGCACCACATTGGCCATGGTTTTGCCGGGAATCGGCTCGACCTCACCATGTCCCCAGTCAGCCACATCGAACGGCTGGGCAATTTCGCCGGGGGTGTCATGCTGGATCGGGACCATGACCAGGTCCTGTTCCACCCCCAGCACTTCGGGCGCGATCTCAGAGAAGGTCTTGGCGATCCCCTTGTAGATATCCCAGTCGCTCTTCGATTCCCACACCGGGTCGACCGCAGCCGAAAGCGGGTGGATGAAAGGGTGCATGTCCGAGGTGTTGAGGTCGTCCTTTTCGTACCAGCTGGCGGTGGGCAGGACGATGTCGGAATAGACGCAGGTGGTCGACATGCGGAAGTCCAGCGTGACCAGCAGGTCCAGCTTGCCCATCGGCGCGTCATCGTGCCACTTCACCTCTTTGGGTTTCTGGTGCCCCATCTCGCCCAGGTCCTTGCCCTGCACGCCGTGCGCGGTGCCCAGCAGGTGCTTGAGGAAATACTCATGCCCCTTGCCCGACGAGCCCAGCAGGTTCGAGCGCCAGACGAACATGTTGCGCGGCCAGTTCGCCTCGTCATCGGGATCGAGACAGGACAGTTCGAGATCACCGGCCTTGAGCGCCTGCGATATGTAGTCCTTCGGCTCCATGCCGCTGGCCTTGGCCGCCTTGCCCACGTCCAGCGGGTTGGTCTTGAGCTGCGGCGCAGATGGCAGCCAGCCCATCCGCTCGGCCCGGACGTTGTAATCGATCAGGCTGGCGTCCCAGTCACCCCTGGGCGCGGTGGGGGAGAGGATTTCGCCCACGCCCAGCTTCTCGTAACGCCACTGGCCGGTGTGGGCGTAAAAGAAGCTGGTGGAGTTCATCTGCCGCGGCGGGCGGCTCCAGTCGAGCCCGAAGGCCAGCGGTAGCCAGCCGGTCTGCGGGCGAAGCTTTTCTTGGCCCACATAGTGCGACCAGCCGCCACCCGACTGGCCGATGCAGCCGCACATCACCAGCAGGTTGATGATCCCGCGGTAATTCATGTCCATGTGGTACCAGTGGTTCAGACCGGCCCCCAGGATCACCATCGACTTACCATTGGTGGCTTCGGCATTGGCCGCGAATTCGCGTGCGGCGGTAATGATCGCGTCGGCAGGAACCCCGGTGATCTTTTCTGCCCAGGCCGGGGTGTAGGGCGCGGAATCGCTGAATTCGCGGGCTACGAAGTCTCCGCCCAGGCCCCGGTCGAGGCCGTAGTTGGCACACAGCAGATCGAACACGGTGGCCACGAAAGTGCGGCCCTCCTTCAGTTCCAGCTGCCGCACCGGCACGCGCTTCGGCAGCACGTCGGGGTGATCGGTGCCCTGGAAGTGGTCATGCTCGCGGTTGCCGAAATAGGGGAAGGCCACCTCGACCACCTCGTCGTGGTCCTTGTCGAGGATCGCGGTCATCCGCAGCTTGACCTCGGCGCCCTTGCCGTCCTTTTCCTCAAGGTTCCACTTGCCCCTGTCGCCCCAGCGGAAACCGGCCGAACCCGCCGGCGCGACCACTTCGTCGCGGGCTTCGTCGATGGCGACGGATTTCCATTCGGGGTGGTTCTTTTCGCCCAGATCGCCCTTGAAGTCGCTGGCGCGCAGCAGGCGTTCGGGCACCAGCCTGCCGTCCTGTTCGATCAGGCGGACCAGCATCGGCATGTCGGAATAGCGGCGGCAATAGTCCTCGAAATAGGGCACCTGCCGGTCAAGGTGGAACTCGCGCAGGATGACGTGGCCCATGGCCATGGCCAGCGCCGCGTCGGTGCCTTGCTTGGGGTTGAGCCACAGATCGGCGAACTTGGTCGCCTCGGCATAGTCAGGGCTGACCACGGCAACCTTGGCCCCGCGATAGCGCGCCTCGGTCATGAAGTGGGCATCGGGGGTGCGAGTTTGCGGGACGTTGCTGCCCCACAGCATCAGGAAGCCGGCATTGTACCAGTCAGCGCTTTCGGGAACGTCGGTTTGCTCGCCCCAGGTCATCGGGCTGGCTGGCGGCAGATCGCAGTACCAGTCATAGAAGCTCATGCAGGTCCCGCCGAGCAGCGACAGATAGCGCGATCCCGCAGCATAGCTGACCATCGACATCGCCGGGATCGGAGAGAACCCGATCACCCGGTCCGGACCCCATTGCTTGGCGGTATAGGCATTGGCCGCCGCGATGATCTCGTTCACTTCGTCCCAGGTCGAGCGGACGAAGCCGCCGTGACCGCGGATCGCGGTATAGCTCTTGCGGGCGACCGGATCGTTCTGGATCGAGGCCCAGGCGGCGACCGGCGGCAGTTTCGCACGCGCCTCGCGCCACAACTTGACCAGCCGCTTGCGGATCAGCGGGTACTTCAGCCGCTGGGCCGAATAGATGTACCAGCTGTAGCTGGCACCACGCGGGCAGCCGCGGGGTTCATGGTTGGGCAGCTCGGGCCGAGTGCGGGGATAGTCGGTCTGCTGGGTTTCCCAGGTGATGATCCCGCCCTTGACGTAGATCTTCCAGCTGCACGATCCGGTGCAGTTCACCCCGTGGGTGCTGCGCACGATCTTGTCGTGCTGCCAGCGCTTGCGATAGCTGTCCTCCCAGTCGCGCGCTTCGGCGGTGGTGACCCCGTGGCCGTCGGAGAATTGCTCCTTCTTCTGGCGGAAGAAAGTCAGGCGGTCGAGCAGATGGCTCATGCGGGGGCTCCTTGGGCAATTGGGGCAATGGGGGTGCGGCGGCGCTCGACATCGTGGAGCAGGCTGCCCTTGCGGGTGTAGGCCCACCACGTCAGTGCCGCGCAGCTGGCGTAGAACAGGATGAAGCCGTAAAGCGCCGCCATCGGCGATCCGGTGGACGAGATCGACATCCCGAAGGCGCGCGGGATAAAGAAGGCGCCATAAGCCGCGATCGCCGAAGTGAAGCCGACGATGGCCGCCGATTCCTTCTCCGCCTGGCGGGTGCTCTGGGCGGCGTCGAGCTCAGGCATCAGCCGCGGTACTTCCTGGCGCATGATCGCGGGGATCATCTGGAAGGTGGAGGCATTGCCCACCCCGGTGACAAAGAACATGAAGACGAAGGCACCAAGGAAGCCGTTGAAGTCCTTGGCCTCAAGGAAGTGGATCACGCCCAGCGCGCCGACGATCATGCCGATGAACACCCAGAACGTCACCCGCGCCCCGCCCCAGCGATCGGCCACCCAGCCGGTCGCGGCGCGGCTGATCGCGCCGACCAGCGGGCCGAGGAACACGTACTTCAGCACGTTAACGTCGGGGAACTGGCTCTTGGCGAGCAGCGGCAGACCGGCGGAAAAGCCGATGAACGAGCCGAACGTGCCGGTGTAGAGCCAGCACATCAGCCAGTTGTGCTTGCGCTGGAAGATCACCGCCTGTTCGGCAAAGCTGGCCTTGGCATCGGCGATGTCGTGCATCCCGAACCAGGCGAGGAGCGTGCTGGCGATGATGAACGGCACCCAGATGAACCCGGCGTTCTGCAGCCACAGCTGGTTGCCGTCGCTGGCCATGCGCCCTTCGCCGCCCAGAGCGCCGAACACGCCTGCCGTGATGACCAGCGGCACAGCGAACTGCATCACCGAAACGCCCAGATTGCCGAGGCCGGCATTGAGCGCCAGCGCATTGCCTTTCTGCGCCTTGGGGAAGAAGAACCCGATGTTCGACATCGACGAGGCGAAGTTGCCGCCGCCAAAGCCGCACAGCAGCGCCAGTACCAGGAAGATGAAGTAAGGCGTTTCGGTGTTCTGCACCGCATAGCCAATCCCGAACGCCGGGATCAGCAGCGATGCGGTGGACAGCGTGGTCCACAGCCGTCCGCCAAAGATCGGGACCATGAAGCTGTAGAAGATCCGGAAGGTCGCACCCGACAGGCCCGGCAGGGCGGCCAGCCAGAACAGCTGGTCGGTGGTGTAGTCGAAGCCGATGAGGGGGAGCTTCGCCACGACCACCGACCAGACCATCCACACTGCGAAGGCCAGCAGCAGTGCGGGGATCGAGATGTAGAGGTTGCGATTGGCAATGCGCTGGCCGGCTTCCTCCCAGAAGGCCGAATCCTCGGGCCTCCAGTCGGTCAGGACCTTGCCCTTGACCGCGTGTTCGGCGTGGGTTTCGGCATCGTGCAGCCCGGCCATTTCCGGGAACTGCGGCAAGGAGCGGGTATCGATCCCGGCAGCCTTCTGCTCCATCTGGCGGATCGCAAGGTGCATCCAGCCAAGCGCGACGGCAACAAGTGCGAACAGCACCATGAAGCAGCTGGTCCAGATACCGGTCAGATCGCTGACCGCGCCGAACACGATCGGTAGCACGAAGCCGCCAAGCCCGCCGACCAGACCGACCAGCCCGCCGACCGAACCGACGTGATCGGGATAATAGACCGGGATGTGCTTGTAGACCGCCGCCTTGCCCAGCGACATGAAGAAGCCGAGCACGAAGATCGTGATGACGAACGGCACCAGGTTCATCGACGTGGAGAACCGGATGTCGCCCTTGATCCCGTGGATCGTGTAGTCCGTCGCCGGATAGGACAGCATGAACAGGCACAGCATCGACACGCCGAAGGTGGCGTACATGATCTTCCGCGCACCATAGCGGTCCGACAGGATTCCGCCGTAAGCCCGGAACAACGAGGCCGAAAGGCTGAAGGTCGCAGCCAGCATCCCGGCGACCTTGATGTCCACGCCGTAGACCCCGATCAGGTACTTGGGCAGCCACAGCGCCAGCGCAACGAAAGCCCCGAAGACGAAGAAATAATACAGCGAAAAGCGCCAGACCTGCTCGTTCTTGAGCGGTTCAAGCTGCTCTTTCAGGCCCTTGGGCTTTACGCCGCTGATCTTGCGCGCGGCCAGTTCGGGATCATCCTTGGCAAACAGGAAGAACAGCACGGCCGTAATCGCCAGCGCCATGGCCCAGATCTGCGCCACCGCTTGCCAGCCCATCGCCACCATGACGAACGGCGCGGCAAACTTGGTCACCGCCGCCCCGACATTGCCCATGCCAAAGAAGCCCAGCGCGGAGCCCTGCTTCTCCTGCGGATACCACTTGGAAACATAGGCCACACCAACCGCGAACCCGCCGCCCGCCATGCCCAGCCCCAGAGCTGCCAGCAGCATCAGGATATAGCTGTCCGCCTGGCTAAGCAGCACGGTTGATACCGCCGATGCCAGCATGGTCAGCGGAAAGACGATCCGCCCGCCGTACTGGTCGGTCCAGACCCCCAGGAACAGGCGCACCAGCGATCCGGTCAGGATCGGGGTGCCGACCAGCAGGCCGAACTGGGTATCGTTCAGGCCCAGCTCCGCCTTGATCTCGATCCCGATGATCGCAAAGATCGTCCAGACGGCAAAGCAGATGGTGAAGGCAAAAGTGCTGAGCCCAAGGGCCCGGTTTTGTTGTCCGGAACTGACCGTTTGCGACAATGGCATGGCGGCGATTTTCCTGCTGCAGGTTGAATGCCTGCGACTCTGATCAAGATTGCCAGAGAGAGCTTGATCAGGATCAAAAATCGCCCTGCCCGCCCGGCAATCAGCAAACCGCCTGATCTGTAGCGTCAACCGGCCAAATCCAGATCAAGCCCACGATTGATGAACATCAAGCGGGCTGCTAGGATCGGTCGGGTTCAACCAAGGAGCCCTGCTGCGTGCGCCCCGGCGAAAGACCTGAAATCGCGAATCTCCCCTTGTTCCGGGAAATGCAGGATCAGCAGCGCGAGCGGATTTTCTCCGGCTCGTTCCTGCAGGTGTTCCCGCCGCAACTGACACTGTTCGAACTGGGCCAGCATCCCGATTTCCTGCACGTGCTGGTTGACGGGCTGGTCGAACTCTATGCTCACAGCGCCGGGCGCGACACGACGATGCGGATCGTCGAACCGGTCACCAGCTTCATCCTCGCCGCAGTCGTCACCGATCAACCCTATCTGATGTCGGCGCGCACGCTGGTGTCATCGCGGATCCTGCTGGTCCCGGCGGCCTTGGTCCGTGAAGTGGTCAAGGATGATCCGGCGCTGATGCAGGCGACCATGCGCGAACTGGCCCACGCCTATCGCGACATGGTCCGCGCGCTGACCGACATGAAGCTGCGCCAGTCTGCCGAGCGGCTGGGCAACCTGATCCTGCAACAGGAGCGCAGGCAGGGCCGGACCGGCAAGCTTCAACTGAAGGCTGAAAAGCGTCTGCTCGCCTCGCTGCTGGGGATGACCCCGGAAAACCTGTCGCGCGCCTTCGGCGTGCTCTGCGGGCACGGCATTACGGTCAGCGCTGCGCAGATCACGATAACCGATCGCGCCGCGCTCGAAGCCTTCTCCCGCCCGGACCCGGTGCCCGACGACCAGTGCTGATCAGAGCTTCGTCTCGATCTGGAACCACAGCTTGGTGGTATCGGTGGCAAAGCCATCGGCCTCGTAACGGGCCAGCTTCGCGGTCAGGGTGAAGCGCTTGCCCAGTGGATAGCTGGCCAGCGCGTTCCATTCCCGGCCATAGGCGATCCCGCCAGTGGTCGATCCGTAGTCGTGCCGCACCGCACGGAGCGTCAGGCCGGCCAATGGCCCCTTCCCGGGCACCTTGTAGGCTGCATCGAGGTAGAAATCGCGCAGGCCGCCTGCCGGGGTGGTCAGAAACTTGTCCGCCCAGCCATTGAAGGCATGCAGCGTTGCCAGCGGCGTTTGCAGGCCAACCGTGCCATTGCCCTCCAGCCGCTCGTAACCGACTTTGAACGATGCCGGGCCAACCTTCACGCCAGGCTCGAACAGCCAGTAATCAAGCGAGAAGCGGCGCGGGTTGGTCCCATGATCGTGCTGGCGAGCATATTCGGCCGTGTAGAGGAACGTTGACTTTCCTCCGACCGGCAGCTCGCCAGCCATCCGCACGCCCACAGTGCGGCTGCTGCTGGATGGTTGGGAAGGTACCTCCAGCCAGTAGCCATAGGCCGAGAGCGTGCCGACGTTCTTTATCGTCTGGGCGGCACGGAACCCGTGGATCTCCGTGTCGCGCCAGATGCCCTGGGGTGAATCCGGGCCGAACACCCGGTTGACCCGCCAGGCATAAAGGTAATCCAGGCTGGCCCCCTTCACCGGCCGGGCCGTAATCCGCACCGCATCGAGCGTCTGATCGTTCTGCCGCCAGCCGACCGAACCGATCCAGCGCTGGTTGTCGAAATTGACTGCCTGTCGCCCGCCGACCAGTTCCAGTTCGGCCTTTGGCCGCCAGCGCAGGTAAGCCTGGTTGAGCAATATGTCGGAAGGGTCGGCCACAACGGGATATGCGGTCTTGCCGTTGACCGTATCGTTATAGCTGGTCTCGCCCAGCACCGCGATCGCCTCGCCTTCGACCACGGCGCTGAAGCCTTGCCATTCGGCGGTCTTGACCCCGGCCCTGACCCGCAACGTCGAGGCTGCGGCCTCCTCGGCCAGACCGTCCTGATCGACCAGCTCCAGCCGGTAGCGGATATCGGCATAGGGCGTTACCGCCTGCGTCTCGGCGAGAGCGGCAGTGCTGGCCAGCAATGCGGCGAGCGTCAGGGCCGTGCGGCAAACTGCTTGATTCATGTTGGCCATTTCTGCTTGTCAGCGGCACTTGTAATTGACTTTCATCAACGAATGATTGGCTGTTCCCGCGCAAGGCAGGCCCATGGACTTTGCTCTCTACACTCTGGCCCGCTGCCTCCATGTCGCCGCGATTGTCGGCTGGATCGGCGGGGTCTGGTTCGTCACGCTGGTCGTCATGCCGGCCATTTCCCGTAGCGAGGCACCGGCGGCCCGGCTTGCCGCGTTCCACCGCATCGAACAGGGCTTTGCCCCGCAGGCAAAGTTCTGGGTGTTGCTGGCGGGGGCGAGCGGCTTCTGGATGACTTATCAGGCGGACCTGTGGAGCCGCTTTGCCGATCCTGCCTTCTGGTGGATGCATGCGATGCTGGCGCTGTGGACCGTCTTTGCTGTCATGCTGTTCGTGCTCGAACCGCTGTTTCTGCACCGCCGCATGGCCCAATCCGCCGCGCCAGAGGCCGACTTCGCCCGGATGGTGACAGTGCACCGGCTGCTGTCCGCCCTCGCCCTGGTCACTGTGCTGGGGGCAATGGGCGGGGCCCATGGGCTGATCTGATGACCAGCCCCGCCCCGATCCTGTTTGCCCCGATCCTGTTTGCGGCGCCGCACCGGCTGGCATTCCTTGCCGGCAGTCTGGGTCTGGCCGCCATGGCGCTGTGGTGGCCGATGCAGCTGGCCGCGCTCCACTTTGGCTGGCCGAAGCCGCCAGCCGGAAGCCTGCCCGCCGCCCTGTTACACGCCCCCGCGCTGCTGCTGCAGATCTATCAGGCCTTCATCTTCGGATTTCTGCTGACTGTGTTTCCGCGCTGGATGAGCCAGCCTGACTTGATCGCGCGCCAGTTCGGGCCGGTTTCTGGCGGACTCGCGATCGGCATGACGGCCAGTGCCATCGGCCTGTGGACCGGGGCAGACACGCCGGTCCGGATCGGCTTTCTGATCTGCGCCGCATTCTGGGCGCTCGGTCTAGTGGTGCTGGCCGCAGTGGTCCGGGCAAACAGGCGATCGGGCAAGCCGCCCTGCTGGCACGCCGTGTCGGCACTCGCCGCGCTGACGATCGGCCTTGGCGCCCTGTTGCTGGTCTGCGCATTCCTGATCGCTGGCGATCCCCGCCTGCTGCGCTGGGGCAATGTGCTGGGCCTGAACGGTTTCATCCTGCCAGTTTTCCTAACCGTTGCACATCGCATGGTGCCCTTTTTCGCTGGCAACGTTGTAAAGGGATATCAGAGCTGGCGGCCTGACTGGCTGCTGGGGGCAGTATGGGCGCTCCTGGCCGCGCGGATCGCGGGGGAACTTGCGCTGGTCCCGGCCCTGTCCGCGCTGGCCTGCGCCGGGCTGGCCGCCTGCACCGGCCTGATGGCATGGAAATGGTGGCCGCGCGGCCCGGCGCCTGGGCTTATGCTGGTGCTGATCTGGGGCTTTGCCTGGGCCCCGCTTGGCTTTGCGCTCGCCGCAATGGCCTCCTTTGGCCTGCCGCTGGGCCTCGCCCCGACCCACGCGTTGGCCCTGGGCTTTGCAGCAAGCCTGCTGGTGGCCATGGTGACCCGCGTCACGCACGGTCACTCCGGACGCCCGCTGGCCATGGTCCCACTGGCCTGGCTGGCTTTTGCCGGAGTCCAGCTGGCCGCAGCCGCGCGGATCATGTCCGCAATTCAGGCTGAGCCCGGCTGGCTGCTGGTGGTCGCCGCGCTCATCTTTGCAATCGGCCTGCTGCCCTGGTTGATCCGCAACGCCCTGATCTACCTGCGCCCGCGCCTTGATGGCCGCGACGGCTAAGGATGCCGAACATGGACGATCAGCCACACATTACCCCGCTCGAAGCGCTCGAACTGCTCAAGGAAGGCAACCGCCGGTTTCTGTCCGACGCACCTTACAATCCACCGATGGACCGGCTGCACCGGCTCCACCTGGCCGCTGCCCAGAGGCCGTTCGCGGCCTATCTCAGCTGCTCGGATTCCCGCGTTCCACCCGAACTGCTGTTCGAACGCGGGCTGGGCGAACTGTTCATTGTCCGCAACGCCGGCAACACGCTTTGCGCCACGGCGCTCGGGAGTCTCGAATTTGCCGTCACCCAGTTGCAGGTGCCGCTGATCGTCGTGATGGGCCACGAAGCCTGCGGTGCCATCCGCGCGGCCGTGTCGGTGGCCCGTGGCGAAACCGCCTACAGCAGTAATGTCTCGAAGGTGCTGCAGTCGTTGCTCCCGGCCGTGCTTGAAGCCGATCCCTGGGCGGAAGACCTGTGCAACGCCGCCGCTCTTTGTAATGTCCGCAAGGTCGTGAAGGAGCTGCAGAAGGAGGCATCTCCCGCACTGCTCGATCCACAAGCGGCAGGCCGTTTACTGGTAGTCGGTGCCTACTACCACCTCGATTCCGGACGAGTAGAATTTCTGGACCAGTGAAGACCGCACCAGGCGGTGACTGTCATCCTCATGCGCCGTCTGGCTGCAGCACCATCGGAAATGTCTTTCGCTCCCGCGCTGACAATTCAGGGGAAGCATTGAAACCGATTCCGCAGTTGGCTTACAAGCACACCGTACGCAGTGCCACTGCTTGAATTACTCATTTGAAAACATGAATTTGGTTGGAATTTTGAGCCTAGTGTCCAAACGATTTGACGGCAAAGTACAATTTGCAAACGAAATCGTCTCGTAGTCATGTATCTGAAATTGCGTCTTTATTTTCGAATCTGAGTGAATTAGCACACATTGCATCGAGCGCAGGGCATATACTGGCGCGACATGCCTCGAAGACCATAGTTCGGCACTGTTGTCATCACCATCAGCGGTTCTGGCTGGTACAGTAAATGGCCCAGTCGGCCATCATGACGCGGCGCTTGTCGAGGTAGTTGGTGCGCCGATAGGCGGCCTCGACCTTGTTGGCGACAGTGTGCGCCAGGGCCGCTTCAGCGACCTCTCCCGGGTAGCTGGTCTGCTCTGCTGCCCAGTCGCGAAACGCTGAGCGGAAGCCGTGCACCGTGTAGGGAATGTTGGCGCAACGCAGGATCTTGAGCAGGGTCATGTCGGACAGTGGACGACGCACATCGCGTCCCGGGAATAGCAGGTTGCCGCACGGGGCATGGTACTGCCTGGCGCGCTCCAGCACGTCGATCGCGGCCACAGAGAGGGGTACGACATGTTCCTTGGCCACCTTCATTCTGGAGGCTGGGATGGTCCAGAGTTTTGCTTCCAAATCGATCTCGTTCCACTTGGCGCCGCGTACCTCTCCGGACCTTGCCGCGGTCAGGATCAGGAACTCTAGGGCCAGCCTCGGCACGCTCAATCGGGCATGCAGATGGGTCATGAATAAGGGCACTGAATCATAGGGCATAGCAGCGAAATGCCCGTCCTTCTTGGGCTGCCTTGGCAGCACCCGGTTGACCGAACGCATCGGCGCTTCAGTGGGCCGCATGCCGCTGGCATAGGCCCAATCGAGAACCACGCCGATCCGCTGCTTGACCCGCCGGGCGGTCTCCGGTTTGTCCAGCCAGATCGGCAGCAGCACTTCGCGGATCAGTGGGCCTTCAATGTCGTTGACGAGGCGATTGCCCAACAAGGGGAAGGCATAGTTCTCCAGCGTGGTGATCCACTGGTCCTGGTGCTTGCCGTTCTTCCAGCTTGCCTTTTGTTCCGCATGAACCCGCAGCGCCGCGGCCTTGAACGTCAGAATCTCCAGCTTGCGCCGCTTGCGCTCGGCCACGGGATCGATCCCGCGCTGGATATCGCGGCGCAGTTCGAAGGCCGCATCGCGGGCTTCCTTCAACGAGACCAGAGCCAGAGAACCCAGACCAATATCTCGCCGTCTGCCGTTCACAGTAGCGCGGAGCTGCCAGTTGCCTTTGTTCTGTCCTGTCAGCTCCAGATACAGGCCGTCGCCGTCACTGTAGCGCCCGGGTTCCTTGAGGTTTCGAATCTGCAGTGGCGTGAGCCGGCCCATGATCGATCATCCTGTTCCGCCCCCACAATCTCCCCCACACTCCAAGCCGGATTTGGGGAGATTATTGAGAACAATATAAGAACATAGCAAGCGCGATCAAGACCGAAAAATCGCAGAATTCTGCGGCTTTCAGAGACTAGCCGGGCTTTCCTGGGATGATATAGATGGCGGAGCGGGAGGGATTCGAACCCTCGATACGCTTTTGACGTATACTCACTTTCCAGGCGAGCGCCTTCGACCACTCGGCCACCGCTCCGCATGCACTGGAAGATGTGCGCCCTAGCGGCAGCTTTGGGGTTTCGCAAGGCGCTTTGGGATGGCAGGGTGGGGATATGAAAAAGCTTTTTCTCCTGGCGGGGGCAATGCTTGCCCTGCCGATGTTCGCCGAGCCATTGCAGGCAGATGATCCCAAGCCCGCAGCGCTGGCCCCTTCGGAGATTGTTGCCGCCGCGCCCGGGAAGGATTGGATGGCGATTGCGTCATCCGATCTGCTGGTGATGGAGCTTGCGCCGGACACGAAAGGCAAAGCGCGCCGGGTGGTGATCCAACTGATGCCTTCGCCGTTTTCGCAGGGCTGGATCGGCAATATCCGCAAGCTCGCGGCCGCGCATTGGTGGGATGGCACTGCGGTGGTGCGGGTGCAGGATAATTACGTCGCGCAATGGGGTGATCCTGATGGCGAGGATCCGAAGAAGGCCAAGCCTCTGCCGGAGGGGCTGTTGACCATGCCTGAATGGCAATATCGTGCCCGGTTCGACTTTGGCGCGAAGCACCCGAATGTCTGTATCAATGCGAGCCTTGACTGCCCCGAATGGCACACCAACCCGTCACTGAAGCCCGCTCCGGGGAGGGATAGCTATGCTCTCATTACCGGATTTTACCTCGGTTGGCCGGTTGCCGCGAAGGAAGAGGCTGTTTCTCCGCCGTCACCAGGCGGCATACGGGTACTTGCGACCTATAGCTGGCCCGTCCACTGCTACGGCATGGTCGGCGTTGGTCGGGATATGCCGCCCAATACCGGCACAGGCGCTGAGCTTTACACCGTGATCGGCCATGCGCCGCGGCATCTGGATCGCAATATCGCGCTGGTCGGCCGGGTGATTGAGGGGATGGAGAACCTTTCCAGCCTGCCGCGCGGGCATGGGGCGCTGGGGTTCTACGATCTGGCGCAGGGTGACGAGCGGGTGGCGATCCAGTCCGTGCGGCTGGGCAATGAGGTGCCGGACCTGCCGAGATATGAATATCTCTCGACCGAGAGCGAGAGCTTTGCGCGCTATGCCGATGCGCGGGCCAATCGCCGCGATGCCTTCTTCATCCAGCCGGCGGGCGGGGCGGATATCTGCAATATCCCGGTGCCGGTGCGCCGGGCGGCGGGTTCATGATTGCGGGGCAGCTGAGTGGAACAACTTACCCATAGCGGCCTGTTGTGGCGCTGGAGTGGAGGCGGCAGCGCCAGCTGGCATTTCATCACCATCGGTGGTGAGGCGGGCGAAGCGCTCTCTGCCACGGCGCTGATGCGGCGGATGGAAGGCATGGCGCGCGGCTGGGGATCGCTTAAGGTATCCGCACGGATCGGCGACAGCAGCTTTGCCACATCGGTATTCCCCAGCAAGGAGCAGGGCTGGCTGCTGCCGGTGAAAGCGGCGGTGCGCAAGGCCGAGGGGCTGGTTGAGGGCGACAGGGTCGAGCTGGTGCTGGAATATTAGCGGCGCGGCATCGGCAGGCGGGTGGTTTCCTTGACCTGTTCCAGCACCGCATAGGTGCGGGTTTCACGCAGCCCCGGCACCGAGGCAAGGATATTGCCAAGGAAGGCTCGGTAGGCGGCCATATCCGAAACCCGCGCTTTCAGCAGATAGTCAAACCCGCCTGCGACCATGTGGCATTCCAGGATTTCCGGGATTGCGGCGACATGGCTGGCGAAGGCGCGAAACACATCGGGGGTGGTGCGATCCAGTACGACTTCGACGAAGATCAGCATTGCGCAATCGAGCGCGCGCGGTTCCACCAGCGCCACCGTTTCGCGGATCACGCCGCGCGCGCGCAATCGCCGCACCCGTTCATGACAGGCGGCGGGCGAAAGGCCGCAGCGCTGGGCCAGTTCCTGATTGGTGATGCGCCCGTCCTGTTGCAGCACATCGAGCAATCTGCGATCTATCGTATCGGTCGAATAATCTTCTGTCATTGAGCGATATTGCCAAAAAAATTCGTATCAGCAAGGCAATTTGCGAAGCACATTCTGCAAAACATCGGGCATTATGAAGAATGTCCGCGCGCTGGAGCAATATCATGATGCAATGGGACGATCTCGATCACGGTAAATTTGCTGATGAAGGCGCGGTGATCGCCGATCTGCTTGCGGCTGCACCGCTTGATGGCGATGCACGTCGCAAGGTGCTGGGGCAGGCTGCGCGGCTGGTAGAGGGCGCGCGCGCGTCTGCGCGCAAGCAGGGCATGGTTGAGAGCTTCCTCAAGGAGTTTTCGCTGGGCACGCGTGAAGGGCTGGCGCTGATGTGTCTGGCCGAAGCGCTGCTGCGCACGCCCGATGCCGAAACGCGCGACCGGTTGATTGCGGAAAAGATCAGCATGGCCGATTGGGCCAGCCACCTTGGCAAATCGGATAGCCTGTTCGTCAATGCTTCCACCTGGGGGCTGATGCTGACGGGCAAGCTGGTTGATGTCGATGAGGAAGCCCGGCGCGATGTCGGCGGTTTTCTGAAGCGACTTACGGCGCGCGCCGGTGAGCCGGTGATCCGGCAAGCGGTAGCGGCAGCAGTGCGGATCATGGGTGAGCAATTCGTGCTGGGCCGAACTATCGAAGAAGCGATGACGCGCGGCGACCGCGAAGGCATGATGTGCTCGTTCGATATGCTGGGCGAAGGCGCCCGCACTGCGGATGATGCTGCCCGCTATGCCCGGATCTATGCAGAGGCGATCGAGGCTGTGGGCAAGGCTGCGAACGGCGCCGGGCCGGAACAGGGGCACGGCGTTTCGGTCAAGCTATCGGCTTTGTGCCCACGCTATGAGGCGGTGCAGGAGGCGCGGGTTTGGGAAGAGCTTTATCCCCGGCTGAAAGAGCTGGCGCTGATCGCTTCGCGGCATGATCTGAATTTTGCCATCGATGCCGAAGAAGCCGACCGGCTGGTGCTGTCGCTCAAGCTGGTTGAGCGGTTGGCGCTGGAACCGGAACTGGGCAACTGGCGCGGGCTGGGCGTGGTGGTTCAGGCCTATCAGAAGCGCGGGCTGGCGGTGATCGGGGCGCTGCGGTCTCTGGCGGAGCGCAGCGGGCGGCGGATTATGGTCCGGCTGGTCAAGGGTGCCTATTGGGACAGCGAGATCAAGCGTGCGCAGGTGGCCGGCATGGCCGATTATCCGGTGTTCACCACCAAGGCCGGCACTGATCTGTCCTATCTGGTCTGCGCCCGTGCCCTGATCGAAGCCAGCCCGGCGCTTTACCCGCAGTTTGCCACCCACAATGCCCACACGCTGGCGGCGGTGCGGGCCATGGCATCGGCGCGCGGAGTGGAGATTGAGCATCAGCGGCTGCATGGCATGGGCGAGGCGCTCTATGCCGCGGCTGTACAGGAATATGGTCCGCTGCGGCTGCGCGCCTATGCGCCGGTTGGCGGGCATGAGGATCTGCTGCCCTATCTGGTCCGGCGCCTGCTGGAAAACGGGGCAAACAGCTCTTTCGTGCATGTGCTGCTCGATGAAAGCATTCCGGCCGGTGAAGTGGTGAAAGACCCGATCGCGCTAGTGCAGGCGCAGCCGGGGCGGCATCCACGCCTGCCATTGCCGCGCGACATCTATGGCAAAGCGCGTATCAATCCGCTGGGCCGTGATCTCAGCCAGTTTGCAGTTCGACAGCACCATGCCGATCAGATCGCCCAGCTGGGCAGCGTCAACCTTAGCGCCGGGCCGCTGATTTCAGGGCAGGCGGCTGCAGGGCAAAGTGCCAGGGTGATCTCTCCGGCCACCGGCGTGGTGGTGGGTGAGGTGATTACCGCTGCGCCAGAGCATATCGATCAGGCCGTGATCGCAGCGCGTGCGGCGCAACCAGCGTGGGACCGGCTGGGCGGTGAAGGCCGCGCGCCGGTGCTGCGGGCGATGGGCGATGCGCTGGAAGCGGCGAGTGACCGGCTGGTGGCTCTGTTGACCCAGGAGGCAGGCAAGACCTTTAACGACGGCGTGGCAGAAGTGCGTGAGGCGGTGGATTTCTGCCGCTATTATGCCGTGCTGGCAGAGCGTGAATTCGGGCCACCTGTGGCGCTGACCGGCCCGGTGGGTGAAACCAACCAGTGGCAACTGTTCGGGCGCGGGATATTCGCCTGCATCAGCCCGTGGAATTTCCCGCTGGCGATTTTCACGGGCCAGATCGCCGCGGCGCTGGCGGCGGGCAATGCAGTGCTGGCCAAGCCGGCCGAGCAAACGCCGCTGATTGCCGCCGAAGCAGTGCGGCTGTTCCACAAGGCCGGGCTTGATCCGGCGCTGTTGGCACTGCTCCCGGGCGAGGGCGCAGCAATCGGCGCGGCGCTGGTGGCGCATCCGGGTATTGACGGCGTTGCCTTTACCGGCGGCACTGATACCGCCTGGGCGATCAATCGCACGCTGGCTGCGCGCAATGGCCCGATCATCCCGTTCATTGCTGAAACCGGCGGATTGAACGCAATGTTCGTCGATACCACCGCGCTGAAGGAGCAGGTGGTGGACGATGTGATCATTTCCGCCTTTGGCTCGGCGGGGCAGCGCTGCTCGGCGCTACGATTGCTGTTCCTGCCGCATGACAGCGCCGATGGCGTGATCGAGGGGCTGCAAGGCGCATTGGCGGCGCTGATGGTGGGTGATCCCGCCCTGCCGCAAACCGATGTCGGCCCGGTGATCGATGCCGATGCCAGGGCCGCGTTAGAGGCGCATGTCGTTCGGCTCGACCGCGACGCAAAGATCATTGCCCGCCATCCGGTGCAATCGCAGCTGGGCCATTTCTTCGCCCCCACCATCGCCGAAGTCGATGCACCGGATTTTCTTGAACGCGAAGTGTTCGGGCCGGTGCTGCATGTCTGCCGTTACCGCCCTGAGCAGCTGCCGGAATATGCAGCGCGCCTGGCCGCGCGCGGCTATGGGCTGACGCTCGGCGTGCACAGCCGGATTGAAGGTTTCGCCCGGCAGGTGCAGTCGCTGGTTCCAGCGGGCAACATCTATGTCAACCGCTCGATGATCGGCGCGGTCGTCGGGATTCAGCCCTTTGGCGGGCTTGGCCTGTCTGGCACCGGCCCGAAGGCTGGCGGCCCGCATGCGCTGCATCGTTTTGCCAATGAGCGGGCGATTTCGATCAACATCATGGCCCAGGGCGGAGACCCGGCGCTGCTGAACCTCTAACGCGCAGGCTTGCCACGCAGCTCGGCGGCGAGCAGGGCGCGGAAGGCGGCGCGGCGCAGTCTGCCACCGATGCCGATGGAAATCCGGCCGATCGGGCGGCGCTCGCTCCACAGATGATCGATCATCGGATGATCGGCAGCGGCACAGCTGTCGCACCATTGCACGGCGGGATGGTTGAGCAGGTCCAGATTTTCGCGTTGCAGCAGAACGCCCGGCGAAAAGCGGGCAAAACGCTCGTCAAAAGCGGTCTTGTAGGAATAGGCTCCCGGCGGCGTCAGGAAGTTCACCAGCATGGCGATGGGTTCATCGTCCAGGATCAGGGATAGCCGCTCCAGCTTGTTATGCGTTGCGGCCCCGAACAGCGCCTCGCGAAACATCTGGGCGGTGGCCTGATGCGATGCCAGCGCCGATCCGGCGGCTCCTTTCCAGCCGGCGTGTTCCAGCGCCAGAAAATCCTCGATCCAACGCATCAGCTGCTGATCGTCGCGGCGCCGTTCAAAACGCAGTTCGCCCGCTTCGGCCAGCCGTGCATATTGGCGCCGCAATTCCTTGCGTTTCTTGCCGGACAGCGCCTGTTCCAGATAGGCATCGGGCGCAAGCGACGACGAGAGCAAGGCGCGCTCTTCATGATGGACGGCGGCAGCCGGGCGATCCTGTTCCTGCGCCACCTGCATCAGCGCGTCGTGCAGCGGACCATCCAGCGAGAGCAGCGGCACATGCAGAAACAGCGAGGTGCCGGCGTTGCGATCCGCCCATTGCAGTATCGCTCGCCAGAACCTCAGCTCCAGCCCGGTGGCGACCAACGGCGCGCCCAGGAAACAGTTGCCATGCACCCAGCCGCGCAATTGCGGCACTGGCCAGCCGTAATAGTTGCTCTCGCGCCGGACTGGCAACAACCCGGCCAGATCGCCATCGTGTTCAAAACACAGCAGCGTAACCCGGTTGTCCGTGTCCAGCGCGCGCAGTGACGGCAGCAGATACCAGCTCTCGAAAAACGGATTGGGTTCAGCCGCGCATAGCGCCAGCGCATCCCAGCGGTGACGTTGATCGGGTTCGTCAAGCGTGCGCCAATCATGCGCAGCCACTTGCACGGCAGGCATGGAAACGGGTGCGGCGCTTTGCCGCATTGTAATTTCCGTTACTGAGGATGGCTTGCTTGCCAATGCCAACAGCTTTCCGAACCCGTCCTGAAAATGCTGATCAGGGGCATAGCGCGAAAATGCCAAGGAATGGCTAATAGGCGGAAGGCAAAGCAAAACCCCGCCCGGATCGCTCCGGACGGGGTTTGCTTCACCCTGAACAGGCGCTGCGGTGTTACCCGGCAGCGTGGCTGGCCAGCGCCGCGAGCAGCAGCAGCGCGACGATGTTGGTGATCTTGATCATCGGGTTCACGGCCGGACCGGCGGTATCCTTGTAGGGATCGCCCACCGTATCGCCGGTCACCGCGGCCTTGTGAGCTTCAGAGCCCTTGCCGCCATGATGGCCGTCTTCGATGTACTTCTTGGCATTGTCCCATGCACCGCCGCCGGAAGTCATCGACAGGGCGACGAACAGGCCGCCCACGATAACGCCAAGAAGCAGCGCACCCAGCGCGGCAAAGCCATTGTCCTGACCAGCAACGGCGCTGATCACGAAATAGACCACCACCGGAGCCAGCACCGGCAGCAGCGAAGGAATGATCATTTCCTTGATCGCCGCCTTGGTCACCAGGTCCACAGTCCGGGCATAGTCCGGCTTGCTTTCATAGGTCATGATGCCGGGGTTGCTCTTGAACTGCTCACGCACGTCGACAACCACGTCACCGGCGGCGCGGCCAACCGCGGTCATGCCCATTGCACCAAACAGATAGGGCAGCAGCGCACCCAGCAGCAGCCCGACGATCACATAGGGATTTTCGAGGCTGAAGTTCACCGTCAGATTGGGGAAAAACTCCTTGAGATCGGTGGTGTAGGCAGCGAACAGTACCAGCGCGGCCAGACCTGCAGAACCGATGGCATAGCCCTTGGTAACCGCCTTGGTGGTGTTGCCCACGGCGTCGAGCAGGTCGGTCTTTTCGCGAACGCTGTCATCCAGACCGGCCATTTCGGCAATACCGCCAGCATTGTCGGTAACCGGACCATAGGCATCAAGCGCGACCACCATGCCGGCCAGCGCCAGCATCGCGGTTGCCGCATAGGCAATGCCGATCAGCCCGGCGAGCTGATGGGCGATGATGATGCCGGCAACGATGACGATGGTTGGCAGGGCGGTCGATTCAAGGCTGATTGCCAGCCCCTGGATCACATTGGTGCCATGGCCGGTTTCCGATGCCTTGGCGATGGAACGCACCGGGCGATAATTGGTGCCGGTGTAATATTCGGTGATCCAGATGATCAGTCCGGTGATGACCAGCCCCAGCAATGCGCAATAGAACAGCGCGCGGCCGGTGATGCCGGTATCGGCGATTGCGGTTTCCATGCTGCCCAGCGCGTGGCTGGTCGCCCACCAGATCGCCGGTACGGCCAGCACGGCCGACACAAGGAAGCCCTTGTACATGGCGGCCATGACGTTGTTGGACGAACCAAGCTTGACGAAATAGGTGCCGATGATGCTGGTGACGATGCAGACGCCGCCGATCAGCAGCGGCAATGCCATCAGTGATGGCAGCAGATCGCCCGCGCCCTTCAGCAGCAGCGCGGTCAGCACCATGGTCGCACCAACCGTCACGACATAGGTTTCGAAAAGGTCGGCAGCCATGCCGGCGCAGTCACCCACATTGTCACCCACGTTATCGGCGATAACAGCCGGGTTGCGTGGATCGTCTTCGGGGATACCGGCCTCTACCTTGCCGACAAGGTCTGCACCCACGTCTGCGGCCTTGGTAAAGATACCGCCGCCCAGACGGGCAAAGATCGAAATCAGCGAAGCGCCAAAGGCAAGTGCCACCAACCCGTCAACCACGGTGCGGTCTTCACCGCCAACGCTGTGACCGGCAACGGCCGTCAAATACCAATAGAACACGGCAATCGCGAGCAGCGCCAGCCCCGCCACCAGCATGCCGGTGATAGCCCCGGCGCGGAACGCCAGTGTCAGGCCAGCCTGCAAGCCGTTTTGCGCGGCGGCTGCAGTGCGGACGTTGGCGCGAACCGAGATATTCATCCCGATGAACCCGGCAACGCCAGAAAGCACAGCACCGATCAGAAAGCCCGCAGCCGACACCGCGCCCAGCGTGGCAACGATGATTATCGCGACAACCACGCCGACAATGGCGATGGTGGTGTACTGCCGACGCAGATAGGCTTGTGCGCCTTCCTGAATCGCTGCTGCAATCTCTTGCATCTTCTCATTGCCTGCAGGTGCTCCAAGCACCTGTCGGCTGGTAATAAAGCCGTAAACCACGGCTAATAGTCCCAGGACTATCGCGTAGGTGACAAGATTCACGCTCCGCTCCCCCTTTATAGCTGTTGATGATGCAAGCCGCGCGGAAATGTGCGGCTTCGCAAGGGGGAGGCTATAGGCGGAATTGCCCGAATGCAACGCTTTCCGCCATTTCTCCGCAGCGTTGCAGCCGGGCTGGTTCTCGGCGGGCGAAAATCACATTTTGGCAGGTGTTTACTGGCCGTGCAGATAACCCAGCGGGCCGACTGGCGGCCGCTCATCAAGCAGCAATGCGGCTGCACCCAGGAGACGTGCTTCTCCGATCCGGCTGGCCGCAATGGGCGGGATGATTCCGGCGGGCAGCGTGAAGAGCAGCTGATAATCATCGCCCCAGCGCAGCGCCTCGTCACGGCGCTGCTCAGGCGCGGCGATCGGCACCGCCTGACTGTCAATTGCCAGCGTGACCTGCGATGCCGTGGCCAGCCGATGTGCATCAAGCAGCAAGCCGTCTGATACATCCATCATTGCCGAAACCAGCGGTGCCAGTGCCTGCCCCTCTGCCAGCAATGCGTTCGGGCGGCGAAAACCATCGCCGGGGCCGGTGCCGCCGCGCAGTTGCTCAAACCCGATCATCGCCGCGCCGACCGCGCCGGTGATCCACAGCCCATCGCCTGGCCGCGCGCCGCTGCGTGAAGGCACAGGCTGGTGGGTGGCGCGGCCAATTGCGGTCAGCCCCATCGACTGCGGGCCTGCGCCGCTGACGGTATCACCGCCCAGCAGCGCGGTTCCATAATGTCGCAGTGCCGCATCCAGCCCTTCCAGAAACCGCGCATCATCGGCACCGAGCTGATAGCCCAGCAGCACACCAATCGGCTGTGCCCCCTTTGCCGCGAGATCGGACATATTGGTGGCCACCAGCCGCCAGGCGACATCGGCAGGGTCCATGCCGGGAAGGAAATGCGTGCCTTCCACCAGCATGTCATGGGTCAGAACAAGAGCTTCATCACCCAGTTCCAGCACCGCTGCATCATCCGCCAGCCCGCGCGCGGCGGGATGCGTAGCCAGGGCCCGCAAGGCATCGATAAAGGCGGCTTCGCTGCTCAGGCGCTGCGCACTCCCTTGGCAACGCCATCAAGCACGCCATTGACGAACTTGGCTTCGCGCGGTTCGAAGAAAGCGTGGGCGATATCGATATATTCGCTGATCGCGGTGGCGGTGGGTACATCGGCGCGGGCCATCAGTTCCCAGGTACCGGCGCGCAGCAGTTGCAGCATGGTCTTGTCCAGCCGTTCCAGCCGCCAGCCCTCGGCCAGACGTTCCGACAGCACGGAATCGATCTCGTCGCGGCGGGCCAGCACACCCTTTACCACATCGTCGAAAAACGCGGTTTCCGCTTCGGCATATTGATCGCCCTCGATTTCCGCGCCCAGACGGTGCTGGTGGAATTCATCGAGCAGCTGCGCCTGCGGCGTGGCTTCCATTTCGGCCTGATAGAGCGCCTGCACAGCGGCCAGCCGCGCGGCGGAACGGGCCTTTTGCGGCGTGGTGTGGGTATTCATATGCCAAGCCTTATTTCGATAGAGCGGGCGTGGGCCGGCAGGCCTTCGGCCTCGGCCAGCGCGATGGCAGCCGGGCCGACGCGCTGCAATGCCGCCTCGTCAAGCTGGATGAAGCTGGTGCGCTTCATGAAATCAAGCACCGACAGACCTGACGAGAAGCGCGCGCGCCGCCCGGTGGGCAGCACATGGTTCGGCCCGGCGACATAATCGCCCACCGCTTCCGGGGTTAGCCGGCCAAGGAACACCGAACCGGCATGGCGGATCGCATCCAGCATGGGTTCCGGGTTTTTGACGGCAAGCTGAACATGCTCTGCCGCCAGCGCATTGGCGAGGGCAGGGGCTTCATCAAGGCTCTGCACCTCGATGATCACGCCATGCGTATTCCAGCTTTCGCTGGCGACGCGGGCCGTGGGCAGCATCGCCAGTTCCACGCCGACGCGGTCCGCCACCGTATCGGCGAACACCGCATCATCGGTAATCAGGATCGATTGCGCCAGCGGATCATGTTCGGCCTGGCTGAGCAGATCGGCGGCGGTCCAGTCAGGATCGTTCTGCCCATCGGCGATCACCAGAATCTCGCTGGGCCCGGCCACCATATCGATGCCGACCACCCCGTAGAGCTGGCGCTTGGCCTCTGCCACCCAGGCATTGCCAGGACCGGTGATGACATCCACCGGCTTGAACCGATCGGTGCCATAGGCCAGCGCGGCAACCGCCTGCGCGCCGCCGACCCGCCAGATCTCGTCCACTCCGGCCAGATGCGCGGCGGCCAGCACCAGCGGATTGACCTGCCCCTTGGGCGTGGGGGTTACCACCACCAGCCGTTCAACCCCGGCAACCTTGGCCGGAATGGCGTTCATCAGCAGCGATGAGGGATAGGCAGCGCGGCCACCCGGCACATAAAGTCCGGCGGCATCCACCGCCCGCCAGCGCGCACCCAGCCGCACCCCGGCGTAATCAACTTCGTCCCGATTGGCGGGCAACTGCGCTTCGTGGAACAGACGAATGCGCTTTGCCGCCAGTTCTAGCGCGGCACGCAGATCGGGCAGCAGATCGTCAAAGGCGCGGCGGCAATCCTCGGCCGTGATGCGCCAGCTGTCATCGCTGTTCAGGCTGTGGCCGTCGAACCGGGCGGTCAGCTCTACCAGCGCCGCATCGCCGCGCTGGCGCACGTCATCCAGGATGAGCGAGACATCGCGGGCAACGTCGCCATCGCTTTCGCGCCGGTCGCGCACCAGACGGCGGAACGCCTTGTCGAAATCGGGTGAGCTGGTGTTCAGGCGCAGCATCAGGCGGCCTTTCGTTCGGTGACCAGCGCGCGGAACCGCTCTACCAGCGCCGCGACGCGTTCATCGGTTTTCAGCGCCGCGCGATTGACGATCAGCCGGGCGGAAACATCCAGAATATGGCTGGTTTCGATCAGCCCATTGTCCTTCAGGGTGCGCCCGGTGGAAACCAGATCGACGATCCGGCTGGCCAGACCAAGCCCCGGCGCCAGTTCCATCGCCCCGTTCAGCTTCACCACTTCGGCCTGAATGCCCAGCCGCTCGAAATGGCGGCGGGTGATGTTTGGATATTTGCTGGCAACGCGCAGATGGCTGACATGGCCGGGCGCGTCGGCCTGATCCTGCGGTTCGGCAACCGAGAGGCGGCAATGGCCAATGTCCAGATCAACCGGCGCATAGAGATCGGAATAGGCGAATTCTTCCACCACATCCGAACCGACAATCCCGGCCTGCGCCGCGCCATGGGCCACGAATGTCGCCACATCGAATGCGCGCACCCGGATCAGCCGCATGTCGCTGTCCTGACAGGCAAAGGCCAGCGCGCGGTTGCCCTTGTCGTGAAAGCCGGGTTCGGGCACCACACCGGCGCGCGCCATCATCGGCAGGGCCTCGTCCAGAATGCGCCCCTTGGGCACGGCGAAAGTCAGCGGGGTGGGCATAGCCTGCGGCCCTTACGGCGGGAGGCGAAAAAGGGCAAGGATCGCCACGAATTCTTCTTGTGCGATGCAGCAAATCGGCGCAGCCTGTTCGCAACTGCAAAAAGCAGCACGCGGGAGATCACGATGGCAGAAACCTATCAATTCATCGATATAGACGCCAGGGGGCCGGGCATCATCACCGCCGCCTTTGACAATCAGGTGGCCTATTGCCGCGCGGCGGGCGCTTCGGTGACGGCGAGGGTGGTCGATGCGCTGCGTCAGTTGCTGGAACGCGATGAGGGCGGTGCGGTGCTGGCGGCGATCCGCGCATGGCCCGGCGCGCCGCTGGCCGATGCGCTGCCGCTGCGCATCGCGGGCGGCATCCACGCGCTGCATCTGGCGGGGAAGGAGCCTGCGCTGGGCGCGATCTACCGCGATGAGGCAGACGTGGATGATGCCGCGATCCTTGCCGCCGCGCTGCACCGGCATGAGGCGGAACTGCTGCCATGGCTCGATGGCCCGCCGCAAACCAATGAGGCCGGACGTTCGGCCAATTTCATCGCCGCGATGCTGTGGCTGGCGGAGCAGGGCCTGCCGCCGCGCTTTCAATGCCTGGAAATCGGATCGAGCGCGGGGATCAATCTGATGCTGGCGCGCTATCACTATGATCTGGCCGGGGTGCAGGTCGGGCCAGAACCGGGCGCGATGCGCTTTGCGCCGGAATGGAAAGGCGATGCCCCGCCGCCCCGCGCGATAGAGATCGCTGCGACCAGAGGCTGCGATGTTGCCCCGGTCAACCTCGCCGATCCGGCGCAGGCGCTGCGGCTGAAGGCCTATATCTGGCCCGAACACACCGTCCGCTTTGAACGGATGGAGGCCGCGATTGCCGAGGCCAGCCGCAGCGCCCCCGATCTGGTGCAGATGGACGCCGCCACCTTCATCGAGGCAGAGCTGGCCCGCCCGCAGGAACCCGGAACCACCCGGCTGCTGATGCATTCGATCGTCTGGCAATATGTGCCGGATGACCAGAAAGCCCGCGTAACCGCCGCGATGGAAGCAGCCGGCACCCGCGCCACCCCGGAACGCCCGCTGGCCTGGGTATCACTGGAGGCAAACCGCGTGCTGCATGTCCACGAACTTACCGTGCGGCACTGGCCCGGCGATGGGACGGCGCACAAGCTGGGACACGCGCATCCGCATGGGGCTTGGATTGAGTGGGGTGGGGGTGAGCGGAAGGTTTAGTGGGCTCTATCGGATGGCCTTTGGGATTTTGCTGCCGTTTGCCTTTGTCCGCTGACCTCAGAAGACGCCATACGTTGCGATCTGATCAATGTCGAGCCACGCCAATGGCATAGGTCTGCAAGCCTTCTAAAACCGAAGTTTTTCGAGCTTCTTATCCAAAGTTTTGTGATGCATCCCGAGCCGTCTGACCACCTCCGAAATATTGAAATCACATCCGGCAACCGTGGCGCTAGATGTCGTCGGTGTTGGCTAGTTTAGCGAGATAATGAGCCCCGCCGAGTTTGTTGGCCTCGACGGCGGTGGCGATGCTGGCAAAGCCGGTGAGCACGACGACGCGGGGCTGCGGATCACGGGCGTGGATCATCTCGACGCATGGCAATCCCGATGCTGTGCCCAGCTTGAGATCGATCACCGCGAACTCAATTCCCGTGCGCCTAGCCTATCATACTCTAAAGTATCTCTTTGCCTTCAAAGGCCCGGCTAGCGTTGATGACAATGAGACCGAGACGATCCAACCGCTGCCAACCCTCAGCGAGCTCATCGAGTCTCAATGTGCGTGTCGTATCCTCGCCCTTGCGGTGCTTGCGTTTCAGCAAATACTCGTCGTCAGGACCGAGTGCCGCCCAAAATCCGTGCACGATGTCGTTGCGAATCTGACGGAGCGTTATGTGTTCGTTGAGCACTTCATTGAGATACGGTGTAGCGACGTGATCGACACCGAGAATATCGATCGTCTTGCGGATTTCGGCTTCATAGACCGAAATCTGGCTATCTAGCAATTTGTCACGCAATTCCGCGTAATCGACCTGCCAGATGCGTGCGAGCATATCGGCCAACATCCGTTCGTGCTTGGCCCAAGTCATAACAAACTGTCCGACATACCAGGGAACGGCAATCATCCTCGTCTGCGCTTTGGGCAATCCGGGAATGAGGCCAGACAAGAGCCGTTCTGTGATCTCTGTAATCATGGTCGCTTTCCAAGGTGGATGCGGATGATTGGGCATCATCCCTCGCAGCATCTTTGCTCGCACGGCACTGACTTCAGCAGCTCGCTTGTGGAACAAATATTGAGCGGAAAATAGCGCGATTGAACCTTGGGCGCATCCGGTCGGCGCACTGGCGTTGGCTTTGTCATAGTCGTCCCCGCCACGCCAATTTTCAGCCACGCAAAGCCTACCCCTAAACCACACCCCCCAGCCGCTTCGCCTCGCGCGCGGCCATGCGGCGTTGGTTGCGGGCGCGGAGCCAGGTGGCGAAGCGCCAGCCGCGGGCTTCCATGCGCTCCAGCCAGCCGCCGTTGTACGATACCCATTCCCAGATCGCGGTGATCAGCAGCACCGCCACGCATAGCGCGGCGAAACTCGCCGCCGATGGCGGCAGCAGCCAGCCATACAGCCCCAGCGCCGCGAACATCATCAGCGCGATCAGATGCGAGAAGGGGTAATTGCCGAAAGTGTTCGAAAACCGTTTGAACAGGCCCACGCCGATCAGAAAAAGCATCAGCCCGCCGCATTGCACTGCAATGAATGCCGGGCTGGCTGGTTCGTGCCATTGTTCCAGCAGCAGGGCATCACCCACCGCCGCGATGATGATCCCCAGCACGATCGGCATATGCAGATAGGTATAGGCATTGCGGGCCACGCGCCCGGCTTGCTCATGCCCGGCGATCAGCCGCGCGCCGCGCTCTGCCCCGAGATCGAAATAAAGCCACCACATCAGCGCCGATCCGGCAAAGGCGATGATGAAGGCGCTGACCAGCCCCGATGACAGGGTTTGATCGGCCAGGTTCGATCCGGTGACGACGATCCCTTCGCCCAGCGCGATGATGATGAACAGCGAACAGCGCTCTGCCATATGGCTGCCGGAAATGTCCCAGTCACTGGCGAGCGAGCGGCCCAGGCCGGGCACGCGGAACATCGCCATCGGCCCGGCATATTCCAGCGCCAGCGCGGCGGCCCACCAGATCAGGCGGCGCTCGGTATCGAACACGCCCGCTGCCCACATCGGTGCGGAAAACACGAACCAGCAGGCAATGCGCTGCATGTTGCGCACGCGGAACACGCCCTCGCCATTGAAGATCGCCACCATCGTCAGCGACCGCCCCAGTTGCAGCGCGACATAGCACCCGGCGAAGATCGCGGCCTGCCCGGCAAAGGCTTCGGGCAGGCTGGCGGACAGGCCCAGGCTGAGCAGCATCAGCGCCAGCAGCATGATCCGCACCGAAAGCCGATCCGGATTGGCCCAGTTGGTCGCCCAGGTGGTGTACATCCACGCCCACCACACCGCCAGAAACAGCAGCGCTCCCTCGATCATCCCCACCCAGCCGAGGTGGTGATGCATGAAGTGCGAAATCTGGGTGATCGCAAACACGAACACCAGATCGAAGAACAGTTCCAGATTGCTGACCGGCGCGTGGCCGCCGCCGTGATTGCGCAGCAGCGAATTGCGCGCGCGACGATTGGCGGCGGCAACCGCGCCGCCGATACCGCCGCTGGGCGGGCGCTGGATATCGGCCTCAGCCATCGCTGCGGGCAAGGAAGGCTTCGATAGCGGCGTTGACGGCGGCGGGGGCTTCCCAGGGCACGAAATGGCCGCAATCGGGCACGCGGGCGATGGTCAGATCGCTGATGCTTTCATCCAGCCCTTCCAGATTTTCCGGCGGCAGCGCCAGATCGTCCAGCGCTCAGATCACCAGCATCGGGATGGTCAGCGGTGGCAGCGGCGGTGCCTGCCAGCCTTGCGGCAGGGCATAGGGGGCATCGAGCGGCGGCACATCCACCGGGCTGGCGCGATACCAGTTGAGCATGGCAAAGGCGGCGTCGCGGTCCTGCCATTCCTGCATCAGGGCGTCGCGTTCCTCCGCCTCCATCTCGGCGGCGCGTTCCCAGCGCACGGCTTTCATCAGCAGGCCGATCAGCCCGTGTTCGCGCACCAGCGCATCATTCGCGGGATCGCGGAATTCGCGCATATACTGGCTGGCTTCGCGCTGCACCTTGTTGGTGTAGAGCAGCTTCTGGAACACCCCCGGATGCGGAGCATTGGCGATGATACCGCGGGTGACGCGGCCGTTCATCTGCCCGCCCATCGCCACGCCCCAGGCAATCGCGCCGCCCCAATCGTGGCCGACGATGGTGAACTTGTCGATGCCCAGCGCATCGGCCAGCAGGAAGATGTCGCCGATCAGCTTGTCCGGGGTGTAGCTTTCCACATCCTGCGGCTTGGACGATCCGCGATAGCCGCGCTGATCGGGCGCAATGCAGCGAAAGCGATCCGAAAAATGCGCGATCTGATGCCGCCAGGTGCGGTGGCTTTCAGGAAAACCATGCAGAAAGATCAAGGCCGGGGCATCGCGCGGCCCGCAATCGACCACATCAAGCTCTATGCCATTGGCCAGACGAACGCGTTGCTGTTCCATGCTTATTCCCCTGTCGGCTTGTAGCTATCGACATAACCGGCGGCCATCATGCCCGCGATCTGATCAAACATGGCATCAGGCGTGCGGCGTGCTTCGCCCAGTGCCTTTTCCAGCTTATCGGCAACGATGATCTCCCGCTCGTCACGGGCGATGGCATCGAGCATTTCGGCGGCGGCCACATCGGGATCGATGCCATTGTCGATCGCCTTGTCGCTCGCGCCGCGGCGGCTGCCATCGGAATTGAGTGCATTGCGCGACACATCGGTGCGTACCGATCCCGGAATGATGACATGCACCTTCAGCCCGAGATGCGCGGTCTCGGCGCGGAGCGAGTCCGAATAGCCGATCAGGCCGAACTTCGCTGCGCAATAGGCCGAACGCAGCGGTACGCCCACCTTGCCGGCGACGCTGGAAACCATCGCGATCCGCCCGGTGCCGCGCGCCGCCATGCGCGGCAGGATGGCCTGGGTCAGCTCGATCGGGGCGAGCAGATCGACGCCGATGATCTTTTCATACACGGCATAGTCGGTATCCACCGCCAGCGATCGCTGCGAGATTCCGGCATTGTTCACCAGCATGTCGATGCCGCCACTCCAATCCCAGGCCTTGTCCACGGCGGGGGCGATGGCGGCGTGATCGGTGGTTTCAAACGGCAGCAGCAGTACATCGCCGCAATTTGCCGCCACAGCTTCGAGAGCTGCCATATTGCGCCCCGAAAGCACCAGCCGTCCGCCGCGCGCGGCAATCCCGCGTGCCAGGGCCGCGCCAATCCCGGAAGATGCACCGGTGATCCAGCTGGTGGTGTCGGTGAATGTCATGTCGTTTGCCAAAACCCTCTCCTGAAATATCGTTGTTTTGTTACTGATCGCTGTTGGTCAAAGGCACCTTGGGGATGGGAATGAACTCTTCCTCATCATGCGGAACCTTGGGGAAATTGCCGGCATCCCATTCCTTTGCGGCCTGCCTGATATGATCGCGCGAGGATGAGACGAAGTTCCACCAGACATGGCGCGGCGTGCGAAACGCCTCGCCCCCCAGCAGCATGACACGCCCGCCACCTGCCGAAGCCAGCGTCATCGCCGCGCCGGGTGCCAGCACTGCCAGCCTGAACAATTCCAGCGGCATTCCATCAACGCTGGCTTCACCGCTGACCAGCATCACCGCGCGTTCATCGGCATCGCTGTCCAGCGGAATGCTGCCGCCGGGGGCAAGCAGGATTTCGGCATAGATTGTTGCGGAATGCTGGGTGGTCGGGGCGGTCTTGCCCCACAGACTGCCCATGATCACCCGCGCGCTGGCGCAATTATCCTCCACCAGCGGCAGGTCGGCCAGACTTTCAAACGCGGGCGCCAATTCTTCCTGACCATCGGGTAGGGCCAGCCAGGTCTGCATTCCGAAGATCGGCTTTTCGCGATCACGCTCATCGGGCAAGCCGCGTTCGGAATGGACGATACCCTTGCCCGCCGTCATCAGATTGACCTGACCGGGGCGGATCGTGGCGAAACTGCCCAGACTGTCACGGTGGTTGATCGCGCCTTCGAACAGCCAGGTAACCGTGGCGAGGCCGATATGCGGGTGCGGGCGCACATCCATTGCCTGGCCTGCCGGTATGGTCGCGGGGCCAAATTCATCCACGAAGATGAAAGGGCCAACCATGATCCGGCGCGGCGATGGCAGCACCCGGCGGACCTGGAATGCACCCAGATCATGCGTCACCGGATCGATCGATTGAATGATGCTCATGCTATTCTCCCGGCGCCCGTGCCTTGATCGCCAGTGCGTGGACACGGTTGCCCGGAATATCGCCCAGCGCGGCGATCACCATACGCTGTCTTTGCAACCGGGAAACCCCGGCAAAGGCGTCGCTTTCGATTTCCACCGTGAAATGCGATTCGCCCGAGCCATCATCGCCGCTATGGCCATGGTGACGGGCACTGTCATTGATCACCTCCAGCTTTTGCGGAGCAAGACTGGCGGTCAGTAATTGTTCGATTTCCTGCGCAATCGGGCCCATCAGAATCTCCTTGGTCTTCCCTTCTAGCCGATCAATCGCCATGGGGAAGGGCGTGAGACAGGATCGTTTCCATGGCCGCGTCGGTGATGGCAAGCGGCGCTGCGACGCGCCGGGTTGCCTCGAGCCGGGCGAATTTCGCGCGCCGGGTGCACGTCTGGGCGGGTTCGACGGGCCGGGCGACTATCGCTGGTTCTGCCTGGATCACGTGCGGGCATTCAATTCCGGTTATGACTGGTTTGCCGGGATGACGCCGGAAGAAATCATGCGCGCCCAATCGCCGATCCATGGCTGGGACCGGGAAACCCGCGCCTTCAGCCCTACCGCCGGGATCGATGCCGCGCCGCGCTGGGCCGATTTCAAGGATCCGCTAGAGGCGATCAGTGCCCGCGCCCGCGCCCGCAAGCCAGCCGAACGAAGCGATGGTCGCGCGGTGACACCCGAAGAGCGCCGCGCGCTTGATCTGCTGGGGTTGCCGTTGGATGCGGATCGGCGGGCGCTGCGCAGCCGTTATTCTGAGCTTGTGCGGCAATATCACCCGGATCGCAACGGCGGAGACCGCAGCTTTGAAAAGCAGCTGCAACAGGTGGTGGAGGCCTATCAGCTGCTGCGCAGGGCGGCGGCTTTCGCCTGATCCATCACGCCGCGCCAACGGGCGGCGCCTTCCTCACCATAGATGCGGACCACATCCTTGCCGGAATAAAACTGCGGGAAGCGTTCGGCAGTCTCGGGCAAGACGAGCCAGCTTTGCGCGCTTTCGGTGAAGATATGGACATCGGGCGGGCAGATGGATGGGTCATCCAGCGTGCCCACCCGGATGAAAGCGGCCAGATCGCCTGCGGTGCTGTAATGGCTCCACAGCGCCACCTTGCAATGCGGGCAGCGCAGCACCGTCTGGCCGCGTCCGCTGGCAGACGGCGTTTCGATCCGGTCCGGCTGTTCGCCCAGAATCTGAAGCTGAGCCCCCTCGATCACGGCGTTCAGGGCGAAGCTGGCGCCGCTTTCGCGCTGGCACCAGCTGCAATGGCAGCAGTGCACCACGATCGGTTCGGCGTTCAGCTGATATCGGCATTTGCCGCAGGCGCAGCCGCCTTGTGCCATCATGACGTCATTCCTGTTCGCACAGTTCCTTGAGCTGGTCAGCGCAGGCACCCCAGCCAAGTTCAAAACCCATTTCCTTGTGATGGGCCATCGATTCCGGGGTCCAGTGACGCGCCCTTGCGGTATAGCGCGTGCCGCTGCCTTCGGGTTCGATTTCCCAGATGCCGATCATGAACGGGCCAGCCGGTTCCAGATCGCCGACGATGGCATCGGTCATGGCAAAGCGCCGCCCTTCGTCCCAGGCCAGCACAAAGCCGGGATGCTCGTTCACTTCGCCATCGGGGCCAAACATGGTGACATGCGATCCGCCGCCGGGGCGGTGTTCCAGCCGGGTGAAGTCGGCGCGCCAGGGCTTTGGGCACCACCATTCCGATTGCCGGGTTGCCATCACTTCCCAAACCTTTGCGGGCGCGGCATTGATCAGGCGGGTAACGCTTAGTTCGTACATGATTGTCCTCTCTCAATCCCGATCAGGCGCGCCAAGCGGGAAGTAGCCACGATAAGGTCTGGCATCGTCAACGCAACGGGCGACGGCGGGCAGGGCCAGCAGATGAGCGCGATATTGGCGCAGTCTTGCCAATTCCAGGGGTATTGGCAGCGTCCAGTCCGCATAGAACAGCGCGGGGGCCGCTGCGCATTCGATCAATGAAACATTCGATCCGGGATTGTAATCGGCCAGCCAGCCATCTAGCCAGTGATAGCTGCGAAGAAGCTGCGCTTCTGCCCTTTGTCTGACCGCGGGATCGGGATTGCCCGGCGCGCGCAATTTCTCATTCACGGCATCCTGCACCGGAGCCATCACGTAATTATCGAAAACGCGATCGATCATGCGGGTCTGGATGGCGGAATCCGGATCTGCGGGAATGAGCTGCGCCGGGCC
>JBGAIR010000060.1:0-14137 GCA_044225335.1 Novosphingobium sp. | reverse complement strand
CCCCTTCTTTTTTGCCCGATCCCGTCCCCAATTGAACGGGCTGGGCCATCAGCGCGCCGGGCAATTATCCTTGATCATCGTCGCGGCGATACCCTTGGCGGTGTCGGCATCCTTGTGCAGGGCATTGATATCCTTCATGTCCACGCCCGCAGGCTTGGCGAACCCTTCAAACTCCCGAATATCGCCAAGCGCGGCATCAAGGCGTTTGTTGGCAATGCCTGCATCAAAGCACGCTCCGGCCTTTTCGCCATCCTTGTCATAGGATGTGTCGTTCGCCTCGATATTGGCGGCACGCAGACGCCTCAATGCATCATCGAAATACCATTGGATCAGCGAAATGCGGCTGCTCAGCGAGCGGCTGGCATTGATCTGGGAATTGGGGTCAGGAATATACAGGGGCAGGCATTTCTGCTTGTAATTCGCCAGTTGCTTGTCGTTGAACTGGCGCATCTCGGTTAGCGCATTGTCGACATCGGGCTGCGGTTGATTGAGCCGCTGCGCGAGGTTGCCGATCTCCGCCGCCCAGCTTTCCGCTGAAAGCGCTTCGGTAATTTGAGTCGAATAATGCCCGCAGGCTTCAACCTGCTGATTTGCGGCCCACGCGGCATCACCCGCGTTCAATTCGGTTTCAGCCTTGCCCCAGCTTGCCTTGAAGCCCTCTGAAGCAATGCCGGCAAGATCGCGCAGAATGTCTTCCTTGCTGTGGGCTGGCGTGTCGGCAACAGCCGAATTGCTCACAGCCAGCCCGGCACCTGCCAGAAGAAATGCGATATTTCGTGAAATGCCCAAGGAAATCTCCAGCATAAGAGCAATCGGGCTCATGCCCTAGCCTGTTTCGGATCAGCATTTCATAGCCACGCCGCCACCCGCGCCGCTTGGTAAAACGCGCCATGGTTTGAAACATCGGGCGGCACACGCTATAGGCCCGCGATGCAAAAGACAGAAACGACCATCGCGGAACTGGTCCGCGTTTATGAAGCCGCCGTTGCCACCCTGCGCTCCGATATTGAAGCATATGCCAGCAACGGCACCCTCCCCCCCGCCGATCGCCGCGAAACGCGCGCATGGTGCTATCCCGAATTGCGGATCAACTATGGCGGCGTTGAAACGCGCCCCGATCTGGCCCGTGCCTTTGGCAAACTTTCGCATCAGGGCGTGTTTGCCACCACCGTGACGCGGCCTGCACTGTTTGCGGATTATCTCGCCGAGCAGCTCGCGCTGATTGCCGGCGATTACGAGATCGAGCTGGAAGTCGCCCGATCGGCTCAGGAAATTCCCTTTCCCTATGTGATCGATGCCAGCTCCGGGCTGGGTTCGATCAGCCCGCAGGAACTTGCCAGGCACTTCCCGGCTACCGAACTCGCCCAGATCGGTGACGAGCTGGCCGACGGGATCGAGCTGAGCGACCCGCAGGAAACCATTCCGCTGGCGCTGTTCGACGGACTGCGTACCGATTTCAGCCTGGCGCGGCTGGCCCATTATACCGGCACCTCTACCGAGCATTTCCAGCGCTTCATCCTGTTCACCAACTATCACCGCTATGTCGATGAATTCGTCGATTGGGCGGGCGGAATGCTGGGCAAGGATGGATATACCGCCTTGTCCGGCGCCGGCGGGCTGATGCTGGAAGAAGCTACCAGCAATGCCCGCGAACGGCTGTCTGACACGGCATGGCGGCGTCACCAGATGCCGGCATACCACCTGATGCGGCCCGATCGTTCAGGCATCACGCTGGTCAACATCGGCGTCGGCCCGTCGAACGCCAAGACGATCTGCGACCATCTGGCCGTGCTGCGGCCCGAGGCATGGCTGATGATCGGCCATTGCGGCGGGCTGCGCGATACGCAGCGGATCGGGGATTATGTGCTGGCCCACGCCTATCTGCGCGATGACAATGTGCTGGATACGGTGTTGCCCCCGGAAATCCCGATCCCGGCCATCGCCGAAGTTCAGATCGCCCTGGCCCGCGCGGCCGAAATGGTCAGCGGCGATATTGGCGCCAATCTGAAAAAGCGGATGCGCACCGGCACCGTCGCCACCACCGATGATCGCAACTGGGAGCTGCGCTATACCCAGTCCGCCCGCCGCCTCAGCCTGTCCCGCGCGATCGGCATCGATATGGAAAGCGCGACCATCGCCGCACAGGGTTATCGCTTCCGCGTGCCCTATGGCACACTGCTCTGCGTTTCGGACAAGCCGCTGCATGGCGAGATCAAGCTGCCGGGGCAGGCCAACCGCTTTTACGAAGAGGCCATCGCCGCGCATTTGCTGATCGGCACCACCACCATCGATCTGCTCCGTGCCGAAGGCGCCAGACTGCACAGCCGCAAGCTGCGCGCCTTTAACGAACCGCCGTTCCGGTAAGGAAATCACGCATGGCCCGGCCCAGATCGGGCTTGGCAACAGATCCCATATGCGTGCCCGGCACCACCACATGCGTGGCGTCGGGCAGCGCCATGGTCAGCCGCTCGGCCGAGCCATTGTCCTGATCCTTGTCGCCGCAAACCACCAGAACCGGCATGTCGAGCGCAGCCAGCGCATCCGGCGAGGTATCGGCCATTGTCTGCAACAGCAATCGCGCAGCGGTGCGGTCAATCTTCATGCTCTTTATGAACTGCACCGTGTACCAGGCCGGATCGCCGGATTTCACCTCGGCAAAGCGGTCGATGGCATCGACGAAGAAGGCCTGCCGCCCGGTCCAACCCGCCAGCCCTTCCAGCCCCATGCCGCCGAGCATCAGCCGCTGCGGCTTCAATCCGCCGATCACGCCGCGCACGCTGGTGCGTGATCCCAGCGAAAATCCGCCCAGATCGTAATCTTCCAGCCCCAGCGTGTTGATCAAGGCCACCAGATCAAGCGCCAGCACATCGGCGGGATAGGCAGCCGGATCATGCGGGGCATCGCTTTCACCATGCGCGCGCAAATCGGGCATCAGCACCTCATAACCGGCTTCGGCCAGCAAGGCAGCATGTCCCCATTTGATCCAGTTCATCGCCGCGCTGGAAAACAGCCCGTGCAACAGCACCAGCGGCCTGCCGCTGCCCAACCGATGCAACGCAAGCCGGGTATCGCCCCAGCCTTGATAGAATTCGGTCCGCACGGTCATTCCGGCACCTCCTGCCCCACGGCATTCCAGCGTGCGACGATCCCTTCGGATTGATCGGTCCGATGCCGGGGCAAGGCACTGGTATCGATCCATGCCTCATGCAGCGATTCGACACCGAAATGATCCTGCGGCGCAAACGCGCCCGGATCATCAAGGCTGCCCATGGTTATGTCGCAGGCATCATTGCGGCCACCGTCATTGTACCTGAACCCCAGCGGCGTACCGCAGCTGGCGCAGAACGGACGGCGGGCAATCGGAGAGCTGGCGTACCAATCCGGCTCTGTCAGCCATTCCAGCGCGCCTTCCGGCACGTTTACCAGTGCCGCTGCCACGCCGCCGGTGGCGCGCTGGCACATCCGGCAATGGCAAAGATAGGCCTGCGCCTGATCCGATGCAAAACGATAGCGAATGCGGCCGCACTGGCAGCCGCCGGAATGTTCCCTGATCATGCAGCAGGCATAGCCCTGCTTGCCACCACAACGCCAGCTTGACATTTATAAGCATGCTTATTATATGCTGACTTAGCCATGGACAATCTCGGTTATCTTCTCAGCGACAGTTCGCGTCTGCTGCGCCGTGCTTTCGATGACCGGGTGCGCGCGCTGGAGGTTACCGGACCGCAGGCAAAGCTGCTGCTGATCCTGAATCGCAGCGAGGGTGAAAATCAGGGCTATTACGCCGATGAGCTGGAAGTTGAACCGATCACCCTGTGCCGGATGATCGACCGCATGGAAGATAGCGGGTTGATCGAGCGGCGGCGCGATCCCGCGGATCGACGGGCATGGCGCGTGCATCTGACCGAACGCAGCCGGCCAATGGTTGCCCGTTTGCGGGTTTTGATAGATGGGCTGGTTGAAGACATGGTGGCCGGCGTAACGGCGGATGACCGTGAGACATTTTCCCGCGTGTTGATGGCGATTGGCGGCAATCTGCGTGATATGCGCGAAAGCAAGGTATTGATTGATGGCTGAGGCCGACCCCGCATTCAAGGATGCACCCGTGCAGCAGGAAATCGCGGAGAGCGACGCTGCCCCGCTGCCCAAGCGCAAGTGGGGCCGGCTGGCGCTGATGCTGTCGCTGCCCCTGGCCCTGCTGATCGGCGGGCTGATCTATTGGCAGAGCCTGCAGGGGCAGGTTTCGACCGACAATGCCTATGTTCACCTCGACAAGGTGTCGGTCAGCGCTGAGGTTGGCGGCAAGATCGTCGCGATTGGCGATGGCATTCGTGAAAACGCGCATGTGAACACTGGCGCGCTGCTGTTCCGCATCGATCCCGAACCCTATCAGCTGCAGCTGGCGCAGGCCGATGCCGCCATCGCCACCGCGCAGGCCAGCGAAACCGCGCTGGCCAATTCCAGCGCTCTGTCCGGTGCCGATATTGCCGCCGCGCAGGAAAGATCGCATTTGCCCAATCCAACTTCTCCCGGCAAGAAGCGCTGTGGAAGCGCGGCTTTACCACCAAGGCCGCCTATGACGCTGCCCGCCATCAGGTTGCGCAGGCACAGGATGCACTGCGCCTCGCCCAATCCAAGGCGGAGGAAGCTGCTGCCAAGCTCTCCACTGGCGCGCAGGTGCCCGGTGTCTATCCGCAGGTTGCCGCCGCCCGCGCCCAGCGTGCCGCGGCCGAGCTTAACCTGCGGCGGACTGAGGTTCGGGCAACGACAAGCGGTCAGATCAGCCAGGCTGACCGCCTGCAAATCGGTCAGGATGTGATCACCGGCCTGCCCGTGGTAACAATCGTTGCCGATAGCAGCGGTTATGTCGAAGCCAATTTCAAGGAAACCGACCTTGCCAACATGAAGGTGGGCCAGCCTGCCGAAATCAAGTTCGATGCCTGGCCCGGCGTAAAGCTGAAAGGCCATGTGGCCTCGATCGGCGCAGGCACAGGCAGCGAATTTTCTGTGCTGCCGGCACAGAACGCCACTGGCAACTGGGTGAAAGTCACCCAGCGCGTGCCAGTGCGTATCGCGCTGGATGAACGCAGCCCGCGCCCACTGATTGCCGGACTATCGACCACGGTGAAGGTCTTCACCGACGGTCGCCAGCGCTAACTCTGCGATGGCCTCGGCAGCGGCTCCCGGAAATCCCGCGAGAAGCGGCGCGGCTCCGGCATTGGCCGATGTCGCGATGCTGCCGGTCAGCAACCCGCTACTGCTGACCATCGGCATCATGACGGCATCGCTGTTGCAGGTGCTCGATTCCACGATCGCCAATGTTGCCATCCCGCATATGCAATCGGCACTGGGGGCGACGTCGGACGAGATCAGCTGGGTGCTGACCAGCTATATCGTTGCCACTGCCGTTGCCATGCCGATCACCGGCTGGCTGGCCGACCGGGTCGGTTCGCGGCGGCTGTTCCTGTGGTCGGTAACCGGTTTCGTGCTGTCATCGATGCTGTGCGGTATGGCGCAGAATATAACCGAAATTGTGATCTTTCGGGCGCTGCAAGGGGCGACCGGCGCGTTCATCTCGCCGCTGAGCCAGGCGGCAATGATCGACACCAACCGGCCCTCGCGGCAGGCGCAGATGATGGCACTGTGGGGCATGGGGATCATGATCGGCCCGATCACTGGCCCGATCATTGGCGGCTGGCTGACAGAGAACTGGAACTGGCGTGCGGTGTTCTATGTCAATGTGCCGCTGGGCGCTTTGGCACTGCTGATCATGGCGGCCGAACTGCCATCGCGCCCCATCGTGAAGCGCCAGTTTGACTTGATGGGGTTCACGCTGGTTGCCGTGGCGCTCAGCGCGGTGCAGCTGCTGCTGGACCGCGGCAATCACATTGACTGGTTCCAGTCCGCAGAGGCCTGGATCTATGTTTTTCTGGGTGTGTCTGCCGCTTGGATGGCAACCATCCACCTGACCACCACCAACAACCCGCTGTTCAGCCGCCAGCTCTTTGCCGACCGCAACTATATTGTCGCGCTGGTGTTCATGCTGGTGATCGGGGTGGTGATGTTCGCCACCATGGCGCTGCTGCCGCCGATGCTGCAACGCCTGTTCGGCTATGGCGTGATCGATACCGGCATGGCGCTGATGCCGCGCGGGGTCGGCACGCTGATCAGCATGCAATTGGCCGGGGTACTGGTCCGGCGCGGTGTCGATCCGCGCTTACTAGTTGGAATGGGCTTTATCATTGCGGCGGTTTCGCTGTGGGAAATGTCGCGCTGGTCACTGGCCATAGATTACTGGCACGTCGCCTCCTCAGGTTTTGCCCAGGGCATTGGCATGGGGTTCGTCTTCATCCCGCTGAACGCCAGTGCCTTTGCAACGCTGCCGCCAACGCTGCGCACCGATGGGTCGAGCCTGCTCAACCTGTCCCGCTCGATAGGTTCCTCCGTCGGCATCTCCACCGTCACGGCATTGCTGGCGCAAAATCTTCAGGTGGCGCATTCGGATCTCGCCGGGCACATCACCTCAGCCGTCACCGATCTGGTCGATGTTTCGACAATCGATCGCTATCAGGATGTCGGGCAGGCAGTGCTGCAAATCATCGATGGTGAGGTAAACCGGCAGGCCGCGATGATCGCCTATATCGACAATTTCTATCTGATGATGTGGATGAGCATCCTGACGGTGCCGCTGGTGCTGATCATGCGCAAAGCCAATCTGCGGCGCGGCCCTGCCCCCAAGGCCGATCTGCCGCACTAGCTAAACCGGAAACTGACGCCCGCTTAGCTATCGCCGACGATACTTCCCAGAATACCTCCAACCGCCGCTGCGGCGGCGCTGGCGCTGACAATGCTGCCGGTACTGCCGCTTTCGCTGTTGTTACTGGGCAGATAGCGCGCGATCTCTTCAGCCAGGTTCATGATCGGCATCGATTGCAGCCAGACCTTTCCCGGCCCGGTCAGCGTTGCCAGGAACAGCCCTTCGCCGCCGAACAGAATGTTGCGAAAACCGCGCATCATCCGAATGTCGATATCGACGCCGGGTTCCTGCATTCCGACATGCCCGGCATGGACCAGCAGCTGTTCGCCGGGTGCCAGATCCTTTTCGACCACCTCACCCGACAGATCGAGGAACACGGTGCCCGGCCCGGTTACCTTCTGCATGATGAAGCCCTCACCCGCAAAAAAGCCAGCGCCCAATCGCTGCTGAAACGCGATTTCCAGCGTCACCGATTTTTCCGCGCAGAGGAAGGTTTCCTTGCGACAGATCAGCGACTGACCGGGCAGCAAGGTGATCGGCACGATATGCCCCGGAAAGCGGGGTGCGAAGGCAATGTGACCGCTGCCCTCGGCAATGAATTCGGTGATGAATATGCCGCCGCCAGCCAGCGCCCGCTTGATCCCGGCCCAGATTCCGCCGCCGGTATGCGTATCCATGCGGATCGATGGCGACATCCACGCCATGCTGGCCGTCTGACTATAAAGCGATTCACCGGGCGCAAGATCGATCGAGACCGTCTGCATCGTAGTGCCGGTGACTTCATAGCGCATAGTCATTCCTCTCGCTGGCAGTATGCGCCAGCGATCTTACATCGCGCCGACAAATGCGGAAGATGTTTCTGGCGCGCTCAAACCCTTGCGAGATTTGAGCGCACGCCATGAAACAGATCAACCCTTCTTCAGGTGTCGCCGCCCCAGCAGTTCAGCGATCTGCACCGCGTTCAGCGCGGCGCCCTTGCGGAGGTTATCGGAAACGCACCACAGGGCGAGGCCGTTGTCCACGGTCGAATCCTCGCGAACGCGGCTGATGAAGGTTGCACCATCACCCACGCATTCGATCGGGGTGACGTATCCGGCGTCCTCGCGCTTGTCGATCAGCATGCAGCCCGGTGCCTCACGCAGGATGTCCTGCGCCTGTTCGGCACTGATTTCCTTTTCGAATTCGATGGTCATCGATTCCGAATGGCCAACGAACACCGGCACGCGCACGCAGGTGGCCTGAACCTTGACCTTGGGATCAAGGATCTTCTTGGTTTCCACCACCATCTTCCATTCTTCCTTGGTCGATCCATCGTCCAGGAACACGTCGATATGGGGGATCACGTTGAAGGCGATCTGCTTGGTGAACTTGCGGGGTTCAACCGGATCACCAACAAAGATCGCCCGGCTCTGCTCGAACAATTCATCCATACCCTGTTTGCCCGCGCCGGAGACCGATTGATAGGTGGAGACCACCACCCGCTTGATCGTCGCCGCGTCATGCAGCGGCTTCAGCGCCACCACCATCTGCGCGGTGGAGCAGTTGGGATTGGCGATGATTCCTTTCTTCTTGTAATCGTCGATCGCGTCCGGGTTCACTTCGGGCACGATCAGCGGCACATCCGGGTCCATCCGCCAATAGGATGAATTGTCGATCACCACACAGCCTTGCGCGGCAGCCTTGGGCGCATACTCCTTGGCCGGGCCACCACCGGCGGAAAACAGCGCGATATCCCAGCCGGTGAAATCGAAATGTTCGATATTCTTCACCTTCAGCATCTTGCCGGTATCGCCGAATTCCACCTCGGTTCCGGTTGAACGACCGCTGGCGACTGCGGCCACCTCGTCACAGGGAAACTCACGCTCCGCCAGCACGGCCAGCATCTCGCGCCCGACGTTCCCCGTCGCTCCGACAACTACAACCCGATAACCCATGTCATGCACTCCAGATACTTTGCGCGCGCCCTAGCCTGCCAGCCATGAAGCGCAAGAAAATTAGCCTTGTGGCACTAAAACCTATTGCGGGGGCGTCACCCCATGCCGTTGGAGGAAGGAAAATATCGTTTCCCACAGATGCCGCCCCACCTGCGGACCACCCACGCGGTGGGTGTAGCCGGGATAGAGCATCATTTCGAACGGCACCGCCTGCGCCTGCATCCGCGCGATCAGGGCAGAGCTGTTTTCAAACACCACATTGTCATCGGCCATACCGTGAATCAGCAGCAGCGGATCCTTGATCTTGGCAGCGTCCGCCAAAGCATTGGATTTTTCATAAACCTGCGGCTGCTTGCGCGGATCACCCAGATAGCGTTCGGTGTAGTGGGTGTCGTAAAGTTCCCATTTGGTTACCGGCGCCCCGGCAATACCGGCCGCATAGGCACCGGGATTGGCCTGCAGCATCTTCAGCGTCATGTAGCCGCCGTATGACCAGCCATAGGTGGCGATCTTGGCCGGATCGACATAGGGCAGGCTCTTCAGGTAACTGGCACCAACCAACTGGTCCTGCACCTCTACCCCGCCCATCGCGCGGTAGATCTGGCTGGCAAAGGCGACGCCGCGATTATCGCTGCCGCGATTGTCGATCTCGAAAAAGATATAGCCCTTGTCGACAATCGCCTGCTCCAGCGCCCCGCCCCAGCCACGTGCGACCGTCTGCGCGGTCGGCCCACCATAGTGCTGGAAGAACACCGGATAACGCTTGCCCGGCTGCATCACCGGGGTGATCATCTTCCAGTGCAGAACGGTGCCATCCGCGGCCTTGATCGTGCCAAACACCGGCTGCCGGTGGCTGGCGAGATAGGGGAAATAGGGGTGTGTGCTGTCAACGCGGTTCTCTTCAACCCAGGCGAGCCGCTTGCCATTGGCATCGGCGACATAGGTCTGCGGCGGCTGGCTGTCTGAAGAACGGGTGACCAGCAGGGTCTGCCCGTCCTTGTCCATTCCGGCCGAGTGGCTCCACCCGGCTTCGCCCAGCACGCGTTCCGAGCCCGGATGAGCCAGATCGAGCGAATAGAGCTGCATCGCCAGCGGATCATCGCGGGTGCCAAGGAAAAAGGCACGCCCGGCCTTCTCATCCACGCCCACCAGCTTGCCAACCACCCACGGCCCTTTGGTCAGCTGCTGCCATTTGCCGCCGCGCAGCCGCCACAAATGTCCGAAACCATCCCGTTCCGACCACCAGATCAGGCTGCCATCCTTGAGGAAGCGATAATTGTCACTGAGATTGACCCAGCTGCGCGGAGCTGCGGTTTCGCTGAACAGGATTTGCGATTTGCCGGTGGCCGGATCGACGCTGAGCATATCGAGCCGCGTCTGCCCGCGATCCTGCCGCTGAACATAGAGCACCTTGCCATCTGGCGCCCAATCGACCCGGGCCAGATAGATGTCCTTGTCCGCGCCCAGGTCGACCTGAACGCGTTCCGAGCCATCAGGCTTCGAGACATAGAGCGAAACATCGGCATTGGCGGTGCCAGCAGCCGGATAGCGCTGTTGATAGCTGCGCGTGCCTTCCGCGCCGATCGCCGCACGCGTAACGATGCCAACCGGCGTCTCATCAAACCGTTCCACGGCAATGCGGCTGTCATCGGGTGACCACCAATAGCCGGTGATGCGGTCCATTTCCTCCTGCGCGACAAACTCCGCCTCACCCCAGTGTACGGTTTCGGCCGGATTATGCGGCGTTATCGCTGCTGCGGCTCCGCCCAGCGGCCCAGCCCACAGCTGTCGATCGCGCACGAAGGAGAGATATTTGCTTTTGGGGCTGAGTGCCGGATTGAGGATTTCTCCGCCATTGGTGAGCTTTTCAACGCTGCCGTCCAGCCGGGCCAGAAACAGATCACCATCCAGCGGCACCAGCACGGCCTTGCCATCGTCGGTCCAGCTATAGGTAACAATGCCCTTAAGATCGCCGATGCGCTGCCGCTCACGCTGCATCTTTTCGGCTTCGGACAGTTCACGGCCCGATCCCAGTTTCTGGGAATCAACCAGCATCCGCCATTCGCCGGTGCTGCGATCAAACCCCCACAGATCATAGCGTTCCCGATCATCGGCGCGGTTACGCAGCATGGTCAGATAACGCCCATCGGGGGATAGTTTCACACCACGCGGAACCGGACCATTCAGGCTGGGGCTGGCAAAAACCCGGCCGAAATCGAGATCCCCCGATGCCTTTCCCGGCTCGGCTGCGCTGGCCGTGCTCATCGGCGGAGTTCCGGCGAAAGCGGGCGATGCTGCGGCAAGCAGCGCAAGCGCCAGCGTTGCAGCAATTGGGCGTTTGAGAATGAGCATGGCAAGTTCGGTATCCCTGAAACGAAAAAGGCGCCCTGGCGGTGGAGCCAGGACGCCTTTCTACGGTTGTTTCCGTGCGGCGTAGGGCCTTAGCCCTCCTGGCCGGCGCGGACATCGCGCCGTTCGGCGATGCGGGCGCGTTTACCAGTCCGGCCGCGAAGATAGTAGAGCTTCGCACGACGGACCACGCCCTTGCGGACGACGGTAATGCTGTCAATGTTCGGCGAATAGAGCGGGAACACACGCTCCACGCCTTCGCCAAACGACATCTTGCGAACGGTGAAGTTCGAACCAATGCCCTTGTTGGCGCGGGCGATGCAGACGCCTTCATAGGCCTGCACGCGGGTGCGCTCACCTTCAACAACGCGCACGCCAACGCGCACGGTGTCACCGGGACGGAAATCGGGAATATCCTTGGCGGCCTTGGCGATTTCCTCGGCCTCGATCTGCTGAATCAGGTTCATTGACCCTGGTCCTTCGTTTTCTGCCGCGCACCAGAGGCAGGCTGGACCCGAGCATCCTTGTGACGCTCCCAAAGATCCGGCCTGCGTAGCCGTGTATCAATCTCTGACTGGTTTTGACGCCAGGCAGCGATCTTCGCATGATCCCCCGATCGCAGCACTTCAGGGATCGTGCGCCCTTCCCATTGCTGGGGGCGGGTATAGTGCGGATATTCCAACAAATCGTTTTCAAACGATTCCTCGGTACCGCTGGAAGGGGCGCCCATTACGCCGGGAAGCAGGCGAATGCAAGCGTCTAACAGCATGATCGCCGCCGGTTCGCCGCCGGACAGCACGATATCGCCCACCGATACCTCTTCCACATCGCGCCCGGCGAAGATTCTTTCGTCAAATCCCTCAAAACGCCCACACAGCACGATCACCCCCGGCCCTGTCGCCAGCTCGCGCACTCGCGCCTGGGTCAGCGGTTTGCCGCGCGGAGTCATGGCGATCACCGGCCGGTCGGGATTGCTCTGGCGCGCATCATCGATGGCGCTGGCCAGCACATCCACCCGCAGCACCATGCCCGCACCGCCGCCCGCCGGAGTGTCATCAACAGTGCGATGCTTGTCGACGGCGAAATCGCGGATCTGCACTGTATCCAGCGCCCACTTCCCCCCTTCCCGCGCACGACCAGCCAGAGTGACGCCCAGCGGCCCGGGGAACATCTCTGGATAGAGGGTAAGGATGGTGGCGTGGAAGGTCATTTAAACAACCTTTTGCCCAGTAGATAGGCAGGTATCATCGCCGGGAGCACATACTCAGCGCTTATGGCGAATGCGAAAACTGCATCCAGATCGCCCCATGGCTCCGAATGTATCCGAATCAGGTACCAATGCTTCATTAGCCAAGCCGACAGAGACAGCGATAGAAAATAAGCGAACATCAGGTCGTACCAAGCTCGGCGAAACACCACACAACACAACAGCGTGGCAATCGCTCCAGCCACACTTGCACAACCCAACAGGGCCCATTGCGTCAAATCACCCAATTCTCAACCCTCAGCCCCGGCACATCGGCGAAATCGGCTTCGTTATTGGTGACAATCACCGCACCGATGCTCAGCGCATGGGCAGCGAGCAGCCGATCAAACCGCGCGCGCTTGAATGGCAGCTGCGCATAGGCGCTGGCGGCGGCTTCATCAAAGGGCAGAATCGGCACGACTTCGACAAATGCGGCCAGCGCATCCGGTGTGGGCGGCTTGCCGCGCTCCATACCAAGCACAATCTCGGCATAGCTGATCGCCGACAGGCCGATCTCGCCCGGATTGCAGTCCTCCATCCGCCGCCGCATGGCGGGAATCTGGCCGGTCGTCGCGAAAATCGCGCAGTCCGAATCGATCAGGAAACGGATCAAGGCTTGGGCCGCACCAAACTTGGACGAGGCTCAAATTCTTCACGCGGTTCCGGGACATGAATCATCCCCTTGGCCTTGCCCCAGAACCGATCAACATCCAGCTTCTTGCGCGGCGCGTCCTCTGGCTCCACCAGAAACCCGGCCCGCTCCTCACGCAGCACCATGGTCGCGCCTTCTTTCATGCCGAGTTCCTTCGGCAGGCGCAGCGCCAGCGAGTTGCCCGACTTGAACACTTTGGCGCGATATTCCTTGCCCATCGGCGATCTCCGTATATACATTATGTATATACATGACTGAGGTAATCGTCAAATGAAGCGCCTGCTCGCCCTGCCCGCCGCGCTGCTGCCAGCCATACTTGCGCTCACAGCCCCCGCCCATGCCGAGGAAGTGGGCGAATGCCGCTTTGATCGCGACACGCTGACCTTTGCCGGTACGCCGCTTGATCAGGCCACCTGCCTGCTGCGCAAGGTGGAACCGCTGGCGGTGCGCAAGCCGCAGAAATTGCCCAAGGTGATCACTCGGCTGATGGTGGACGGCGGTGCGCCTTCGCCCGCGGTGAAACAGGCGGCAATCGATGCCTTGCCAGAGCCCTATCGTGCCTATGCCATTACCCATGCCAGTGATCCGGTCTCACAGACGGAATCCGGGCTGAGCGCGCTCTATTTTGTGATTCATGATACCAGTGAGCCGTTTTTCGCCGACCGTCCCTTCCCTCGCGACCTGAACAACGATTGGGGCGTGAACAGCTTCAAATCCTATATGGATCAGACCTTCGGCTCAGCCCCGGTGGCGCATATCTTTCTCAACCGGGTCGGGCAGATCTGGGCCGGGCATGATTTTGCCGAACCCTGGCGGGCAACCAAGCTGGAATCGCGGATAATCGGTGCCGCCGCGCGGGGACGTTTCGTCCATATCGAAACCGTGCAACCGCGGCGTTTCATGGCGGGCTACAGTGACCGCGGCCACACCTATGGCCCGAAGCCCGGCTTTACCGATGCGCAATACCGGATGCTGGCGGCGCTCTATGTCTATGCCAGCGCGCGGGCCGGACATTGGCTGATCCCGGCCCAGCACACCACGGTGGACAGCACCATCCCTGACGCCCCCGACGATCCGCAGAATTTTGAGCTGAAAAAGTTTGGTCGTGAGCTGGACCGGCTGGTCTCAGAGTCTGATCCGAAATTGCATTTCGGATAACTCGGCACCGGCCCGCTCCCCCACCCGGCCACCCACGAAAG
>JBGAIR010000002.1:95802-134785 GCA_044225335.1 Novosphingobium sp. | reverse complement strand
GCCAGCGGCAGTTCCTGTTCGAATGCAGTGCCGCGATCCTTGACCAGACTGGCTTCGACCACCGGGCTTTCACCCAGCGCCAGCCGCGCCGTGCAACCGATCGACATGGCGCGCAGCACCGCCAGCTCTGCCGTCAGCCGCCCGACCAGCGCATCGGCATCGCGGCGACCAACCGCTTGCAGATGCGCAATCCAGCCATCCAGCAGCACAACGCTGGAATAGATCCGCTCTGGCCCGCTGCGTTCAAACGCCAGCTCGGCGGTGACCTGCTGCCAGCCCTCGCCCTCTTGCCCGATCAGCGCGTCACCGCCCAGCCGGACATTATCGAAGAACACTTCGGCAAAATGGGCATCGCCGGTGAGATCGGTGATCGGCCGGATGGTTACGCCCGGCGCTTTCAGATCGACGATCAGCTGCGACAGCCCCTGGTGGCGATCATCACTGCTGCCCGATGTCCGCAGCAGCGCGATCATGTAATCGGAATGCAGTGCGCCGGTGGTCCAGATCTTCTGGCCATTCACCACCCAGCCATCGCCGCTGCGCTCCGCCCGGGTGCGAACGCTGGCCAGATCCGATCCCGATCCCGGCTCGCTCATGCCGATGCAGAACATCGCCTCGCCCCTGCAAATCCGGGGAAGATAGGCCTGCCGCTGCGCCTCGGTACCAAAGCGCAGGATCAGCGGCGCGCTCTGCCGGTCGGCGATCCAATGCGCGGCAACCGGTGCTCCCGCGGCGAGCAATTCTTCGACCACCACGAAACGGGCAAAGGCGCCGCGTTCCTGCCCGCCATAGATCTTGGGCAGGGTCAGCCCCAGAAACCCGGCCTGCCCCAGCGCCCGGCTGAAGGCAGGATCAAACCCCTGCCAGGATCGCGCCCTTTGATCGGCGGGCATTGCCGCGCAGTGTGCCGCGATCAGCTGACGAATGGCCGGGCGCAGCGCCTCATCCCCTGGCGGCAGCGAAGCAAGCGAAAGCGTATCGAACAATGGCACCTTCCCGCAAATCGTTTTCTATCAATCCCTGCCTTTGAACCGGGGCCGACGCAATTACTATTGGCCTATGCGGCGGCTCCGAAACTATCGTTTCAGAGCGTTCGGCACCAGCCCGCTCCCCCGCCCGGCCACCCAAGCATAACATTTCGTCGGATGGTCGGGCGGGGAAGCGGACTGGTGCCGTTCAAAATTCGCACTTCCGCAAATTTTCAATCAGACATTGCACGTGATTGCAGGCATAGCCTGATGCAACTCAAGAGAGGAACAATCATGTCTGCTGCGCCCTTCCTGCTGATCGAACGCGATGGCCCGGTGGTGATCGCCACGCTCAACCGCCCCGATGATCGCAACGCGATTTCCGAAACCGCGCATAGCGAGGAAATCGCCGATTTCTGCGCCGGCGTCACCCGCGACGCCAGCGTCCGGGCAGTGGTGCTGACAGGCGCGGGCAAGGCATTCTGCGCGGGCGGCAATGTGAAGCATATGCGCGACAAGGGCGGGATGTTCGCGGGATCGCCCTATACGATTCGTGGCGGGTATCGCACCGGCATCCAGCTGATCCCGACTGCGCTATATGATCTGGAAGTGCCGGTAGTGGCGGCAGTGAACGGCCCCGCGATTGGGGCCGGGCTGGATCTGGCCTGCATGTGCGATGTGCGGATTGCCGCGCAGGGCGCGCTGTTTGCGGAAAGCTTCGTCAAGCTGGGTATCGTGCCCGGCGATGGCGGGGCCTGGCTGCTGCCGCGGGTGATCGGCATGGCCCGCGCCAGCCTGATGACGCTGACCGGCGAGACGATCGACGCGGCCAAGGCGCTGGAATATGGGCTGGTCAGCGAAGTGGTTGCGCCCGATCAGCTGCTACCGCGCGCATTGGAAGTGGCGCAGGCCATTGCTGCCAATCCCGGCCATGCCACCCGCATGGCCAAGCGGCTGCTGCGCGAAGGGCAGGATATGAAACTTGCCCCCCTGCTGGAGCTTTCCGCCGCCTATCAGGCGCTGGCGCACCACACCGCCGACCATCACGAAGCGGTCGCGGCCTTTCTGGAAAAGCGCCCGCCGCAGTTCACCAATAGCTGATCGGAAACGGCCTAGCGCGGCCCGCCCGGCCCTGCAGCGGGCGGAGCGCGAAAGCCCAGACCCGTGGCACCGCCGGCGGCAGGCAGGCTGGGCCCGACAAAGCTGGGGGAAACACCGGCCTCCGCAGAGGGTGATGGCGGCCCCTGCACAGGCTTCATTGCCGCATCGCTTGCCGCATTCGCGGTGGCAAGCTGCCCGCCGGGAACCACTTGCGGATCACCGGGCGTTGGCTGAACATCCTTCGCAGCCTGCCGGGCATCGCTGTGAGCAGCACGGCGTTGCTTGCCTTCCCACCGGTCGATCGCCGCGCTGTGCCGCACCGTTGCTGCCAGATCAGACCGCTGCGGCAACGCAGGTGCTGACGCTACTGCTGCGACAAGCTGGTCCGGCCCGGCAACGGCAATGGTCGGCGTATCCGTTCCGCCAGCGCCATTCGCCAGCCCGGCACCATTCGTGAGCCCGACACCATACGTAAGCAATGCCAGCGCAGCCAAGCCAGCCGCCATCGCTCCGCCACCGATCCCGGCAAAGCGCCACCGCCCGGCCCGTACCGCACGCGGAGCCACTTGCAGGGAATCATCTCCAAGCTGCGGCAGCTTTGGCACCGCCCCGATAATCCGGCTGTTGAGATGTGCCGGGGCATCAGGCCTGGCCAGCGCCCCCAGCGCCCGCACCAGCGGGTCCGCATGCTGCGGCGCATCCGAATTGCTGCTGACCAGCTTCAGCTTCACGCCGCGCATCCCGCGAAATCGACCAGCATTTCACGCGCCGTCAGCTGCCGCATTTCCAGCTGTTGCCGCAAATGCCGCCGCGCCCGGAACAGCAGGGATTCCATTGCTTTCAGGTTCAATTCCAGCGCCTCCGCCGCAACCGCGTTGCTGAGGCCTTCGTAATAGCACATAACCAATGCCGCGCGATAGCGCTCCGGCAGATCAGCCAGCGCCGCCGCCAGTGCGCCTTGCGCCTGATCGGCTTCTATCACGCGATCCGCCTGCGGCGCGGCATCGGCAACTTCGGGCAAACTGTCTGTCGTAACGAAGCGGAACCGCCGGTGCCGATCAAAGCACAGGTTCATCGTCACCCGATGCAGCCAGCCGGCCAGCCCCGCTCCGCTGGGCTGCCAGCGCGGCGCCTGTTGCCACATGCGGCCAAAGCATTCCTGAACGACATCCTCGGCCTCATGCGCATTGTCGAGCATGCGCAAGGCAACGCGGTAGAGGGGCGAGGAATGCCGTTTTACCAGCAAGGCAAAGGCCGCTTCATCGCCCTGCCCCACCAGCGCCATCAGGCATTCATCGCCGATCACCGATGGGCCAGCCGGCACTGACAGTGCGGCGGATAGATTGCTTGCCTCGATCATGCGGGATCGCACGGCATGGTGGCCCGGCCAACTGTCACCAGATACTCCTTGGATCGACCCGGAACCCGGTTTTGGCGGTTGAAGCTGAACGCCAGATTTACCTCTCGTTCAGCCAGGCGGCAGAAACCGTATTTACGACAAAATGTTACAGACAGTGCGAAGGATATTGGCCACTGCCACGTTTATCATTCGCAGGGCCGGAGTTCAGCAATGCCCCCGCCGATCTCCGGCCCTGCAGCCAAGCCACCGCCGGTGGCAACCCGCAGGCTAGCGCCGGTCTGCCCCTTTTCACCGAAGGGGCCGGGCCGGTTTGCCGTTGTGATCGACAGAAGGACATTCAAGCATGCATCAGCTTCGCCTCTCGACATTTCTGACCCCGCTGGCGGCGGGATCGCTGATGGCCTGCCTGGGTGCCGGTGCGGCACTGGCCGATACCACCGTGAGCACCGCAACCACCACACCGCTGCTGACGTCAACCGGCGGCAACATCACCGTGGCGAGCGGGGGTAACATTACCGTTTCCGGGCAACCTGCGATCACGGTTGATTCCAACGGGAATGTTACTGTTGCCAGCGGCGGAACGCTCACCTCTTCGGCGGCCAGCAATGGCGGCGGCATCCTGGTGAACGCCGGCACCACCAGCACCATTTCAAACGCCGGGACCATCTCGGTGGTGGAAAACTATACCGTCGATCCGATCAGCGGCACCAGCACGGCGTCTGGCCCGATCGCCAATACCACCGGCCGATATGGCATTCTGGTCAATGGCGCCGCCAGCGGATCGATCACCAATTCCGGTACGATTTCGGTCAAGGGGCTCAACTCGGGCGCGATTCTGGTCAACGGGGCCTACACGGGCAGCATCACCAACACCGGCACGATCGCCGTAAAGGGCGATGGCAGCTTCGGGATCAGGACGCAGGCCGTTTCCGGTGATCTGGCGCTGGGCGGATCCATCGCGGTGGTCGGTTCCGGGGCGCAGGCCGTTGTCGCCAATGGCGATATCGGCGGCGCGCTTACCATTTCCGGCAGTGTTGCCCAGGCGGGCAGTTACACCACCGATTCCAGCACCACCCAATCGCTTTCCTCTGCCGCGCTGAAGCAGGGCAAGGCCATGGTTGAAGTCAACGGCAATGTGGCGAACGGCATTGCGATCTATTCGCCCTGCTCGGCCACCACGGTCGGCGGCGTGGCCTCCTGTACCTCGGTCGGCACCGCCACCACCACCGGGTCGATTTCATCGCTGTCCAACAATCCGGCGCTGCAGATCGGCGGTGCCAGCAACATCACCATCGGTGCCGCCGCCAAATCGATTGCCGGTGGCACCTATTCACTGGTGGTCGACGGCACGGTAACGGCCAATGCCGGCTTCAGCGCCACGGATGCGGTCGCAGTATCGATTGGCGGGCGCGGCGGTGCGGTTTCCATGCCCGGCGGGATCGGCGTGGCGGGCTCGATTTCTGCCACAACCGTCGATTCCACCGCTACCGCAGTGCTGATCAATGCCGGATCGACCGTCTCTTCACTCACCAACAGCGGCGCAATCAAATCGACCGTATCGCAGGTTGGCGGCACTGCGGCCTATGGCATCCGCGACCTTTCCGGCACGCTGACCAGTGTGGTGAACCATGGGGCGATCTCTGCCAGCGCTGGCGTGACCAGCGCTGCAGTCGATCTGTCGGCAAACACCACCGGCGTCACCTATACCCAGTCGCTCTCGGCCTATCAGCAGGCCCAGCAAACGGCCGAACAGGCTGCATCGGGATACAATGCGGCCAACGCCCTGGTCTATACATCGACCACCGGCGACATCATCACCGGCAGCGGCAATGATCTGATCGACATCAAATCCGGCAAGGTGACCGGCACCGCCCGGCTGGGCGGAGGTGCTGACAGGGTTGCGCTGTCTGGCGATGCCAACTGGTCTGGCGGTCTCAATTTCGGCACCGGCAGCGCCACCATCACCATGGCCGACAAGGCCAAGTTCACCGGCTCGCTGAGCCTGGGCGGCCAACCCGCCACCCTGACGATCGGCGGCACCGCCGCATTCGCCGGCACCGGCATCACCGGCGGATCGCAGTTGGCGGTTACCGTGAATGGTGGCTCGTTCGGTGCGGGCTCTGCCACAACGCTGGCGGTCAACTCGCTTACGGTCAATTCGGGCGGTGCGATCAACGCTTATATCGACAGTTCAACCGGAACCAGTTCACTGATCCAGGCGACCACTGCCAGTTTTGCCAGCGGATCCAAGGTAACGGCAACCATTTCATCGCTGGCCAATGCCACCGGCACCTTCCGCATCCTGACCGCCGGAACGCTGACCGGAACCCCGACCTTCAGTGATACCGCAGCCTCGCTGCCCCTGCTGTTCAAGGGATCGGTTTCCACGACCGCCAATGATCTTTTCCTGACGATTGCTCGCAAGAACGCTACCGAACTGGGCCTGACCAGCGCCAGCGCATCGGCCTATGATGCGATCTATGCCAATGCCGGAAACAACGCCACGCTGGCATCCAGCCTGCTTCAGGCCGGCAGTGCCAGTGCGCTGCAGGGACAGTTCAACCGGTTGCTGCCCGATCATGCCGGCGGTGTGTTCGATTTCGTCACGCGCGGTGCGCGGCTGGCAACGCGGCACCTGGCCGATGACAGTTCGCTGTTCAGCGTCAGCGATGTCGGCGGCTGGCTGGAACCGATCTATTTCCGTGGCAGCAAGGACACCACCGGCACGGCCGGGTGGCGCAACAGCGCTTTCGGCCTGTCAGGCGGCCTCGAACGCAAGACCGATCTTGGCTATGTCGGGCTGTCGCTGGCCTGGTACAGCGGCAAGGTCCATGATGAATCCTGGCAGGATATCAAAGCCAATGCCTATCAGATCGGTGCCTTCTGGCGGGTCAGCAAGGGGCCGCTCTATGCCTTTGCCAAACTGGCCGCAAACCGGGTTACCGCAAATTCGGTCCGCACCTTTACCGGTGCGGTCAGCGGTTCGACGCTTACCTATCAGACCGGCGGCAACTGGAGCGGCTGGGCGCTGACCGGCGATGCCGGCGCTTCCTACAAGCTGGCGCTGCCGGGCAATTTCAGCCTGAAGCCGATGGCAATCATGGAATACGCCAATCTGCGCGAAAAATCCTACCAGGAAGCCGGATCGAGCGTGATCAATCTGGCGGTGGGCAAGCGTAACAGCCAGTCGCTGAGCGCGCGTACCACGCTGACGGCGGGCTGGAGCATGGGACCAGTGACGGACGACAACCGCCCGCTGACCTTTGAACTGGAAGGCGGGCGCCGCAACCAGCTTTCCGGCAAGCTCGGGGCGACGACCGCATCGTTCAGCGGCGGCAATGCCTTTACCATCACGCCTGACGCATTGAAGAGCGGCTGGCTGGGTGAGGCGCGGATCCTGCTCGGCGGGTTCGATTATACCTGGCAGCTTGCCGGGGCCGCCGAACAGACCCAGGGCAAGACCGATTACTCGCTGCGTGCTTCGCTGAGCATGGCGTTCTGATCAGGCGGGCCTGGCGGCAATCGCCGTCAGGCCACCACCTTCAGCGCGGGCTTGTCGTGGCGGGCAATCCAGTCCTCGACAATCGGAGCGATCCGGTCGCGCCATTTGCTGCCATTGAAGATGCCGTAATGCCCCACTTCCGGGGCCAGATGATAAAGCTTGCGGGCTTCGGGCAGATTGCGGGCGCAGGTCAGCGCCGCCTTGGTCTGGCCAATGCCGGAAATATCATCACGCTCGCCCTCGATGGCGAGCAGCGCGGTATCGCGGATCGCACCCAGATCGACCAGTTCGCCGCGATGGACGAATTTGCCATCGGGCAGCGAATGCTTCTGGAAGACATGCTCGACCGTTTGCAGATAGAATTCCGCGCTCATATCGCAGACCGAGCGATACTCGTCATAGAAAGCCTTGGTGGCATCGGCGCTTTCGCCGTCACCTGCGACCAGATGTTTGAACATCTGATAATGGCTCTGCATGTGGTTGCCCAGATTCATGCTCATGAAACCGGCCAGCTGCAGGAACCCGGGATAGACCCGCCGCCCCGCGCCGGGATATTGCAGCGGCACGGTGGCGATCACACTGGTGCGGAACCATTCGATCGGGCGCTTCATCGCCAGGTCGTTCACGCTGGTGGGGGCTTCGCGCGTATCGATCGGGCCGCCCATCATCGTCAGCGACAAGGGACGGCAGGGATGCTTGGCCTTGGCCATCACCGCAGTGGCGGCCAGCGCCGGAACCGAAGGCTGGCACACCGCCAGCATGTGGCTGCGCGCGCCGCCATGCTCGTTTGAGATGAACTGCAGGAATTCGACCAGATAATCGATATAATCATCCAGATCGAAATGCCCCGCCTCGGTCGGAACCATCTTGGCATCGGCCCAGTCGGTGACATAGACTTCGGCCCGCTCGATCATCCGGGCCACCGTGCCGCGCAGCAGCGTGGCATAGTGCCCGCTCATCGGCGCGACGATCAGCAGACGCGGCGCATCCTTGGCCAGACCGGGATGAGTGAAACGCAGCAGATTGCCAAACGGCTTGTGCACCACGATCGCTTCAGTGACCGGGAAACTGGCCCCATCCACCGACACGGTTTCGATATCGAAGGTGGGCTTGCCATAAGGCGCGCTGGCATGGGCGAAAACTTCCAGCGCCGAAGCCATTACCGGGGCGACCCCGGTGTAGCCAAACGGCAGCGACGGGTTGTTGAGCAGTTCAACCGTGGCCGAGGCCCAACTGCTGGCCGCATTCAGCCAGGAGCGCTGCATTTCATAGGCAGTGTAGAGCAATGCGTGATCCCCCTCATCCCTGCGCGGTGCCGCAAGCGACGCCGACAGGTTACGGATTCTTGCCTGCATGGTGCCGCCAATCGCATTATTGTGCAATGCAATATTTTCCTCGCAGTTGCACAAGGGGCAGGGCCGGAAGACATATTTGCCCCTTACGGCGCGCGCGCGCTGGATATTTTGTTGTCAGCATCGCAATTTGCGAAAAACCGGTTCCCACTTTTTCCCGCGATGCTGTAGGGGCGCGCGATGCAATCCGAAATCGCCAGCGCCGAAGTGGCGCAGCAACCCGCCGCCGAAGCCCCTCCCGCCAAGCCCGCGCGCGATCTCGGGCCGCTGCGAATGGTGTGGGCGACAGCCGCTCGTTACCCAACCCAGCTGATGTTTGCCGGCATCGCGCTGATCATCACCGCATCGGCGACATTGGCCATTCCGGCCGGATTTCGCCTGATCATCGATCGGGGTTTCAGCCATGGTGGCAATCCCGATGATATTGGCCGGTGGTTCCGCTATCTGCTGATGATTGTCGGCGTGCTGGGCATCGGCACGGCACTGCGCTTTTACTTCGTATCCTGGCTGGGTGAGCGCGTGGTTGCCGATATTCGCCTGCGCGTGCAGGACAATCTTCTGCATCTTTCTCCGGCCTTCTTCGAAGAGAACAGCCCCAGCGAGATTTCATCGCGCATGACTGCGGATACCGCGCTTATCGAACAGGTGGTGGGCACCACCATGTCGATGGCGCTGCGCAACACGATCATGGGGATCGGCGGCGTCGCCTATCTGTTTACGCTGGCACCAAAGCTGACTCTGGGCCTGCTGGTCGCCATCCCGCTGGTGGTGCTGCCGATTGTCTGGTTCGGACGCCGGGTTCGCAATGTATCGCGCTCCAGCCAGGACCGGGTGGCTGACATCGGTTCCATGGTGGCCGAAGTGCTGGGCGCGATGAAGATCGTGCAGGCATTCAATCAGGAAGAGCGCGAACTGCAGCGTTTCTCCGGCGCGGTCGAGGCAACCTTCACCACCGCCAAGCGCCGTATCCTGCTGCGCGCGGTGATGACCGCGCTGGCGATCATCGCCATTTTCGGCTCGATCACCATGCTGGTATGGGAAGGCGCGATGGGCGTTGCGGCCGGGACGATTTCCGGCGGAACGATCTTTGCCTTCGTGGTCACCGCCGGGCTGGTCGCCGGATCCTTCGGCGCGCTGACCGAGGTTTACGGCGATCTGCTGCGCGGCGCGGGCGCGGCCAGCCGGCTCAATGAGCTGCTCAACGAAAAACCGGCCATCGCCGCCCCGGCGCGGCCGCTGGCCTTGCCCAGCCCGGCGCATGGCAAGCTGGCCTTCGAACAGGTTGCGTTCCGCTATCCCACCCGGCTGGAAACCCCGGCGCTGATCGATTTCAATCTGGTGGTGGAGCCGGGCGAGACCGTGGCCATCGTTGGCCCCTCTGGCGCGGGCAAGAGCACGCTGTTCCAGCTGGCCGAGCGTTTCTATGATCCGCAGGCCGGCACGATCAAGCTGGATGGCGTGCCGATCACCGCCGTCGATCCTGCCGATCTGCGCCGCCGCATTGCGCTGGTACCGCAGGAAGGCGTGCTGTTTGCCGCCAGCGCGCGTGACAATCTGCGCTATGGCGACTGGAATGCCAGCGACGAAGCGATCTGGGAGGCTGCGCGGGCCGCCAACGCCGAAGCATTCCTGCGCGATCTGCCCGATGGGCTAGATACCTATCTGGGCGAAGGCGGCGCGCGCCTCTCCGGCGGGCAGCGCCAGCGCATCGCCATCGCCCGCGCGCTGCTGCGCGATGCGCCGATCCTGCTGCTGGATGAGGCGACAAGCGCGCTGGATGCCGAAAGCGAACGGCTGGTGCAGGATGCGCTGGACCGGCTGATGGCCAGCCGTACCACGCTGGTCATCGCCCACCGGCTGGCCACGGTCCGCCAGGCGGATCGCATCGTGGTGATGGACAAGGGCCGCATCGCCGAACAGGGCCGTCATGATGAGCTGATCCGCTCCGGCGGCCTGTATGCGCGGCTGGCTGCGCTGCAATTCCAAGATACGCCGGAGAACGCCTGATGAGCCTGACGCTGACCGCCATCCTGCTGGGTATTCTGGAAGGTTTGACCGAGTTCATTCCGGTTTCCTCCACCGGCCATCTGGTGCTGGCGACGCGCTTCCTCGGCTATCGCGAGGCGGATTGGGAGGTGTTCAACGTCGTCATCCAGCTGCCCGCGATCATGGCCGTGGTGGTGCTTTACTGGCGCACCTTCATGGACGTGCTGATGGGGGCGCTGCGGCGCGAGTCCGAGGCACTGCATTTCATTCGCAACGTGCTGGTCGCCTTCATCCCGTCAGCCATTCTTGGCGTCCTGCTGAAATCGAAGATTGACGTGCTGATGGAAACCCCGGCGGTGGTGGCATGGGCGCTGCTGCTGGGCGGCATCGCCATTCTGGTGATCGAGCGGATTTCCCGGCAGGGCGAATATCAGCCGGTCGGCAGCCTGTCGCTGGGCAAGGCGTTGACGGTGGGCTGCATGCAATGTCTGGCCATGATCCCCGGTGTCTCGCGATCCGGGGCGACCATCATGGGGGCACTGTCAATGGGCGTGAACCGCAAGACCGCCGCCGAATTCAGCTTTTTCCTGGCAGTGCCGACCATGTTCGGAGCCACCGCCAAGCAACTGTGGGATCATCGCCATGAGTTGACAGCAGGCACCAGCACTGTCGGCTGGAGCGAGATCGCGGTGGGATCGGCGGTATCCTTTGTGGTGGCGCTGGTGGTGATCAAGGCCTTCGTGTCCTTTGTCGGACGGTCGGGCTTTGCGCCTTTCGCTTGGTACCGGATCGTGATCGGCGCGCTGGCGCTGGTGCTGCTGGCGCGCTGACCGCGCGGGTTCAGACCGGCATGGCACCGCTGCCGCGCCCGCCGCGCAGGAAGTATTCCTGCGTGCCGCGATGCAGCACATCATCGACATCGATCACCGCCGAATTGGCATAGGTGAAGCCAGCGGGCAGCGAACGATAGAGCCGATCAAAATCGCGCTCCACCGTGTCGTGATACAGCTCGTCAAAGCTATCGATGACAAAATAGGTCGGCTGCAGATCGTCGATCACGTAATCGGTGCGCATCACCCGATCGACATTCAGCATGATCCGGTTCGGGCTTTCCGCCTCCAAACAGAACACCGCCTCGGTCGGGCCGGACAGAATGCCGGCGCCATAGGCCCGCAGCCCGGACTTTTCGAGAATCAGGCCGAATTCGACCGTGTACCAATAGAGTGCGCCCAGCGACTTCAGCCGGTTGTGCCGCATCGCCTTCCACCCGGCGCGGCCATATTCCTGCATGTAATCGGCATAGACCGGATCGGCGAGCATGGGCACATGGCCGAAGACATCGTGGAACACATCCGGTTCCTGGATATAATCGAAACATTCCCGGCTGCGGATGAAATTGCCCGCCGGAAAGCGCCGGTTGGCCAGATGCCAGAAGAACACGTGATCGGGGATCAGCATCGGCACCGGCACCACGCTCCAGCCGGTCAGCGCACCAAGCTCTGCCGAAAGCCGCCCGAATTCCGGCACCCCGCCGCGCCCCAGATCGAGCCGCTCCAGCCCGCGCAAAAACGCTGTGGCGGCGCGCCCGGACAGGACCTGCTGCTGGCGGGCGAACAGATCGTCCCAGATCCGGTGCTCATCCGCGCCATAATCATGCTGCGCCGGTTCAAGCCAATCCTCACCGACATGGGCGGGGCGCTTGAGCGGGGCGGTGAACACGCCTTCGCCCGGATCGGGCAGGCGAACAAAATCACCTTCGGAAAGGGTGGCTGCATCAGACATGGTTTCAATTGCAACCATATCATTGTGGGACAGCCGCCGCAAGTCGTCGCACTTGCAGTGCATGGGCGTCTGGCGCAATTTCGCGGCGTGAGTATCTGATCCGAAACTGTTGTTCCGGGTCGCCCGGCACCGGCCCGCTCCCTGCCCGGACAAGGATCAACCGATGAAACGGCTGAAACGCAAGAAGTTTGAAAAGCTCTACGCGCCGCTGGAGGAAGAGCTGGTCGGCATGGCGCGCTGGGCGGCAAAGACCGGCGCTCGGGTGCTGGTGCTGTTCGAAGGCCGTGACACTGCGGGCAAGGGCGGGGCGATTCAGGCCGTGTCACACCCGCTCAATCCCCGCCAGTGCCGCACGGTCGCTTTGCCCAAACCCAGCGAGCGCGAAGCCGGCCAGTGGTATTTCCAGCGCTACATCGCCCATCTGCCCGCCGCCGGGGAAATCGTGCTGTTCGACCGCAGCTGGTACAATCGCGCCGGGGTGGAGCGCGTGATGGGCTTTGCCAGCGAGGCACAGGTGGCGCTGTTTCTGAAGCAGGTGCCCGAATTTGAACGCATGCTGGTCGACGATGGCATCCTGCTGTTCAAATATTGGCTGACCAGCGATCAGGCGATGCAGGAAGAACGCTTTGCCGAACGACTGGCCGATCCGCTCAAGCGCTGGAAGCTCTCGCCGATCGATCTCGCCGCGCGCGAGAAATATGATGCCTATACCGATGCACGCGAAGCGATGCTGAAAGCCACGCACAGCAAGCACGCGCCCTGGACGCTGGTTGATTTCAACGATCAGCGGCGCGGCCGGCTGACGCTGATTCGCGATCTGCTGGATCGCCTGCCCGATACCACGGTCGATCCGGAGCCGTTTGACCTGCCGCCGCTGCCGCAATCGCCCTCAAGCGAAAGCTATGCGGTGCTGAAACCGATCAAACCCTATCACCCCGATTAAACAACTGGGCCGACTCGCCTTGACTTTCGCGGCTATCTGCCGCAATGGCGCGGGCCTTGCAGGGGTGGCTGGCGGATTCTCGCGCAGTTACCCTCCCAGTTTTGCGGCCTTCCGGCCGAATCGAGATTACAGGACAAGCGCCATGGCGAAGCCCGCAACCGTCAAGATCCGGCTGGTATCGACCGCCGACACCGGATTCTTCTATGTAACCAAGAAGAATCCCCGCAACACGACCGAGAAGTTCAGCTTCAAGAAGTATGATCCGGTCGTGCGCAAGCACGTCGAATTCAAGGAAGCCAAGATCAAGTAAGGCAATGCCGTGTGCCCGGGAGCGGGCCGGTGCCGAACCTTGATCGCACCAAGGTTCATTGCGAGTTCAAGCCGCTGTCGCTAGGCAGCGCGGCATGAACCCGATGAAACTTTCTGTTCGATCCTTCGCAGGTGCCGCCGTTTCGGCGGCGCTTGTCGTTTCTGCGCCGCTGGCGTTGACCCTGCCCACCGCGCTTCAGGCGCAGGACCAGCAGCAGGGCGATCTGGCCCGCGCCGTCACCGCGCTGCGCGCTATTTCCACCATGCGTGCCGATTTCGTGCAGTCCGATGTGCGCGGCAATCAGCTGCGCGGGGTGCTGACGCTGAAGCGGCCGGGGCGCATCCGCTTTCAATATGAACGCGGCGTGCCGATGCTGATCGTATCCGATGGCAGTGCGCTGACCTTCATCGATTACCAGGTGCGGCAGGTGCAGCGCTGGCCGATCAAGAACAGCCCGCTGGGGGCACTGCTCGATCCCAATCGCGATGTCGCCCGTTATGGCACGCTGCGCCCCTCCCCCAGCCCCAATGTCGTCAGCGTGGAGGTGCGTGATCGCGCCCATCCGGAATTCGGGGTGATCACCCTGCTGTTCGTGCGCAAGCCATCGGCACCGGGCGGGCTGGAGCTGTCGAGCTGGGCAACGCTCGATTCGCAAAACGCGCGGACGATCGTCTCGCTATCGAACCAGCAATATGGTCTGGCGGTTCCTGACAACACGTTCCGCTTCAACGATCCACGGGTTGCCACTCGTCGATAGGATGCCCCAGCCGGTCGTCAAATGTGCCGGTTTTGCGACAATTTGCGACAAGTCAGTCAGCTTTGTTCATAGGCCAGCAAGCCACAGCGGCGTAAACAGGTTTTCGACGGCGCGGCCTGAGGCGGGTTTCCCCCCTGTTGCCCAAGCCTCCGGAATGGTCCGCCGTCTTGCGTGACGAACGCACAAAGGAACCCCCGGTCCACTGCCCCCGGACCGGGGGTTTTCTGTATCAGCCCGATACGCGCTCGTGAACCTATTCAACGCCGCCGCAATTTTCGAAAAACCGGTTCCCACTTCTTCGCGTCATGTTCTAGAGCATCACGCATGATCTCTATCGCGACATGGAACATCAACTCGGTCCGCCTGCGCATCGCCCAGGTGGAACGTTTCCTTACCGAGCAGGCCCCCGACGTGCTGTGCCTGCAAGAAATCAAGACAGTGGAAGAGCTGTTCCCGCATGAGGCGTTTGAACGGCTTGGCTATGTCCATCGCGCGGTGCATGGGCAAAAGGGCTATCACGGTGTTGCCACCGTCAGCAAAATCCCGCTGCGCGAAGTCAGCCGGCATGACTGGCAGGCAAATGGCGAAGCCCGCCATGTCGGAGTGGAATTGCTCGGCCCCGGACAGGGGCTGGTGCTGGAAAATGTCTATATTCCCGCCGGTGGTGACGAACCGGATCGCAACATCAATCCGAAGTTCGGCCAGAAGCTGGACTTTCTGGAGCGGATGACGCGCTGGGCCGAAACGATCAAGGCCCCCACGCTGATCACCGGCGATTTCAACATCGCTCCGCTGGAAAGCGATGTCTGGAACCACAAGCAATTGCTCAAGGTGGTCAGCCACACCCCGATCGAGGTGGAAACGCTGGGCCGGTTTCAGGCGGCGCATGGCTGGGCCGATCTGGGGCGGCAACTGATCCCGGCACCGCAGCGCTACTACAGCTGGTGGAGCTACCGCGCCAAGGATTGGAAGGCCGGAGATCGCGGACGACGGCTCGATCACATGTGGGCCTCGCCCGAACTGGCGGCGCAGGCACGCAGCCACCGGGTGATCGAGGAAACCCGCGATTGGGAACAATGCTCTGATCACGTGCCTCTGATCACGGAGTTCGATCTCTGAATCAGGCATCGCCCTCTCCTGCGCGCCGTGCCGCGCTGGCGATTGACGCATTGCGCCATGGCTGGCCGCTGCTGCTGGACGGCGCCTGCACATTGCTGCCTGCCGAAACCGCGATAGGCGCTGCCGTGCGCGCTGATCATATGCTGATTTCCGCCGCACGCGCCGCAACGCTGAAGCTGGCCAATCAGAAGGCGGCGGCAGTGCCCGACGCACCGGTGCTGATCCGCGCAGCAGAACCCTTTGATCTTGCCACCGCCCGCGCGATGGCCGATCCGGCGCTGGATCTGGCCAACCCGCTGAAGGGGCCGTTCCGCGCCGAAGCGCTGCCCCATGCCGTGACCGCCGAAGCGGCGATGGTGCTGGCGCGGCTGGCAGGAATTCTGCCCGCCTATCTGCTCGACCCGACGCCGACTGGCGAGGCGCAGCCGGTTAGCGCCGAAGACATCGCCGCCTGGCAGGACAGCACGCAGCTGACCATCGCCACCCGGGCACGGCTGCCGGTTGCGGCCTGCGAGGATGCCGAAATCATCGCCTTCCGCTCCACCGATGATCTGCGGGAACATGTCGCGCTGGTGATCGGCCAGCAGCGATCGGACCGACCCCCGTTGGTGCGGCTGCATTCCGAGTGCCTGACCGGCGATATCCTCGGCAGCCTGAAATGCGATTGCGGGCCGCAGCTGGATGCCGCGCTGCGGGCAATGGCGGCTGAAACCGCGAACGGCGGCTGGGGCGTGCTGCTCTATCTGCGGCAGGAGGGGCGCGGCATCGGCCTGATCAACAAGCTGCGCGCCTATCGCCTGCAGGATCAGGGGTTCGATACGGTGGATGCCAACAACCGACTGGGCCTGCCAACCGAAGCGCGCGATTTTCCGGTGGCGGCCCGGATGCTGGCGCTGTTGGGCATTGGTTCGATCCGGCTGATGACCAACAACCCGGCCAAGGTTTCAGCGCTGGAAGCCACCGGTGTGCAGGTGGCGGAGCGCGTGCCGCATCAGCTGCCGCCCAATCCGCACAACGCCCGCTACCTCGCGACCAAGCGCGACAGGACCGGCCATATCCTGAAGTAAGCGTCGGTTAGCGGCGGCTTTCGAACCGCTTGAGCCCCGGCCCGAGATTGTTGTCGCCGATTGACAAGGTTTCGCCCGACCAATCCGCGACAAAGGCCGATTCCCAGCTGACCCCCGGTGCCATCCGCGCATCATTGCCTTCGATGCGCAGGCCGGCAGAGCTGTGGTTGCGCTCTTCCGGCTGCACGGTGATGAAGGCCGAATGGTTTTCCTTGTTCGGACCCTGCACGAACCAGTTTCCGGCAATGCGCCCGGTAGCGCCATTGGGCAGATCGATCATATAGTTGGTGCCGCGGCCCGCGCTGTCATCAAAGCTGGACGCCAGCACATTGATCCGGGCCGAACGCAGCTTCACATAATGGCCGCCGCGCCCCTGTTCAAAGCGGCTGCGGGTGACGCTGGCTGCGCCATAATCGCCCACATAGATCGAATGGGCGCATCCCCCCGGCCCTTCGCAGGTGCCAAGGCGGGTGAAGGTGGATTTGTCGATGGACAGCATCGAATTGGTATCGGCCCCGGTCAGGATGCCTTGCTGGCTATCGCGGAACCAGGATTGCGTGACTTCCAGATTGCCCTTTTCAAGCCGGATCCCGGCACCGTTGAAATCCGGCACCGCGATATGGGCAAACACCAGCCCGTCAACCTTGGCCGCGCGCCCGCGCAGCACCAGTGCCGCCTTGCCTTCGCAGGCAACGCCATCGAAAATCGCCTGTCCCGGCACTGCCGCAACATAGGAGATGGCACCGGCAGCCTGCACCGCGCATTCGCGGCGCGTGCCCGGCGCAATCTGGATCGTGCCGCTGCCGTCGCCAATCGCATTGATCGCATCCTGCAGCCGTCCGAAACCGCGCCCGGTTTCGGTCACCACATAGGGTGCGCCCGCCTGGGCAAGCGCCTGTGTGGCAACGAGTGACGGCACGATCGTTGCCACGCCAAGGGCGGCGGCGATCAGGCTGTACGAGGGCGAGCGGCAGAGGTGCGGGGCTTATCCATGCGCGCAAAACTAACATCCTGAAGCTATGGCGCAAAGTGCGCTAACCATGATTCTTGCCCCAGCGCCATTTCCAGCCGCCTGCGGTGCGGCGGCGGCAGATTTCGATCAGCATGATGGTGATCATCAGAAACAGCATGAACCCGATCCCGCGGCCCGCAGCGCCGGTTTTGGCAAGCAGGCCGATTCCGCCCAAAGCCGCCACATAGGCAGCCAGCAGCGCCCAACCCTGCCAAACTATCGGCAGGCCCGCGCCATAGCCGTAACGCTTTGGCGCAAACCAGGGTTTGTCATCCAGAAAATGATGCAGCATATCAATCCTCCCTTGGCGGGCGGCCGCGCCGCGCCGGTTCGGCTGCGGCGATCTTCACACCGCGCCGCGCCAGCGCTTCGCGCAGCAGCACTTCCATCTGGGCGTTGACCGAGCGAAACTCGTTCGCGGCCGCTCGCTCCAGCGCAGCGAACAGCGCCGGATCGAGGCGGAGAGCGAAGGATTTCTTGCCGGGAGACGCCATGATCGCGGCTTACTGGTAAAGCGTGCCCGTGTTGACCACCGGCTGCGTATCGCGCTCTCCGCAGAGCACGACCATCAGGTTGGACACCATGGCGGCCCGGCGTTCATCATCCAGTTCGACCACATTCTTTTCGGAAAGCTGGGTCAGCGCCATCTCCACCATGCTGACCGCACCTTCGACCAGCTTCTTGCGGGCGCTGATCACCGCTTCGGCCTGCTGGCGGCGCAGCATCGCTCCGGCGATTTCCGGGGCATAGGCCAGATGCGTCAGCCCGCATTCGTCCACGGTGATCCCGGCGATCTTCAGCCGTTCATTGAGTTCGGTGCGCAGTTCGTCATTCACCTGTTCGTGATGCCCGCGCAGCGTCACCTCGTGATGCTCGATATCATCATAGGGATAGCGCGAACCGATCTGACGCACGGCCGCCTCGATCTGCACTTCGACAAAGGCCTTGTAATCATCCACATCATACAGCGCCTGCGCGGTATCGGCGACGCGCCAGACGACATTGGTGGCGATCTCGATCGGATTGCCGCGCAGATCGTTCACCTTCAGCTTTTCCGAAACGACATTGTTGGCGCGAACCGAGATCTTGGTCTTGCTCATCCATGGCCACACCCAGCGCAGGCCATGATTGCGATCGGTACCGCGATAGCTGCCGAACAGGGTGATGGCCGCCGCCTGATTGGGCTGGATCATGTAGAACCCGGCCGAAATAATGATCGCCGCACCCAGCATCAGAAAGGTGGTGATCACGAAGAATGGTACAGCCGAATCATCCGGATTGCTGCTGGCAAAGCCGATGACGCGCGCAATGATCAACACGACAAGCGCCAGAAATGCGATCAGCATCAGATATCCGCTGGTGCTCCACGCCCCGCGTTCACGGCTGACTGCCATGGCTGCATGATTGGTCGACATGGGGTTTCCTCCCGTAAAAGTGATATCACTTTAATATCGCTTTTACGGGAGGAGTCAAGCGCTCCCTGAACCGGCTTGAATCAATGTTTGATTTCGGTCGTTCGCTCATCCGTGGGCACGATGCGCGCGGGCGAGACCTTGAGCCAGGCTTCCAGCGCATCGATATCGGGCATGCCAATCTGTGCATCGCGCCCCTTGGTGAACAGAGTGAAGCTGTCACCGCCCTGCGCCAGGAAGCTGTTGGTGGTGACACGGTAAATGCCCGCCGGATCGATCGGTTTGCCATTGAAGGTCAGCGCAATGACCCTATCACCCACCGCGCGGGTCTTGTCATAGGTAAAGCCAAGGCCCGCCGAGGGGATCAGGGCCTGATCGGGGCCATTGCCATCGAAGCCCTGCTCAAGAATCGCCTTGATCTCAGCCCCGGTGAAGCTCTGGGTGATCAGGGCATTGTTGAACGGCTGCACGGCATAGATATCACCGAACGTCACCGCTCCATTCGCCGCCGGCACCAGCTGCGTCCGGATCCCGAACGGATTCATGAAGGCAATCTGCGCCCCGGCGCTGCGCGTTGCGGCCAGCTGGGCATCGGCGATCAGCGCGCCCAGCCCGCGACCGGTGGCGGGCGATGCCAGCATGCCAACCTGCCGCTGCGAATAGACCTTCGCCGCATCAGCATAGCGCTGGACATAGCCTGCGATATCGGCGCGCGGAGAAAATGCCGGATAGAGATCGCTGTTGGCAATCGGCCCGCGCGATCCGGTGTAAGATACGCTCTGCACAATCACATTATGCGCGCGCTTGGCCACCACGCGGTGCGCCACGGGATCGATATCCAGCGCGATATCGGTCACCAGTTCGCCATAAACCCCGGCACTGGTCAGCAGGATCGGCTTGGCCGGGTTGAGCGTGCCATAGTCGCAGACATAAGCCTTATGCGTATGGCCCGACACCACCAGATCAACCCGCGTATCCAGACGATCGAGAATCGGGCGAATTTCACCGGTAAAACCAGCGCAGCCATTGGGATCGGTGCCGGGTTCCTGCGCGCCGCCCTGATGGATCAGCACCACCACCGCATCGGCACCCTGCGCCTTCAGGCTGGCGGTGGCGGCATTGATGGTATCGGCCTCATCCGCAAAGGTCAGTCCCTTGATACCGCCGGGCGCGACCAGATCGGTGGTGCCCTTCAGCGTCAGCCCGATCAGCCCCACCGTAACCTTTGACGAACCACTGCCGAATTGACGCAGCGCCGTGCCGGGAAACAGCGGCTTGCCCTGTTCGGTCAGCGTGCTGGCGGCCATGAAATGGAAATTGGCCCCGGCGAACTGTTCAACCTGACAGGGTTTGCGCGCGGTGTTTTGCGCGCAGCCGCCATTCTGCATCCGCAGCAACTCATCCCGCCCGCGATCAAATTCGTGATTGCCGACCGCGTTGAAATCAAGCCCGATGCGGTTCATCACCCCCACGGTCGGCTCATCAAGATACAGCGATGAAGCAAGCTGTGAGGCGCTGATCAGATCGCCTGCCGATACCGTCAGGTGATTGGCATATTTGCCGCGCAGCGAATCGATCGCACTTGCCAGCCAGGCGCTGCCGCCTGCGGGCACCTGCACCACCCCGCCCTTGCCATCGGGAGCCAGCACCGATTGGCGCGGCGGTTCGATGCTGCCGTGAAAATCATTGATCGCGATAATGCCCACCGTGACCGGCTGACCGCTGGCCACGCCAGCGCTCGCACCGGCGCCCTTTGGATGACCCGCCATCGGCGTGGTGCAGGCCGCCAGCAAGGCGGGCATGACAATGGCAAACAGGCGGGCGACTCGCGTAACGCGTGATGGATATTGTGGCATGAAATCTTCCTAGCTTACCGGCAACGCCCGGCAAGTCCTGCGTATTATGCAACCAAGACAGTTTCTTGAAAACACGTTCGCAGCTTTCTATATTGGCGATCAGCCAGAACACTGGCCCATTTGGGGAGTCCCGGCATGGCAAGGCCGCAAACCGATCTTGATAGCGGACGCAAGCAATTGATCGAGCTCACGATCGAACTGATCGAAGAGCGCGGCTCGGCCGCAATCACCATGACTGAGCTGGCTGCGCGCGCTGGCATGTCTGCGCCCAATCTCTACCGCTTTTTCGAAAGCAAGGAGGCCTTGATCGAGGCTGTTGCGGAACACTGGTTCCAGCCCAAGGTCACGATCATGGAAGAGGTTGTCGCCAGCGATCTACCGCCGCGGCGCAAGATGTATGAATTCTTCGCCCGCCGCTTTGCGCTGATGAAGGCCGAGTGGGAACGCGATCCGGTTGCCTTCGCCACCTATTGCGAGCTGGGCCGCGAGAATTTCGAACTGGTGCGCAGCTATGTCGATCTGGGCGATCACTATCTGGCCGTGATCATTGGCGAGGCGATGGCCGAAGGCTTTTTTGACGGGCTTTCAGTCGATGAAGCCATCAGCCTCGTCAATCAGATGGTCCATGTCTATTGCGCGATCAGCTCCATGGAAATGATCATGCCAAGGTTGAGCCTGGAAAAGCTGGCCCGGATTGTCGATGCGGTGTTTGACGGATTGTCAGCCCAGGATCGCGGGGCCCGCGCAGTGGCAGGCCTGCGCGCCGCCTGACCGGCCCGCCGCCCGAAATCAGCGGCTCCGCGTCAAATCCGGTGATCAGCTGCTGATTGCCGCCAGTTCAGCCCCGCTTGCCTGCCAGTTTGCCGCAAAGGGCCCGTCTGCGCCAAACAGTCGCCTTGCGGCGGTATCGGCATCACTATGCTGCCAGATCGCGTTCAGCCGATCCGCCAGCGGATCATCCGGCGGTCCATTGTCCCCGCGGCTATGCGCAAACCATGCGCGCAGCCCGGCCATAATCGCCGGGCAATCCCGGCCCATTGCTCGATTGGCGGCCAGCGTTTCCAGCCAGCGCTGCGGGATCTTCTGGGTGCCATCCATGGCAATCTGGATCAGGCGATGATTGAGCGCCGGATTGGCGAACCGATCCAGTAGAGCGGCGGCATAGGCGGGCAGATTCTGGCCCGCCGTCGCCGCGATGGTCGGTGCCGCCTCCTGCAACATCAGTCGCTCCGCCAGCATGCGCAATTCAGGGTCGGCAACAGCCTGGTGGACAAATTGATGCCCGCGCTGCAGCCCGCAATAGGCGAGCAGGGAATGCGCCCCGTTCAGCATGCGCAGCTTTGCCGCTTCGTAAGGTGCCACCGCGCCCACCAATTCGGCCCCGACAGTTTCCCAGCCGGGGCGCGGACCGGCGAAGCGATCCTCGATCACCCACTGGCTGAACGGTTCGGTGACAATGGCCCCGGCGTCTTCCAGCCCGAGCTGCCGGGCAACATTGTCGCGGTCCTGCGGCGTCGTAGCCGGAACAATGCGATCGACCATGGTGGCCGGACAGCTGCATTCCTGACGGAACCAGCCCAGCAGGCCCGGCTCCATCCGCTCCAGATATTGCTCCATCAGCCGCTGCAGCTGGGCACCATTATCGGCCAGATTGTCACAGCAAAGCAGCGTCAACCCCGGCAGGCCCAGCGCCTTGCGGCGACGCAGCCCGGCACTGATCAGGGCATAGGCGCTGCCGCTGCCGGCAAGAGCGAAATCCAGAGAGCCATCATCGGCGCGGCAATAGCCCTTTTCCGTTATCGTCAGGCTGACGATATGCACCGATGGCGAAGCCAGCGCCGTCTCCACCGCTGCCGCTGAATGGCTGGCGACCAGAACATTCCTGACCGCGCCTATCAGGCGCAGTGCCTCGCCAGCGCCCGATTTCTCGGCAAGCGTATATAGCCCGTCCTGCTGCTCCAACTGCTCTGCCACAGCGGCGGAGCGCAGCGAGACCCCGGTAATCGCCCAGTTGCGATCACCGCCATCCATCGCCCGATCCGTGTACCAGGCCTGATGCGCGCGGTGGAATGCGCCAATACCGAAATGGACGATGCCCACCGCCTGCGCATCGCGATCATAGCCATAGCGCGCGATGCCGGGCTGGATTGCGCCCAGATTGGCGACCGACAGCCTCACAACCGATAGGCCCGCTTGACCAGATTATAGGCAAGGTCACTCGCCAGCTCGGCGGCTTCCCAATCCTCCAGCCGGTGCTCTGCAACCAGTTCGGCCAGAAAACCGCAATCGATCCGCCGGGCAAGATCGTGACGGGCCGGAATGGAAAGGAACGCGCGCGTATCGTCGTTGAAACCCACCGTGTTGTAGAAGCCGGCAGTTTCGGTGGTGGCACGGCGGAACCGGCGCATGCCCTCCGGGCTATCGTGGAACCACCAGGCAGGGCCCAGTTTCAGGCAGGGATAGTGCCCCGCCAGCGGCGCGAGTTCGCGCGCATAGCTGCTTTCGTCCAGCGTAAACAGGATCACCGAAAGGCGGCTATCGTTGCCAAACCGGTCCAGCAGCGGCTTGAGCGCCCTGACATATTCGGTCCGGCTGGGAATATCCGCCCCCTTGTCCCGGCCAAACCGGTCGAAGACCTTGGCATTGTGGTTGCGGAAAGCACCGGGGTGGATCTGCATCACCAGCCCGTCATCAATGCTCATCGCGGCCATTTCGGTCAGCATCTGCGCCCGGAACAGCTCTGCCTCGGCAGGCGTGCAAGGCCCGCTGCTGACCTTGCGAAACAGCGCCTCTGCCTCTCCCCCGGGCAGATCGGCGGTAGCCGCGCTGGGATGCCCGTGGTCGGTGCTGGTCGCCCCCACCGCCGCAAATTCTGCCCGCCGCCGCCGATGCGCCGCCAGATAGCCGGCCCAGCTGAAGCAATCCTCGCCAGTCAGTTCGCCAAACAGGGCAAGATTGTCACGAAATCCCTCAAACTCAGGATCGACCACCGGATCGGGGCGATAGGCGGTTATCACCCGGCCCTGCCAGCCCCCGGGCCGGGCATTCTCGGCGCGGATCGTTGCGTGATGCTCCAGGCTGTCCAGCGGGCTTTCGGTGGTGGCGATTACCTCGATGTTGAACCGGTCGAACAGCGCACGCGGGCGGAAGGCATCGCTGGCCAGTGCCGCAGTTATGTGATCGAAATATTGATCCACGGTCGATGCATCGAGCCTTTCGGCAAGGCCGAATGCCTCGGCGAACACCCAGTCCAGCCAGACGCGCGAAGGCGTGCCCCGGAACAGGTGATAATGCTCTGCAAACAACCGCCAGGCGGCGCGCGGATCGGCATCCGGATTGCCGACACCCAGCGCTTCCAGCGCGATGCCCTGCGAATAGAGCATCCGGAAGATATAGTGATCCGGGGTCAGCAGCAGCTCGGCGGCGTTGCCGAACGCGGCATTGCCGGCAAACCAGCGCGGATCGGTATGGCCATGCGGGCTGACAATCGGCAGCGCGGCGACGCTGCCATACAGTTCGCGCGCAATGGCGCGTACCGACGGGTCTGCCGGAAACAGACGATCGGGATGCAAGGATAAGGCTTGGGTCACATCAATCTTCCAATGCAGTAAAACGAAAATCGCGGAACTGCGCTTCGCCTGGTCCCGCAGCGTAGAGCCCGGGTTTCAACGCCAGAAATCCACCCCGTACATTGTGGTGATAGCCGGAAACCTCCATCCCTCGATCAAAGCGTTTCCAGCTTTTTCCGCCATCGCTGCTGGTGTGGAAGGAGATGATATGGCGGCGGTTGGTTAGGCGAATCCGCATTCGTCGCCCATGTGGATTGGTGGGGCGACCTCGTTCGATCCCATATTGGTGGGTTACGAAGCGCGTTTCGTCAAAACCTAGCCCGCAATAGAGCTTGTCATCATAGAACAGCACCAACCCGGCGGTGCCGCCGGGGGTAATTTCAACATCGCATTCCAGGCAATAGGATGTGTCACCAGCAGTCAGCAGCAGTGGCGATCCGCTCGATGGCGCAAGACCCTTGCCCTTCAGGGATAGAACGCCAGCGTGAACGGAGACACGGCTGGCTTCGTCCGGATCGGGACGAAAGAATGTCCATTTGCTGCCCAGCGCCAGCGGTGCTCCGAAATCGTCGGACAGTGCCATACCATGTGGCAGTGCCGTGCCACCTCGCGGGGCGGGGAGAGGGCGTGACAGATCGCCACCGGTCATGTGGAACCAGCCGTCCGTGCCCCATTCGATCGGATCAAGCAGGCATTGCCGACCCAAAGTCCAGAAATGGGCGCGGTAGCCATGATAGAGAGCCCACCACGAGCCATCAGGGCCTGTTACCAGTGAGGCATGCCCGCGTGACCACCACGCCTCGCTGTCCTGGCGGGTGCGGACCAGCGGATTGCCAGGATGCTGCTCCCACGGGCCATGAATCGACCGGGATCGGGCGGCAATCACCATATGCCCGGTGGGCGGGCCAGCCGTCCCGCCCACCGCAGTCAACATATAGAACCAGCCATCGCGGAAATGGATTTTCGGACCTTCGGGGGAAAAGCCTTCCACATCCCAGTCATCTGGATAGCGCCAGGGATCATAGACATGCTCAACCGCTCCGGCGAGGCTGAGGCCATCTGCCGACAACCGCACCCTGTCACCACCGGAAAGGAACAGCCAGCGTGAGCCATCTTCCCCCACCGCGTGGCAGGGATCGATATGATCGTGTAGCCCCAGCGGGATTGGATCGCTCCATGGTCCATCGATATGATCGGCCCAGATCACAAATATGTCGTTGGGCTGGGATTTCACCGGAATATAGAGGAAATAGCGTTGCTTGTATCTGTCCAGGCTGACGGCCCAGACCGAGCCGATGTTGCGGTGCAACGCCGGCTTGCGCGGCTGCCAGTTGATCAGGTCGCGGCTATGCCAGATCGTCAGCCCGGGATAAGCGTCGAAGCTGGAAAAGGTCATGTAATATTCGGCACCATCTTGGAGCACGGCTGGATCGGGGCGATCACCTGAAAGCACCGGGTTCACGAAAGTGCCATTGCCCAGATCAGGCTTTGCCTGTGCGTCGAATCCCCGACTCACCACAAGATGGTTGCCTGCGTTGCTCAGGCCCAGTGCGCCAAGGCCGGCGGCCTTCAACGCTTCGCGCCGATCCAACGCCATTAGCCCAGACCAACGGTTCGCGCCCAGGCGCGCCACAACTCAGGCCAGATTTCTACTGGTTTGCCCACCGCCTTGCGCAAACCAAAGCCATGCCCGCCATTGGCGAAGAGATGCATTTCAACGGGCACTTTGCGCGCCCGCAAGGCGGCATGCAATCGCAAGCTGTTTTCGACCGGCACTGCGTCATCATCCTCGGCATGCAGCAGGAAATGCGGTGGAGCGTCTGCGGGGATATTACGGTCAGGGGAATGCGCCGCTTCCCTGTCCGCATCAGGGTTGCTGCCCAGCAGCAATGCCCGTGATCCAGCATGGGCGATGACCGGGTCCATGCTGACCACGGGATAGATCGGCGCGGCGCAATGCGGCTTTGCAGAAAGCCGATCCGCCGCATCGACCGACGCATAGACCTGCCGGTCAAACCTTGCGGCAAGATCGGCGCAGACATGCCCGCCGGCCGAAAATCCCATCGCTGCCACCCGCGCCGGATCAATCGCGAAATCGCGGGCGCGATGCCGGATCAGGCGGAGCGCACGCTGGGCATCGGCCAGCGGCGTATCCGGCCCCGATGCCCAGCCGTCTACCGGCAGGCGATAAAACAGGACAAAGGCAGTGAAGCCGCGCGCTGCCAACCAGCGCGCCATCTCATAACCCTCTTTGTCCACCACCACCCATTTGTATCCGCCGCCGGGGGTCAACAGCACCGCAGCACCGTTGGGCCGGTCCGGACGGAATACCGCCATGCGCGGACGATTGATGCCATGCACCGCGCGATCCGTCAGCAATGGATCGGTAGAACGCTCATCGACCTTTTCTATCGGCAACGGCACGGGCGCACCGGGCGCACCCTTTGGCCAGAGGTTTATGGTTTCGGTCGGCTCTGGCAAGCCGACCGGCTGACCGGATACAGCGAAGGGCGGAGGCGTTTGTGCCTCCGCCCCAGCGCCAAGTCCTGCAAGCAGGCCGGTCGCAATCAATGACCGCCGGTCAATTTTCATGCGAACGATCCACGTTACAATCAGACTCGTAGTTTACATTTTCAGCCGTGCACCGAACAGAATGGTGCGACCGAAATGGTTGTTTTCGTAGTTACGGTCCGCATCCCAATCGGTGAAACGATAGCGATAGGTATCCAGCAGATTGTTGCCTTCTACCGACAGTTCGAGCCATTCGGTCATCTTGTAGCGCACCGACGCGTCGAGATTGGTCGTGGCTCCGTATCCTTCAAGCAGATTGCCGGTGCCGGAGGCGCCTTCGTGGTAACGCCCGCGATAGCCAAGCATCACGCGCGCGCTGAACTTGCCATCATCATAATACAGCGTGCCGTTATAGGCCTGCTTGGAGACGTTCGAGAGTGTGTTGTCGACCGACACGTTGACCAACGCCCCGCCAGGTACCGTAGCTGGTCCCTGCAGCGCGAAGGTCGCGTTGCTATCGATGAAGGTGGCATTGGCAAGAATACCGAAATTACTCAGAAACCCACTGGTAAATACCTTGAACGGCAGTTGCATCGCCAATTCCACGCCCTTGAGCGTTGCACCCGCGCCGTTGACCGTGGTGGACAGGGTCCAGCGGTTTTCCAGAAGTTGTGACGGGTTGAGAGCAGCGGGCGACGACGGCGAAAGTGCCGATACCGGAGCACCAGTCTGCGCATAGGTAAGGCCGGTAATCGAGGCCGAGGTGGTAAAGGTCTTTACATCCTTCTTGAAGAAGGCGGCCGACAGTACTGCTTGCGGAGCGAAATACCATTCCAGCGCAAGATCATAATTTGTTGCGCGATAGGGCTGGAGATATGGGTTACCGGTGGTAACCTTGTAATTAAACCCATCGGCGGAACCACCGGGGGTCAGCGACCCCAGCGAAGGACGATTCATAACATCGGCAACCGCTGCGCGTATGATTACGCTTTTGAGCGGGTAAATCGCCAGATTGACCGAAGGCAACCAGTTGTCATAGCTGCGCGCCACGGTGTTGGTTACGCCGCTTACGATTCCGTAGGAAGACTGGTCGGTCTTAGCGTAGCGGACACCTGCGTTGAGTGCGTATTCAAGACCGAGCAGTTCACCCTTGGCATCGACTTCCAAATAGGCCGTTTTGGTGGTTTCCTGTACTCCGCGAATGTTGCCGGAATCCGCAACCAACGGGCGGCTATAAAGTTTGGTAAAGGCGGCGGCAGCAGGAAGGTTGGCAATCAGCCACTGATTGGTATTCCCGTTCGGCTGGCCCGACTTGCCCAGATTGAACAATTCAGTCAGCGCAGATGTCGCCGGGAAGCCATAAACTGCCGTCGGACCAAACACCGTGTTGGCCGAGCAGGTCAATGTGCCAAGCACCAGATCCAGCCCGCCATTGCCGCAAACTGCCGTGTCACGGGTATAGGCGACCGCATCGAAGTTAAAACGACGCCAGGCAGCCCCCATCTTTACCGTAAAGCCTTCGGTTACGTCCCATTCTGTCCGCAACTGCGCAGTCTTGAACCGATTGGTTACATTGGACGGCCGATCACGAATTTCCGCCAGCTGAAAGTTCGCCGGATCGGTGACGCTGGTCCCGAAAGTCAGCTTGGGATGCGCCATATCCGAATAGTCGTAGGAATAGCCCTGTGCATCCCTGTCATCAAGAAGGATCGTGGTTTCGAGCGGGATGTCTGCATTGGATTTTGAAAATCCGCCCATCAGCGTGAAGCGGAAATTATCGCCGATCTTCTGATCCCAGTTGCCGCCAATCTGATAGAATTCCGTCGAGCTCTGACGCAGGTAATGTTCGGTCCGGACATAAGCGTCATTGAGCGTTGCCGAAACCATGTTGCCATTGGCATCATACTTTGGGTTCAAGACATCGATGGCGCGCTCATTGGAACGCAGCAGAACTTCACCCCATTTCTCTTCGCGCGCTTCCTTGAATTTGGAATAGAGCGCATCGATCGAAAACTTGGTGGCTTCGGTAGGTGCGAATTGAACCGAGCCAGTAACACCAAGTCGCTCGCGATCATGGCTGATTTCGCCATAGCGCGGAATGCGCGGGTGAAAGGCCAGGGCAGCCGTGTCGCACGATGCGACGCGGCCTACGGTGTAAGTTCCGCCAGTGTTGGGTTTGCCGGTAAGGTTTGTGGCGCTGGTGGTGAAGCAAGGAACACCATCGACCGAGTCAAAGCGTGCCTGCGCCCATCGAACCGAGTTGTTACCCAATTCCAGAGTGTGTGTTTTTGAATAGGCTGCCGAAACCGATGCGCCGAACGTGCCCGCATCGTTGCGCCAGCTGAGCAATCCGGCAAGCCGGGGCCCAAGATCCTTGGAAAGGTCGTTGTAAGATCCGACCACCGATGCAGCGCCCTTCAGCCCGGCCTTTCCTGCCAGCGGATTGCCTGTGTTGAGATCAACCACAGCGCCCAGCGATCCTTCATCGAGGCTTGCTTCGGCTGTTTTATGGACAACGAGGCTGCTGAACAATTCTGACGCAAAGACGTTGAAATCGAACGCGCGATCGCGGTTTGCGCTGGCGCCATCAGTTGATGTGGCAATCGTTTCCATTCCGTTGACACGAACGCGGGTGAACTGGGATGAGAGGCCCCGCACCGTGATTGAACGACCTTCACCGCCATCGCGAGAGATCGAGATGCCGGGAATTCGCTGCAACGATTCGGCGAGATTTTGATCGGGGAATTTGGCGATGTCCTCAGCAACGATTGCGTCAACGGCACCGACCGCATTCTTCTTTACATTCAATGCGGCCTGAAGCGACTGACGGAAACCCGTCACCACGATTTCATCGTTCGCTTGGGTAGCGGTAGAATCGTCCGCCTTGGCATCCTGCGCAAAGGCCCCTGACGGCGCAACAAAGGCGCAGCCTGTTACGAGGGCCAGCTTGACCAGCGACAATCCTGAAAATTCCTTGCGCATCTCGATTCCCCTCAACGCCAGTGCGGCAATTGGCAACTGATACCGGTGTCAAAAGGAGGCTCGGCAATAGCCAGCAGCCCTTCAGCACCTCTACTCCCTTATGCCCATCACAGGACATTGCGCCCCGTTGGACGCTTTGACCGGCATGGTAACCGGTGTCATTTTTATTGCCCTGTCCGGTGCGCTCTGTCAAGAAGGTGCGATTGGGAGACAGGACAATGGCTGGTTTTCAACGCAAGTTGGCGATATTTCTCTTTATCTTACAGGCTTTTGCCTCGCAAAATCTGGCCTGGGCCACCCCCGCCGAACCGACCCGTGGCGGCGCAGGTGGGCGAATCATTCGCGTCACCACGCTGGCCAAGGACGGGCCCGGATCGCTGAAAGAAGCGATCGCCGCCAAAGGGCCACGCATTGTGGTGTTCGAGGTGGGCGGAACCATTGATCTTGGCCGCGATACGCTGGAGATCAAGGAGCCTTATCTGACCATTGCCGGGCAAACCGCCCCTTCCCCTGGAATCACCATCATCCGCGGCGGCATCGACCTCAAAGGGCATGATGTCATCCTCAGCCATATCCGGGTGATGACCGGTGCCGATGGCCAGCCGCACTTCTCCGGGTGGGAGGCCGACGCATTTTCCACCGTCGCTGCGCACAATGTGATTGTCGAGCATTGCAGCTTCCTGTGGGCGCTGGATGAAAACATGTCGGCCTCTGGCCCGCGTTTTCAGGGCAAGACCCTGTCAGAATGGCGCGCCAACACCAGTCACGACATCCTGTTTCGCGACAATCTGGCAGCCGAGGGCCTGGCCTTTGCCAGCCACCCCAAGGGCGAGCACTCCAAGGGCAGCCTGATCCACGACAACACTACCAACATCACCTTCTATCGCAACATCTGGGCCCACAATGTCGAGCGATCACCGCTGGTAAAGGGCGGCGCACAGGTGCTGATGGTCAACAATCTGATCTACAATCCCGGCCACCGCGCGGTGCATTACAACCTGATGAATCTGGAATGGACCGGGCATGACTACGTCACCGGGCAGATTACCGCCGTTGGCAATGTGCTGCGCGGCGGCAATGATACCGATCCCGGCTTGCCGTTCCTGATGCTGGGCGGCGATGGCGATCTCGCCTTTTACGGGCGAGACAATCGCGCGGTTGACCGGCACGGCCAGCCGTTGCCGATGTTCGGGCGCTATGGCGAAACCAAAGCCCGGCTGATCACGGCCAAGGCGCCGCTGGCCAGTCTGGCCGGGCTGGAGGTGCTGCCATCTGGCGCGGTGGAAACCAGTGTGCTGCAAACCGCCGGTGCCCGCCCGTGGGACCGGGCACCGGATGATATCCGAGTGCTGTTCTTCGTCGCCGAAGGGCGCGGCGATATCATCGATGACGAGCATGAGGTTGGCCCGGGCTATCCTCATGCCGCGGAAACCCGCGCCGCCTTTGTCGAAGCGGAATGGGATCTGGAGACGATGATGCCCAAATCCGGCCATTACCCAGGCGCAAAGGCTGGCGCGCAGGAAAAACTGTCTGATCGCGACAAGGCAATGCGGGTTGCGCCCTGATGGGCCTGCTCGCTTTGCTGCTGCTTGCGGCGGCTCCACCGATGGCGGTGATCGACGAGCGCGATACCATGCGGCAAGAGCCGCCGCCGCATGGTGCCATCGGCATGAGCACGGCCTACCGGATTTCCGATGCCGCGCCCCAGCCACGCGCCATGGAATTTCGCCGCCGCGTGCTGCATCGCGGTGCGGCCATCGGCGAACATCCGATTGATCACGACGAGATCTACTATGTGCTCGACGGCGAAGGCGAAGTGGTGTCGGACGGAGAGCGCGCGGTCTTGCGCAAGGGCATGACCGCCTATCTCTATCGCGGTGCTGTGGTGGGAATCCGTCAGCTGGGGCGCAAGCCGCTGTCGCTGATCATCAGCTATCCCAACAGACTGCCCGCCCAATAGCGGGCATCAGCTGCCCGGCTGGATATAGGGCACGCGGGCGAACAGTTCCCTTTCCCAGCGCCGCGGATCGTTCACCACCCGGCTGCGGGTATCAAACACCATGGTCTGGCGATGCGGCAGTGAATAGGGGGCCCAGCCGGGATCGCCGCTGCGGGCAAATCGGACAAAGGCCGCCATCAGCAGCTCGCTCATCGCGCGGCGGGCCGGGGTGGGATCGGGCATGGTGCCAAAGGACAGGCCGATATCGTCGGTGTGCTTCGCCTGCTCGAAATCAAGCTGATAGACCCAGGTTGCGCGAACCCCGGCGCGGGCACGGGCATCGGCCTCTTCCACCTGCCCGCGCCAGCTGCGCCCGGTGGTGACCATGCGGTGAAAGATCTGCTCCGGACTATCGGCCGGATATCTGGCGCGGAACTGCTGAACCACCCAGGCGGGACTGATATCGACCTTCAGCTCCGGTCCGGCGCGTTCGGCCAGATTGGTCCAGTCGAGACCGTGCAGCTTTGGATGCTCCGGCCCGAAGAAGGCGCGGCTTTCGGCGACGGTATTGCCAAGCAGCATGGGAATGGCGTTGCCCTGCGGCGCGGGATCGGGCCAGAACGGATGCCGGGTCAGGCTGCGCATATCCAGCACCGGCCCCATATACAGGCCGCCGCCCATCACCGGATCGCGGGCCGAAAGCGCCGCCAGCAATTGTTCCACCGAGGCAGTTTCCGGATCAACGCCTTGTCCCAGCTTGTCGAGAAACGCCTTTGTCCGCTCCCGTGCGTGCAGCGGGCCCCTCGCGGTAACTTGCTGCCCGCTCATGGTAATAGCCTTGTGAAACAGGCCCCGCGCCGCGGGCATTGCCATCAGCGTTGCGATCTTGGCACCGCCGCCAGACTGTCCGAACAGCGTGACATTACCGGGATCGCCGCCAAAGCTGGCAATGTTGCGCTGAATCCATTGCAGCGCACAAACCAGATCGAGCTGGCCGTTGTTGCCGCTGTCGGGGAAGCGATCCGGCCAATAGAGATATCCGAAAATGTTCAGGCGGTGATTGACCGTCACCACCACAACATCGCCGCGCGCTGCCAGCAGCGCCCCGTCGTTTAGCGGATCGACGACCGAGCCATTGGAATAGGCCCCGCCGTGAATATAGACCATCACCGGGCGCAGGTGCGGCGAGCGCTGGCGCGGCGCCCACAGGTTCAGGAACAGGCAGTCTTCGCTTTGCGGTTGATAGGCTGTGCCCGGCTGCGGACAGGAGGGGCCAAAACGGGCCAGCTCATCCAGATCGACCATTCCCCAGGGCGCGGGCTGAGGTGGTTGGAAACGCCGCGCGGTGGCATAGCGGATGCCCTTCAGCGCCAGCACATCGCGCGGCACAGGCGGCACAGCGGCGGACAGGATAGCGGGCCATGTCGCCAGCGCCGCGCCGCCTGCCAGCACGGCGCGGCGGCTCCACCCCTCAGCGACGGACATCGCCCCCGGTCGCGGAAAAGCCATCCAGCGTTACCCGGTTGATCAGGCACATGTCGCCGGGGATCGAATGCTTGAGCGCGGTCAGCGCCAACCCGCTTTCCGCCATGGCCCGAACATCACCGCCCTGCAGCCATTGATGCAGCACCCCGGCGGCAAAGGCATCACCGGTGCCGATCCGCTCGACAATGCCGGTAACATCGATCTCATCGGACTGATGCGCAGCATCGCGGCTATCGACGCGAGCGGCGATGCGGTGATGATCGCTGGTAATCAGATGCCGTGCAGTCGAAGCAATCAGCTGCAAGCGCGGGAACGCAGCAAAGGCAGCTTCGGCTGCCTCGCGCCGTCGATCCTCGCCGTCGCCAGAAAATGTCTTGCCCAGCAGCAGCGAGATATCACGGTGATTGCCGATCAATATCCGCGCGCTACTTACCAGCCCGGTCAATATGCTGCGCGGATCGCTGTCCCACGCGGACCAGAGCTGACCGCGATAATTGCCATCGAAACATATCGGCACCCCGGCGGCATCGGCCGCCGCATGCGCTGCCAGGGCCAGAGCGACGCCCTTTGGCCCCAGCGCGGGGGTTATCCCCCCGGTGTGAAGCAGACGCACACCAGCCAGCGCCCCGGCAAAATCGATCGCATCCGGTGCCGCCTCGGCAAAGGCGCTGCCAGCGCGATCATAGGTGATGGCGGAAGGGCGCGGGCCAGAGCCTGCCTCCATGAAGTAGAGCCCCATCCGCCCGGCGGCGCGGGCCAGAAAAGTGGTGTCGACCCCGGCGCTGCGCAGCGCTGCAGCAGCGCGATCTCCCAGGGCATTGTCGCTGACCAACCCGGCAAACCGCACCGCATGGCCCAGCGAGGCCAGCGCGACCGCGACATTGGCTTCGGCCCCGCCAGGCGACAGTTCAAGCTGGTCAGCTTGCACCATCAGCTGCGCACCCGGCGGTGTAAGCCGGAACAGCAGTTCGCCAAAGCAGGTGATCGTCATTGTCTGAGCCTAGCGCGCCAGCCAGCCGCCGTCGACCGCAAGCACATGCCCGGTGACATAGTCCGAAGCGGGCGAGGCCAGGAATACCGCCGCACCGGCAATGTCATCGGGGCTGCCCCAGCGCCCGGTGGGAATACGCTCCAGAATCTGGCGGTTGCGCGTCTCATCAGCCTGCAAGGCCGCAGTATTGTTGGTAGCGATATAGCCCGGGGCAATCGCATTGACCTGCACGCCCCTTGCCGCCAACTCATTGGCCATGGCCTTGGTCACACCGGCCACGCCGGATTTCGCCGCCGCATAGCTTGGCACGCGGATGCCGCCCTGAAAGCTCAGCAGCGATGCGATATTGATGATCTTGCCGCCGCCTTGCGCGATCATCGCCCGCGCCGCAGCCTGACTGAGGAAGAACAGGGTCTTGAGATTGGTATCGATCACCGCATCCCAATCTTCCTCGGTAAAGACCTCCAGATCGTTGCGGCGAATGATCCCGGCATTGTTGACCAGAATGTCAATCCTGCCGAGACCACCGATCACCTGATCAACCACGTGTTGAACCGGCGCGGTCGACGAAAGGTCCGCCTTGATGCTGATGCAGCGCCGTCCGGTCGCGCCAATGCGCTCCATCGTTTCCGCCGGCTCGCTGCGCCCGGCCAGCGCGATATCGGCCCCGGCGTTGGCCAGCGCCACCGCAATCGCCTGACCGATGCCGGTGTTGGCGCCGGTTACCAGCGCCACCTTGCCGGAGAGATCGAACGAGATCGCCATGCTTCCGCCCTTTCCGCCTTAAAGCGCGCGCAGGTAATCGGCGATCGCCTGATCCTGTGCGTTGGGATAGAAAAGTTCGGCAAAGCGTTCACCGGCAATCGCGGCGCGCAGCAGATCCTGATCAACCGATTTCAGCACGCTCAGCATATCACGGCACGAAGCGGCCTTCATATCCTTGAGAATGCTGCGGTTGGCAGCCATGAAATGGGCGCGTTCCTTGGGATAGCCGGCCCCGCCCTCATTCTCGAAAATCTTGCGGTAGCAATCCTGCAGATTGAGTTCAGCCGCCCAGCCAAAGCCCTTGGCATAGGGCATCGAAATCGCGTTGCCGTCGTTGATCTGGCTGAACAGGAAGGCATCGGTGGGATCGATCACCAGCCCGCAGAACACGCCGGGCATGGAATTGGCGGCCAACATGGAGCCCATGCCGGTGCCGCAACCCGTCACCACGAAATCGGCAGCACCTGAATTGAGCAGAATGCCGCTCAGCAGCCCGTTCATCACATAGGTCAGCTGGGCTGCGTCTTCGGGCGTGTACATGCCATAGTTGAAAACCTGATGGCCGAGCGGCTCGGCAACCGAACTCAGCGCGTCATATACAATGCCGTTCTTGGCGGCCTGGCTGTTCTCAATGATCAGTGCGATCTTCATGCTCTGCCTTTCATCCAGGAAAGTGGCGCGTTGCTGGCGCGCCTTCTGTTTGTCGCTTGGTAACCGGTGTCATAAATCGAAGCAAGCGCGAAGGTGAAGCTATGCGGCCGCGATCATTGTCGCGGCGGAGCGACCGAAGCGCGTGGAACGAATTCCGTGGGGAACAGCGACTGTTCCTGATCGGCACGCTCAGGATGGATCAGCTTCAGCGCGGCCGAACGGGCCATGGTGCGGATCGGCCAGCGCACAGTCGTCAGCGGCGGCCAGATGGTGGCGGCGATCGCGGTATCATCGAAACCGACCACGGAAATGTCGCCCGGCACATCAAGCCCGCGTTGGCGCGCAACATGGACAACACCCGCCGCCATCACATCATTGCTGGCAAAGATGGCAGTTGGCGGATGCGGCTGATCGAGCAGCTGTGCACCAGCCGAAAGACCGGTTTCGAAAGTATAGGCACCCCGCGCGATCAATCCATCAATTGCCAGCCCATGCGCGATCATCGCCTCATGCCAGCCTTCGCGTCGCTCCAGCGCCGAGCGAAAGCCCTCCGGCCCTTCAATCAGGCCAATCCGGCGATGCCCCTGCTCGATCAGCTTGCCAACCGCTTCGCGCACGGCCTGACGATCGTTGGATTGCACAAGATGCGCAGGATCATCCAGCACGGCGGAGCCCATGCGGACATAGTTGCAGCCCAGCTCGTCAAACAGGGCGGCAAAATCATCATTTTCGGACAGCGGCGGAAGAATCATCACCCCGGACAGGCGCTGCTGCTCGATAAATTTGCGTATGTCATCGAACAGGCGCGGGCTGTGGCGGTCAACCGGATGGATTACCAGCGCGTATTCGCCGCCGCGAATCGCATCAAGCACGCCTTCCTGAAAATTGAGCACCATCTGCGCATTGGGATTGTCATAGATCATGCCGAGCACGAAATTGCGCCGCAGCGCCAATGCGCGGGCCTGCGGATTTGGCACATAGCCAAGCTCCGCAATCACCGTTTCAACCTTTTCGCGCGTCGCTTGGTTGAGCAGTGGCGAGCGGTTGATGACCCGGCTGACGGTCTTCTTGGAAACGCCGGACAGGCGGGCGACATCATTGATCGTCGGCTTTGCGTCGCTTTTGCTTTTGCCAGCCATGATATCCCCTGTTCAGCAGCCCCAAGCTGGCCATGTGCAGCCTTCAGCCTTGCCTTCTTGCGCGGCGGAAGGCAATTGTCACGCCTATTGACACCGGTTTCCATAGTTTGAGCGAATGCGCAGATGACGCCACACTTGCCCCTGTCCTTTTTGCGCATCCACGCGGCAGACAGTGTTGCCGTAGCACTGCGCCCGCTCGAAATGGGTGAAAGACTGGCCGGTATCGTGCTGCGCAGCGACATTCCCAAGGGGCACAAGCTGGCGCTGCACGACCATGCGCCAGGCGCTGTGGTGACGAAATATGGACAGTCGATCGGCCGGGCCACCGCGCCGATCATGGCGGGCGAGCATGTTCACACGCATAATCTGGCCACAGCCCTGCACGGTGAGCTGCACTACACCCCTTCGGAATTGGCCCGTAGCGACGCACCCGCCACGGCCAGCGAGCATTTATGGCAAGGTTACCGCCGCGCCGATGGCATGGCGGCCACCCGCAACGAGGTATGGATCCTGCCCACGGTCGGCTGCGTTGGCCTGACCGCCGAAGAAGTGGCCCGCGCCGCGCGGGACCGCCACGGCGCGGCTATCGACGGCATTTTTGCCTTTGCCCACCCCCATGGCTGTTCGCAGCTGGGCGATGATCTGAATGGTACCCGCACGCTGCTGGCCGGATTGGCGACCAATCCCAATGCCGCTGGCGTGCTGCTGCTGGGGCTGGGTTGCGAATCGAACCAGCTGGATGCCATGGTGGAAGCGATCCCGGCATCGTCGCGCGGCAAGCTGCGCTGTCTGACAAGCCAGTCGGTCGGCGATGAGCTTGCCGCGGCCGGGCGATTGTGGACGAGCTGGTCGAGCAGGCAGCCGCTGCGCGCCGCGAAACCGTACCATTGTCCGCATTGCGGGTCGGCCTCAAATGCGGCGGATCGGATGGCCTCTCGGGGCTGACCGCCAATCCGCTGCTGGGGCGTTTCGCCGATCGCCTGTGCGGCGCTGGCGGGCAAGCGATCCTGACCGAGATTCCCGAGATATTCGGCGCGGAACAAGCACTGCTTGATCGTGCAGTTGACGAACAGACATTCAATGCGGCAGCCGGGCTGATCAACCGGTTCAAGCGATATTATCTCGATCAGGGACTGCCGGTTTCAGAGAACCCTTCGCCGGGCAATCTTGCCGGTGGCATCACCACGCTGGAGGAAAAGTCGCTGGGCGCGGTGCAGAAGGGCGGGCGGGCGCTGCTGACCGATGTCATCGATTATGGCGCGCAGGTCCGGCGCGACGGGCTGACCCTTCTGGAAGCGCCCGGCAATGATGCGATTTCCTCCACCGCTCTGGCCGCAGCCGGGGCAACCATGGTGCTGTTTACCACCGGGCGCGGCACGCCGCTGGGCTTCCCGGTGCCGACAATCAAGATCGCATCGAATCGCGCCCTGGCCGAAGCCAAGCCGCACTGGATCGATTTTGACGCTTCGGTGGCGCTCGAACACGGAACGGAGGCAGCGGACGCCGCGTTCCTGACCAGGATTCTGGCGCTCGCCAGCGGCGAGAAAAGTGCGGCCGAGCGCGGCGGCCAGCGCGCGATGGCCGTATGGAAGCGCGGCGTTACGCTTTGAAGGAAGCCTTCGCAGTCACGGCTTCTTGCTAATGACACCGGTTTCCTATAGGCACCGCCGCAATCGGATTGAATCAAGATCATGGGGACGAGTTTGACCGAACAGGCACAGGCGATTGCGCAGGCTTTCGTCACGGCGCGACAGGCCGCACGGGTTCTGGAAAGCTATCCGGGGGAACATCCGAATGATCTGGCGAGCGCCTATCACATTCAGGATGCCGCGATCATGCTTGATGGCCGCGCTGTTGCCGGATGGAAAGTCGGCAAGATCAACCCGCCCGAGGACGCCCGGCTGGGCAACAACCGTCTCGCCGGGCCGGTCTTTGCCGATACGGTTTCGGAGGCGGCATCAGGCGAGGTACCGGTGATGCCTGTTTTCGCAGGCGGCTTCGCTGCCGCCGAAGCGGAGCTGCTGCTGCATGTCGCGCCGGGCTGGAATGGCATACTGCCCGAAGATGATGCCGGAACCCGCGCCATCCTTGACGACATTCGTCTGGGAATCGAAATCGCCAGCTCTCCCTACCCCGGCATCAACGCCGATGGGCCCACTGTGACTGCATCCGATTTCGGCAACAATGCCGGACTGGTAATCGGCGCCGCGCTGACAGGCTGGGATGCGCTGGATCTCTGCGAGATCGTGGTTTCAACCCACATTGATGGCACCGAAGTGGGCCGCGCGACCGCTGCGTCGATGCTGGATGGCCCCTATGGCGCGGTGCGCTTTCTGCTGGCGAATCTGACCGAGCGCGGCATCAACCCCGGCGCTGGCCTGTGGGTTTCAACCGGCGCGATTACCGGGGTTCATCCGGTTCAAC
>JBGAIR010000002.1:0-95791 GCA_044225335.1 Novosphingobium sp. | reverse complement strand
GAGACAGATGACCGAAGCAAGCTCGCAGCCTTTCGCATCCGCCGGGCGTTATCGCTGGATGATAATCGCCCTGCTGTTCCTGGCGACCACCATCAACTATGTCGACCGCACCATGCTGGGTCTGCTGGCGCCGATGCTGGGCAAGGACATGCATTGGAGCGAGGACGACTATGGCAATATCGTCACCGCGTTTCAGGCCGCCTATGCGGTTGGCTTTCTGCTGATGGGTTGGCTGATCGACCGGTTCGGACCGCGCATCGGCTATGCGATTGCCATCACCATATGGACACTGGGCCATGTCGCCCACGGCTTTGCCAGCTCGATTGCCTCGTTCATGGCAGCGCGAATGCTGCTGGGCACGGGTGAAGCAGGCCATTTCCCCTCGGTGGTCCGCGCCAGCAGCGAATGGTTCCCGCAAAAGGAGCGCGCGCTCGCCATCGGCTGGGTCAATTCCGGGACCACCATCGGCGTGATCCTGACCGCACCGACGCTGGCCCTGTTCATGAACTGGCTGGGGCTGGGCTGGCGTGAGACCTTCATCTGGTCGGGCCTGCTGGGTGTGCTGCTGCTGACGGTCTGGTGGGCAGTCTATCGCAACCCCCGCGAAAGCAGGCATGTGTCCGCCGGAGAGCTGGCGTGGATCGAGCACGATCCGCCCGAAAAGGTGGAACAGGTTGCCTGGGGCCGACTGGTTACATTGCGCGAAGCCTGGGCGTTTGCCGCGGCAAAATTCCTGACCGATCCCGTCTGGTTTCTGATGCTGTTCTGGCTGCCGAAATATTTCAGCACCACCTACAAGGTGGACCTGAAGGTGGTGCTGCTGCCGATGATCGTCATGTATCTGCTCTCAGACTTCGGCTCGGTTGCCGGGGGGTGGCTGTCATCAAGGCTGATCCAGCGCGGGCACACCCCCAATTTCGCTCGCAAGGTAACCTTGCTGATTTCCGGCTGCTGTGTGCTGCCGCTGCTGATCGTTACCAATATCGCCAACATGTGGCTGGCGTCGTTTTCGTCCAATCTGCTGTCACTGCCGCCAGACATGTTTCCCAGGCGGGCGGTGGGATCCGCCATCGGCCTTGGCGGTTTCGCTGGCGGGATCGGCGGGATGATCATGGCCAAGTCGACCGGACTGGTGCTGGATGCAACCGGCGGCAACTATACGCTGATCTTCATGGCCTGCACCGCCACCTATTTCCTGGCGGTTCTGGCAATCCATCTGCTTTCGCCCCGACTGGCGCGGGTTGAGCTTTAGCTCACCCGCGCCGCGGCGCTGCGCTACAGATCAATCGCAACTTCCACGCCGAGCTGCCGTCCCTTGCTGATCGGCGAGAAGGTACCGGCTGCCGGACGCGCATCGAAGGGCACATTGGTGCCATCTGACAGCGCCCCGCCAAAGGGAATCTGGGTGTCGCCGCCGAACTGCACCTGATCGAGCAGGTTCTTGGCATAGACCGAGATCGCAAAGCCCTTAACCGGCAGGTTCCAGGTGAGGTTGGCATCAAGATTGTCGGATTTGCCGACCCAGCCAAAATTGTTGTCGGTATAGGCATAGCGATCGCGGTGCTGGAAATTCACCCGGCTGACCAGGCTGCCACTTCCGCCCAGATCAAGCTGGTGGATCAGCCCCACGCCCCAGGTCCATTTCGGCACGCGCGGCAGCTTCAGTGCATAGTCTTCGGGGCCGACCGTTCCATTTCCGGATATGTCGAACAGCACCTTGGTATAGCGGGCATCGATGTAACCGGCGTTGGCCAACAGCACCAGGCTGCGGCTCAGCGTATAGCGCGCCTCGATCTCGCCGCCCCAGATGCGGGCATTGGCGGTGTTGAAGATCGATTGCGAAACGCCCGAGCTGCCACTCGACAGGTTGATTTCGCGCTGCATGTTGCGGATCGTATTGCGATAGGCGGCCAGATTGAGCGTGGCCTTGCGATCCGTGCTTTGCAGCTTGGCCCCCAGTTCGAACGTATCGACCTGCTCGGCATCGAAGCTGGGGGTGCCGCGTGCAGTTGCCAGTGCCTCGAATGCGGCAACTGGAGCGGTAACCCGGAAATTGTAACCGCCCGAACGGAAGGCACGCGTCCAGCTGCCATAGGCGAGCAGATCGCGCGTTGGTTTGAAGGTGAGGCCCAGCTTGGGGGTCCAGCTCTGCCAGCTGCGCTTGTTGGTGAAACCGTTGTTCTCGCCCGGGATCAACGAATTGGTGCCGCTGGTGGGGCAGGTCTGCGCGATCACCGAGCAGGCGGTGCGCGGACGGACATAGGTGACGGCGGCGTTCTTGTCTTCCTGCGACCAGCGGATGCCGGTGTTGAGCGTCAGCGCCCCGGTCAGATCATAGTCGCCCGCGACGAACAGCCCATAAACATCGTGCTTCTGCCGCCCGCCGCCATAGAAGGTCAGCGGCGAAGAGGGCGGAATCTTGCGATCCTCCTCATAGGCGACATTCTGATGAAAGATGTAACCGCCCGCAGTCAGATCCAGCGCACCGAAGCGGTCGTTGTAGCGCAGTTCGTCGGACCATTGCTCCTGCGCCAGCCCGGTTTTCGAGTGGAACAGAAATGCCGGGGTGGAATCGATATCGTTGTCGGTCCGCTGGCGATAATGGCGATAGCCAAAGATGTTGGTGATCGCACCGCTGCCCAGATCATAGTCCGCCCGCAGGGTGCCGAAATATGACCGGACCTTGTAATAGCCTTCGTTGTCGATGCTGATCTTGAAGCCATCACGCGGGAACAACCCGTGGTTCTGCGTCACGGCACCATCGCCATGGCTATCAAAATACTCGCCCTTGGCCGAAAGTTTCAGATCACCGTCATGCCAGGCGAGGCCGCCGCGCAGGATTGTGGTTTCCGCCTTGCCGATGTTGCCACCATTGTAGAGGTTGCGGAAATAGCCGCCGTCACTGTTGTGATAGGCGGCCAGCTTCACGCCCAGACTGTCGCTGATCGGGCCGGTGAGCACGCCCTGCATGGTCATGTTCATCGCCCCGCGCCCGCTGTCCACCGGGCCATCGGCGCTGCCGCGTAGTTTGAAGCGCCATTCCTTGGTCGGATTGCCGGAATTCACCAGCACCGCCCCGCCGGTGGTGTTGCGGCCAAACAGGATGCCTTGCGGCCCGCGCAGAATTTCGACCGAATCGATATCGAAAGTATCGAACACCACGCCCGAATTGACGCCGATATACACGCCATCGACAAAGGTGCCGACGGTCGGCTCAATCGAGGGAATCGAGCTGTTGATGCCCAGCCCGCGGATCGAGAAATTGGCAGTGCCGCGCGCTGTGCCAACCTGATCGAGGCTGACGCCGGGAACCGAATAGGTCAGCGATTGCAGATCGCGCAGCTTCATCGCCTCCAGCGTGGCCGAACCAAGCGCGGTGACCGCCAGCGGCACCGACTGCACATTTTCAACGTCTTTCTTCTTGGTTGCGGTGACCAGAATCTCGCTGGTGACCTGAGCAATCGCATCGCCATTGCTTGCATGCTCATCCTGCGCGACAGCTGGCACCGCTGCGACAACGCTGCTGCCAGCCAGCAACAGGCCCAGTTGAAAACATTTGCGCATGGTACATCCCTGAACAGGTTTATTGCGAATCGTTCGCGGCTTTAGAGGATGGCTGGCGCAATGCAACCAGTTACGACCAATCTCGAAATACAGGATTCCGTAGCGTAACTTTGGATAGATTTGCAATCGCGAAACAAGCAACTTGCCGTTTCCGCCACTGGCCCTGTATCGCGCATCATCCGTGGCAAAGGGAGCGCAGACATGGCGGGTACATCGGTAAATCCCGGAGATTCTTCTGCCACCAACCGCATGATCGATTGGGATTCGCTGCCGCATGGCGGTGACCTGTTCGGCGAAATGCAGCTCGCCACGGCGGATGGACAGGCCGCCAGCACGCCGAAGTTTCCACTGTTCCCTGGGCTGGCGCTTTGCGCCGTGGCAGCGGCGGCGGCGGCTTGGCTTTCCGATCATTACGGCTTCCCGATCATCCTGCTCGGCTTGCTGGTCGGACTGTCGCTCAATTTCATTTCGCATGACGAGCGAACGCATCGCGGGCTCGATTTCGCCTCGCGCAGTTGCCTGCGCTGGGGAATTGTCGTGCTGGGGCTACAAGTGACGGCTGCACAGATCGGCGCGCTGGGCCCGGCTCCGTTTGCCGCACTGGTGGTGGTGATGGCAGCGACATTTCTGGCTGGGATGCTGGGCGCGCGGCTGTTTGGTCAATCGGCCTATGCCGGCATGCTGGCTGGCGGCGCGACAGCCATCTGCGGGGCCAGTGCGGCGCTGGCGCTGTATGGCGTGATCGGCAAGGAACGGCTGAGCCAGGCGCAGTTCGCGCTGACGCTGGTGGGCATATCGCTGGCCAGCGCAATTGCCATGTCGGTCTATCCGGCGCTGGCGTCCGAACTGGCCCTGAGCGATCGGGAGGCGGGCTTTCTGATCGGTGCCTCGATCCATGATGTCGCACAGGCGATTGGCGGCGGCTATGCCTTTTCCGATGTCGCGGGCGGCTATGCCACCATCGTCAAGCTATCCCGCGTGGCGCTGCTGGCGCCGGTGGTGGCGCTGGTCAGCCTGAGCATCGGCCCCGCCGATGGCGACGCCAACCAGCCGATCTGGCGGCGGCTGGCGATGCCCTGGTTCATTCTTGCCTTCCTTGGTGTGGTGGCCATCAACAGCCTGATCACCATCCCCCCTGCGATCAGCCATATCGGGCTGACCGCATCCAAGGCTTTGCTGCTGCTGGCGGTGACAGCTACGGCGATGCGATCGCGGATGGACTTGCTGTTGCAGATGGGGTGGCGGGCAACCGTGCCGGTGCTGATCGCCACGCTGGTCAGCTTCTGTTGCTCGCTGGGCTTTGCGCTGCTGCTACTCTGAGGCAGACGCAGCTTCGGATTGGGGCGAGACGACTGGGCTGACCAGCAGCTTGTCGATCTTGCGGCCGTCCATATCGACCACTTCAAAGCGCCAGCCGTGGCGGGTGAAATGTTCGCCCTCTTCGGGCAAGTGCTTCAGCACCGAAAGCACATAACCCGCTGCGGTGGCATAATCACGGTCATCGGGCAGATCGAAGCCGAGCCGCCCGGCCAGCGCGTCGGCAGGCAAGGCACCCGCGACCAGCAGCGTGCCATCCTCGCGCTCAACGATCAGCGGCCCGTCGCCTTCGTCCTGATGGCTGGCGAAATTGCCGACAATTGCCGAAAGCAGATCGGCGGGCGTAACCACGCCTTCCAGATGGCCATATTCATCGTGCACCAGCGCCATGGCGACATCGGATTGCTGCAGAATGCGCAAGGCATCCATGGCATCGAGCTGATCTGGAATGATCTCTGCCTTGCGCATCAGCCGCGCGATTTGCAGCCGCTTGCCTGCCAGCAACACGCCCTGCACATCGCGCACCTTGATCACACCGACGATATTGTCCGGCGAACCATCGGCCACCGGCAGCAGCGAATGCGGGCTTTCCTTGATCGCGGCGCGCACCTCATCCTCGCTGGCGCGGCGATCCAGCGTGTCGAGTTCGGTGCGCGGGGTCATCAGTTCGCGTACCGGGCGATCGGCAAGCCGCATGATCCCGGTCATGATCGCGCGCTCGTCTTCCTCGATCACGCCAGATCGCGTGGCCTCGGCAAAGATCATGTGCAGTTCTTCGGCGGTCACGTCACCGCTGTCGGATGCACGCCCCCCCAGCAAACGCAGCAACAGGCTGGAGGAACGATCCAGCAGCCAGACCAGCGGCGCGGTAACCCGCGCGACCAGAGCCATGGGCAGCGCCGCGGTAATCGCAATCGGTTCGGCCGCGCGCAGCGCCAGCTGCTTGGGCACCAGCTCGCCCGCGACAAGGCTGAAATAGGTGGTCAAGGCAATCACCAGCGCGAAACCGGCTTCACCCGCCCAGCGATCCGGCATGCCCAGCGCCTGCAGGCGCTCACCCGTGGGCCCGCCCAGGCTGGCCCCCGAATAGGCACCGGCGATAATGCCGACCAGCGTGATGCCGATCTGGACGGTGGACAGGAAACGCCCGGGATCAGAGGCAAGCTCCATAGCCTTGGCCGCGCCCTTGCTGCCGCGATCCGCCGCCAGCTTCATCCGCGCCGGGCGCGCGGAAACGATCGCCAGTTCCGACATCGAAAACAGGCCGTTGAGCAGGATCAGCCCCGCAATGATGAAAACGTCTGACCAGGGAAATGGTGTCACGGATCAGGCGCTAGCAGAATTGGCAGCGAATGCGAAGGCGTCTCACCCGAAAAGCCATCCCCAGCAATTCGTTGACACAATGCCGGTCCACATTCCATTCATGTTGCGCGACCCATTGTCCGTGCCAAGCGAGATTGAGAAGGGGACCAACCATGAAGAAATCGCGTCTGTTTGTATCGAGTTTCGCGGCACTTTCGCTGCTGACGGTTTCGGCCTGCGTGACCGATCCCAACACCGGGGAAAAGAAGATTTCCCGCACTGCCATTGGCGGCGTCGGCGGCGTTCTGGCCGGCGGGCTGCTGGGCGGGCTGATCGGCGGCAAGACCGGCCGAATCATCGGCGCGGGCATCGGCGGCATCGCCGGCGGTGCGGTTGGCTATCAGATGGACAAGCAGATCAAGCAGCTGCGCGAACAGACTGCGGGCAGCGGCGTGGATGTGACCGAAACCGATGGCGGCAAGGCGATTCTCGTCAACCTGCCCGATGGCGTAACCTTCGATGTCGGCAGCTATTCGCTGAAGCCCGAATTCCGGAATACACTGAATTCCGTGGCGCAGAGCCTGAAGGATTATCCCAACAGCCTGATCGATGTTTACGGCCACACTGATTCCACCGGATCGGACGCCTTCAACCAGACGCTTTCGGAAAACCGGGCGCGCACCGTTGCCAATTACCTTGCCTCGCAAGGCGTTTCGCAGGCGCGCATTCGCAGCCAGGGCTTTGGTGAAACCATGCCGGTTGCCAGCAACGATACGCCGGATGGCCGGGCCAGGAACCGCCGGGTCGAGATCAAGATCGTGCCGGTGACGCAGGATGATGTCGCAGCGGCGCGGGCCGGATCGTAACATCGCGATCAGTCTTGTGCGAAAGAGGGCTGCCGCAAGGTGGCCCTCTTTTCCGTTCAGCCCTGCGCCGCCAGTTCAGCGGCGCGCGGCCCCAGCCGCTCGAGTGCAGCAGCATGGATGGCTGGTGCGGTTACCAGCACGCCGAACGAACGCGGATCGCGCTTGTTGTAACCCAGCGGTGCGCCAAAGGCGTCGCTGACCGCCGCCCCCGCCTCACGCGCGATCAGCGCGGCCGCGCCGATATCCCATTCAAAGCCCCAGCGCAGGGTGGCAACCAGATCGGCCTCATCGGCGGCGACCATCGCCATGCGCAGCGCGATGCTGTTCGGCTTGTCAACCAGCACCAGATCGGAATCGATCCGCGGCAAGGCGTCGGCAGGCACGCGCGCACCGGGCAATGCGGCGCGCTGACTGGAGCGCAGCCGCTGGCCATTGCGCCAGCTGCCCTGCCCCGCCTCACCATGCCAGAATTCGCCGCGCGCAGGCGCATCGAGCATGCCCAGCAACGGCCGCCCACCGCTGACCAGCGCCACTGACACCGCCCAGCCGCTGCGGCCACGAATATAATCGCGGGTACCGTCAATCGGATCGACCAGCCAGATCAAGCCGCCATCAAGCCGCTCCGGCGCATCGATGGTTTCTTCGGAAAGCCAGCCAGCGGCAGGCAGCAGTGCCGCCAGTTCGCGCTTCAGAAAGGCGTCCACCGCCAGATCGGCAGCACAGACCGGATTGCCGGGCTGTTTTTCCCACACATCCGGCGTGTGCCCGGCGCCCGGCCAGCTGCCCATCGCGATCTGTCCCGCCTCGCGAACGATGGCTTCGAGACGCTGACGATCAATCATTGCGACAATGAACCCCTGACCGCAGAGAAGTTGATAATGACTCGCAACTGGCGTTCATATTTCTTGCTATTGCCCCCTTCCGGGCCTTTTCAACCCCGCCGCACTGTGCTTATGCGGCCCGCGCAACGGCCATCTGGCCACAAACTCCCCGGGAGGCAATGCCCATGAATATTCACGAATACCAGGCCAAGGAACTGCTCGCCAAGTTTGGCATCGCCATCCCCAAGGGTATTCCCGCGATGAGCGTAGCCGAAGCCGTGGAAGCGGCCAAGCAGCTGCCCGGGCCGCTATATGTCGTGAAGAGCCAGATCCACGCCGGTGGCCGCGGCAAGGGCAAGTTCAAGGAACTTGGCCCCGATGCCAAGGGCGGCGTCCGTCTGGCCAAGAGCATTGAGGAAGTGGAAGCCCATGCCAAGGATATGCTGGGCAACACGCTGGTGACCATCCAGACCGGCGAGCATGGCAAGCAGGTCAACCGCCTCTACATCACCGATGGCGTTGATATCGGCAAGGAATACTATCTTTCCATGCTGGTTGACCGCGCGACCGGCCGCATTGCCATGATCGCCAGCACCGAGGGCGGCATGAGCATCGAGGATGTGGCCCACGAAACCCCGGAAAAGATCACCACGATCACCATCGATCCCGCGCAGGGCTTCATGCCCCACCACGGCCGCGCGCTGGCGTTTGGCCTGAAGCTGAAGGGCGATCTGAACAAGCAGGCACAGGTGCTGGGCAAGCAGTTGTACGACGCATTCCTGGCGCTGGATTGCGCGATGATCGAAATCAACCCGCTGGCCGAATGCGATGGCAAGCTGCAGGTGCTCGACACCAAGATGAGCTTCGATTCGAACGCGCTCTATCGCCACCCAGATGTGATGGAACTGCGCGACGAGACCGAGGAAGATCCCGCCGAAATCGAAGCCAGCAAGTATGATCTGGCCTACATCAAGCTGGACGGGAACATCGGCTGCATGGTCAATGGCGCGGGCCTGGCTATGGCGACGATGGATATCATCAAGCTGAATGGCGAATTCCCGGCCAACTTCCTCGATGTCGGCGGCGGCGCCAACAAGGAAAAGGTCACCGCCGCGTTCAAGATCATCCTGAAAGACCCGGCGGTAAAGGGCATTCTGGTGAACATCTTCGGCGGGATCATGAAGTGCGACATCATCGCCGAAGGCATCGTTGCCGCCGCCAAGGAAGTGAACCTTTCGGTGCCGCTGGTGGTCCGCCTCGAAGGCACCAATGTGGCGCTGGGCAAGGAAATCCTCGAAGGGTCGGGCCTGCCGATCGTTTCGGCCAGCGATCTGGGCGATGCCGCGCAGAAGATCGTGGCGGAAGTCCGCAAGGCCGCCTGAGCCTCACCAGACCGCGAAGCTGGAAGATTGCAAAAGACCGGTTCCGCCATGCGGAGCCGGTCTTTTGTTATGCAAGCGCCCGCAAATCCGCACTTGCCCCGTCCCTGAATGCGCGGCAATGGCAGAGGGCACCGCAAGCATTAAACGCGCGGCTAATCACCGGTTGACGTTTACGTAAACGAAAACTATGCCGCCCGTGCAATCCGTTTGTATCGGCAGCATCAAGAGGAGAGGCTTGAAAACATGAAAGCCCTGGTCTGCGTAAAGCGCGTGATCGATTACAACGTGAAGCCGCGGGTGAAGTCCGACGGCACCGGCGTCGATCTCGCCAATGTGAAGATGAGCATGAACCCCTTCGACGAAATCGCCGTCGAAGAAGCCATCCGCCTCAAGGAAAAGGGCGTGGTTACGGAAATCGTTGCGGTTTCTGTCGGCCCGGCCAAGGCGCAGGAAACCTTGCGCACCGCGCTCGCCATGGGCGCAGACCGCGCCGTGCTGGTGCAGGTTGATGATGGCGTCGAGGTTGAACCGCTCGCGGTTGCCAAGATCGTCAAGGGCGTGGCCGATGAGGAAGCCCCCGGCCTGATCATCACCGGCAAGCAGGCGATTGATGATGACAGCAATCAGGTGGGCCAGATGGTCGCCGCGCTGCTCGGCCGTCCGCAGGGCACCTTTGCCAATGAAGTTGCCGTTGAAGGCGATTCGGTGGTGGTGAAGCGCGAAGTCGACGGCGGTCTGGAAACGGTGAAGCTGGCGCTGCCGGCGGTTGTCACCACCGACCTGCGCCTCAATGAACCGCGCTATGCCAGCCTGCCCAACATCATGAAGGCCAAGAGCAAGCCGCTCGCGACCAAGGCGCCGGGTGATTACGGCGTTGATATCGCGCCGCGCCTCAAGACGCTGAAGGTCAGCGAACCGCCGGTGCGCAGCGCCGGGATCAAGGTCGCCGATGTCGATGCGCTGATCGGCAAGCTCAAGGAACTGGGCATCGCCTGAGATCGCTCACCCATCTCCGGTCGCTTGAAGCGCAAGGGATCGGATGAAAGGAATTCGGACAATGAAAACTCTCGTTTGGGTTGAACATGATAACGCCTCGGTCAAGGACGCAACCCTGGCTGCTGTAACCGCCGCTGCACAGCTGGGCGAAGTGACCGCACTGGTCGCAGGCGCCGCTTGCGATGGTGCTGCTGCCGCGGCCGGACAGATCGCCGGCATCGCCAAGGTGCTGAAGGCCGATGACGCGGCCTTTGCCAATGCGCTGGCCGAAAATGTCGCGCCGCTGGTGGCCGGGCTGATGGCTGACTATGACGCCTTCGTCGCCCCCGCCACCACCACTGGCAAGAACATCGCCCCGCGCGTTGCCGCGCTGCTTGATGTCATGCAGATTTCGGACATTCTCTCGGTCGAAGGCCCCAAGACCTTCACCCGCCCGATCTATGCCGGCAATGCCATTGCCACGGTGGAAAGCAGCGATGCCAAGCTGGTGATCACCGTGCGCGGCACCGCCTTTGCCAAGGCCGCCACCAGCGGCGGTTCGGCGGCTGTGGAAGCGGTTGCGGCGACTGGCGATGCCGGGACCAGCAGCTTCGTCGGTTCGGAAATCGCCAAGAGCGAACGCCCCGAACTGACCAGCGCCAAGGTGATCGTATCGGGTGGCCGCGCGCTGAAGGATGCGGAAACCTTTCAGGCGACCATCTTCCCGCTGGCCGACAAGCTCGGCGCGGCGGTGGGTGCCAGCCGCGCCGCCGTGGACGCGGGCTATGTCCCCAATGATTTCCAGGTCGGCCAGACCGGCAAGATCGTCGCCCCGGAAGTCTATATCGCGGTCGGCATCTCGGGCGCGATCCAGCATCTGGCGGGGATGAAGGATTCAAAGACCATCATCGCCATCAACAAGGACGAGGACGCGCCGATCTTCCAAGTGGCGGACATCGGCCTGGTTGCGGACCTGTTCAATGCCGTGCCGGAGCTGACCGGCAAGCTTTGAATCCTTCCGCTTCGGATCAGATTGCCGAACATAATGAAAAGCCCCGCCACAAGCGGGGCTTTTCTGTTTTCGCCCGCAGACATATGCTGCGCCCGGCAATAGCTGGAGGTGTCATGCAAAAAGCAATCGCCATTGCACTTGTCGCTACATTACTTCCGGCGTCCGCCGGGGCAAAAGAGCCAACGGTGCTGGCCCAATCGGCAAAATGGCAGATCAGTTATGATGATGATGCCTGCAACCTTTACACGATATTCGGCGAAGGCGACCAAAGCATCCTGATCCGGTTTACGCGCTATGAGCCCGGCGATAGGTTCGGGCTTACCTTGATCGGCAAGCGGCTGCGGACATTTGAGCCAAAGGTGAGGTTCAACGTCGATTTCGGCATCCAACCCGCGGTCGGCTGGATTGAAGGTGCAACAGGGACGGTCGGAAAGACACCCATGATAATGGCAAAGATGCGACTTGTCGCACCGCCGCAGGATCCAGATGCAACCCCCGCTCCGATAACGCCTGAACAGGAAGCCACATCGCATGGCATCACACTAGCGATACCCGGCATAAACAGACTCTTTCTGGACTACAAATCGCTTGCCGCACCGATGGCGGCCATGCGGGCTTGCACAACCGACCTTGTCAGGCACTGGGGGTTCGATCCGGAAGTGGAAGCGCATTTGAGTCGGCGCGCTACGCCAACCAATGCCCCGGGATCCTGGCTCTCTTCTGACGATTTCCCTTCTGCGGCGGCGTTTATGGGCCACAATGGGCTGGTGCAAATTCGCCTCGACGTGAGCGAGGCCGGCGCAGTGACAAAGTGCAGTGTTCTGGAGCGAACAAACCCCGATGATTTTGCTGATATCACCTGCAAACAGATATTGAAGCGCGCGCGCTTTACCCCGGCTCTGGATTCCTCGGGGCACCCTGTTGCTTCCTATTTTATGAGTTCGGTGCATTGGATGTCGCCATAGCGCCACCCAACAGAAAGGCCCCCCGGATCGCTCCGGAGGGCCGTCTGCAACGTCTGATCGGGTCGCTAAATCAGGCGCTGTAGTACATGTCGAATTCGACGGCCGAAGGCGTGGTTTCCCAGCGCATCACTTCGGGCCACTTCAGTTCGATATAGGCTTCGATCTGATCCTTGGTGAAGACGCCGCCCTGCAGCAGGAAGTCATGATCGGCTTCCAGGCTTTCCAGCGCTTCGCGCAGCGAACCACACACGGTCGGCACCGCGGCCAGTTCGGCCGGGGGCAGATCATAGAGGTTCTTGTCCATGGCTTCGCCCGGATGGATCTTGTTCTTGATCCCGTCGAGGCCAGCCATCAGCAGCGAGGCATAGCACAGATAGGGGTTGGCCATCGCATCGGGGAAGCGGAATTCAACGCGCTTCGCCTTGTCGCCGGCACCATAGGGGATGCGGCACGAGGCCGAACGGTTGCGGGCCGAATAGGCCAGCAGCACCGGTGCTTCATAACCCGGCACCAGCCGCTTGTAGCTGTTGGTGGTGGGGTTGGTGAAAGCGTTCAGCGCCTTGGCATGCTTGATCACACCGCCGATGAAATAGAGGCAGGTGTCAGACAGGCCGGCATAGCCATTGCCCGCGAACAGCGGCTTGCTGCCTTCCCAGATCGAAATGTGGGTGTGCATGCCGCTGCCGTTGTCGGTCTTGATCGGCTTGGGCATGAAGGTTGCCGTCTTGCCATAAGCCTGCGCGACCTGATGCACGACATATTTGTAAACCTGCATGCGGTCTGCGGTCTGCACCAGCGTGCCGAAGGTCAGGCCAAGCTCATGCTGGGCAGAGGCGACTTCGTGGTGGTGCTTGTCACAGGGCAGGCCCATTTCGATCATGGTCGAAACCATTTCGCCGCGGATGTCGACGAGGCTGTCAACCGGCGCGACGGGGAAATAACCGCCCTTGGCGCGCGGACGGTGCGCCAGGTTGCCTGCTTCATATTCGCGGTTCGAATTGGTCGGCAGTTCGATGTCATCAATCTTGAAGCCATTGCCATCGTAGCCATCGTAGAAGCGCACATCGTCAAACACGAAGAATTCGGCTTCCGGACCGACATAGACGGTATCACCCACGCCGCTCGACTTGACGAAGGCTTCGGCGCGCTTGGCGGTGGAACGCGGATCGCGGGCGTAAAGTTCGCCGGTCGAAGGTTCGACGATATCGCAGCAGATGATCATCATCGGCGTGGCGCTGAACGGATCGATATAGACCGCATCCAGATCGGGCTTCAGGATCATGTCGGATTCGTTGATCGCCTTCCAGCCTTCGATCGACGAACCGTCGAACATCAGGCCATCTTCCAGCTCATCTTCGCCGAGGACCGACGCGACCATGGTCAGGTGCTGCCATTTGCCCTTGGGATCGGTGAAGCGCAGATCGACCCATTCGATCTCCTCTTCCTTGATCCGCTTGATGATATCCTTTGCCTTGGCCATGTCGTTTCCTTCAGGTTCCCCTCCCACCCTGCGGGAGGGGTTAGGTGGAGGGTTTGTTTGGGTGGGTTCGGACACTCGCCCTCACCCGGCCCCTTCCATCGCGGGAAGGGGAATTTCTTGAGCCTTGCCGCTTCAGATCGCGTCGTCGTCGCGCTCGCCGGTGCGGATGCGCAGGGCGCTTTCAACCGGCATCACGAAAATCTTGCCGTCGCCGATCCGTCCGGTCTGCGCGGCACCGGCGATCGCCTCGACCACGCGTTCGGCCTGGGCGTCGGAAACGACGACTTCCAGCTTCACCTTGGGCAGGAAATCCACGACATATTCAGCGCCGCGATAAAGCTCGGTATGCCCCTTCTGGCGGCCAAAACCCTTCGCTTCGGTAACGGTGATGCCAGACACGCCGACCTCATGCAGTGCCTCTTTCACTTCGTCGAGCTTGAACGGCTTGATGATGGCTTCGATCTTTTTCACGTTGTTCTGTTCCCTGCGCTTTGGTCCGGTTTCGCCGGAGGCGATCCGATTATTCAAACGCCACCGCAACCAGGACTCAAGAATCGTGCCAGTGCGTGAATGTGGCCCCTGTTGAAACTACGTGGCCGCAAAATCGCAGATTCGCAACATCCCGATTGAAGGAGCCGCCAGCAGAACAAGATTTTTGCGTGAGGTGGGCGCCATGCTTGCCCAATTTTTCGGCAGGCACTGCCCAATATTTGGGCAAGCACTCCGACGCTACAGCGACAATCCCTCAGTTTCCGGCAGTCCGGCCATGAGATTGAGGCTCTGCACCGCTGCGCCGCTGGCCCCTTTGCCAAGATTGTCGAGCCGGGCGATCAGGCGTGCCTGCGCGCCATCGCCTGCGCCGCATACCCAAAGATCCAGCCTGTCGCTGGGGGCCATGGAACGACGCAGCAACAGCTCGTCCGGCGCATCCGGCTGGACATGGACCACGGCGCTGTCGCCATAGAAATCGGCCAGGCAATCGCGCAGCCCGTCAACTGGCGCAGCGCGGCTCATCAGCGAAAGATGCAGGGGCACCTCCACCACCATGCCGCGATGCGCCGGGATCACGGCCGGTGCGAACACCGGATCATGCGCCAGCCCGGCATAACGGCGCATTTCAGGCACATGTTTGTGCCCCAGCTTCAGCCCGTAATCGCGAAAGGCAATGTCGCCATCATCCTCGAAACGCTGGATCAGCGCCTTGCCACCGCCGGAATAGCCCGACACGGCATGGCAGACATAGGGCCAGTCGCCCGGCAGCAACCCGTTGCGGACCAGCGGTGCCAGCAATCCGATAAAGCCGGTGGGATAGCAACCGGGATTGGAAACCCGCGCCGCCTGCGCCACCGCCTCACGCCCGGTGATTTCGGGGAAACCATAGGTCCAGCCGGATGCGGTGCGATGGGCGGATGAGGCATCGATGATCCGCACCTTGCTGCCTTCGGCCAGGGTCAGCGCTTCGATCGCGGCATCATCGGGCAGGCACAGCACCGCGAAATCGGCGGCGTGGTAGGCATCGCGGCGCGCTTGCGGCAGCTTGCGCTGCTCCTCGTCAAGGATCAGCAGCGTGAATTCGCCGCGCGGGGTCAGCCGTTCGACAATTTCGAGGCCGGTCGTTCCGGCGGCACCATCAATGAAAACTGTGTGGGTCATGACAAGCTAACTCGCGTTCTGGCCCGGCGCTCACGGCGCGGCAGGCGTCAAGGGGGTGGGCGAGAGTCAGCTTCGTCGGTCTTCCAATGCTTCCAGCGGCAGATAGCCGACAAAACCATCCTCCCCGACCTGCCCCCAGGCCCAGCCACCGGCGATATCCAGCACATTGAACAGCGTGCCGCCATCCAGCATGCAAGTCTCGTCCGCCTCGGCGCGGCCAGCACTGCGCAGCACAGCTCCGGCAGCCACGACAAACCGTTCCATCGGCACCGCATAATGCGGCACGAAGCACCGACCGGCGAGGCGGATATGCGCCAGATCGCCACGCACCGGCCAATGCAGCGCGTCGAGCTTTTCGCTCGGACCGGACAGCCCAAGCTGCCCGGCGGGAATGGAACTGGCGATCAAACCTTCGGCCCCCTCAAATCGGAAGAGCGGGCGATTAGCGCCCTCTGGCCCCTGTAGCAAGCCGTCCATGCCCCGTGCCCCGTTCCGAGCCTATCCGTAACGCTGTTTCAACATGCCCCAGGCCGCGCGCAGCCCCAGCGCATCGCCGCCCTTGGGGCGTCCCGGCTTGGCCGCGGGGCGCCAGGCAAATGTATCGAAATGCGCCCAGTCGATCCCTTCGGGCACGAAGCGATCCAGGAACATCGCCGCCACGGTTGCACCGGCAAAGCCACTGCCGCCAGCATTGTTCAGATCGGCAATGTCGCTCTTGAGATAATCCTTGTAGCCATCGTGCAGCGGCAATCGCCAGGAGGGATCATCGGCGGCCAATCCAGCAGCGAGCATGTCGGCCGCAGTCTCATCGCGGCGCGTGAACAGCCCGGGCAGGTCCGGCCCCAGCGCCACCCGCGCCGCGCCGGTAAGCGTGGCAAAGTCCACCACCAGTTCAGGCTGTTCTTCTCCGGCGCGGGTCAGCGCATCGCCCAGAATCAGGCGACCTTCCGCATCGGTGTTGCCGATTTCCACGCTGATTCCGGCCCGGCTGCGCAGCACATCGCCGGGGCGAAAGGCATTGCCGGAAATCGCGTTTTCCACTGCAGGCACCAGCACATGCAGGCGCAGCTTCAGCCGGTGGTGCATAACCAGCTGCGCCAGCGCTAGCGCATGGGCCGCGCCGCCCATGTCCTTCTTCATCAGCAGCATCGAAGCGCTGGGTTTGATATCCAGCCCGCCGGTATCAAAGCACACCCCCTTGCCAACAATCGCCACCTTGGGGTGTGCGGGATCACCCCAATGCAATTCGATCAGCCGGGGCGCAGCTTCGCGCGCAGCAGCACGGCCCACGGCATGAACCATCGGAAAGCCGCGCTCCAGCGCATCGCCCGAAATCACCTTGAACTCTGCGCCATGTGCCTTGGCGATCAGCTGCGCTTCATGTTCAAGCTGGGCCGGACCCATGTCTTCGGTTGGCGTGTTGACTAGATCGCGCACCAGCGCGGTGGCCGCAGCTTCGGCCAGAACTGAGGGAATGGCAGCGACATCGCCGGTCAGCAGAATACGCGGCCCTTCGTTTTGCGCATCTGAGCGATAGCGATCAAAGGCATATTGCCCGGTGATCCAGCCGAACATCGCCGGCCCCGGCTCACCACCCGCCCGCCGATAGGTGCCGGCCGGCAAGACCTCTGCCAGTTTCGCCATGCACCAGCTGGACAGGCTATCGACATTGGCCACGCCGGCACAAACCATCCAGCCATCGCCATCGGGCAGGATGGCGTGGGAATAACCCTCTGCCTTGAACTTTTGCGCCTCCAGCGCCGCGCGCTGCGGTGCGGACAGGGTTTTGACGAAGCTTTCCAGACCGGGCTTGTCGACCAGATGGATGGCAATCGCGCCTTGCCCCTTGTCGGGCTGGATCAGTGCATTTTTGTCGCTCATGAACGCAGCGATAGTCGCAATTCGCCGGTCCGCAATCCCAAACACTCGCAATTTCGCCGCCGATGCGCTACATCTTCACGCATGACGCAATATCAGACCGTTACCGATGATGAGACCGTGCTGCGCGATGGCACGATCAAGCTGCATGGCCCCGCCGCCTTTGAAGGCATGCGCAAGGCCGGGCGGCTGGCCGCCGAAATCCTTGACGCAATTGCCGATCACGTCCGTCCCGGTGTCAGCACCGCGGCGCTGGACGATATTGTGCGGCAGATGACGCTGGATGGTGGCGCGGTTCCGGCCACGCTGGGCTATCGCGGCTATGCCCACAGCTGCTGCATTTCGATCAACCACGTGGTCTGCCACGGCATCCCTTCGGACAAGGTGCTGAAGGACGGTGATATCGTGAATATCGATGTCACCCCGCTGCTGGATGGCTGGCATGGCGATTCCAGCCGCATGTACCTGGTCGGCGATGTCCCGCTGAAGGCACGGCGGCTGGTCGATGTAACCTATGAATGCCTGATGCTTGGGATCGAGGCTGCCAAGCCCGGCGCGCGGCTGGGCGATATTGGCGCGGTGATCCAGCGCCATGCCGAAAGTCACCGCTATGGCGTGGTCCGCGAATTCTGCGGGCATGGCCTTGGCCGGTTGTTCCACGATGCGCCGGAAGTGGTCCATGCCGCCCGCGCGGGCAGCGGGCCGGAACTGAAGCCGGGCATGTTCTTTACCATCGAGCCGATGATCAACCTGGGCAAGCCGCCGGTAAAGATGCTCGACGATGGCTGGACAGCGGTAACGCGGGATCGTTCGCTTTCCGCGCAGTTCGAACATTCGATCGGCATCACCGAAACCGGTTGCGAGATCTTCACGCTCAGCCCCAAGGACCTGCACAAGCCACCTTATTGAACGAATGGTCCGATGCCATGAATGAGGCCTTTTACCTTCTGTTCCTGATATTCGCCGTATTCGTATGGCCGGTGCTGATCTTCAGGCGCATGCGCAAGGTGCGCAGCATCTTGGCGGACAGGGCCGCACAGCAGCGCGCGGCGCAACCGCGTATAACGCCCTATGTCGATGAAATGCGCGATGCCAATGGCGAAGTGCTGGCGCGTCCATTTCAATTTGATGCTGACCTCGCCGCTGCTGACAAGAAGGCGCAGGAATTGCCGGATATTGAGCGCACGTTGCTGGGAAAGCGCTAGGCGCGCCCGCTGCGGATCGCCGCCCCGGCGGCAAAGGGCGTGATTGCCAGCAGCACCAGACTGACCGCACCCGTCAGCGCCAGCCCGCTGCTGCCGCCATTGGCCAGACTGCCTGCCCCAAACACCAGCAGCGGCACTGCCATCGGGATGACCAGCAACCCGCCCAACGCCGCGCCGCCGCGCAATCCGGCGGTAAGCGCGGCCACCATCACTCCCAGTGCGGCAAGGCCCGGTGTGCCCGCCAGCAGCCCCAGCTCAACCATCTGCAAGGCCCGGCCATCGATGCCAACCAACGCCGAAGCCGGCAGCGCCGCCAGCATCAGTGGCGGGCCAAAACTCAGCCAATGCGCCAGCACCCGCACCGCGATCACGGTTTCTTCGCCAATGCCGCGCAGCGCCCATTGATCGAACATCCCCAGTTCAAGATCAGGCTCAACCAGCCGGTCGAGCGGCAGGATCGCGGCAAGCAGCGCCGCAACCCAGATCACCCCGCCGCCGCTGCGCGCCAGCAAGGGGGCATCGGGCCCGACAGCGAAGGGATAGAGCATCGCCACCGCCAGAAAAAACAACACCGGCAGCAGTGCCCCGCCGCGCCTGCCGCCCAGCAGCAACAGCGCCAGATCGCGCCGCAACAGGGTGAAGATCACTGCGCTCATCCCGGAAATGCCTTGATATCCAGCTGCTCCAGTCCGGCCAGCTGGAATGGCTGGTGCGATGCGATCACGCAGATTCCGCCCGCCTGGCAATGGCGCGCGGCCAATTGCTCGATCAGTGCGATGCCTGTGCTGTCCAGCCCGTTGAGCGGTTCATCAAGCAGCCAGATCGGGGCCTGCTGCCCCAGCAGGCGGGCAAAGGCGGCGCGCTTTTTCTGGCCGGTTGACAGATAGCGCACCGGCACTTCTTCCAGACCGGCCAAACCAAGCCCGGACAACCCAGACACCGCCAAGGCATCTTCCGTGGGTCCATCAAGCTGCTGCCACAGCTGCAACGCCCGGCCCAGCGGCAAATGCGGATCAAGCGCCGGCCGTTCATCCAGCAGCCCCACTGCGCCGCTGCGCTGCACGTCTCCGGCCCAGGCCGGGGCCAGACCTGCCAGAATCCGGATCAGGCTGGATTTGCCAATCCCGTTGGCTCCAGCCACCTGCAGCGCCGCCCCTGCCTCCAGCGTCAACGACAGGCCGGCAAACAAAAGCCGATCGCCGCGCCTACAGGCGAGATTGCTGGCAACGATGCGACAGGCTTGCATGGCAGCAGCGGATAGGGGAAAGCAGCGCCGCTGCCAAGGAGACGCCGTGTGACCATTCCCCGCCTTTCCGATGCCGAGCGCGATGCGCTGCTGGCCGAATTTCCGCAATGGTCGCTGCGGGCGGACGGGCTGGCGATCGAGCGCAGTTTCCGCTTCGCCGATTTCAATGCCGCCTTCGGCTTCATGACCCGCGTGGCGATCCAAGCCGACAAGGCCGATCACCACCCGGAATGGTTCAATGTCTATAACCGGGTGGATATCACCCTGACCACGCATGACGCGGGCGGTCTATCCGCCCGCGATGCGGCAATGGTCAGATGGATTGCGCAGATCGCTGATTAAGGTCAGAACCCAGGCTTACTTGCCCATCGGGCGCAGCGAACTGCGCACCTGCTTGCGCAGACTGCCCGGCATCCAGCGCGAAGCAAAGGCCAGTCGATGTGCGGTCTTGCCCACGCGGTTATGCAGCTGCTTGCCATGCACCGCCGCCCAAGCCGCTTCGGCCACGGCGGAAACCGGGGTGATTTCCAGCCCGGCATCGGTCACGCGGCCGCGGATATCTTCATTCGATGCCTTGTTCGGCGCGTGATCCAGCAGCGGCGTATCGATGAAGGCAGGCATCAGATCGCAAACCTTGATGCCATCTTCCGCCCATTCGCCATCCAGCGATTCGGTGAGCGCCCGCACCCCGAACTTGGTCGCGGAATAGACCGAGGCACCCGGCGTGCCATAAATGCCCGCGGCGCTGGCCGTGTTGAGCAGGCAGCTGCCCGGCGCGCTGGCCTTCAGCCAGGGATAGGCTGCCTGCGCGCCAAACAGCACGCCCTTCATATTGATATCGAGGCATCGCTCGATTTCGGCGGTGCTGTTCTCAACCAGCTGGCCGCCCAGCGGAATGCCCGCATTGTTGAACAACACATCGATCCGCCCGCCTGCGGCCTTGGCAAAATCGCCCAGTGCAGCATCCCAAGCCTCGCGATCACGCACATCAAGCCAGTGGGTGGAACTGGCACCTGCGGGCAGCAGTGCGGCGGTTTCCGCCATGCCTTCGGAATTGATATCGGCAATCCCGACAAACCAGCCCCGGCTGCCGAACAGCTGCGCCACAGCCCGGCCGATGCCCGAAGCACCGCCGGTGATGAAGATCGATTTCCGCTCGCTCATGTCACTCTTCCCGTTTGCGGCCCATTACCGGGCCCTTTGCGGACGAGCGCTGGCAGGCTTTGCGCTGCCAGTCCAGATGATTTGAACCCTAGCGCCTATCCCCCAACCCCTAGCGCACGCGTGGGCCGCCAAAGGGCAACGGCGGCGGCGGGCGGCGATGGCCGCGCGGCAACTGGGCCTGATAGGCACGGCCGCAATGCTCGACGCAATAGGGGAAGCCCGGATTCACCTTTTCCCCGCAGAAGTGGAAATCAGGCTCGCCGGGGTGGCCCATCGGCCAGCGGCAGATCCGGTCATTGAGATCAAGCAGGCTGGTCTTGTCGGCAACTTCGGCGCTCGGCTTGGCCGGAACCAGACGGCGCGGCGGCGCGGGGGGAATCGGAGCCTGCTGATCACCGGGACCCTGACGCAGAAAACCACCCGGACCGACCGAGACGACGCGCGGCTGCTGCGGTGCAGGCGCGGCGGCCGCAGTGGCCGGTGCAGCCGGGGCCGCGGCAACCGGCGCCGGGCGCGGCGCGGGTGCCGGGCGCGGCGCGGGTGCGGCAGCGCGCGGTGCCGATTCGGCCGCGCGGGCAGGTTTGTACCTGGCCGCGCTCAACGCTCTCGCTCGGTTTGGCCGGAGAAGGTGCCCACATTTCAGCCAAGCCGATGCCTTGCCGATCACGTTGCGGCGGCTGACCCCGCCAGTTCATCGGCGATCTGGCTGGCGGTCGAACCGCTTTCCCACATCTTGGTCAGCCTATCGATCCGTTCGTCGGTCCAGCTCATGCGAAATCCACTTTCCTTGCCCGCGGCAACCGGGTGCCAAAACGGCCCACGTGCTTGCCATGCGGCCCGCGCGGCGATAGTCGCCGCAACATGGCCGATCAACCCATTCCCGCACCAGCCGCCCCATCGACCCGCGACGGGACAATGAAACGCGACTTTCCGGCGCAGGGATCGCCCGTCATTCACCAGATCAACTGGCTCGGGCTCTGGACCCTCTATATGAAGGAGGTCAGGCGTTTCTTCAAGGTGCAGACCCAGACCATCTGGGCACCGGCGATGACCACCCTGCTGTTTCTGGTGATTTTCACCGTGGCGATGGGGCGCGAAGGGCGCATGGTTCTGGGGGTGAACTTTGCCACCTTCGTCGCGCCCGGACTGATCGCCATGGGCATGATGCAAAACGCCTTTGCCAATGCCAGCTTCTCATTCCTGGCCGGCAAGATCCAGGGCACCATCGTTGATTACCTGATGCCGCCGCTTTCCGAGGGAGAGCTGATGCTCGGGTTGGTCGGCGCTTCGGTGACGCGGGCGATACTGGTCGGTCTGGCGCTGGCCGGGGCGATGCTGCTGTGGCCGGGCGTCAGCCTGGCAGTCGCGCACCCCTGGGCCGTGGTGTGGTTCGGACTGATGGGCGCGATCATGCTGGCGACGGTGGGGGTCATCACTTCGATGTGGGCGGAAAAATTCGATCACAATGCCGCGGTCACCAATTTCGTGATCGCGCCGCTTTCGCTGCTTTCAGGCACTTTTTACGTGATCCACAATCTCCACCCACTGTTCCAGACGATCAGCCGGTTCAACCCGTTCTTCTATGTTATTTCCGGTTTCCGCTTCGGCTTTCTCGGGCAAAGCGATATCGGCAGCAGCAATGCTGCGGTGCTTTATGGCGCTGCCGGGCTTGGCCTGCTCAATCTGGTGCTGGGCGGCATCCTGTACGCATTGCTGCGCTCAGGCTGGAAGCTGCGCTACTGACGATCGCTGTGCCTGTCTGTTGCGGATCAATGCGTCATTGATCGCCGCAGGCGGTACCGGCCATTGTCGAAATCATCGAACAGTTCGGCCACCGAAGGATGGCTGACCGGCCCGCCGTCGCCATCACCCTGCAAATTCTGCTGGCTGACATAGGCGATATAGCTCGAATCGCCATTTTCCGCGAGCAGGTGATAAAATGGCTGTTCGCGGTTGGGGCGAACCTCCTTGGGAATTGATTCGTACCATTCCTCGCTATTGGCGAAGACCGGATCGATATCGAAAACCACCCCGCGGAAATCGAACATCCGGTGCCGAACGATATCACCAATGCCAAAGCGCGCACGGGTTTGCCGTGGCACTTCGATGTGACGTCCCGCCTGGGGTGAATAGAAGCTCGCGCGATCCATGGGCGCAATATAGGTGTGACAGTTCCATGAAACAACGCCCTGTTGCACCCCCTCCCCGGAAATTGCCACCAGAGGGACTTGGCAAGCCGGACATCATCGGCTAACCGCCGCCACTTCGACCGGCCCGGCACCAAGCCGCTGGCCATGCGTCTCGCGGAGAGGTGGCAGAGAGGTCGAATGCGCCGCACTCGAAATGCGGTTTACGGGTAACCGTAACGTGGGTTCGAATCCCACCCTCTCCGCCAGAACGCGGCTTCATGGCTGCTCCCACAGAACGCCCTGCCTGGATTACGCCGCGGGGTCTTCCCAAATCGCTAGAATCCCGAATCCGACAATCCGGGATGTTCATCGGGCCGTCGCCCCAGCGGCCAGTTAAACATGCGCGCTCCCGCAGCGATCGGATGTTCGTTGATGCTGGCTATACGGCGTTCCATCAGGCCATCGGGATCGAACTGCCAGTTCTCATTCCCATAGGCGCGGAACCAGTTGCCGCTGTCGTCGCGGTATTCATAGGCAAAACGCACCGCGATGCGGTTGCCTGCGTGCGCCCAGACTTCCTTGATCAACCGGTAATCGAGTTCACGCGCCCACTTGCGGGTGAGGAAGGCTTCGATTTCCGAGCGGCCCATAATGAACTGGGCCCGGTTCCGCCACTGACTGTCTGCAGTATAGGCCAGCGCGACCCGCGCCGGATCGCGGCTGTTCCAGGCGTCTTCGGCCATACGGACCTTTTGGGCAGCCGTCTCGTCGGTGAAGGGCGGCAATGGTGGGCGGCTCATGGTCCTGTTCTTTCGGTTTGCGCACGCAATGCGGCGTTTTCGGTTTCCAGCGCGGCAATGCGCGTTTCAAGATGGCTGATCGCCGAGGCCACATCGCCTGCGTCGAGTTTCTGCGGAATGTGCTGGGGGCAATTGATATCCCAGGCCAGCACCTCGAACAGAATCGCCTGCTCTGGCCTGGCAGGGTAGTCTTGCGGCATCAGCCGGTCGATCAGCGCCGGATCGTCGGCAATGACACGGGCCCGCCCCCACAGCTTGATCCGGCGGCGATTGGCGTAGTCCATCAGGAACAGGAACGCCTTGTCATTTTCGGCGAGATTGCCGGTCGACAGATACTGCCGGTTGCCAGTGTAGTCGGCAAATCCCAGCGTTGTCTTGTCAACCACCCGGATGAAGCCCTTGGGTCCGCCTCGGTGCTGGGCATAGGGTTGGCCATCGGCGGTGGCGGTCGCGAGATAGGCGGTATCGATCCCTTCAAGAAACGCGGCGAAATCATCGGTGATCGCAGTGCGAAAGTGGGATGCCCGCCGCCCGTTCGATCACGCCGCCTTGCGGGCTGTGACGACCGGGAAATCGATCTCGGTCTGGAACACATTGTTGAAATAGTTGGTCCAGCTGTTGAGCGCGACATGCTGGACGATCTCTATGATCTGCGCATCGGTGTAGCCGGCAAGGCGAACCGCAGCGAAATCAGCGTCAGCGATGTGGCCCCGCTCCTGCGCTACCTTGGCGGCGAAGCGGACGGCCGCATCGGCCTTGGGATCATTCGACGCACCGCTGCGGTTGGCGGCAATCTCGGCGTCATCCAGCTTGGCAAGGTTCTTGCCAAGAAAGGCATGGGCCGAAAGGCAGTAGTCACAACCATTGACCTCGGCGACCGCCAGCGCAATCCGCTCACGGGTGGCGGCAGGCAGCGCTCCCTTGCCGAGCGCGCCGGAGAGCGCGAGATAGCCTTCGAGTGCCTGCGGGCTGGTTGCAACCAGTCGAAACAGGTTGGGTGCGGAGCCGATCTGCTTGACGACAGCGTCAAGCAGGCCTTGCGACTTTTCCGGGGCGTCGGCGATGGTAGCGGGCTGGGGAATACGGGGCATGGTGCAAGTCCTTCGTTTGAGAGGGCCGGGTATCGGCCGCTGACGAAGAACTAGGATCTTCCGAAAATTTGCAGTATCCAGCAATTATGGAAACAAGCCTTCCATATTATGGAATATTTGATGGACCGGTTTGAGGCCATGCGCACCCTGGTTGCGGCGGTTGATGGCGGCAGCCTTTCTGCCGCTTCACGTGCGTTGGGCATGCCTTTACCCACCGTCAGCCGCCGGGTTTCGGACCTTGAGGCCCATCTGCGCGCGCAGCTGGTGATCAGGACCAGCCGCAAGCTGCTGCTGACGGATGTGGGCCGTGCCTATGTTGCCACCTGCCGCCAGATTCTCGATGAGCTTGACGATGCCGAGCGACTCGCTACCGGCGAATATCGCACACCACGCGGAGAATTGCTGATCGCGGCCCCGGTCATGTTCGGGCGGCTGCATGTAGAACCGGTCATACTCGAATTTCTGCGGGCCTATCCCGATATCAATGTGCGTCTCGTCCTCGCAGACTATGTCATCGATCTGGTCGAGAGCCGCGTCGATTTGGCGGTACGCATCGGGGATTTGCCGGACAGCGGGCTGATCGCCAAGCGGCTTGGTACGGTCAGCTGGATCACTTGCGCCAGCCCGGCATACCTGAATGCGCATGGCGCACCAGCGAACCTTGACGAGCTGGCGCATCATGATTGCATTGCCTTTGAAGGGCTCTATTCGACCAACAGTTGGGAATTCCGAAAGGGCAGGGATACAGTAACCGTCCCTATCAATCCGCGCTTTTCGGTCAACACGGCCAGCGGCGCGCTTGATGCCGCGCTTGCGGGTGCCGGGATTGTCCGGGTGCTGTCCTATCAGGCTGCGGCGGCGGTCGCGGAAGGCCGGCTTATCCCGGTGCTGCAGGAATTCCAGACTGCCCCACGGCCGGTGCAGCTTGTGCATGGCGGCCAGCCGATTCTACCGCTCAAGCTGCGGGCGTTTCTTGACTTTGTGGCCCCGCGCCTGAAAGCTGGCCTGTCGGCGCTGGACTAGCCCGGCCAACCCCTACCAGGCGAGCAGCCGTGGCAGGAACAAGCGGCCTCCCAATCCCATCAGGATCACCGTGCCGCCGTGCCAAATACCGATGTGCAGCAGATCATTGCTCGGACAATAGAGCGATACCGCGAAAATCCCTGCAGCGCCGGATGCCACGCCGGTCAACAGGCCGGCCCGCTTGGGGCTGGAGGGCGCCCCCCGGCGCAGCCAGATGATCAGCGTGGTTGCTGTCAGCAAGCCGATGGCAATGCCGAAACTCAGGCAGGTTATGCCATTGTGGTCAAGCGCAACGCGCGCGCCGCCCAGCCAATCGGCCAGGGCAAGCACCACTGCCGAAACCGGCAGCACCGCTGCCATCAGCAGGGTCCAACCCCAGCCTTCGCGCCGGATGCCGACATAGGGACGCGCCATGTCGATGACCGCCCAGGCCGAAGCGAGCGCCAGCACCAGGAACAGGCCGCTCGACGTCAGGAACATCGGATCAGGTCGTCCGGCAGAAATATCGCGCCGCACACCAAGGCCGAGCGCAATGATTGCGGCGCCGGCGATCAATGCCAATACCGCCCGGGCAATGCCCTGACGCTGCCGCAGGGGGCGCACAGGCTCAAGCTCGTCGACCAGGCCAGCGATCAGTCTATCTGGATTCCGCGCCATGGGCTCAGGCTCTCTCAATCAATGCGGAGAGGCGTTTCAAGCCTCTATGGATATTCACCTTGATCAGCGATTCGCTTTGTCCGGTCGAGCTGGACGCCTCACTGATCGACAGGCCTTCGATCTTGACCAGTTCGATCGCGCGGCACTGCGCGTCAGGCAAGGCCTCGAACAACCGATCAAGGCTGAGACGCGCGGTTAGCGCCGGCTCGTCATCATGAGCCAGCGCCATATCATCTTCGATTGCATCAGCCGCATTGCGATAGGCAAGGCGCAGGTGATCGACAAAGCGATAGCGGGCGATGGCCGCGAGCCACGGCATCACCGAGCGCGAAGGATCATAGCTCGCCAGCTTGCGATGCAACGAAAGCAGCGTGTCCTGCACCAGATCCTCGATCTGATCTGGCGGAACCTTGCGGCGGTAATAGTGCAACAGCCAGGTGCGGCAAGCGGTAAGCAGTGCCGCATAGGCCTGCTTGTCGCCGCGCTGGGCGAGGCCCGCCAGCCGGGTCAGCGTGGCCTCATCCGCAATCATCCCCGGGTTTTCCCGACAAGCGCCCTGTCGAGCGAGATCATCCCGCCACCACGCACCAGCAGGATCAACGCAAGACCGATCCACAGCGAATGCTCTGGCCACCATGCATCAGGGTAGACGAAGATCTGGATGACCAACGTCATGCCGATCAGGCCGAGTGCAGAAAACCGCGTGAACAGTCCGGCCAGTAACAAGGCCGGCAGCACATGTTCCACCGCATTGGCCAGCGGCGCGGCAATATCAGGGGGCAGCGGCACACCGGAATATTCGGTGCGGAACAGCTCGCGGGTGCTGTCGGTCAGGGTGAACCAGCTGCCCGCTTCAACCTTGGTCTGGCCTGACCGCCAGAAAACCCCGCCGAGTGCCACGCGCACGAACAGCAGCATCAGGCTTTCAGGGACGGTTCCCGACAGCCAGCCTGCAACCGCATCATAGCGCCGGAGCAACGGTGATTTCGCGATCACGCCTGTGGCTCCAGCGTGCCGTGGCCGCGCGGCGTCCGGATCGAAAGGCAGGTTCCGGCCTTGACCAGTTTCCAGGCATTGCCCTGATAATCGCGGGTGGAGGTTCCGGCACAGCTGGTGCCTGGACCGGCCTTGCAATCATTCTTGCCAGCCTTGGCAACGCCATAGCATTTTTCCATCGCGGGACTGGCGGCAGGGGTGTTGCCGGCAAGCGCCGCGGTCGAAGCAGCGGCAATGGCGATTGCAGCAAGGGCAGAGGTGGTTTTCACAGACGACACATCAATACTCCCGATTGGCGAGGTGCGCCACTGCGGCGACCGTACCTGCCAATTCGGGGGTTGGCGGCGTGCGGTTACAATACGCCGCCCGGAAAATTTCCCCGCGCCTTGTAACCTCCACAAGCTGACCCGCGAACCCGGCGATGCCACCTTCGGCTAAACCCCATTTCGGAGAGCATCCCATGTCCACCCTCAAGAACGGCACCACCATTGCTTCGGCTGCCGCCATGTTCGCCCTGTCGGCGCTGGCCCACGCCGCCACCCCGCCTGCGGGCAGCACCGGCGCGGCGCTTGGCGCGCGCGACACGGTCCATTGCTATGGCGTCAACAGCTGCAGGGGCACTGCCGACTGCAAGACCACCGCGCATGAATGCAAGGGCATGAACAGCTGCAAGGGCGAAGGCTTCAAGGCGCTGGCCGCGAATATGTGCCTCAAGCGCGGCGGAACCATCGGCGATATCGGCTGAGACCCCCGAAAGGGTCGCAAGGTCCGGCCGGGTTCCCCCCACCCGGTCGGACCACTTTCCTGACAAGTGGAAGCCTCACATGATCGATACGATTCCGCGATTTACCGGCTTCGGCCTGGGCCTGCGCAAGGAACATCATCGCGATTTCCTCGAAGGCGAACAGCCTGTCGATTTCGTCGAGATCATCTCGGAAAACTTCATGGCCTGCGGCGGGCGTCCCCTGCGTACGCTTGATGCGGTGCGTGAGAGGCATCCCGTGGCGATGCATGGCGTATCGATGTCGCTGGGATCGCCGGAAGGGCTTGATCCCGACTACATGGCTGAACTCAAGGCGCTGGCGCGCAGAGTTGGCCCGCTGTGGGTTTCCGATCATTTATGCTGGACCCGCGTCCGCGGCCTTGCCACGCATGACCTGCTGCCGCTGCCCTACACGGATGAGGCACTTGATACCTGCATTGCCAACATCGCCCGGGCCCAGGACATTCTCGAACGCCCGCTGCTGGTCGAGAATCCTTCAAGCTATGTGAGCTTCAGCCAGAGCACGATGAGCGAGTGGGCATTTCTTGCCGCACTGACGCGCGAGACCGGCTGCTACCTGCTGCTTGATGTCAACAATGTCTTTGTCAGCAGCGTCAACCATGGCTTCGATCCCCATGAGTTTCTCGGCGGCATCCCGGTCGATCGGGTGCGCCAGATGCATCTGGCCGGGCACAGTTCAGGGCCGGAGGGTATGTTGATCGATACCCACGATGCGGCAGTCTGTCCCCAGGTCTGGGCGCTGTACGAAGCCGCAGTTGAGCGATTTGGCACTGGCGCAACGATGATCGAGCGTGATGACGCTATCCCACCGCTCGGCGAACTGCTGGGCGAACTTGCCATGGCCCGCGATCTGGCAAAGGGCAGGAGTCTTGCGGCATGAGCCTGCTTGCACTGCAATCGGCCTTTCGCGACGAAATCGCCGGTGATGACGATGGTCATGCTCCCTCCTCGTCCGGCATGGTGATTTATCGCGATGCCTATCGGGGCCGTCTGCTGGCCGCATTGGAGACAAGCTTTGAACGCACCAGGCGCTGGACCGGCGCGGAAGCATTCACGGCAGCGGCCTGTCATTACATTCTCACCACACCGCCGAAAAGCTGGACGCTTGACGACTATGGGGCGGATTTCCCGGAACTGCTTGCGCAGCTCTTTGCCGGGGATTCCGAGGTTGCGGAACTCGCCTGGCTCGAATGGCAGATGCAACGCGCATTTGCCGCGCCCGACGCCCCGGAGCTTTCGCCGGACATGCTCCGCTCGGCTGACTTGTCGGATGGTGATTGGGATTCGCTCTGCTTTGGCATGGCAGCCGGCTTCGCGTGCCGACAGGTCACGACGAATTGCACCGAGCTATGGTTGGCACTGGCGGCGGCACCGGCCGACAATCCGCTTGATGGATTTGTGCCAAGGCAGACCGAAGCCGCGTCTCTCCTCGTCTGGCGGCAAGGGCTGATGCCGCATTTTCGCCTGACCGACATGGCCGAGCATCAAGCACTGGGCGAATTGGCAGCGGGGAGCCCTTTCGGCCAGGCAGCCGCGCATATCGAACCCAGTCTGCTCGGTGGCTGGCTTGCCCGATGGCTTGGCGATGGACTATTTTCGTCATACTCAATCAGCCGCCGATAAGATGTCCCCATCTTGCGCACTCCGCCAAGAACCCCAAAACCGGTCTCCTTGCACCTTGCCAGCGGCCGCAACCTATTTCGGTCCAAAATCGTGGCAACTAGAACGCCGTGATTACCGTCGGTCACAATGCGCCGAATTGCCTTTCCTGCTATCTGCCAAAACAGGGTCAGCGGAGACCGGTTCGCATTGGACTGACAGCACCGGGAAGGCCAATGTCGTCCCGCTGCGCAAGGCTGGCGTCCACGCCCCGGGGCGCTAGTTGATCGTGGCGCGATATTTGATGAGGGTTGCAGGCTTGATACGCTGGCACCCCCTATCAGCAGGTAAATCCTGCTCTAGTTGGCCGAAGCATCCAGCGGTGTGACGATAATCACGACGCGCCGGTTCTGGGCGCGGCCTTCCGGCGTCGCATTGTCTTCCACGGGATCGGCTTCACCCATGCCAAGCGGCTTGACCGCGGGTTCGTTCATGCCCGCGCCGACCAGCACTGTCTTGACCGAAATCGCCCGGCGTTCGGACAGCTGCTTGTTGTATTCGGCTGAGCCGGTGGAATCGGTATGGCCTTCCACGGTGACGCCGCGCACACCCACCCCCAGCAGCACTTTCGCCAGCTGAGAAAGAACACCGGTGTTTTCCGGCGGAACATCGCTCTGATTGACGTCAAACAGAAAGCGCTCGGCGATCCCCAACTCGTAGTTTTCGCCCACCTGCTTGAAGCCAGCCTGCTGCAGCGCGGCGACCTGCGCGGCGCTGAAGCCTGGCTTGTGCGGCACGGTCTGGCACGCCGCAAGGGCTGCGAGACATGCGATCAACAAGAACCTACGCATTGGTGACTCCCTGCCTGTCATGGTCATCTCCCGGCTCATCAATGCCGGAAGCCTGACGTTTCTGACGTTTCTGCAAATACATCTCGGCATCGGCGCGTCGCAGCAAATCCTGCGGCGAAACCCCGTCATCCGGATAGACCGCCACGCCAATACTCATGGATGAGGTGGTAAACAACCCGCTGGGCAGACGGAACGGATGCTCCAGCCCTTTGTAGATCCTGGCGATCACGGCATCGACATGGCTGCGATTGTAGAAGGGCGCCAGCACCACCGCAAATTCATCGCCGCCCACGCGGAATGCGGCGTCAACCTGCCGGATGCTGGCGCGCAGGCGCTCACCCACCGCGATCAGCGCAGCATCGCCGGATTCATGGCCGTGGCGATCATTGATCTGCTTGAACTGATCAACGTCCAGATAAAGTACGGCGAAGGAAACCCCGCTGCGGACGGATTCGCCGATTGCCTCATTGAGCACATGCTCGAACAAGGCACGGTTGCCCAGCCCGGTCAGCGCATCATGGGTGGCGCGCCGCTCCAGCTCGGCATGTTCCGAGGTGATGCCAGCGTGCCAACCCTGCAATTCCGCCAGAAGTGCGTTGAAATCCCTGCCGAACCGGTCAATTTCCGCGATGCCTGACGATGGCACGCGCTTTTCAAAGGCGCGGTCGCTGCGCACTGCATGGGCAACCTGCGCCACATGATCGAGCGGGGCGATGACATCCTGCTGCAAGCGGCGCGCCAGGATCCGCGTTGCCACCACTGTCAGCCCCAGGCATGAAAGTGCGATGATCGCGCCGGACAATGCGTAGCGCATGATGCCTTCGGCATTGCCATAGACATGCACCTCGGCGATTACCGAGCCGCCGCGTGAGACCTTGTCGATAGACGGTTTGGGCCAGATCAGCCGGTTGCTGATCCGTTCGAAATAGGAATGGAAGCCGGTGCGGGGATGATCCCATTCCGCCAGTATCCTGCCAGCCGGATCGGTAACTTCGACCCTGCTGACTCCGCCGACGCCAGCCACCGAAACCATGCCTTCACGGATCGCCTGCTGATCGCCGAACATGACTGCCGGCTCCACCGTATAGCTGACTGTGTGTGCAATCAGGCTGAGATTGCGCTGGGCATAGTTGCGGATGACGATCACACCGCTCAGCATCAGGCTGATCGCGGCCAGCGCCACGGCAAACAGGGTCAGGCGCAGGTGCACCCGGGCAAGAATATCGCGCAATGTCGGCAAGTTGGCCGATTGCTGATGGGCATGGGATGGCGGTGTGGTCATACGCCCCCCTGTGCAAACCGCAGAACGCGCGGGTCCACGCGCAACCCTGATCGGGATACGGAATCGATATTCAGCCTGAAATTCGTGCCGCGCGGCGAGAAGGTGAGGCAAAACATCGCCTGACCGCGGCATGCGGGATCGGCTTCGGATATGGTCAGCACCCCGCGGCCGCGCACGGCGCTGACCAGATCGCGCAACGTCGGCTGCGGCAAAGCCCCCAGATAGACGACATCGCAATTGGCGCTGGCCAGCGCAGACGGCGCAACGATTCGCCGCTGGATCAGCCTGCCATCCACCAGCTGCATCCCGTCCAGCCGCCCGGCATACTGCGTTGGCCCGACGACACACAGCCCCACAGGGTTGGGCCGGTCTGGCCAGCGCGTATATTCGATCATCGATTTGACCATGCGCGCCACGCTCAGTTCACGCGCGTCTTCGCCCGCTGCCATTACTGGCAGCGAAGCGAACAGCGCAATCACAGCGGCAAGGCGCGAAAAAGCCCTCATCGTCTCCGTTAGTTATCCGTAACCGCCGCGAATACCAGCAAAAGCGCAAGCGGGCCTTTCGAATCGTGATTGAGATCGAATGAACAAGGCCAACCGCATAATCCCCGGAAAGGTCCGGAACCAGTGCCAAACCGGATAAGGCGCAGACGAGAGGTCATGAAAAACATAGATTTGCCAGCACCTTATAGCAACCAACACATTCGGATTCAAATCTGTTTCTCCCGATCAAACCAAATCCGCCGGAATGCTTGCGCTTCTTAATCGGGCGGTTAACATGGCGCCGGGAGAATGCCATGGATGATGCCACTTTTGCGCGGTTGCTTGAGAAGGCCCGCCGCACCAGCGAGCTGTTTACCTTCGATCAGTTCCTGCGGTACTGGGCGGATGATCGTCCGGATCGGCTGGCGCTGGAAGGCGATGATCTTGCCTTTGATTTTGCCGGTCTGGAGGATGCAACTGCGCGGATCGTGGCCGCGTTGCAGGCCATGGGACTGCGCAAGGGCGATCGCATTGCCTGGTTTGGCAAGAACAGCGCCGCCTATTTCACCCTGTTCTATGGCGCGGCCCGCGCGGGGATTGTCATGGTCCCGGTGGGCTGGCGTCTGGCCATGCCGGAAGCCGCCTGGATCATCGCCGATTGCGAAGCAAAGCTGCTGGCGCTGGGTGATGGCTTTGAATCCTGCGCGGAGCAATTGGGCAACGCGGTTACGCTGCGGCACAGCCTGACGGCGGAGCAAGTGCGCGGCCTGATTGCCGAAACCCCGCGCAGCGAATTTGCGCCATCCGGGCCAGATGACGCAGTGCTGCAACTCTACACTTCGGGAACCACCGGCAAGCCCAAAGGGGCGGTGCTTTCCAACCGCAACCTGTTCGGGTTGCGCAAGGCTGGTCTGGTCGATCCGCAGCCGCACAATCTGTGGGATGAGGATGAGGCCGTGCTGGTCTGCATGCCCTGCGCGCATATCGGTGGCACCGGGCTGGGGATCGCAGCGCTGGCATCAGGCCTGCCGGGCATCATCCTGCCAGAATTCGATCCGGCGCGGGTGTTCGATGCGGTGGAAAATCGCGGCATCACCCGCTTCTTCATGGTGCCCGCAGCGCTTCAGCTGCTGCTCAACCATCCCGATTGCGCCACAACCGATTTCAGCCGGATCAAATACATCTCCTACGGCGCGAGCCCGATCCCGCTGGAGCTGCTGCGCGAATGTATCGCCATGTTCGGTGCCGAGTTCACCCAGGCCTATGGCATGACCGAAACCACCGGCACGATCTGCGTGTTGCCGCCCGAAGACCATACCCCGGAAGGCAACAAGCGGATGCGATCGGCCGGCAAGCCTTTGCCCGGCGTGGAACTGATCATTCGCGGCAGCGACGGCACGCCGTTGCCGGTGGGCGAAATCGGCGAAATCTGCACGCGTTCGTCCAACAACATGCTGGGCTACTGGAAGCTGCCCGAAGCGACCGCTTCAACCATGGATGCGGAGGGCTGGATCGCCACCGGCGATGTCGGCTATCTCGACGAAGACGGCTATGTCTATATGTTTGACCGCGCCAAGGACATGATCATTTCCGGGGGGGAGAACGTCTATCCCGCCGAAGTGGAAAGCGCGATCTATGGCCACCCGGATGTGCTGGAAGTGGCGGTGATCGGCGTGCCGGATACCAGCTGGGGTGAAGCGGTGAAGGCGGTCTGCGTGGCCAAGCCGGGGCGCAGCATCGATGCCGACAGCGTGATCGCCTGGGCGCGGGAACGGGTGGCGGGCTTCAAGGTGCCGAAGAGCGTCGATGTGATCGATGCGCTGCCCCGCAACCCCACCGGCAAGATCCTGCGCCGGGCGCTGCGCGAACCTTATTGGGAAGGGCGTGAGCGGCAGGTGAATTGATACAGGTGCCGCAGTTTACTGATCGGTAAGAAATAGCGCGCAGAATTGCGGCATGGCCAGAACCATTGCCCTTTCCGTTCCGCGCTTTGCCGCTTCGGCCCAGCTGGTCGGTGCCTTGCGCAGTCTGATCGTATGCGGCTGCGCTGCGGCGCTGATCCTGGCTGACCGCGCGCTGCCGCTGCTTATCCAGTAAGCGCCCCTAACCCAGCAAGCGCCAAAGGGCGGCCAGCGCTGACACGCCCAGCACCACGCCGGTAAATATCCGCCATGCCGTATCGCTGACCCGGCCGAACGCCAGTGTGCCCAGCCAGTTGCCCAGCAGCACCATGGGGAACAGCGCCGCCGCCATGATCACTTCGCGCCAGTTGGCCACGCGCAGCGCAATCGCGGAACCGACCCCGGCCAGCGAGGTGGCGAGGAAAATCGTCATCATCGATGCCCGCGCCAGCTGCGGCGCAATGGCGCGGCGCAGGTAATAGGGCACCACCGGTGGTCCGGGCATACCGGCAAAGCCCGTCAGCACACCAGACAAGATTCCGGTAACACCGGTTTCACCCGCGCCCGGCACATGGTGGGCGGGCCGCTTGGGCAACAGTACCAGCAGAAACGCGCCGAGCGCGATCAGGGCAATCAGCATACGGGCCAAGGCAGGATCGGTGATTGCCAGCAGCCATACGCCAAGCGGCGTCGCTGCCACGGCCAGCGCGGATATGATCAGCGCGGACCGTTCGCTTTCACCGATGATGCGCTTCAGCCCGACCAGCCCGATCAGCAACCCCAGCCAGTTCGCCACCACCACCGCTTCGCGCGGCGGGACGGCCAGCCCCAGCACCGGCACCAGCAGGATCGCCATGCCAAACCCCGCCAGCCCGCGCACGAATGCCGCCGCCAGCGTGGCGGCCAGCGCGACAGCGATCTGCGCGGGGGTAAGGCCGATCAACAAGTCAGCGCAGATCCGGCGGGGTGGCCTCTGCCTTCAGCAGAGCGATGGCTTCGGCCAGCGGCATCACCTTCTGATGTTCGGCGCCCAGCGTGCGCAGCGCAACACTGCCTTCCTCTGCCTCGCGCTTGCCGACGACCAGCAGCTGCGGAACCTTTTGCAGCGAATGCTCGCGCACCTTGTAGTTGATCTTTTCATTGCGCAGATCGGTTTCGACGCGGATGCCGGCCGCTGCCAGCTGTGCGGCGACATCCTGCGCATAGGTATCGGCGTCTGATACGATGGTGGCCACCACCGCCTGCACCGGGGCCAGCCAGGTCGGGAAGCGCCCGGCAAAATGCTCGATCAGAATGCCGATGAAGCGTTCATAGGTGCCAAGGATCGCACGGTGCAGCATCACCGGGCGGTGGCGTTCGCCATCCTCGCCGACATAGCTGGCGTCGAGCCGTTCGGGCAGCACCCGGTCAGACTGGATGGTGCCGCATTGCCAAGTCCGGCCGATCGCGTCGGTCAGGTGGAATTCCAGCTTGGGGGCATAGAAAGCGCCTTCGCCGGGCAGTTCTTCCCAGCCATATTCCTCGGTGGCCATGCCGGCGCGGATCACTGCCTCGCGCAGTTCGGCTTCGGCCTTGTCCCACATTTCCTCGGTGCCGAACCGCTTTTCCGGACGCAGCGCCAGCTTCACCGCGTAACGATCGAAGCCAAGGTCCTTGTAAACCCGGTCAAGCAGGGCGCAGAAGCTGCTGACCTCTTCCACGATCTGATCCTCGCGGCAGAAGATGTGGCCATCGTCCTGGGTGAACTGGCGCACCCGCATGATGCCATGTAGCGCGCCATGCGGCTCGTTGCGGTGGCAGCAGCCCATTTCCGCCATGCGCAGCGGCAGATCGCGATAGCTTTTGATACCCTGGCGGAAGATCAGCACATGCGCCGGGCAGTTCATCGGCTTGAGCGCCATCCAGTCGGCCTCGCCGGAGATCACCGGGCCATCGTCATCGGTGTTGGGCACCTCGTCGGGGATGACGAACATGTTCTCGCGATATTTGCCCCAATGGCCGCTCTGCTCCCACTGCCGGGCATCCATCACCTGCGGGGTCTTCACCTCGCGGTAATCCGCCCCGTCAATGGCGCGGCGCATATAGGCTTCCAGCTCGCGATAGATCCGGTAGCCCTTGGGGTGCCAGAACACGCTGCCATGCGCTTCGGATTGCAGGTGGAACAGGTCCATCTCCGCGCCGATCTTGCGATGATCGCGCTTCGCGGCTTCCTCCAGCCGGGTCAGATGGGCATCAAGCTGCTTCTTGTTCAGCCAGCCGGTGCCATAGATGCGGGTAAGCTGGGCATTCTTCTGATCGCCGCGCCAATAGGCCCCGGCCACGCGCATCAGCTTGAAGGCTTGCGCGTCGAGCTTGCCCGTGCTGGGCAAATGCGGCCCGCGGCACATGTCCAGCCAGTCATTGCCTGACCAATAGACCGTCAGCTCCTCACCCTCCGGCAGTTCGGTGGCCCATTCGGCCTTGAACGTCTCGCCATCGGCTTGCCATTTGTCGATCAGCTGCTGGCGGCTCCACACCTCGCGGCGCAGCGGCTTGTCGGCGCGGATGATTTCGCGCATCTTGTCCTCGATCGCGGGCAGATCATCCATGCCAAAGGGTTCGCGGCTGGCCGGGGCCATCACGTCGTAATAAAAGCCGTCTTCCGTCGCCGGGCCAAAGGTAATCTGGGTGCCGGGCCACAGCGCCTGCACCGCTTCGGCAAGCACATGGGCGTAATCGTGCCGGGCCAGTTCCAGCGCATCGGCCTCATCGCGGGCAGTGACCAGCGCCAGACTGCAATCGCCGGGAAAGGGCCGGGTGAGATCGACCAGTTCGCCATCAATGCGCGCGGCCAGCGCCGCCTTGGCAAGGCCCGGCCCAATCGCCGCAGCGACATCGGCCGGGGTCGATCCCAGCGGCATTTCGCGCATGGAACCATCGGGAAGGCTGATCTTGAGTACTTCGGACATGTATTACTCTCACCTGTCTTGCTCCGCGCTTTGGCACAGAGCCGCGCGCGCCGGAAGGGGCAGCGTCAGGCTATTCGCGGAATTCGGGAGGTGACGCCAACCGCCCGAACCCGGACGGCGGCGCTTCGCCTCAGGCGAAAGCAGCCCGCCCCCGGAAACCCGGGGTGGTGGTAGTCGTCGGCACAGTTGCCGACACGAGGGCACGAAGCAGCGTCATCGCCGCTGGCGCTAGCAGCATCATGGTTAACAGGCAACTAAGCCGAGTATTTCCGCTGCCCGGCCAGCACGGTCATCCGCTTCACCCCGGCCAGCTGCGTATTCTTCTGCCGCACCGTGGTCATGAACCGCCATTCGCAGCTTGCCGCCGTCGGGGTCAGTTCCACCGCCATATAGCCGCGCTGCGAGGTATCGCACCATTTGAGCTGGCGATTGGCAGCCACAGAAATCCGGGCCAGCGCATCGGGGGCGATCCACGGCAGCGAATCTTCCGCCCCTGGCGAGCTGACCGAATGGCCGCCCATTTCCACCCCGGCGCGCACGCCATTGCGATCAAGATCAAAGGCCCAGGCATTGTGGCTATCGCCGGACAGCACCACCAGATTGGCGTCCGCTTCGAGCGATGCCTTGAGCAGCCGGTCCCGCGCGGCGGGATAGCCATCCCAGGAATCCATGTTGAGCGGAATACCGGCGTGGCCAGCAGCGACGGTGGCTTTCAGCCTGGCCTTGAGCCAGTTCTGCGCCTTGTCATTCATGCCATCCAGCACCTTGTCGCCCAGCACCAGCTTGCCCATCACCACCTGCTGGCCCAGCACCTGCCAGGCCTTGCGCGCCTTGACCGATGCCTTGAGCTGGCCTGCCAGCCAGGCTTCCTGCTGCGGGCCCAGCAGGGTGCGATTGGGATCGGCCAACGGCCCATCGCGGAACGCCGTGATCGCCGCATCAACCTGTTCCGGCGATGCCTTGGTTATGATATCGATGTAATCAAGCTGTTCGACCCGCGCCAGATGGCGGCTTTCCAGCTTGTAGAGCGAGGCAAGATCGCCAATCTCGTAACTGGCCCAATAGTCATCGGATACCGGCAGCCATTCGCGATAGGCCTTTTCCGATGCAGCCTTGCGTTCGGGCCAGATGCCCTCATTGGCCTGATGGTTTTCCGCGCCATCTTTCCATGTGTCATTGGCGGTTTCGTGATCATCCCACATCGGGATCATCGGATAGAGCTGATGCAGCCGCTGCAGATCGGGATCGGCACGATAGGTGGCAAAACGCTCACGATAGCCAGCCAGTGTCACAGCTTCATCCACCGGCAGAACGCGCTCGGCCAGAGCCTCCTTTTTTGAAGGATATTCGCCGCGCTTATATTCGTAGAAATAGTCGCCCAGATGCAGGACCAGATCGAAATCACCTGCTTCGCAGGCATGGGCATAGGCGTTGAACCAGCCAAAGCCGAAGTTCGAGCAGGAAAACACCGCCATGCGGAACTTGGCCAGCTTGCCCACCGGCAGGGTGCGGGTGCGGCCGATCACCGAGGTTTCGCCGCCGGGGGCGACGAAGCGGTAATAATACCAGCTGCCCGGCTTCAATCCACGCGCCCAGGCCTTGGCACAGCAATCATTGACGGGCGATGCCAGCGCGTCACCCCCTGCGGCGATTTTGGTGAAAGCCTCATCCTCGGCCACTTCCCATTTCAGCCTGGTTTCATCGCCGCGTGCGAAGCGCGTCCAAAGCAGCACCTGTTCCGGCCCGGGCTCACCGCTGGCGACACCATGGGTAAAGCCCTGCGCGCTCTGGGCCGCCAGCGGAGTCGCGGCGCCCGCCAGTCCCAGTGCGGTCAGCTTCAGCGCGTTGCGGCGATCGACTGACGTGATCCGGGCGGGTTTTGGCGGCGGTAAACTCATTGCGTTCTCCCTGACATTTGTCGGAAGATTAACCGCGAATTGTGACAGGACAATGGGCTGATGGAGACAAGGAAAACCGATATTAGGTAAATGACACTTGACATAAAGGGTTGGATGTGACAAGTTTCATTTACATTGTGAAATGGAGGCTTGTCTTATGACTGATGTTGCCAGGGCCCTTTGCTGGGCCGCCGCATTGCTGCTGCTGGCGCTCGCCAACTATGCAGGATTGATCGCGGACAAGGATGCCGGGGTGATGTTTTCAATCATTCCGGCGCTCTGGATGGCTAGCGGCATTCGCGGCCAGCGCGGCATCTGCAGTGTGGGAGAGGGTTGAGCCATGCGTGATCAGGCCATGCGCCGCTACACGCGCCGGATGATTGTTGCCGCGACCCTCTATACTGTTGCAATCATCGCCGCAGCGACATTGCTGCATGATCGTTCATCGCTGTCAGCAAAGGCAGTGGTGCTGGCGCTGTTGCCGGGTGCCGGTGTGCTGATGATGATTTATGCAATCGCCCGCATGATGATCGAACTCAGCGATGAGTATATCAGAATGCTGGTGGTGCGGCAGGCGCTGGTCGCCACAGCTCTAACGCTGTCCGTCACCAGCGTTTGGGGCTTGCTGGAACTTTACACCAATGTTCCGCAGCTGCCGATCTTCTGGGTATTCCCCTTGTGGTGCATGGGGCTGGGTATCGGTGCGATCTTCAACCGCGTCACAACCGGATCGGCGGGCTGCCCATGAAGAACCGCCTCAAAGTGCTTCGCGCCGAGCGTGACTGGAGCCAGCAGGATCTGGCCGAGCGGCTGGAAGTCAGTCGGCAGTCAGTCAATGCAATCGAAACCGGCAAATATGATCCGTCATTGCCGCTGGCATTCCGGATAGCTTTTCTTTTTGAACTGCGGATTGAAGAGATTTTCCTGCGTGACTGATCAGCTTTGCGAGGGCATCACACAGCAATGACTGATCTTCATTTTCACACCATGGCCGATGGCCGCCGCATTGCCTTTCGCCACCTTGCCGGAAGCGGTCCGGCGCTGGTGTTTCTGCCCGGCTACATGTCGGACATGGCCGGGGGCAAGGCAGCGGCGGTGTGGCAATGGGCGGCAGAGAATGGCCGGGCCTGCCTGCTCCTTGATTATTCCGGCTGCGGCCTGAGCGCGGGCGATTTTGCCGAAGGTACGCTCAGCCGCTGGCGTGATGAGGTGCTGGCGCTGATCGAGGCATATTGCCCCGGCCCGGTGGTACTGATCGGTTCGTCAATGGGGGGCTGGCTGATGCTGCTGGCGGGCCGTGCTCTGGGAGACCGGGCGGGGGCGCTGGTTGGCATTGCTGCCGCACCGGATTTCACGGAATGGGGCTATACCGACACACAGAAGGCGCAGTTGGCGAGCGGCGTGGTGGTGCTCGAAGACAATCCTTACGGCCCGGAACCGACCCCGACCCATCCCGGCTTCTGGGCGGATGGTCAAGCGCAGCGGGTGCTGGACGCAGAGATCGCGCTGCATTGCCCGGTGCGGCTGCTGCACGGGCAGGCGGATCCGGACGTGCCCTGGCAGACAGCGTTGCGGCTGGCGGAGAAGCTTCGTTCAGCCGATGTGCAGGTCTTGCTGATCAAGGATGGCGATCATCGCCTCAGCCGGGACCAGGACATTGCCCTGCTGCTGCGAACCATCGCCGCCTTGCCACAATAGCGAGTTCGCCCTTGCCGCTTCTGCTTGCCCCCGTTCTGCCGCTGTTTCTTCAGCTTGGCACGGTTTCGCCCGGTGCCGCACCTTCAACCCAGGGCGCTCCACTGGAAATTCATCGCCGGGGCAAACCTGCCGCCACGGCGACCGCGCCCGCGCCGCCACCCAGTCACCTGCTGCCCAGCCGCCTTTCGCAATGCCTTGCCGCAGCGCGCACCGATCCGGTCAATGCGCTGGACAGCGCCGGGGCATGGCTCGATTCCGTCAAAGGCGCGGAGCGGGCGGAGCCCGGGCAATGCCTTGGGCTGGCGCTGACCCGGCTGGAGCGTTGGGATCAGGCGGTTGACGCCTTTCGCGGCGCGCGCGACGCCCTGCCCGGTGGCAGCACCGCCAGCTTCAGCGAAAGGGCGGAGCGGGCCAGGCTGGGGGCGATGATCGCCAATGCGCTGCTGGCAGACAGTCCAGCGGCGAAGGCGCAGCAGGCGCTGACCGAACTGGATATTGCGCATGGTGATGCGCTGGGGGCTTCCGATGCCCGGCTGGCTGGCGAAATCTCGATCGATCGCGCCCGTGCGCTGGTGGCTTTGAAGCGCGAAGGCGATGCTGCGGCGGCCTTGGCCGAAGCGCGCGCGAATGTTCCGGATAATGCGCAGGCCTGGTTGCTTTCCGCAACGCTGGCCCGGCGGCAAGGGCAGCTGGCCGAAGCGCAGCAACAGATCGAGCGGGCTGCCGAGCTTGCCCCGACCGATCCCGAAACCGGCCTGGAGGCTGGTGTGATCGCGGTTCTTGGCGGCCATGATGCCGCGGCCCGGCAAAGCTGGGAATCAGTAATCAAGGCTGCGCCAGACAGCGATGCGGCAAAAACCGCCCGGTCCTATCTTGACCAACTGGCCCCTGCCGCCCCATCTCCTGCCAGGTGATCCCGCTTTCCGTTCTTGATCTGGTTACCGTCCGCGAGACGGGCAGTGTCAGCGAAGCGCTGCAAGATGCGGCCCTGCTGGCGCAATGCGCTGAAGCGGCCGGTTACAAGCGGTTCTGGGTGGCAGAGCATCATGCCATGGATGGCGTGGCAGGCGGTGCGGCGGCAGTGGTGCTGGCGCATATTGGCCATGCTACCCGCAGTATCAGGATCGGTTCGGGCGGCATCATGCTGCCCAATCACAATCCCTTCGTCATTGCCGAACAGTTCGGCACGCTCGACGCGCTGTTTCCGGGGCGCGTCGATCTGGGGCTGGGCCGCGCGCCCGGGGCGGATGGCAGGCTGGGGCAGGCCCTGCGCAAGGATCTGAACCGCGCCGCAGAATTTTTCCCGCAGGATGTGGTGGAACTGCGCGCCTTGCTGACTGGAGAGCCTGCGCTGCCGCTGCGGGCCACGCCTGGACATGGAGCGGCGGTTGAGCTGTGGATGCTTGGCTCCAGCCTGTTTGGCGCGCAACTGGCAGCGGCGCTGGGGATGCCATATGCCTTTGCTTCGCATTTCGCGCCCGATCATCTTGATGCGGCGCTGCGGCTCTATCGCCAGCAGTTCCGGCCATCGCAATGGCTCGATCAGCCACACGCCATGGCCGCGATGACCGTGATCTGCGCCGATAGCGATGCGGAGGCACAGCTGCTGGCCTCATCGATGGACCAGAGCTTCGTGGCACTGCGCAGCGGCAATCCCGGCAAGCTGCAACCACCTGTGCCGGGCTACCGGGAAAGTCTGCCACCACCGGCGCGGGCGATGCTGGAGCATATGCGTCAGGCCAGCGCGATTGGCGCGCCCGCCACGGTTGCGGCGGCGATTGGCCAGTTTATCGAACGAACGCAAGCGGATGAGCTGATCATCGCCGGTGCAACCTTTGATGCGACGGCGCGGCGGCATTCGCTGGAGCTTACCGCGCGCGCGCTGAGATAATCGTTTCGCTAAGCGGAAATACGGGGTCGTAGTTGGTTGCATTTGAGACCAACCCGGTTTACCCTTTGCATTAATACTGCGGCTTGCGGCAATAAAATAACAAGATGCGGAGCCGGTCTCATCCTCGCAGGAGAGCGTGAAAAATGGCTTCGAAATCTGCCGCTCCGTCGTCGTCGAATTCACCCTTGGCGAAAGCGCTGGCGGCGCGACTTGCCGATGCATTGCTGCCCGGCGAGGGCGATTTCGGAGTGGACCAGCTCGCCAAGGCGGCAGAATTCATGCTGACCGCAGCCGACCGGCGTGAACCGGGTGAGCCTGCGGTGGTGCTCGAATCGGTTTCGGGATCCGCCAGCGAACGCTTCATGCGGATCGCGGTGATCAATGATGACATGCCGTTTCTGGTCGATTCGATCACGACCGCCATCACGGCGCATGGCCTGGCCATTGATCGTCTGGTTCACCCGGTGCTGGCGGTGCGGCGCGATGGCGATGGCGTGCTGACCGAGATTCTTTCCGGCGATGTCGCGGGCGAAAAGCGCGAATCCATGGTCTATCTGGAAACCCAGCGCGGCGATGCCCGCCTGCGGCGCGAACTGCTGGCTGCCTTGAAGGCAACGCTCGCCGATGTGCGCGTGGCAGTGGCTGACTGGCCGCGCATGCAGGCGGTTATGGGCGAAGATGCCGATGCGCTGGCCGACAGCGAAGGGGCAGCACTGCTGCGCTGGTTCAAGGAAGGCATGCTGACCCAGCTCGGCCATGTCATCCGCCACCGCGATGGCAGCCAGAGCGGCGCGCTGGGTATCTGCAAGCGCAGCGCGAAAGAGCTGCTCGGTCCGATTTCCTATGAACGTGCCTTTGCCTGGTTCGAAGGCGGCACCAAGGGCGCGCGTGCTCCGCTGGCGATCAAATCGAACACCGTCAGCAATGTTCACCGCCGCGTTCCGCTGGACCTGTTCATCGTTCCGGTGTTCGAAGGCGGCAAGCTGACAGCGCTTTCGGTTCATGCCGGGATCTGGACCAGCGCCGCGCTGGCTGCCGTTCCCACCCAGATTCCCCGGATGCGCGCACAGATGAGCGATCTGATGGCGCGTTTCGGCTTTGCCCCGCAGGGCCACGCCGGCAAGGCGCTGGTCCATGCGCTCACCGCACTGCCGCACGATCTGCTGATCGGGTCTGCCGATGCCGATATCCAGCGGATTGCCACCACCATGATGAGCCTGGTGGATCGCCCGCGCCCCAAGCTGGCACTGGTTCCGGCGGCGCTGATGCGTCACCTGTTTGCCTTTGTCTGGCTGCCGCGTGACATCATGTCGACCGGCACCCGGTTACAGGTGCAGGCCATGCTGGAGGATGCCTGCGACGGCCCCCTGCTCGATTGGGCGCTGGAAGTGGATGGCAATCTGGCGCTGCTGCGCTTCGTTATCGATCTGCCCGAGGTGGCCAAATTGCCGGATGAGGCCGCGCTCGACGCCCGGCTGCAGGGCATGCTGCGCGGCTGGAGTGACGCCGTGGAAGGCGAAATTGCCGCCAGCGAAGAGCCATCGCGCGCTGCCGCGATTGCCGCGCGCTATGCCGAGGCATTCCCGCTGGCCTATCGCACGGCCTATGGCCCCACCGAAGCCGCACAGGATATCGCCCGGCTGCGCCCGCTGGCAGCGGAAGGCGAAGACGGCCCGCGCCGGGCTGCGCGGCTGCATTGCATGACTGGCGATGACGCGGGCGTGCTGCGGCTCAAGCTCTATCAGCGTGGCGGGGCGATTGCCCTGTCGGATTCCGACCGAGCTGGACAGCGGCAAGCTCGGCACGATCCATGATTTTCTGCTGGCACTGCCCGATGGGCTGGATTGTGCCGATGTGCTGGCCCGTGCGGCCGCGATCGAGGGATCGATTGCCGCCGTGCTCAACGGAGCGGCAGAGGATGATCCGTTCAACCGGCTGATCGCGGCGACGGCGCTGGGCGCGGAAGAGGCCAATTGGCTGCGTGCGTGGTTCCGCTATCTGCGACAGGCCGGGCTGAGTTTCGCGGTGCAGACCGTGGTTGATGCCTTGCAAGGCGCGCCGCAGGTCACCCGCGCGCTGGTGGCCTTGTTCATTGCCCGCCATGATCCCGCCTTCAAGGGTGACCGCGCTGCCGCGGAAGAAACCCAGCAGGCTGCGATCCGCGATGGCCTGGCCAAGGTTTCCGCGATCAATGACGACCGCTTGCTGCGCCAGTACCGCGCGCTGGTCGAAGCCATGCTGCGCACCAATGCCTTTGCCCCCGCCGGGGCCGAGGCGCTGGCCTTCAAGATCGATTCCGCGCTGGTTCCGGGCCTGCCCAAGCCGGTGCCATGGCGCGAGATCTTCGTCTATTCGCGCCGGGTGGAAGGCATCCATCTGCGCGCCGGGCCGGTGGCACGCGGCGGGCTGCGCTGGTCAGACCGGCGTGACGATTTCCGCACCGAAATCCTGGGCCTGATGAAGGCGCAGCGGGTCAAGAACGCGGTGATCGTGCCGACCGGGGCGAAGGGCGGGTTCTATCCCAAGCAGCTTCCCGATCCCGCGCGTGATCGCGAAGGCTGGCTGACCGAGGGCAAGGAAAGCTACAAGCTGTTCATCCGTACGCTGCTGTCGATCACCGACAATATTTCCGGCGGCAAGGTGGTGCATCCCAGGGCGGTGACGATCCGCGATGGCGAAGATCCCTATTTCGTCGTGGCTGCGGACAAGGGCACCGCAACCTTTTCAGACACAGCCAATGCCATCGCCGAAGAGCATGATTTCTGGCTGGGCGATGCCTTCGCCAGCGGCGGGTCCAAGGGTTATGACCACAAGGCGATGGGGATCACCGCCAAGGGGGCCTGGCTTTCCGTGCAGCGCCATTTTCTGGAGCAGGGCATCGATGTCCAGAGCGAGCCGGTCCGTGCGGCCGGTTGCGGCGATATGTCGGGCGACGTGTTCGGCAACGGCATGCTGCTGTCGCAGGCGATCAAGCTGGTGGCTGCTTTCGACCATCGCCACATCTTCCTTGATCCCGATCCCGATCCGGCGAAGAGCTGGGCCGAACGGGCGCGGATGTTTGCGCTGCCGCGATCAAGCTGGGACGATTATGACAAGGCGCTGATCAGCAAGGGCGGCGGCGTCTATGCCCGCAGCCTTAAGGAAGTGCCGCTCAGCCCGCAAATCCGCGAAGTGCTGGGGATCGAGGCCGAAGCGCTGGATCCTGAAAGTCTGATCTCGGCCATTCTCAAGGCCCCGGTCGATCTCCTGTGGTTTGGCGGTATCGGCACCTATGTGAAGGCATCGAGCGAGAACAACATCCAGGTTGGCGATCCGGGCAATGATTCGCTGCGCGTCGATGCCGCTGATGTGCGGGCCAGGGTGATTGGCGAAGGTGCCAATCTGGGCTGCACACAGGCCGGGCGCATCGAATTTGCGCTGTACGGCGCGAATGGTGCGGGCGGGCGGATCAACACCGATTTCATCGACAATTCGGCCGGGGTCGATTGTTCCGACAATGAGGTCAACATCAAGATCGCGCTGGCCGGAGCCAAACGCGCTGGTCGGCTCGATGAGGATGGCCGCGTGGCGCTGCTGACCGAGATGACCGACGAAGTCGGCAGGATCGTGCTGGAAGACAACCGTCTGCAGGCGCTGGCGCTGTCGATCGCGCAGGCGGGCGGGGCGCTGGCCACGGCATCGCATCTGCGCCTGATCGAAACGCTGGAAGAAGGCGGGCATCTTGACCGCAAGACCGAAGGGCTGGCGGACAGCGATGTACTGGCGCGCCGCGCCGCCGATGGGCACGGCCTGACCCGGCCGGAACTGGCGGTGCTGCTGTCCAGCGCCAAGCTGGTGCTGCAGGATGCGCTGGAACATTCCGATGTGGTTGATGATCCGGCGCTGGTCGAGGAACTGCTTGATGCTTTCCCGGCACCGATGCGGCAGCGCTTTACCGCTGACATCGAAGGCCACCGCCTGCGGCGCGAAATCGTCGCGACCAAGCTGGCCAACCGGGTGGTCAATCGGCTGGGGCTGATCCATCCGTTTGAGCTGGCCGAGGAAGAAGGGGCCAGCCTGGCCCATGTGGTTGCTGCCTTTGTTGCCGCCGAGCGGTTGTTTGGCCTTGGTGAAATCTGGCGCGGTATCGAAACCGCACCGATGAGCGAGGGCGCGCGGATCATGCTGTTTGATCGTGCCGCATCGGCGATTGCCGATCAGATGGCCGATCTGCTGCGGCAGGGGGCGGGTTCGGTCATGCCGTCGCAGCTGGTTGCCGAACTGCATGCGGGCGTTGGTGAACTGGGCAGCGAGGTTGCCCGGTTGTTGCCGGCGGAGGCGCAGCGCCAGTCGCAGCGGATGCGCGGCGAGCTTGCCCGTGCGGGCGCACCCGATGATCTCGCGCAGGCGGTAACCCGGCTCTATGACATGGACGGTGCCACCGGCCTTGCCCGGCTGGCGCGCGATAGCGGCGTTTCCGCCAGCGCGGTGACCGCTGCCTTCACCGATCTTGGTGCCCGCATGGGCCTTGACTGGGCGCAGGTTACGGCGGCACGGATGAGCCCGTCCGACCCATGGGAACGGCTGCTGGTCAATGGCCTGGCTCGCGATTTCCAACAGATGCGGCTGGAGTTTCTGCGCCGGGCGGTGGCGGCAAAGCATGATCCGGCAAAAGCTGTGGCGGGCTGGGCGGCAGCACAGGCGCAGTCCATCGAGCAGTTCCGCCGCATGATCCAGCGCGCTTCGGCAGCCAATCCGGTTGCCCCGGCGATGCTGGCGCAGATCGCCAGTCAGGCCCGGATACTGCTCGGCCGCTGAGCGAGGAGGCTCGCCTATGCCGCGCTGAGTTCGTCCAGAGCCCAGCGGGCGGCTTCGGCCACCGTTTCGTCCGGGTCTGCAGTCAATGCGGTGACAGTGGCAGTCAGCGCCGCATCACCGCTGTTGCCCGCCGCGATCAGGCAGTTGCGAACAAAACGGTTGCGGCCGATCCGCTTGATCGGCGAACCGGAAAACAGCTTGCGAAACCCCGCGTCGTCCAGCGTCAGCAGTTCCGCCAGTCGCGGCGCGGCAAGTTCGGCGCGCGGGCGAAAGGCCTTGATGGTGTGGGCCGCCTCGGCGAATTTGTTCCAGGGGCAAACCGCCAGACAATCATCGCAGCCATAGATCCGGTTGCCGATGGCTTTGCGAAACTCCAGCGGGATCGGGCCTTTCAGCTCGATTGTCAGATAGGAAATGCACCGCCGCGCATCGAGCCGATAGGGGGCCGGGAAGGCCTGCGTCGGGCAGGCGCGCTGGCAGGCATCACAGCTGCCACAGCGATCCTTCGCCGCACCATCCGGCACGAATGGCAAGGTGGTATAGATCGCACCCAGAAAGAGCCAGCTGCCCTGATCACGGCTGACCAGATTGGTGTGTCGCCCCTGCCAGCCCAGCCCCGCTGCCGCTGCCAGCGGCTTTTCGGGCACCGGCGCGGTATCGACGAAGACCTTGACTCCGGCGCCACTCAATCCGCGTTTTTCCGCTTCGCCAACCAGCCAGCGCGCCAGGGCTTTCAGCGCCTTCTTCACGACATCATGATAGTCCGCGCCCTGCGCATAGACGGATATGCGGGCGCGATCTGGCTGATCGGCCAGCGCCAGCGGATCATGGCCGGGGGCATAGCTGAAGCCCAGCGCGATCACGCTTTGCGCCTCGTCCCAAAGCGCCTGCGGGCTGCGGCGATGATGGGCGCGCTCTGCCATCCATGCCATTTCGCCATGCATCCCGGCATCCAGCCATTGATCGAGATGCGCCGCCATCAGCGGATCTTCCTGCACGGGGGCAATTCCGAAAGCGGCAAAGCCCAGTCGCGCCGCCTCACTCGCCAGATCATCGCGCAATCGGGCAAGTACCGGGCCGTTAACCAAACTTTCGGTTGTCGCGTTCATTTCCGGCCCATATTGCGGTGCAGACGATCGGCACCACCAATCTGCTATAGGAATGCTGCATGGCGAGCAACGCGGGCGATGGCGCCGCACTGGCAATCGAAGCACAGGGACTGATCAAGCGCTTCGATGATTTCACCGCGGTTGACGGTGTTGACCTGTCGGTCCCGCGCGGATCGATCTACGGCATTCTTGGCCCCAATGGCGCGGGCAAGACCACCACGCTCAGAATGCTGCTGGGCATCATCGATCCCGATGCCGGGATGCGTCGCATTCTGGGGCACGAACGCCCGCATGAGGTGTCCCACACCATTGGCTATCTGCCGGAAGAGCGCGGGCTCTATCCGGCGATGAAAGCCTATGAGGCGATTGCCTTTCTGGGCGCGCTGCGCGGATTGCCGCTGGCCGAAGGCAAGCGGCGCGGGCGGGTGCTGCTGGAAGAACACGGACTGGGCTATGCCATCGACCGGCAGATCCGCCAGCTTTCCAAGGGCATGGCGCAGCAGGTTCAGCTGCTGGGCACGCTGGTTCACAATCCGCAGCTGGTGGTGTTTGACGAGCCGTTCTCCGGCCTCGACGCGCTCAATCAGGGCAAGCTGGAGCTGATGATCCGGGGGCTGGCGGCAAAGGGCACCACGGTGATCTTTTCAACCCATGTTATCGCCCATGCCGAACGGCTGTGCGATGAAGTGGCGATTATCGCCGGGGGCAAGGTGCCGTTCGCCGGGCCGGTCGACGCTGCGCGTGACCGGATCAGGCCGCAGGTGCGGCTGGAAACCCGCGCCGCCGACGGGCCGGGGGGGCGCGCGCTTCCCGCCGATGCCCGGCATGAGGGCAGCTTCTGGTATTTCTCCTTGCCCGAAAGCGGGATTGAACCGCTGCTGCGCGCCTTGATCGAAGGTGAGGCTGGCATCCTCTCGCTGTCGATCGAACGCGCCGGGCTTCACGACGCCTTTGTCGCCATCGCCGGCGAGGCAGCTGCCCGTGCCCTGGATGAATCGCCTGAGGAGGCCCGCCGATGAGCGCGCAAGACACGATCCGCACCGGGCGGCTTTCAACCCTGGCCGCAGCGCTGGTGGTGGCGCGCCGCGATTTCACCGCGATCCTGTTTTCGCGCAGTTTCTTCTTCTTCCTGCTCGGCCCGCTGTTCCCCCTGATCGTGGGCGGTCTGGCTGGCGGGATCGGCCAGCGTGTGCAGCAGAATACCGATCGGCCTGAGCTGGGCGTCGCGATGTCTGCTGCCGATATCAAGGCGCTGACCGCAGCCTATCATCAGCTGGAGCCCCGGATCGGGCGCAGCCTGCCAGTGCTGCTGATCATCCGTGAGGTTGGCCCCGGCGAGAGCGTCAATCCGGCCGAAGCGATCAAGGACAAGCGCGGCAATCTGGCGGCGGTGCTGACCGGAACCTTGGCTGCACCGGTGCTGACCGGCACGAAGGAACGGATCGAGCAATGGCAGGGGCCGATTTCGCTGCTGGCCGCGCAGGCACAGGGGCAGGGGCCGAAAGCCTATCCCGATGTCACCCTGTCGCGGATCGCCACCAGCACCGCCGATCAGACCCACAGCCGCCTGATCACCGCGCAGCTGGGGCAGACCGTGCTGTTCCTGCTGATGATGTTGCTGGCCGGCATGGTGCTGTCCAATCTGGTCGAGGAAAAGGGCAACAAGATCATCGAAGTGCTGGCAGCGGCGATTCCGATGGACGCCGTGTTCCTGGGCAAGCTGTTCGCGATGCTGGCGGTATCGATGGTGGGGATCACCGTCTGGGCCAGCGTCGGCAGCGTGGTGTGGTTCACCGCCGGGCATTCGCTGGGCGAATTTCCTGCGCCTGCCGTTGGCTGGCCCCTGTTCCTGGGGCTGGGGGTGGTCTATTTCGCGATGGGCTATCTGCTGCTGGGGTCGGTGTTTCTGGCGATCGGATCAATGGCCACCACCGTGCGCGAGGTGCAGACACTGTCGATGCCGGTGACCATGCTGCAACTGCTGAACTTCTTCTTCGCCAGCTATGCCATGTCGCAGCCGGGCACGGCGGTGGAACTGGCGGCGGCCATCGTGCCGTTCAGCTCACCCTTTGCGATGCTGTCACGCGCGGCCCAGGATCCGCGGTTGTGGCCGCATATCGCCGCGCTGGGCTGGCAGCTGGTGTGCGTGGCGCTGTTCGTTCGCGCCGGGGCAACGCTGTTCCGCAAGCGCGTGATGAAGAGCGGCCCCGCCACGGGCAAATCCGGGCGACGGATGTTCGGCTTGCGGCGAGCCGGTTGATCCGCTGGCTTGGCCGAGGCGCGCGCCACCCTAATGCTATTGACTCTATGGTAAGTTAAGTCAGATAAGTCCCAACAAGAAACTTAATCAGAGCCAAGCGCCGGAGAGGACATCATGGCCACCCAACCGATTGCGGATCAGCCCTTCACCTATCGCCGTTCCCCCACTGCGAGCGAGGCGTTTGAGGCCTGGCTCAAGGATCATGGGCAGGAACTGCCAACCCACACCCAGCCATGGGACGTTTCCCGATCCGACATCTATGTTGAAGATCGCTGGCAGCCGATTTTCGCGGAAATGCGGGCCAAGGCTCCGGTCAACAAGGTGACCGGCACACCCTATGGCGATTATTGGAACGTCACCTCGGTGAAGACGGTGCAGCATGTTGAATCGCTGCCCGAACTGTTTTCTTCTTCCTGGCAGTATGGCGGCATCACCATTGGCGATCCGCCGGCCGATGCCGATCCGGTGCAGCTGGAAGAGCGTCGCCTGCCGATGTTCATCGCGATGGACCGGCCCGAACACACCGGGCAGCGCCGCACCGTTGCCCCGGCCTTCACCCCCGGCGAAATCGACAAGATGGCCGCCGAGGTGCGGATGCGCACCGCCGCAGTGCTCGATAGCCTGCCCTGGGGCGAGGAATTTGACTGGGTGGACAAGGTCTCGATCGAACTGACCACCGGAATGCTGGCAATCCTGTTCGGCTTCCCCTGGGAAGACCGCCGCCTGCTTACCTTCTGGTCGGACTGGGCGGGCGATGTCGAGCTGGGTCTGGCACGTGAGCTCAACGATACCCGCTTCGAGATTCTGGGTGAAATGGCGCATTATTTCCAGCGCCTGTGGATCGAACGCATGGGCGCTGCCCCCAGCCGTGATCTGATCTCGATGATGATCCATTCGGACGCGATGAGCCACATGAGCCCGCAGGAATTCATGGGCAACCTGATCCTGCTGATCGTTGGCGGCAATGACACCACCCGCAACACGATGTCCGGCATTGTCCATTCGCTGGACCAGTTCCAGGATCAGCGGGCGATATTTGAAAACGATCCTTCGGTGATTCCCAACGCGGTGCAGGAATGCATCCGCTATATGACGCCGCTGGCGCATATGCGCCGCACCGCCACCGATGATGCCGATCTGTTCGGCAATGCGGTGAAAAAGGGTGACAAGCTGATCCTGTGGTACATTTCCGCCAATCGCGATGAGACGGTGTTTGAGAACCCGGACAAGCTGATCATCACGCGCGAGAATGCGCGGCGGCATCTCTCGTTCGGCTATGGCATCCACCGCTGCGTCGGTGCGCGTCTGGCCGAGCTGCAGCTGAAGATCCTGATGGAAGAAATGCATGAACGGCGGATGCGCGTGAATGTCACCGGCCGGGTCGAGCGGGTTCGCGCCAATTTCGTCCATGGCTTCCGCAAACTGGGCGTGACGCTCAGCAAATTCTGATCGCAGCTGGCGTAGTTCAGTAACCAGACAGGCCCTTGGCGCGAAACCACTGGTGCGGCATGATCGCATCAACTTGGGAGTACCCGTGATGAGCCAGCCTGATCTGCTTTCCCGGCGCCGCTTGCTCGGCTGGCTGTCGGCCTCTGCCGCCTTGCCGGTGCTTGCTGCCTGCGGCGGCAAGGCCGAGGCGGCAAGCTATCCGGTACGCTTTACCGATGCAGAATGGCGGCGACGCCTGACGGGAGAGCAATATTACATCCTGCGGCAAAAGGGGACCGAAGTTCCCGGCACATCGCCGCTGCTGCGCGAACACCGGCGCGGCACCTTTGTCTGCGCGGCCGACGGCAATCCGCTGTTCTCGTCGCAAACCAAGTTTGACAGCGGCACCGGCTGGCCCAGCTTCTGGGCACCTTTGCGCGGTGCGGTTGCCACCAGCACCGATTGGGAAACCGGCTATCCCCGAACCGAAGTGCATTGCACGCGGTGCGGCGGGCATCTGGGCCATGTTTTCGACGATGGGCCCCGCCCCACCGGCAAGCGCTATTGCATGAATGGCGATGCCTTGCTGTTCCGGCCGGGATGAACCGAACGCCGCCAACGCGATATTAACCCGCCTCTGCTATGCGCAAGCCTTGTTCAAGGAGGATTTGCGATGCAGTTTGCGATGCAGGACGCTGTTTTTCCGCCTGAAACGCTGGCAGCCTTTGCCAAGGCCTATCCTGCCACGCCGCTGCGGCTTGCACATCAGCTGACCGAGCATCCGTTGCTGACATTCGATGCGCTGGCCGATCTGGCCGCCGCGCTGCCTGCTGACAGCATCGAATATAATCCCGGCAAGCTGCCGATCGGAATTGCGCCGGAAGATGTGCCGAAATCCGATCTGACCGTGGTCGAAACCATCCGCAACATCGCCCAGAGCGGCTCGTGGGTGGCGCTCAAACGGATCGAGCAACATCCGGCCTATGCTGCGCTGCTGCGCGGGGTGCTGGCTGAGCTGGAAGCGGTGGTTACCCCGCGCACCGGCAAGATGATGCAGCTGGAAGGCTTCATCTTCATCACTTCGCCGGGATCGGTCACACCATTCCACTTCGATCCTGAGCACAACATCCTGCTGCAGATCACCGGCTCCAAGACGATGACATTGTTCCCGGTCGAAGACGAAGTGATGTTCGCCGCGCGTGTGCATGAGGATTACCATCTCGGCATGCATCATCGCAATTTGCCCTGGCAGGACGGTTTCGCCGCCAAGGGCTATCCAATCACCATTGCACCCGGGCAGGCGATCCATGTGCCGGTAAAGGCGCCGCATTGGGTACAGAATGGTGAATTCCCGTCGATCTCGCTGTCCGTCACCTGGCGATCCGACTGGAGCTATGCCGAGGCGGATGCACGGGCCTTCAACCATCTGCTGCGGCGTTTCGGCCTGTCCCCGGTCAGCCCCGGAGCTTTCCCGGCCCGGAACCGCGCCAAGGCACTGGCATGGCGGGCGGTTCGCAAGCTGGGTCTTGCCGCCTGAAGTTCTCTCTGAACGGCAGACAGCATCGCCGCTTTCTCACGCCCGCCTTTGGACAACATGGCGGGCATTTATTTGCGCGCCGTCAGCTGGATATTTCCACCGGCGTCGGCGGGCATTCCCTTTCTTGATCGATTTATGTATTAAGCGCCCGTCCTAACCGTGCAAAGGCACAATGAATGCGGGCGCTGCAAGAATCCAGTCGGTCACTCCCGGTTCGGGAGCTGACATCACGCCAGGTCCAGGTGCTGGAACTGGTAGCCAAGCGGCGCACCCTGAAACAGGTTGCCGGTGAGCTTGGCATTTCAGAATCGGCAGTCAACCAGCACATCAAGACTCTCAAGCTTGCGCTGGGGGTGAACAGCCTCACTGAACTGGCTGATGTGCATCGGGCAATGCCTGATCCGCTGCTGACCGAGGACTGCAGAAATTCTGCATGCATAAATTCAGGACTTCCGAGCGACCCTCCTGCCAGCCAAATCCCGGTGGCGGACGATCTGACCCCGGCGGTCAGTTTTCACGACAGCATCAGCTACCGGGTTGATGCACCGTGGAGCCTGATGACCGAGCCAAGGGTCGTCCCGGAGGTGCTCAACGGTGCCAATTCGAAATGGGCTCGGGCGACCCTTATGGTCGCACTCACCATCGGCTTGTTCGCTGCGGTCATTCTTGGCCTAGGCGCGGCGCAGGGTGTGTCATCGGCCCTTTCGGCAGAGCGCATCGCCTCCACACCCAAATAGTCAGGTCCACCAAAGGGCATGGTGGGCCCCGGAGGACCACCATGGCACTTGATCTGAATGCAGCAACAGCAAGAATTGGCCGTCAACTCCGTGAAGCAGAGCTCGCCACCGATCAGGCCCTTCTCAAATCAGCAGAGCTTTTGGCGACATTGGTCAAGGCTCGCGGTGAAGCCGGCGTCGTACCGCATACCGGGCAGAAGGCGCTCATCCGCCTGGTCCGCGCTCAGCAGTCGCTGGTGGAAGGCAGCAATGATATCTTCCGCGTTCATGATGAAATGTCTGGCATCGGCATGGAATTGGGGTTTCTTGACGAAAACGGATCAACGCCAAAATTCGCATCATATAATGATGAAGTGCGCGCCATTTCGGCCTGACACTGACGATGTTTACTCGAAAACAGCCGCGATCCGTTCATGCTGAGTATGATCTGGCAAGCCAAAGCAGACTACCAGAGCATGGTATTGCTGCTTCTGGTGATCCTGGCGTTGTGGCGCGGAGCTGCCCCGGAGCGCTGGATCGCGGCAATTTTCGTCGGGATGTTTGTCGTCGATCGGATCTATCATCTTGTGTTTCCTGTCGATGTGATGCTTGCGCAGATCAATCTGGGGCATTTCGTGATCGATCTGGCTGCCGCTGCTGCAATGGTGACGCTCGCTCTTCAGGCCAACCGGGTATATCCGATTATCATGGGGGCGTTGCAGCTGGCCGCAACGATCTCGCACTTGGTGATCGCGCTCAACCCCTCGGTGGTGCGGGTCGCTTACGCAATCCTGGCGATCGCACCGTCCTATTTGCAGATAGTGGTCTTCGCAGTGGGCCTGTGGTGCCATATCCGGCGCGCAAGACAGTACGGCCAGTATCCTTCCTGGCAGAGCTCCTAGGCCCATTCGCGGGCGGCGCTGCACAAGAGGTTGCGGCGGATCTTATCGCGCATTTCGGCACAATGGGCAGGATGCTGTCCGCCAGCGATGCCGAGATCATGTCGGCTTGCCAGGGACGGGCGGATGTTGGCGGGATGATCGCTGGGGCCAGAGCGCTGGTTCTGGCGTCGCTGCATGAAGCGATCTCGCGCGCACCGGTTGATGTATCCGATCCCGATCTGGCCAAATATCTCGCCCTGATCTTCCGGGGGTGCCGCGAAGAACAGCTGCATGCCATCTTTGTTGATCGACACAGCGGCTTCATCGCGATGGAGCATATCGCCAGCGGTCAGGCTGATCGCGTTGAAACCAGCATATCGACGATCCTGCGGCGGGCGATGCAGCTGGAGGCGGCGGGTTTCTATCTGACGCACAACCATCCTTCGAATTCACCATATCCCAGCACAGAAGACGTGCAGGCCACGCGCCGGATCAGCACTGTGGCGGCTGCGCTGGAGATCAGACTGCTCGATCATCTCATTGTTGCGGGCACAAGGCTGGTCAGCATGCGCGAGCTGAAGCTGCTGTGACCCGGGATCTTTCCTCATCCAACCTCGATCAGATCCTGGAAAGCCTGGATCATTATCTCATCAGACTTACTGAAAGTGAAAACATGCGATTGGCAGCGCAAAAAGAAGCATTCAATTTGTCTCACGAGTTCGATGGACCGCCTTCGAACAGCGATCTTGAGCAATTGGCGAAACTTGCACAGAAGGAATATGCCGAGCGCATGCAGCGGTCGGTTCATTTCAGCAGCGACCTGCTGGGCGAACCGGCCTGGGATATTCTGCTGGATTTGTTCATCGCCAGGGTTTCCGATGCGCGGATATCGACAACCTCGTCATGCATTGCCTCGCGGGTGCCGACCACCACCGCGCTCCGCTGTCTGGCCTCTTTGGCCCGGCATGGCCTGATCGCGCGCCGCGACGATCCGGCCGACAAGCGCCGGTACTGGATCGAGCTGACCAGCGAAGGATTTGAAAAGATGGTTGCATGCCTGCGGGAGCGCAGTGCCGGTGGCATCTGCGAAGTCACAAATTCCTGAGGCCCGGTCAGATTTCCAGCTGGCTGCCAAGTTCGATGACGCGATTGGTCGGCAGCTTGAAGAACTGCATGGCGCTTTCCGCGTTGCGCACCATCCATGCGAACAGTTTTTCCCGCCAGATCGCCATGCCGGGGCGCTTTGAGGCGATAAGGGTCTGCCGCGCCAGGAAATAGCTGGTCTCCATGGTCTTGAACGGACCGCCCGCCCGGTCTTCCACCGCCAGTTCGGCGGGCACATCGATTTCATCCATGAAGCCATAATGCAGGATGATCCGGTAGAACCCGGCACCAAGATCCTCAACTTCGCGGCGCGCATCCGGTGCAACATGCGGCACGCTTTCGATCGACACCTTCAGGATCACCACCCGCTCATGCAGGATATGATTGTGCTTCAGGTTGTGCAGCAGTGCCGGCGGGATGCCTTCCACGCTTGAAGCCATGAACACCGCGCTTCCGGCGACGCGCTTTACCCAGCTGCCCGCCGATTTCAGGAAGAGATCGATTGGCATGGCATCTTCCTCGAGCCGCGCGCGGACCAGCTTTCGGCCCATGGCCCAGGTCGTCAGCAGGGTGAAGGCAATCGCCGCGATCAGCAGCGGGAACCAGCCGCCATCAGGAATCTTGGTGATGTTCGAAGCGAAATAGAGCCCATCCACCAGCAGAAATGCACCAGTTACCAGCGTGGCCAGCAGCGGATGCCATTTCCACACGGTGAAGGTCAGTACGCCCAGCATGCAGGCGGTGATGAACATCGTGCCGGTAACGGCGATGCCATAAGCGGCGGCGAGATTGCTGGAGCTTCTGAAGCCAAGAACAAGGATGATCACCAGAATCAGCAGTCCCCAGTTGACCAGCGGAACATAGATCTGGCCTGCTGCCTTGGCGCTGGTGTGCAGAATCTTGAGCCGCGGCAGAAAGCCAAGCTGAACCGCCTGCTGCGATACCGAATAGGCACCGGATATCACCGCCTGGCTGGCAATGATCGTGGCCAGCGTGGCTATCGCAACCAGTGGCAATCGCGCCCATTCGGGGGCCATCAGGAAGAACGGATTTTCGATGGCTGCAGGGTTCTTCAGCAGCAGTGCCGACTGCCCGAGATAGTTGATCATCAGGCAGGGAAAGGCGATGTAGAGCCACGAAACCATGATCGCCTTGCGGCCGAAATGCCCCATATCGGCATAGAGCGCTTCTGCCCCCGTCACGGCCAGCACGACCGAGCCAAGCGCGAGAAAGGCCAGCTTGGGATCGATCAGGAAGAAGTCCAGCGCATAGTGCGGATTCAGCGCCAACAGGACTTGCGGGGCAGCCATGATGTTGATCAGGCCCAGCACCGCCAGCAGGATGAAATAGATCACCATCAGCGGGCCGAACAGCTTGCCGACTGCTGCCGTGCCGTGTGACTGGATGGCAAACAGGCCGACCAGAATGCCGATCGACAGCGGCAGAACCCAATGCTGGAAGCTTTCGTTGATCACGGTCAGCCCCTCGACCGCCGACAGCACCGAAATCGCCGGGGTAATGATCGCATCGCCATAGAACAGCGCGGTGGCAATCACGCCGAGGATCGCGATCAACGGGCTCCAGCGATGCGTGCCCAGCTTGCGCCCGATCAATGCCAGCAACGCCAGGCTGCCGCCTTCCCCCTTGTTGTCCGCTCGCAGGATCACGAAGACATATTTGATCGTGACGATCAGCATCATCGTCCAGAAGATCAACGACAGCACACCAAAGATATGCGCCGGATCGACCGCAAGCGGATGGTGGCCGATGAAACTTTCCTTGAGCGCATAGAGCGGCGAGGTGCCGATATCGCCGAATACCACGCCGATCGCGCCGATCGCCAGGGTGCCAAGACTGTCGCTATGGGCCTGCTGCCCCTCAGTGCTGTTCATGGCGGGGGCAAATAAGCCCATCTGCGCGCTTGCTCTACGAGCTTTACGGAAACTTTACGCAGCGGCCCGAATTTCCCTTGGAATCTTAACGGCGCTACGGCGCAGACAGGATGCCGCATCATTCGTGCGGGAGCTGCGCCGTGCCACGTAATCTTGAACGCCTTCGCAACGGCGAACGCTGGTGGGCAGCCGAGGTGCTGCTGCGGGGGTTCGGCGCAATATTGCTTTCGGTCTGTTTCTGGCTTGGCACAGTCGCACAGCGCATGATCGCCCTGCCGCCGCCGCATGGCACCACATTGGCGGAATTCGCCATCTGCGCTGCCATCGCCTTCACACTGGCAAGCGGACTGGCGCTGACCCTGTTCGGTCCCGGGCTCTTGCGGCAAATGCCGATCCCGGCGCGCAGCGCCTTCTACTGGAAGGGCAGATGGCACGGCTGAGTGTTTGCTGTTCGCGGCAGAGATGAAGCTTGCTCTCGACACCATGGCCGTTTCCGGCGCAAATCGGGCGCGATGACCGATACCAGAGTCGATCCAGATATGTGCGAAGGCGGGGCGCGGCGCGATGCTCCGGCATTTTCGGCCCCGCGTGCGGATTGGGGAATGTGGCAGGGCTATGCGGTTTCGCTGGGCCTTGGCGCGATCATCACCCTGATCGGCAAATCGTTCTTTGAACATGGCAATATCACCAATATCGGCCTGCTGTTCCTGATTCCGGTGATGCTGGCGGCCACGCGCTATGGGATGCGGACCGGGATTGTCACCAGCCTGGCCTGTTCGCTGGCGTATAATTTCTTCTTCATTCCGCCGCTGCACACCTTCACCATACAGGATCCGCAAAACATCATTACGGTTCTGGTGCTGCTGGGAGTGGCCGTTGTCGGCAGCCGGCTGGCATCGCAAGTGCGTGAGCAAGCGTTGCTGGCGCAGGCCAGCGCCGCACAGAACAGTGCGCTGGCGGGTTTTGCGCGGCAATTGACCGGTATCAGCACGGCGGAGGAGCTGATTCCGATCCTGTGCCGCGAAATTTCCGGACTGCTGGGCTGCAATGCCGTGCTACTGATGCCGGAACGGGATCAGCTGAGCATGCGTTGCTCGGTGCCACCCGGCTGCAAGCTGGAAATGCTGGATGAAACCGCGGCAAAATGGGCGTTCCAGCACGACAAGCCCGCCGGGCGGGAAACGGATACGCTCTCTGCATCGGAATGGCTGTTTTATCCGGTCGGCCCGGCCGGACAGGTGCTGGCGGTGTTCGGCCTTTCGCGCAGCGATGCGCGCAGCCCGCTGCAGCAAGACCAGTTGCCCTTGCTGCTGCGGTTGCTCGATCAGGCTGGGCTGGCACTGGGCCGGATCGCGCTGGAAGAGGAAAGCTCCAGCCTGGCCCGGATCCGAGAGCGGGATCGGCTGCGCCATGCCCTGCTTTCCTCGGTCAGTCACGATTTGCGCACGCCATTGACCACGGTGCTTGGCTCGCTGCGGGAAATTGAGCCGGCATCGCCTGGTCAAGCCGTGCAGATTGCCGCGGCACAGGGGGCGGCGGAGCGGCTGCACCGCTTTGTCGCCAACCTTCTGGATATGGTCCGCATCGAGGCAGGCGCGCTGGATCAGAAGATCGAGCCGGTCGATCTTGCCGAGGCGGTGGGCAGCGCAATCGAGGATCTGGGTGCGGCGCTGCAAGGCCATGAAACCAGCGTGCAGATCGCGCCGGAATTGCCGCTGGCGATGGTCGACCCCCAGCTGTTTCACCACTGCCTGATCAATCTGATCGAAAATGCCACCAAATATGGCGGCACAGCCACGCCGATCGTGATCCGCGCCTATCGCGATGGCACCGGGATGACGCTGGCCATCGAGGATGAAGGCCCCGGCATTCCGGCTGGGCAGGAGCAGCGCATTTTTGAAACCTTCGCCCGCATCGAAGGATCGGATCGCAAAGGTGGTACCGGGTTGGGACTTGCGATTGTCAAAGGATTTGCAGAGGCGATGGGGCTGGGGTTGATCGCCATGAACCGTGAAGCTGGGCGCGGCGCCTCCTTTCGGATAGGGTTCCCCGGCAGCCATCTGAAGGAATATCCAAAGGAATGAGCCGCCCTGTTACAATCCTGATTGTTGACGATGAACCGGCGATCCGGCGTTTGCTCAATGCAAGCCTGGCGCGGGCCGGCTATCGCACGGTCGAGGCCGGCAATGCCCGCGAGGCAATGGCATCGGTGCAGATCGACAAGCCCGATCTAGCGCTGCTGGATCTGGGCCTGCCGGATCGCGACGGGCTGGAACTCATCACCATGATCAAGGGAGCCGGGCCTGCGGTGATCGTGGTTTCCGCGCGGGAGGAAACGGATCAAAAGGTGGCAGCGCTCGATCTTGGCGCCGATGATTACGTTTCGAAACCTTTTGACAGCGAAGAGGTTCTGGCCCGGATAAGGGTCGCGTTGCGGCATCGCTTGATGACCGAAACGGGTGAACCTGTGGTTCGCTGCGGCGATGTCGAGATCGATCTGGCGGTTCGGCAGGTGCGCCGCTCCAGTCAGGAGGTGCATCTTACGCCCAAGGAGTATGGCCTGCTGGCCGAGCTGGCAAAGTCACCGGGGCGCGTTGTCACGCATTCGCAGCTGCTTCGCTCGGTCTGGGGGCCGGGGCATGAAAGCGATGTCGAATATCTGCGCGTGGCCGCGCGTGGAATCCGCCGCAAGCTGGAGGCAGACCCATCCCGCCCTAGCCTGCTGCGGAACGAACCCGGCGTTGGCTATCGCCTCTACAGCTGAGCTTTGCGCAGGCAAAAGCGATTGACGAAGCCCCCATATTGGTGGCAAGCGCGCCGCCTTGGCGCACGGCGCAATCCGGGCGGGTATAGCATAGTGGTAATGCACCAGCTTCCCATGCTGGCTAGAGGGGTTCGATTCCCCTTACCCGCTCCACCTCCCCTGCATTGCCTCCCCTGAAACATCGCTGCATGCGCAATGACGCTAGGGAATTCTGGCGCAATCGCTCCGGCCAGTTTCGTCACGCGATTTTAGGGCGCGATCGGAATGACAGTTAACTTGACAATCACCCGGTGATCTTTGCAACTCGTGCAAAATCCGCCGGGTTGCGCGCAGTTGATAGTTTGCGAAAAGGCTGCCGCAACAAGCAGGACCGATGTCAGGGGGAAACAATATGGCGTTGAATTTCATTCGTAATTCCGCAGTTTACAAATCACGGTCACACGGCTTCTGCTGCTTGCACTGGCGATGGCGATTGCGGCGGTGCCTGTCGCGGCAATTGCAGCGGATGGCCAGTCTGCCCCCGACACGCCAGCGGCCAGCGGCCTCGATGAAATCGTGGTCACCGCGCAAAAGCGGGAAGAGCGGCTTCAGGATGTGCCGGTCAGCGTGGTGGCGGTGAATGCCGCCAAGATCAGCGAATTGCACGCGATCAGCCTGGGCTCGCTGGCCAGCTTCACCCCCGGCCTGTCGGTGGATGACAGCTCGGTCACCCAGCCGCATTTCTCGATCCGCGGCGTTTCCACCGATGATTTCGGCATCGGCACCGAACCGGCAGTGGCGGTGTTTGTCGATGGCATCTACACCGCCCGCACCGGCTCTGCGCTGATCTTCTTCAACGATATCGAACGGGTGGAAGTGCTGAAGGGCCCGCAAGGCACCATCTTTGGCCGCAACACCTCTGCCGGGGCGATCTCCATCGTCACCAGAAAGCCGGAAAAGCGGCTGGCGGCATCGGCCAATCTCGATTTCGGCAATCATGATGCCAAGCGGCTGGAAGGCATGGTCAACCTGCCGCTGTCCGACAATTTCCAGCTGCGCGGCAATATCCTGCTCAATCGCCGCGATGGCTGGCTGCGCGATGCGGCCAGCGGCAAGGATCGCGGCTTCATCCACACCACATCGGGCCGGGTTTCGGCCCGCTGGACGCCGGACGCGCTGACCGATGTTGTCTTCGCCTGGGATCATGATGAAACCCGCAATGATGGCCCGGTGGCGATCGGCATCAGCCAGTATGCGCTGTCGAAAGACCCGTTTGGCAAGTTCGCCAATGATGTTGTGGGCGGCGCACGAGAAACCCGGCTGCTCAATGGCTATGCGCTGACCATCGACCGCCAGATCACCGACGGGATCAAGCTGACCAGCATCAGCTCATATCGCAAATTTTCCACCGCCAACCGCGAGGACGAGGACGGCACCAACGATCCGACCCGCTATCTCGACACCGACAATATCGAAAGCAACAAGAGCTTTTATCAGGAACTGCGCCTGTCGCATGATGGCGATGCGCTGCACTGGCTGCTGGGGGCGAGCTATTTCAACGAAGTCGGCCGCCAGACCAGCGCGGTGACGGCGCTGGTCGATTCGATTGATCGCGCGCTCACTGATGGCGGCCTGCCGCTGTTCGGTGCGCTCGCCGGGGCCGGGTTCCCGGTTTATGGCAACACCTGGCGCGAGGATATGAACGGGACCGCGCGCAACAAATCCTTCGCCGCCTATGGTGATGTGACCTGGGATGTCAGCGACAAATGGAGCCTGCGCTTCGGTCTGCGCTATACCAATGATCGCAAGGAATTTACCTGGCTGGCACCGGGCGTGCAATCGCCGGGGCTGGCCGCAATCAAGCAGCCGGGCGCGGTCTATAACGCCGTTCTGAACTCGTTCGGCGTGCCGGACCTGTTTGTCCCTGCCACCAGTTATTCAGTGCTGGATTTCTACACCACCTTTGCCGGTCTGCCGTTCCTGGCGGGCGCGCCGATCTATCCGACCGGCAATCTGATCTTCAATCAGGGCGCGTTGCAGAACAAGGAATTCACGCGCAAGGCCAGCTTCAATGATGTCTCGCCGCGTTTTGTGATCAGCTACAAGTTCAATCCCGATGTGATGGCCTATGTCTCCGCTTCGCGTGGTTACAAGGCTGGCGGGTTCAATTCGCAGGCGATCAACAGCTTCTTCAATCCGGAAAGCGTTTGGAATTTTGAAGCCGGGCTGAAATCGGAATTTCTCGATCGGCGTCTGCGGTTCAACCTGTCGGGCTATTATTTCCGTTACAACAACCGCCAGTCGATCACGCTGGTGCAGAACGGCAGCACCATCCCGCAATATGTCACCACCACCGGCAGTTCGCGCGCCTATGGTTTCGATCTGGATACGGCGTTCAAGCTCAATCGCTATTTCAGCCTGACCGGCAATCTTTCGTGGATCGATTCCAGCTGGGCCAAGCGCAATGAGCAGGTGCAGACCGTTGGCGGTCCGATCACGCTTTCGCTCAATGGCCAGCCGACGGGTGAACCCTATCTCAACATGGCGCTGGGCATGCATGCTTCCGCGCCGGTCAGCTTTGGCTCATTGTTCGCGGATTTTGACTGGAGCCATCGTTCACGCGGTCGCACCAATGTGCGCACCCCCTATGATGATGCCCTGGTTACCGCGCTGGGCGGGGTCGACTGGACCAAGCTCAGCACGATGCGTGCCGCGCGCAACACCGTCAACGCGCGGATCGGCGCGAAGACCGCGAATGAGCGGGTGACGGTGACCTTCTGGGTGGAGAACCTGTTCGACAAGCAATATGTCAACGGAATCAATAACATCACCACCACCACCTTTGGCACGCCCTACACGCGTATTTCCGCACCGCGTTTCTTCGGTGGCAGCGTGACGCTGAAATATTGATCGCAATTGCGCCGAGGGCTGAGGCCATCGACACGATAGGTTTGAGGAGAAGACAATGAAGGCAGCATTTGCAGCGCGGCGTTTCGCGATAATGGGCGGTGCCATGATGGCGCTGGGGCTGGCTGCTCCGGCTTTTGCCTCGGCGCCTGATGCCGATGGCTTCGTTACTGACCGGGCCTTTGAAAAGCATCTGCAGGAACAGCTGCTGGATGCAAAGCCCGGCGATGTCATCACCATCCCCGAGGGCAAATACCGCCTGATGCGAGGCCTGACGCTCACCACGCCCGGCGTCACCATTCGCGGTGCCGGGCGCGACAAGACGGTGTTGTCTTTCTCCACCATGGTTGCCGGGCCGGTCGGCCTGCTGGTGACGGGCGACAACTTCCTGGTCAGCGATCTGACCGTGCAGGATACCAAGGGTGACGGGATCAAGGTCAATGGTACCAAGGGCGTGACCTTTCGCAACGTGCGGGTGCGCTGGACCAATCCCGACAACACCACCCACGGCGCCTATGGCATCTATCCGGTTGGCTGCAGCGATGTGCTGATCGAGGATAGCGAGGTTTCGGGTTCGTCTGACGCTGGCATCTATGTCGGCCAGTCCGACAATATCATCGTCCGTCGCAACCGGGCCGAGGCGAATGTGGCGGGTATCGAAATCGAAAATTCGACCCGCGCCGATGTTTATGAAAACATCGCCACCAACAACACCGGCGGCATTCTGGTGTTCAACATGCCCAACCTGCCCAAGCCCGGCGGCAAGACCCGTATTCACAACAATGTCTCGGAAACCAACAACACCCCGAATTTCGCGGCAAAGGGCACTGCGGTCAGCATTGTTCCCGCCGGGACCGGGGTGATCGTTCTGGCAAATGACGATGTCGAGATTTTCGACAATGACATTCGCGGCAACAACACCATGGGGATTGCCGTCGCCAGCGATTATTCGACCGACTACAAGATCGAGGCCGGTTCGCCTGGCGAGCATGATCCCTATCCGGAGCGGATCTATATCGCGGGCAATCGCATTTCGGGCGGCGGCGGCACGCCGGATCTGGTGCGCTTCCCGGTGGCGCAGGCCATCACCGCCGCGGGCCAGAGCACCAATGTGATCTGGGACGGCTATGCCCGCAATGCAGGCGGTGACAACGGCATTTGCCTGCAGACCGGGCCTGACAAGCTGATCCAGCTCGATCCCAAGAAGCCCGGCCAGTTCAGCGTTGTTCCGGGCAAGGATTGCAGCGGCTTTGTCCGTCAGCCCGCAGTGGTGATCCGCTAAAAGGCCCGATGCGATGCCCAAAACCCTGCGCCTTGCCTTGTGGTCGATGGTGGCGGCCCTGCTGGGCTTTGCCCTGCTGACCGGCCATTCCGACGCCAGCAGCACCCAGCGTGGTGATTTTCCGGACAAGCTGTCCGGCTGGGGGCTGATCCACCGCGAAGGCAATCTTCTGAAGGCCAGCAGCAACGGGGTGACCTATGAACTCGCCTCGCCGCTGTTCAGCGATTACACGCTGAAGTGGCGGGTGATGTTTTTCCCGAAGGGGGCCAAGGCCAGCTACGATCCCGATCGCGCCTTTGATCTGCCGGTCGGCACGGTTATTGCCAAGACGTTTTACTATCCGGTGAAACCTGCGGCGCAGCCGGGCGGCGATGAGGTGCTCAAGCCGCATGACAGCGATTATCAAAACGGGGTTGGCGGGCTGCGGGTCGGCAATGCCCGGCTGATGGAAACGCGCCTGTTGGTGCGCCGCGCCGATGGCTGGGTGGCGCTGCCCTATGTCTGGGATGAAGACCAGCGCGATGCCACGCTGGAACGGGTTGGCGATGCCGTCCCGCTGACCATTGCCGATGGCGCTGAGCGCAAGAGCTTCGTCTATGTCGTGCCCAACGCCAATGACTGCGCCAATTGCCACGCACCCAATTTCACCAAGGGCGAGATCAACCGGATCGAGCCGATCGGGATCAAGGCCCGGCATCTCAATCGCGATTTTCCCGGTGTATTCGGCAACAGCAACCAGATCGCACGGCTGGTGCGGCTCGGTTATCTGACCGGGGTTCCGGCGGCTAACACGATCCCCGCCAATGTGGACTGGCGCAATGAGGCACTGCCGCTGGATCGCCGGGCGCGCAGCTATCTCGATATCAATTGCAGCCATTGTCATTCCCCGGTCGGGGCGGCGCGCACCACCGGCCTGTGGTTCGATCAGGGCCATGAACATGGCGTCGACTGGAACAGCCCGCGGCGCATCGGCGTGTGCAAGCAGATCGTTGCCGGCGGGCATGGCGGCGGCGGTCTGCCGTTTGACGTTGCCCCGGGCGAGCCGGAAAAATCGATCCTGCTCTACCGGGTCGGCTCAGACGTGCCGGGCACGATGATGCCGGAAATCGGCCGCTCGCTGGTTCATGCCGAAGGTCTGGCGCTGCTGCGCGGTTGGATCACCCAAATGGACGGAAAATGCCGTCTGGCCTCTGAAAGCCAGTAAACCCCGTCAGTAAGCCGTGAAGGCAAGCCGGACCGCTGGTTCCGGCTTGCCAGTTGTTGCGACTATCGGGCGGCCTGTGCGGCCTCATAGGCGGCCTTGTATTCATCACGCAGCAGCCGCTTGTAGAGCTTGCCGGTGGCTTCGCGCGGCAGTTCCTCGCGGAAATCGATCTGGCGCGGCATCTTCACCCGGCTGAGCTGGCCAGACAGATACTGGCTTAGTTCCTCAGCCAGTTCAGGCCCGGCCTGCGCCATGTCGGCCGGCTGCACCACAGCGACCACACGCTCCCCCATGTCCGGATCGGGCGCACCGATTACGGCTGCATCGGTCACCTTGGGATGGGTGACCAGCAAATTCTCGATCTCCTGCGGATAGATATTCACCCCGCCGGAAATGATCATGAAGCTCTTGCGATCGGTCAGGAAGACATAGCCTTCCTCATCCTGAATGCCGACATCGCCCAGGCTGGTCCAGCCATGCTTGTTGCGGCTTTCGGCTGTCTTCACCGGATCATTGTGATATTCAAACGGGGCTCCGCCCGGCTCGCTCGGTTCGAAAAAGATCTGGCCTTCGGTTCCGCGCGGCAGTTCGTCGCCATGCTCGCCGCAAACCCGCACGATCCCGGTCAGGGCGCGGCCGACCGATCCGGGACGCTGCAGCCATTCCTGGCTGGTGATGAAGGTGAAACCATTGCCTTCGGTTCCGGCGTAATATTCGTAGATGACCGGGCCCCACCATTCGATCATCGCCTGCTTGACCGGTACCGGGCAGGGGGCAGCAGCGTGAATCGCGCATTTGACGCTGGAAATATCGTATTTGCCGCGCACTTCTTCAGGCAGTTTCAGCATCCGCACGAAATGGGTCGGCACCCATTGGCTATCGGTCACGCGGTATTTCTCGATCAGGGCCAAAGCGGTTTCGGGGTCGAACTTTTCCATCACCACCACGGTGCCGCCCAGCCGATGTACTGTCATAGACCAGCGCAGCGGCGCGGCGTGATAGAGCGGCGCCGGGCTGAGATAGACGGCATCGCCCTTGATCCCGAAGGCCATGCTGGCCAGCCCGACCAGCGCGTTGGGCGCATCGATCGCCGAATCTTCGGGCAGCGGGATTTTAACGCCCTTGGGCCGCCCGGTGGTGCCGGAGGAATAGAGCATGTCAACGCCTGCGCGTTCATCGCTGATCGGGGTGGTCGGCAGGCTGCCAAGCGCGGCGGCTGCATCCAGTGTGCCGCTGCCGCCAAAGCGCAACTGCGGAACGCCGGGCATCAGCGCCGCCACCTCATCAAGCACAGTGGCTATATAGGTGGAGCCAAACAGCAGCTTTGAACCGCTGTCTTCCAGAATATAGGCAATTTCCGGCGCAGTCAGGCGGCTGGATATGCAGACGAAATGCACGCCTGCGCGCTGCGCGCCCCAGGTCAGCGCAAAATACCACGGGTGGTTTTCCATGCAGATTGCCAGCGTATCGCCAATGCCGATGCCGCGCTGGCGGATCAGCTGCGCCACCTGATTGGAGCGCTGATCAAGTTCGGCATAGCTGATGACTTCACCGCTGCCGGCCATGATCACGGCAGCTTTTTCAGGATTCGCCTTGGCATGGATACTGGGGTGCATGGGCCTGTCTCTCTCCATCGCGACGCTAGGGCATCGTCATTCGGAAGGAGTTTAACCGATCGATTAAATGCTCGCAAAGGAAAAGATCATGATTCCCGGATCGCGCAAAGAAAAAGGCGAGGTTGCCCTCGCCCTTTTCCCAGCATCCTCCCGAAGCTGTCAGATCGGCCCGGATCTATCGTCCGGTGCCGCAAGGAATCTCAATCGTCGCCGTCGCCCTGGCCATTAACCTCCTGACCATTTGCGGCCTTTTCGCCAGCGGCAGGAGCCGCATCGGCAACGCGGGTCACTTCGCCCTGAAGATAGGGGATCGGGTTGACTGCGGTGCCGGCAATGCGGACTTCGTAATGCAGGTGCGGGCCTGTCGAACGGCCGGTCGAGCCGATGAAACCGATGATGTCACCCTTGTGAACCATCTGACCGGCCGCAACATTCAGCCGTGACATGTGGCCATAACGGGTTTCGATATTGCCGCCATGTTCAAGGCTGACGAACAGGCCATAGCTGCTGAACCATTCAGCGCGTTCCACCACGCCATCGGCAGTGGCGCGAACCGGCGTGCCAATCGGGCCAGCCAGATCAACGCCCTTGTGCGCACGGCGGCCACCCAGAACCGGGTGCCAGCGCATGCCGTAACCGCTGGTCAGCGCAACGCCTTCCACCGGCATCAGCGAGGGGATCGAAACGCCGCTGCGGCGGATTACCGGGGCAGCGGTTGCCGCAGTGGAAGCCGGTGCGGGATTATCCAGCGATTCCCAATTGGCGAAAAGGCGGCGGAATTCTTCATCACCGCTGGGCTGCCCGGATTTGGCAGCCTGCGCTGCGCGGAGCGGCGCGGTGACATCGGCGCTGGCGGCAGCGCTGTTGGCGAAAGCGGGGTTCGTTGCGGCGAGTCCGGCAAATGCGACAACTGCGCCTGCAAAAGCCCGAACCATGCCTGAATACGAAAACACGACCACTCAAATTACCTTGTCTTGGTGCGACCCGGATTTGCCCGGTGCCGGATTTCGAGAAGGTCGGCCCCCCGCCCATCTCTTGCATGGGCTGCTTAGCGGGGTCGGGATTTAGCTATCAACCCCAGCATAGAAAGAGCGCGATAAACCGGCTGCGGAACGCGCCGAGTCGTTGAACGGTGGCTTAACGGCCCCTTTGAAGTGCCGGTTAACCATGGTTTTCCATAAGGATTCGGGCGAATCTCCGCGTGCCTTGCACAATGCGTTAAAATGCTTTGTGCCGAAGCGAACGTGGCGAATCTCATCGTCAAGGATTCGTTCGAGGATTCGCGCGCCGCGCGAATCGCCAGCCATGCGGACCCGCTCGAGCGTTTGCGGGGTAACATCCAGCGCTCTCGCTTCCAGCACCATTGGCACCACCGCCAGCCGCGCGGCGGGATCATGCGCGGTTTCGCGGGCGGCATCCCACAAGCCGCCATGCGCCGGAAGCGCACCATAATGGCTGCCCAACTGGTGCAGATGGCGGTCGATCAGGGCGAAATGCATCGCTTCATCGGCCGCGACCGACAGGAAATCGCTGACCAGTTCGCGCCCCTGCGCCACCGGCAGCGCCCCACCAAACCGACCGGCCATGTCCAGCGCCAGATCTATGGCGACGAATTCGATATGGGCGATCGCGTGCCACAGGGCGATCCGGCCGCGTTCCGATCCGCCCTTGCCGCGTTTCGGCATCTGGTTCGGGGCCAGCAGTTCGGGTTTCGCAGGACGCCCCGGCTCATCGGGCATGGCGCAATCAAAGGCAAAGCCCAGCCCCCCCAGTCGCCATTCCCGCGCAACACGGCGCGCCGCCATTGCCTTTTCCTGCGGATCAGCGGTGAGCAACGCCGCCCGGATCGCGGCGGAAACGCTGCTCATAATGCGCGCGCTGCCTCCAGCACTTCCGCCGCATGCCCCTTTACCTTCACCTTGTCCCAGATCCGCGCAATGCGCCCATCCGGTCCTATCAGATAGGTGCTGCGCACCATGCCCATATAGCTGCGTCCATACATGCTCTTCTCGGTCCAGATGCCCAGCACATCGGACAGGCCATCAGCCTCGGCATCGCTGGCCAACGGCGCGGTGAGACCATGCTTCTCGATGAAGCGTTGATGCTTCTTCGGTGGATCCTTGCTGACCCCGATCAGCGCCACACCGGCAGCGGCGAACTGATCGGAAAGCTCGGAAAAATCCTTGTTTTCGGTGGTGCAGCCGGGGGTGTCATCCTTGGGGTAAAAGAACAGCACCAGCTTGCGCCCGGCGAAATCGGACGGGCGCAGCGTGCCGCCATCCGGCGTGGTCATCGCGATATCGGGCAGTGGATCACCCACTCCGGCAAATGTGCTCATGTTTCTGTCTCCAGCATTTCGTCAAAGATGTTGTGCCAGCAGGTGGCCACGATGGCGCGGGCATCCCGCAGGCTGCGCAGCATGCTCTCCCAATCATCGCAGCCGCAAGCCCCGGCCAGCACGGCACGCGCGGCCAATGGCGGCTCCTGTGCATCGGGGGCCAGCAGGCGGGCGGCGATCAGAAACCGCGCCAGCACCGCATGGGCATCGGCCAGCGCCGGAGCGACCAGCCCTCTATCCGCCAGAGCGGCGATCGCGCCGCCCAGCGAAGGTTCCAGCGCCACGCCATCGCGCAATTGCAGGAAATGCACCAGAAACTCCACATCGACCAGCCCGCCGCGCGCCAGCTTGATGTCCAGCGGCCCCTTCGCGGGTTTGTGCCGCGCCATTTCGCCGCGCATATGCAGCACATCCTCGCGCAGTTTTGCCGCATCGCGCGGCTGCCCAAGCACGCGCGCGATGATCGATTGCAGGGCGGCGCGATCGCCTGCCGCGCCAAACAGCACACGGGCACGGGCCAGCGCCATATGTTCCCATGTCCAGGCCTGTTCACGCTGATAGCGTTCGAAACTGTCCAGGCTGACCGCCAGCGGGCCTTGCGTGCCGGAAGGGCGCAATCTGGTGTCGACCTCGTAGAGCGCCCCCTCGGCCGTGGGGACAGACAACGCCGCCACCACGCGCTGACACAGGCGGTTGAAATACAGCGTCGCACCCAGCGGGCGCTGCCCGTCGCTTTCGGCGGCATGGTCGCCCGAAAACAGGAACACCAGATCGAGATCGGAGGCATGGGTGAGCGCGCCGCCGCCCAGCCGGCCCAGCCCCAGCACCAGCAATTCGCTGCCGGCTATTTTTCCATGTGCGCGGCGAAATTCGGCAACCGTGGCTTCGGTCAGCACCTTCAGTGCCGCCTCGGCCACCCGCGACAGCGCTTCGGCGATTTCCATCGGGTCGCGCGCGCCCTCGATCAATTGCACACCCAGTGCAAAGCGGCGCTCCCCCACCTTGCGGCGAATGCGGTCCAGCAGCAGCTCATAATCATCGCCGGCTTCGCCGCGCGCAAAGTCTTCGGCCAGTGCATCAACGGAGGGCGGCAGATCAAAGGCAGTGGCATCGATCAGCGGGTCGAGCAGATCGGCCCGGCGTGCCAGCGCATCGGCCAGCGGCGGCGCAAGCCCAAGGATGCGTGCCAGCAATTGCAGCAGCGCCGGGCGGGCTTCCAGCAAATGGAACAGATTGACCGCGCTGGGCAGATTGGTGAGCAGCTGTTCCCAGCGCAGCAGCGCCCGTTCGGGCTCCGGCGAGGCAGCGAAAGCCGCCAGCAGCGGTGCCTGTATCGCATCATAGGCGGCGCGCGCGGCTTCGCTGCGCAGCGCCCGCAGCTTGCCCGAGCGCCACCCTTCGATCCGTTCAACCAGCTTCGCGGGTTCGGCAAAGCCCAGCTGCGCCAGCTCTGCCGCCAGCGCGTCGCCGCCCGGTGCCGGGGCGGTGCTGGCCAGCGGTGCAGCGGATTGATTGCCGCTGTGCTCGGCAATCAGCCGATCATAGCGCGAACCCACCGCTTCGGTGATCGAATCCAGCTCCGCGATCAGCGCCGCGCCATCGGGCAGGCCGTCGAGCCGGGCCACCGCATCCAGGGCAGCGGAATCGCCGGGCAGGCTGTGGGTCTGCTGATCCGCCACCATCTGCAGACGGTGTTCGATGGTTCGCAGCCGGTCATAGCTTTCGCCCAGAATCCGGGCATCATCGGTGGCGATGATGCCTGCCGCCGCCAATGCGTCCAGCGTGGCGCGGGTGCCGCGCAGCCGCAGCGCCGGATTGCGCCCGCCGTGGATCAGCTGATGCGTCTGGGCATGGAATTCGACCTCGCGGATGCCGCCGCGCCCGCGCTTCAGATCAAAGCCGGGGCCGGGGCGCTGCGGGCCGTGGTGATTGGCGCGGATCCGCGCGGTCAGCCGGCCAATCTCCGCAATCGCACCGAAATCGAGGCTGCGCCGCCAGATGAACGGCCGGATTGCCGCAAGAAAGCTCTCGCCCGCGGCGATGTCCCCCGCGCAGGGCCGGGCGCGAATGAATGCCGCGCGCTCCCACGCCAGCGCGGAGCTTTCATAATGGGTCAGCGCCGCATCCATGGGTATGGCCAGCGGGCTGACCTCGGAAGCTGGCCGCAGCCGCAGGTCAACGCGAAAGACATAACCATCTGCGGTGACATGGCTCATTATCTCCATCAGGCTGCGCGCGACACGCTGGGCGGCTTCGCCCGGTTCATCGCGATCACGCCGGGGCAGCAGCGCCGGATCATAGAGCAGGATCGGATCGATATCGGAGCTGTAGTTCAGCTCCTGCGCGCCATGTTTGCCCAGCGCCAGTGCCAGAAACCCCGCGCGCGCAGCATCGGGCACCCGGCGACGGATGGCCTCGCCGATTGCCGCGTCCAGCGACCGATCGGCAAAGGCAGAAAGTTCCGCCACTACCCGCGTCAACGGAAAGGCGCCGGCCAGATCGCCGATGGCCAGCGCTGCCGAAAGCGCCAGCTTTTCGCGCCGCAGGGCAATGGCCACATCATCCGATTGCGCGCCCGCGGCATAGGCCCATTGCATCGCCGCTTCGCCATCGCCAGCGGCCAGCAGGGCTTCCAGTGCGGGTAAGCGGTCCAGCGCGCCGGCCAGATAGGGCGAATAAAGGCGCGCCCGCGCCAAAGCTCCGGTCCAGTCGGCATCCATGCCTGCCGGATGCCCTTATCCGGCTTTTCGATCAAGCACCTGTTGCGGTGCCGGGTTGCCGAACCGCTTGCGAGGCGGTGGCGGCTCTGCCAAGCATGCGCCATGCAAATTTCCAAGGATTCAAGCACCGTGAAAGTCCGCCTTGCCCTGATCGCCGCTTCCGCCCTGACGGTTTGTTCCGCCGCCTCGGCCAAACCTGCCGGAATTCCTTCGGTAACACCGCAGCCGCTTTCGCAGGCGACACTGGAACAGGTCGTCGGCACGCTTGCTTCTGATGCCTTTGAAGGGCGCGGACCATCGACTGCGGCCGAGGACAAGACGGTTGCCTATATCATCGATCGCTTCAAGGCTGCGGGCCTGCAGCCCGGCAACAAGGGCAGCTGGACCCAGGATGTGCCGACGGTGGAGATCACGGCCAGCCACCAGACCGGGCTGGCGGTAACCGGCGGGGCCAAAACCCTGCTGTTTGCGCCGGGCCGCGATATGGTTTCGGGCAGTTACCGCATTACTCCGCATACCCAGATCTCCGACAGCGAGATGGTTTTCGTCGGCTATGGCATCAATGCGCCCGAACTCGGCTGGAATGACTATGCCGGGATCGACATGAAGGGCAAAACCGCCGTCATTCTGGTGAACGATCCCGATTATGAAATGGAAGGCGAAAACGGCCTCTTCAAAGGGCGCCGCATGACCTATTATGGCCGCTGGACCTACAAGTTTGAGGAAGCCGCAAGGCAAGGGGCGAAAGCGGCGCTGATCGTTCATGACAGCTTCCCCGCCGCCTATGGCTGGCAGGTGGTTGAATCGAGCTGGAGCGGTGCGCAATACCGGGTCCAGACCGCCAATGACGGCATGGATCAGACCGAGGCCAATGGCTGGATCCAAAAACCGGTGGCCGAAGCGATCTTTGCCGCTGCGGGCAAGGATTTCAGCGCGCTGGCACAGGCCGCCAAGCAAAAGGGTTTCAAGCCGGTGCCGCTCGGGCTGAAGGCCAGCCTGGGTTTTGACAACAGCATCCGCCGCTCTGTCTCACGCAATGTCATCGGCATTCAGCCGGGGGCAAAGCGGCCCGATGAATATGTGCTCTACAGCGCGCATTGGGATCATCTGGGGCACTGCACCCCTGACAAGACCGGTGATGACATCTGCAATGGCGCGGTCGACAATGCCACCGGCGTTGCCTTGCTGAGCGCGCTGGCCGAAGCCAATGTCAAGGCAGGTGCGGCTGATCGCAGCCAGGTGTTTCTGGCGGTAACGCTGGAAGAATCCGGTCTGCTGGGATCGGAATATTATGCCGCCAATCCGGTTTTCCCGCTGGCGAAGACGGTGGGCGGGGTGAATATGGACGGGCTGCTGCCGGGCCGCCCGGCCCGCGATGTGCAGGTGACCGGCGGCGACAAGTCCGATCTGACCCGCTATTTGCAGTTGGCGATGACGGCCATGAACCTGCGCGAAACGGCAGAGGATCATCCGGAGCGCGGTCATTATTACCGCTCTGACCATTTCAGCATGGCCAAGCGCGGCGTACCGATGTTCGCGGTCGGCCGCGGGTCGGACTGGGTGCCGGGCGGAACCGCCGCGGGTGACGCCGCTGCCGAACATTATGTCACCACCGATTACCACCAACCCAGTGATGAGTATGACGGGCATTGGGACTGGTCGGGCATTCTGCAGGAGGGTGAGCTATATTATCGGCTTGGCCGAATGCTGGCGATGACGACAGATTGGCCGAACTGGCATCCAACCGATGAGTTCCGCGCGATCCGCGACAAGAGCCGCAGCGGAAAGTAGCCCGCCATGAGCAATGCTGACATGCGGATGCCGCCCGAATGGCATCCGCAGCAATGGCTGTGGATCGGCTTTCCGCATGATGCGGAAGAATGGCCAGGCTTTCTTGGCCGGGCTCAGGAACAGATCGCGGCTTTTGCCAATGCGGTGGCGGACAGCGGGCAGGAAGTGCGGCTGATCGTGCGCGATGCTGCCAATGCCGCGCGCGCCGCGCAACTCTGTTCGGCGCGGGTGCGGCTGGAACAGCGGCGCTATGGCGATATCTGGCTGCGCGATACCGGGCCACTGGTGGTGCAGGACGGGCAGCGCCAGATTGCCCGCCGCTTCGGCTTCAATGGCTGGGGCGGGAAATATCTGATGGACGGCGATCAGCAGATCGGGGCCGAGCTGGCCGAAAGCGCGGGATTGCCGATCGAAACCGCAGATTGGGTGCTGGAAGGCGGCGCGCTGGATGGCGATGGCACCGGTCTGGTCGCGACGACCGGGCAATGCCTGCTCAACCCCAATCGCAATCCCGCCCTGTCGCGCGGTGATCTGGAACAGCGGCTGGCGCGCGATCTTGGGTATGACCGGGTGCTGTGGCTGGGCGACGGGCTGATCAATGATCACACCGATGGCCATGTCGATAATCTTGCCCGCTTTGTCGCGCCCGGCGTGCTGGCGCTGCCGCGCGCTACCGGCCGGGATGATCCCAATGCGGAAATTTATGCCGATGCCCGGGATCGCGCCATGGCAGCGGGTTTGACGGTACGCGAAGTGCCTTCACCCGGGCGGATCGAGCGTGATGGGCGGATCGAACCCGCCAGCTATATGAACTTCACCATCACCAGCGATCTGGTGGTGGTGCCGACCTTTGGCTCGACCCATGATCATGATGGGGTGGCGGCGATTGCGGGGCTGTTTCCCGGGCGTGAGGTGATCGGCCTGCCCGGCGATGCCGTGCTGGCGGGCGGCGGCGGATTCCACTGCGCCAGCCAGCAGATGCCAGAGATGGCTGGATTGTAATTGGTCTGGCGGCGCTGGCTCCGCTATGGGGCCGCGCATGTCCCGGATGCTGCTTGCTTCAATTCACGATGTCGGCCCGCGTTTTGAGCGTGAGGTCGATCAGCTTGCTGATCTGCTGTCCTCACATCTGGGCGGGCCGCGCTTTGCGATGCTGGTGGTGCCCGATCATTGGGGGGAAGCGCCGCTGGCCGAGGCGCTGGCGTTTCAGCGGCGGCTGCGCGGTTGGGCCGATGCCGGGGTGGAAATGTTTGTCCATGGCTGGTTCCACCGCGACAGCGCCACGCACACCGGGCTGGCCGGGATCAAGGCCCGCACCATGACTGCCAGCGAAGGCGAATTTCTGGGACTGGCGCAGGCCGAAGCCGCGCGCCGCATGGCCGATGGCCGGGCCCTGGTGGAAGATATCATCGGGCGACCGGCGGCGGGCTTCATCGCCCCGGCGTGGCTTTACGGTCCCGGTGCCCGGGCGGCGCTGGCCGATAGCGGCTTTGCCCTGGCCGAAGACCATTTTCGCGTTTGGCAACCGGGCAGCGGCAGGGTTCTGGCGCGCGGACCGGTGATTACCTGGGCCAGCCGCAGCCGTCCGCGTCAATTGAGTTCGCGGATGGTCGCGGCGCTGGCGCGCCACGCCCTGCATCAGCAGCGGGTCGTCCGCGTCGCCGTTCATCCCGGAGACACCTCGGTAGCGTCACTGGGCGAAAGCATTTCGGCAACGATTCGTGCGTTTGCGGCCAGGCGGCCCGCAAGGCGCTATGCGGACCTGCTGCCGGACTATACGACTGTAAAATAATTGTAACCTTCCCGTCATCAGGGGGCCATCGGCGGGAGCCAATGACGAGCTGGCAGACATCGGTTTCCTGAGGGTGCCGGTTTCTGCGGAAACGGCTAGAAAGGTCCCGATAATGCAGGTTCCGGGTGAGGCGGCGGAAAGCCAACCAAACCGTCTGCTGCTCGCGATGCAGGATATGGATGAAAGAAAACGCGCGCGGCTGGCCGGGTTGGCCAGCGCGGCGGTATCGCTGGCGCTTATCGCGATCATTGTGGTGCGTTTCCAGTCCTTTGCCTTTGAACGTATCGAAGCGATGGTGCCTGGAAATCCGGCATTCTGGCTGCTGTTCACCTGCTATTATCTGGCGGTGCCATTCAGCGAATGGATCATCTATCGTCGCCTGTGGAACCTGCCCGCATCCGGTGTGGGGGCCTTGCTGCGCAAGCTGGTCAGCAATGAGCTTTTGCTGGGTTATCTGGGCGAGGCGCAGTTCTACAGCTGGGCGCGCGGCCGCATGCAGATGGCCACGGCACCTTTTGGCGCGATCAAGGATGTGACCATTCTGTCCGCACTGATGGGCAATGCGGTTACCATGGTGATGCTGATCCCGGCATGGCCACTGGTATCCTCCGGCCAGATCGGGCTGGAACTGCGCACGGCCTTTCTCTCGCTCAGCGTGGTGCTGGTCACCTCCTTTGTGATCCTGCTGTTCCGGCGGCGGCTGTTCACCTTGCCCCGGCCGGTGCTGAACATGATTGCGCTGACGCATTGCTGCCGCATTGTCGCCATGCTGCTGCTCGCCGCGCTGATGTGGCATATGGTGCTGCCCGCAGTGGCAATGCAGATGTGGCTGGTGCTGGCGGCGCTGCGGATGCTGATTTCGCGCCTGCCGCTGATCCCCAACAAGGATGTGGTCTTTGCCGGGCTGACAGTGGTGCTGCTCGATCATCAGGCTCCGGTTGGTGAACTGATGGCGATGATGGCCGGGCTGCTGCTGCTGACCCATCTCTGCATTGGCGCAATCTTTGGCGCGGTCGATCTGGCCGAACGCTGGAAGGGCGCATAGCCATGCGGATTGTCGACGTTTGCGCCTTTTACACCCCGCGCGGCGGCGGGGTGCGTACCTATATCGAGCAAAAGCTGCGGATCGGGCCGGAGCTGGGGCATGAAATTGTCATCCTCGCCCCCGGCGATGATCATGCGGTGATCGAATATGGTCCGCGTGCCCGCATCGTTACCATCCCGGCGCCCCGCTTTCCGCTGGACCGCAAATACTGGTATTTCGATGATGAGCCCGCACTGCATGCGGCGCTGGATGCCCTGCAACCCGATTTCGTCGAAGCATCCTCGCCTTGGCGCAGCGCGGCGCAAGTGGCCCGCTGGAATGGTGGCGTGCCGCGCGCGCTGATCATGCATGCCGATCCGCTTTCCGCCTATGCCTATCGCTGGCTGGGGCCGGTGCTGCCGCGCGAAACCATCGATCGCGGCTTTGCCAGTTTCTGGACGCATCTGCGCGAGCTGGGGCAAAGCTATGATGCGGTCGTCTGTGCCAATCGCGAACTGCGCGAACGGCTGGCACGGGGCGGGGTGGCACATACCGCGCTGCATCCCATGGGCGTCGAGGCAGACCTGTTTTCACCGGCCCGGCGCGATCCTGCGCTGCGCCGCAATCTGCTGGCACTGTGCGGGCTGGATGAAACTGCGCATCTGCTGATTGGCGCCGGCCGGCTGGCGGCGGAAAAGCGCTGGCCGATGGTGATCGATGCCGTGGTAGCAGCCGGACAGCGCCGTCCGATCGGGCTGGTGATTCTGGGTGAAGGCAATCAGCGCGCGCGCATCGCCCGGCATTTTATCGGCAATCCCCATGTTCACCTGCTGGCGCCGGTGCGGGATCGGCAGCGCTTTGCGACCCTGCTGGCTAGTGCCGATGCGCTGGTGCATGGCTGTGAGGCAGAGACATTCTGCATGGCTGCCGCCGAAGCGCGCGCCAGCGGCGTGCTGGTGATCGTGCCTGATCAGGGCGGCGCGGCCGACCATGCCCGCGAAGGCGCAGGGCTGACCTATCGCGCGGGCAGCGCCCTGTCCGCCGCCAGTGCGATTGACCGGCTGTTGTCCGGCCGGGCGGCGTTTCGCAATCACGCGGAAGATGCGCCGACCATGCGTGACCATTTTGCGCATCTGTTCGCCTCGTATCAGCAACTGCGCGAGACAGCGCCGCTGGTCGCCTGAGCGTCCTTACTGACGCATGAGACTGCTGCTCTCGCTTGACTCAAGACGCTTCGGGAAATAGTTTCAGCTGAAACCATTATTCTCGGAGCCTTGCCCATGACCGATCTGTTCGACAATCCGCTGGGTCTGGACGGATTCGAATTCATCGAGTTCTGCGCGCCGGAGTCCGGCCTGCTGGAGCCGGTGTTTGCGGCGATGGGCTTTACCCATGTCGCCAATCATCGCTCGAAGCAGGTGCAGCTGTGGCGGCAGGGCGGCATCAATCTGATCGCCAATTACGAACCACGCAGCCCGGCTGCCTATTTCGCGCAGGAACATGGCCCATCGGCCTGCGGTATGGGCTGGCGCGTGCGCGATGCGGCCAAGGCCTATGCCCTGGCGGTGGAGCGCGGCGCTGAACCGGTGGAAACCCGCACCGGGGTGATGGAGCTGCGCCTGCCCGCGATCCGTGGCATCGGCGGTTCGATCATCTATCTGATCGATCGCTATGAAGGTCAGGATGGGGGCGACCTGTCGATCTATGACATCGATTTCGTCTATCTGCCGGGCGTTGATCGCCATCCCGTCGGTGCTGGGTTCCACACGATCGATCACCTGACCCACAATGTCTATGGCGGGCGCATGGCGCATTGGGCCGCTTTCTACGAGCGGGTCTTTGGCTTTCGCGAAATCCGCTATTTCGACATCAAGGGCGAATATACCGGGCTGACCAGCAAGGCGATGACCGCGCCCGATGGCAAGATCCGCATTCCGCTCAACGAAGAGGGCAAGGCTGGTGGCGGCCAGATCGAGGAATTCCTGCGCGCCTATAATGGCGAAGGGATTCAGCACATTGCCTTTTCCTGCGATGACCTGCTGAGCGGCTGGGACAAGCTCAAGGCCAGCGGCACCCCGTTCATGACCGCGCCGCCCGTCACCTATTACGAGATGCTGGAAGAGCGGCTGCCCGGGCATGGCGAACCTGTGCAGGAACTGCAGCAGCGGGGCATACTGCTGGATGGCTCGACCGAGCAGGGCGACCCCCGCCTGCTGTTGCAGATATTCTCCGAAACGCAGATCGGCCCGGTGTTCTTCGAATTCATCCAGCGCAAGAAGGATGAAGGCTTTGGCGAAGGGAACTTCACCGCACTGTTTGAAAGCATGGAGCGCGATCAGCTGCGCCGCGGCGTGCTGAATGTCGAAGGAGCAGGCGCATGACCGCTCCCGCGCTCAGCCGCATTCACCATGTGGCCTATCGTTGCCGCGATGCGAAGCAGACGGTGCAGTGGTATGAAACGATGCTGGGCATGCGCTACACCACGGCCTTTGCCGAGGATCATGTGCCCTCCACCGGGGCTTATGATCCCTATATGCATGTCTTTCTCGATTGCGGCGGCGGCAATGTGCTGGCCTTCTTCGAACTGCCGCAGCAGCCCGAAATGGGCCGTGATGCCAACACCCCCGAATGGGTCCAGCATCTGGCGTTCGAAGTGGCGGATGAAGCGGCTCTGCTGGCGGCGAAGGCGCATCTGCAGGCCAATGGCGTCGAAGTGCTGGGGCCAACCTATCACGGCATCTTCCGCTCGATCTATTTCTTCGATCCCAACGGCCATCGGCTGGAACTGGCCTGCAACATCGGCATCGCCGAACAATATGCCGAACTGGAACAGCTGGCCCCGCTGATGCTGGAGGAATGGAGCCAGACCAGGCGCGCGCCGCGTCATGCCGCCTGGCTGCACGAAGATCCGGCGGAACGCGGGGATGCTGGTTAAGGTCGCGGCAGCGCGGTGGTGTGCTTCATCTTCTCCATCGAGAAGCTGGAGCTGACATCGGCGAGATCGGGCACGGCGGCGATCAGCTTGCGATAGATGCGATCATAATGCGCGATATCACGCACCACCAGCTTGAGCAGATAATCGACATCGCCGGCCATGCGGTGACATTCCATCACCTCTTCAATTCCGGCGATCCCGCGCGAAAACGCGGCCAGCCATTCAGGATCATGGCGCTGGGTGCGGATCGCCACAAAGACCGTGGTCGCCAGCCCCAGCTTTTCCGGATCGAGCAAGGCCACCCGCCGCGCGATCACACCTGAATCCTCCAGCCGCCGGATGCGCCGCCAGCAGGCATTGCTGGACAGGCCCACGCGCTCCCCCACCTCATGCACTGGCAGTGAGGCATCGGTTTGCAGCACACCCAGGATGGCCCAGTCTATCGTATCAAGTTGCACGTCAGTCGAGTTCATTGGGATAAATTAACCGCAAAATTGTCAAAATGCTAGAAATAAGGTGATGAAATTGCCGAAAGCTCCGCATATTCTTGGCGCGCAAAGGAGATTGCCGCATGAATCTGCATCGTCTGTTCACCGAACACCCCGCCAGTGTCGATGAAACCTATGGCGAGCATCTGGTGCAGGCGACGTCATTCGGCACGCGCATGATCCTGGGCGGGTTCGCCTGCCTGATCCACGGCCTGCTGCCGTTCCTGTTCGTGAAAACCGGCAGCCGCCAGATCGGCAATCTCCACAATCGCATGGTCGTCAATCGCAACCGCAAGCAGCCGCCAGCGATTCTGGATTTCGTGATCTGATCAATCCCTAGCCATGCTTTGGCCGCGCAAAGGCTTCCTTTTGCGCGAAGCCCTCATCACTTCTTGCCAAGCTGATGCCCCCGCACCTAAAGTCATCGGATCGGGGCGAAGCAACCTCCCGATCAGGCTACGGCTCGCGCCATGCCCAAGCGTTGCCTGGCTGGCCCGCTGTGCGGGCGGTAGGGCGTGGGGTAAGCAATGGGCAAGTCTGACAACAAACCCTCCTTTTCCGAACTGGTGCGCGTTTCCGCGCGAATCGGCTGTCTCAGCTTCGGCGGTCCTGCCGGGCAGATCGCCTTGATGCATCAGGAACTGGTGGAAGAACGGGGCTGGATCAACGAAGCCGAATATCTGCACGCGCTAAACTTCTGCCATCTCCTGCCCGGACCGGAAGCGCAGCAACTCGCGACATGGATCGGCTGGCGGCTGCATGGGGTAAAGGGCGGACTGGCAGCGATCACGGCCGCAATTGTCGGGGTGATCGCCAATCTAAGCCTGTGGTTCACGGTCCACGTGCTGTTTGCCGCAACCGCAACTTTCACGATCGCCGGGCGCAGCCTTGCACTGCCGGTCCATTCCAGTCTGAACTGGGCCGCGGCATTGCTTTCCCTGATCGCAGCAATTCTGATATTCCGCTTCCACCTTGGCTTGATCAAGGTGTTGGGCATCATGATGGTACTGGGCCTTGCGCTCAACCTTCCGGCGTTGGACATTGGCTGAGGGAGAAGGGTGGTGCATTCGTTCGGACAGCTCGACTTTCTGCATGCGGCGGCGGGGCTGATGGTCGGGCTGCTGGTTGGCCTGACCGGGGTGGGCGGCGGATCGCTGATGACGCCGCTGCTGGTGCTGCTGTTCGGGGTCAGCCCGCAAACCGCAGTCGGTACCGATCTGCTCTATGCGGCGATCACCAAGATCACCGGCTCTGCCGTCCATGGCTGGCGCGATACGGTGGATTGGAAGATCGTGCGCAGGCTGGCCTATGGCAGCATTCCAGCTGCGCTCCTGACGCTGGCGGCGCTATCCCGCATCGGCAAGATCGGCAATGCTTCGGAACATGTGATCCTGCTGACCCTGGCGGCTTTGCTGGCTGTCACTTCGATAACCGTGCTGTTCCGCGGCCGTTTGATAAAATTCGCGCATGATCTTGATCCGCTTGATCCGCCGCTCAAGGTTCTGACCGGAACAACGCTGCTGGGCGCGGTAATCGGTGTCGCGGTAACGGTATCCTCAGTCGGTGCCGGGGCGATCGGCATGACCGTGCTGCTAATGCTTTACCCGCGTCTGCCTGTGGTGCGAATTGTCGGCTCGGACATTGCCCATGCCGTGCCGCTAGCCCTGATCGCCGGCACCGGACACTGGTTGATCGGCGATGTTGATGCGACACTGCTGGTCAATCTGCTGATCGGATCAATCCCCGGCGTGATCATCGGCAGCCTGCTTTCGACCAAGGCATCAGACACTTTGCTGCAACCCTTGCTTGCCTTGGTGCTGGCGCTGTCATCCTGGCAGCTCGCGTTGAAGGCGCTGGGTTAGGCTGCCGATCCGACCACTACTGCAGCTTCAGCACCGATTGTTTGGTGCTCAGCATTGCCACGGACGGCGGAAACCCAGGAAAAAGCCGGTTTCCGAGCATGCGAGGAATAGGCCCCGGCGGAGCTGTCAGTCTGCTGCAACCTCATCTCCAGACGATGCAATTCGGTCTTTAAACGCGAGGCCGGGCCTGCGAACGCTTTCTTCATGAAGGCAAGAGTCGCTGCGGGAACCTCACGTACATCAGCACAATCAGGTGGATCACCCCAGGTGATGAGTTGAACCGGCAGAACAGGCTTGGCGGAAGCACTCGCGATGCGGCTCATTGGCCGCCGCAACCACTTGCCGCGTTCGCCTGACAGGTCAATTGGCCCTCACTTTCTCTCCTTGATTACCAGGACGAGAGCCAATCACCCCTCAAATCTCAACTCCACTTTGAACCATACGTGCCGCCTGAGAACATGGCAGGCTTTTCAACAAAACCATCGGCCGTGCGGTTCACATAAAAGCAGAATTCTTAAAAACTGGCTTTCATTTCAACTCCATAGGTACGCGGCTCGCTGTAATAGGTGTTGGAGCTGATCACGTTGAGGACATAGATCCTGTTGGTCAGATTCTTGCCGAACACCGAAAACGACACATTGCCGACCTGCACCCCGGCGCGGGCATCAAGAAGGGTGTAACCGCTGTACGGCCGGGTCGCGGCAGGCGATTCAAGACCGCCAGCCGCATGCTGAACACCGCCATTGAGGATCAGGCGGGTATCGCCGCCAACCGGCATCGAAAGCGTGGCATTCGACGTCAGCTGCAATTTCCGGAGCCGGGGAACGGCTGTGCCTTCCAGCGACACAGCGGTGGGAACCCCGCTGCCGGTCTGGTCGATCAAAGCGGAGGCACCCTTCTCGAATGATCCGCCCTGGCTTGTTGCATTCAACGTCAGCTGGAAGAAGCTTCCCCCGCCCAGATTCCAGCGGCGGCGTGCTTCGAGTTCGACGCCATAGACATGGGCATTGCCGGCGTTTTGCAGGATGAAGCCGCGCGAAGTTGATGAAGCAGCGGTGACCACCTGAACGCCGGTGGTGCGCACATAGTAACCCGACAGTGCAAAACCGACACCCAGCAGGCGGCCCTTCAGGCCCACTTCGCCCGAATAGGCCTGCTCAGGCTTATAGTTGAGCAATCCGGCCACCTGGGAGCGCACGGTTGTTGCCGGAAGATTGGTATTGAAGCCGCCGGGCCGATAGCCGGTTGCAAAACGGACATAGGCATTGAGATCGGGCGAGAACCGATGCCGAAGGCTGACCGCCGGCGTGAAATAGGTGCCGCGTTGCTTCGATTGTGCGGTCAGCGTTTCGCGTCCGGCCGCACAATCGGCCGCAGCCAATGTTGGCGGACAGAATTCCACGGGTGAAGCCGGCAATGGGCCTGAACCGTCCGGATCCGATGTGATGGGAGCGGCCATGCCGGCAGGCGTAGCGCCTGATCCGAAATAGACCAGCGGATCCATCGAATAGCGCATGAAATCGTAATCCTTGCGATCACGCTGCAGCCGCGCGGCTACTTCCAGCCGGGTTCGGGCATCAAGCGCCAGTTCGACCGAGGCGAAGATCGAAGGCGACCGCAGTCGTTCACGAAAGCTGTCGTTGTTCAACGTCAGCCGCCCATTGCTGCGGGCGCTGGTGCCAGCAGTCGACAGAGTCCCGACAGCGCCGACATAACAACCCGGAGTGTCGGGTTGCAGCGTACCGGTGTACTGCGGGCAGAAATTCGGAACCGTCCTGGTGTCCGTATCGCTGGCCAGATATTCCGCACCGATCAGCCAGCTCACCGGCGCGCTCTTGCTGGCCGAAGAAAGATAGGCCTGCACCATCCAGTGATCGTGATTTTCATATTGGCCGACGCTGTAATCAGGGGTTTTGATCGCGCTGCCGGGCAACACATCTATGCCCGAAGCACCGCCAAAATGATCATTGTCCTCGCCCTCACGCCCGCCGGAGCGCGTTTTGTAGAGCGCCTTGGCGTTGAAGGTCACACCGCCCAGTTCCTGAACATAGCTGCCGACGAACAGGTGATCGCGGATGTTGGCGGTGCCGTTGCGATCCATATCGCTGCGCACAAATGGGTCAGCATCCAGAACCGATCCGTCCAGGCGCGTCATGCGCTGCCCCTGCGCACCGAATGCCGGAGCCTTGCTGTCAGAAAATTCGTACAGGAAATTGAGGGTGCCGCTATCGCCCACCCGCGCCTTGATGGCAGCACGAAGTCCGGCATAGCGCGCCTTGTCGAGAATTTCGCCAGAGGCATTGCGGTAAAAACCGGAGGATTGCACATCGTACAGACCGCCAACCCGCAATGCGATGCGATCATTGACGATCGGCAAATTGGCGATTGCCTGAGCCACCGCATGCTCGGCATTGGCGTAGCTTACCGACCAGGATCCGCTGCGGGTAAAGGTCGGGTCCTGCGTCCGGATATCCACGGCGCCACCCACTGAATTGCGCCCATATATTGCCCCCTGCGGCCCGCGCAGGATCTCGATGCGTTCGGCATCGAAGACATCCATGCGGCTGAAGGCACGCCCCCCGAAACCGCCACCGGCATTGTACAGCCCGTTGCGGAAAATCCCGGTGGCGGTTTCGGAAAAGCCAAGCCGACCTGAGCCTTGACCACGCAAGGTGATATCCTGAAGATATTCCGGGCCCGAACTGACCAGCGCGGCACCGGGCACCTGGCGCAGATAATCCCCCATGCGATCAAGTGCGAGGCCCTTGCGATCATCAGCGGTAATCGCCGTAATCGCGGCGGGGACATCCTGAATCGTCTCGTTCCGCTTGCGCGCGGTCACAACGATTGCGCCTTCATCATCCGCAGGTGCGGAGGCGTTTTCCCCGCTCCCCGCATCAGGACTCTGTGCGGCAAGAGCAGCGTCGGGCGCGATCATCAGCATAGCGCTGGCCATCAGTGTGGCACGAAAGATCACAGTCATGGGTCCTCTCCAGATTATATAGTTATTAGAGTATCTTGCTTTCGCGCAGTGCTTCGCGCGTCAGCCGGACAATGGCCCGCGCAGCATCGCTTGCAGCGATTTCATTGCGATGTTCGACCGCCCAGGCCAGCAGCCGGTGGAATTCCAGCGATTGCCGTTCAAACCAGACGACATCCGCAAACCGCAGTCTTTGCTGCCACAGCACCAGTTGCCCGGTGCGTTCGAGCACATCCTGAATGAAAGGCGCATGCGCGGCGGTGGCGACCAGGCTTCCGAACCGGAAGGACAGGCGAATTCGTTTGTCGCCATCGCTTGCCTCGCCCAGGCCGAGGTCAAAGCGTTCCAGGAAATCATGCAGATTGGTAACGTCTTCGTCACTGCGGCGACGCGCGGCCTCGCGCGCGGCCAGCCCGTAGATATCCTCGAGCATGTCGAGCAGATCCTTCAGATCCTGCACCCCCAATTGGCGGACATGCGCGCCGCGAAAGGCTGTGATCTCCACAAAGCCGGTGGTCGTCGCCTTGCGCAAGGCAGCGCGAACCGTTGGGCGGCTGACGCCGAACCGCAGCGCCAGCTCGTTTTCACGCAGCGGTGCACCAGGCGGCAGCGGGCGCATGATGACCATGCGGATGATCGCATCGGCCAGATCCTCGTCAACGGTCGAGGCCCGCCGCGTCGGCGCGGTTTCACCGGCCGCGATTTTGGTGGCGTCGTCCTTCACTGGGCTTTCCGTACCGGCGGCAGCACATAGGTGCCGTTCGACATTTCAGGATGCGGCAGATAGGCGCGGAAGCTCAGCCGGAACGGCCCTTTGGGAGCGGGCAGCCAGTTGCCGCTTGCGGGCTGGCTGTTCTGGATGCGGATCGTTACGCCGCCATCCGCATCGCGGACCAATCCAGTCGTTCGGTTGCCCACCGAATAGCGATTGATCGGGTTTGCGTAAAAGAACCAGCGGCCATCCTCATCGGGTTCGTAAAGGGTGACTGACCAGAACCCGTCGACCGGGATTTGCGCTGGCAGATGGAGCACGTAATCATTGGTGCCGTCCAGATTGGCACCTGCTGCATCGACCCGCGTCATGCGATAGGTTGCCTCGCGCAGGGGCAGCGCCGCGAGACCGCCCAAGGCCACCACCGAACGATAGCGATCATCACTGCCGAACTCTGCAAGCCCCGGCGCGGGGTGTCTCCAGGTGCCGCGATCCATCCCCAGATTGGCGAAAGCGCTGGCAAGATCAGCATACATCGCCGGCAGGGCGCGCTGCCATTCCGCTTGTCGCGCGGCCGGCAGCATCGCAAAAGCCCCGGCGACACCAGGACGCACGCCGGCCGCGGCGAATCCGGGCAGACGCGCCCTGTGCACCGCAGGCAGGGGGCCACGGGCCAGCGCCGCGTTGACAACATCGAGGAACTGCGCGGGCGTGGGCCTGCGCGGCACTTCCAGCGCAAATGCCCGGTTCGGGCCAGGCTGCGCCTGCGCGGTCAGGCGATAACGGCCCTGATCGGCCTGTGCTGCGGCCAGATCATCGGGGTTGTTGACCAGCGTGCGCGCCAGCATCCATACATCATCGGTCGTGGCGCGAACCAGCTGGGTTCCGGCCGGCACCCGGCCTTTCCAGTTCGGGCCGACAATCAGATATTTACCGGCCTTGCCGTGATCGAGCCGGGTTCCCAACACCGCGAATGCATCGGTGAACAGATCCATCAACTCGACGCTGTGATAGCGCGCACCCATTTCCGGAATTTCCAGCAGCACCGGACCTGCCGACAGATCGAGCCAGGCCGAAGAATAGAGCGTATCATTGTTGGGGGCCGTTACCTGCCGGTCCTTGGCCTGACTGAGCACAGGCCGATGAAACAGCTGGTTCGGAGCCCGCCCGTCCTGCGCAAGATATTGGGCGCGGGTTCGCATCATTTCATAAACAGGAAAGGCGAACTCAAAGCCGCGCTGAACCCATGGCGCAGGCTTCGCGGGAACCGCCACAGCCGCAGCTGACGGGGCAGAGCCCGATGGGGCCGGGGCGGCATGAGCAGAAACCGCAAAAGCGGCCAGTACGGCAACCATCGAAAGGCGTCGCATACCCTCTCCTTTGTATTACATTTTTTCTGCATCGTGATGCGTCATCCGTGATTCGTCAAGATTTTTGGTTAATCGTGACAAAAATTGTAAAACAATATTGAATCTTCAGCGCTTGCGAGGCACCATTTGCAGCAATTGAGTCGATCACCGCGCGAGCGGCAGGTTCGACCGCGTAAACGGAGAGAGGAGGCAGCCTATGCAAATCAGGACGGCACTGATGATCGCGCTAATGCTGGGATCGGTTCCGGCGCATGCCCAGGAGGTGGGAAGGCTGCGCGAACTGCTTTTGCAAAGCCGCGCAGACCGGTTCTCCGCGAATGCTCCACCAGCAATTCCGGCGACCGAAACCATCGCCTATGGGCAAGACCCGGAACAGGTGCTCGATTTCTGGCGCGCGCGCGATGGCAAGAGCGCACCATTGATCGTCTTTGTGCATGGCGGTGGCTGGCAACATGGCAGCAAGGACAATGCCACCGGCACCTGGAAGCCGACGCATTATCTGGCTGCCGGATATAACTTCGCATCGATCAATTACCGGCTCGTGCCGCGCGCCCGGGTGGAAGATCAGGCGCATGATGTGGCGCTGGCGGTCAAGGCGCTGCTGGATCGCGCCAAAAGCCTGGGCATCAATCCCGCACAGGTCGTGCTGATGGGGCACAGCGCCGGGGCCCATCTGGTCGCACTGGTGGGAACCGATCCGCAGTATCTGACCAGTGTTGGACTTACGCTCGACCAGATCAGCGGCGTTGTCCCAATCGACGGCGCGGCGTTCGATGTACCCCGCCAGATGCGCGAAGGGCCGCCATTGATGCAGCCGATTTATGAGACGGCATTTGGCACCGAAGCGAGCCGACAAATCGCGCTTTCCCCAACGCAGCAGGCTGCCGCACCGAATGTGCGCAAGTTTTTCATTCCCCATGTCCAGCGGCCTGATGGCATCGCCCAATCAGAGGCTTTGGCAAGCGCCTTGCGCGCCGCTGGAACCGCGGCCGAAACGCTGTCTGTTCCCGGAACAGGGCTGCAAGGTCATGCGGAAATCAATCGGAGAATGGGTGATCCGTCTTACGAGGCGACGCCCGCCGTGGACGCCTGGCTCAAACGCCTGTTCGGTCGATGACCGGGCAAGCCGATGATGCAAGAGCCGCTTCCGCCGAATCCGCTGGTGCTGTTACCCGGCGGTTTCTGCTAAAGAGCAGCGCATTGGCGGCAACCGCAGTCGCGATGCCGCCGGCGGCGGCAAATGGATCAGGGCAGACTTCGATGAGCCTTATGGACGATGTCGAACGCTATGTTTCCTTCGGCAACAAGCGGGCTGGCGGTCCCGGCGATACAGCCGCCGGGGAATGGCTTGAAGGGGAGCTTGCCGCGGCAGGGTTCCGGTGTGAGCGCCACATCATCGACGTGCCCTGGTTCGAATCACAAACCGTGTCGCTGATCCTTGGCGATCAGACCTTGCCCGCCTATCCGGTAGGAATTCCGGTCACCACCGATGCGGGCGGCATCGCTGCGCCTTTGGCAATTGTAGCCCATCCTGCGACAGAAAGCGCAATCGCCAGCACCGCGGGCGCCATTGCGCTGGTGTTTCTGCCCTTTGGCCGCTGGTCATCGGCATTGACGCCCGCAATCGCCAACCTTGTCACAGCCTGTTGTCGGGCAGGGGCAGTGGCCATCGCGCTGGTCACCACTGGCCCCACCGGCAAGGCGATCATGCTCAATGCCGATGGCAATCGGGCAATGTTCGATCGGCCAGTGGTGACGGTCGCTCCGGATATGGCGATCAGACTCGTGGCCGACGCGGCGCAGAATGCATCGGCGAGGCTGATCCTGCAGGGTGCTGGCGGCAGACGCAAGGCATTCAATCTGCTGGCACAGCGCGGACGCGGCAAAGCGCCGCAGGTGATAATATCCACGCCACGTTCGGGCTGGTTTACCTGTGGTGCCGAGCGAGGACCGGGAATTGCAATATGGCTTGATCTGGCCCGTCAGATCGCACGCGATGATCGGCTGGATGCCACCTTCCTTTGCACCAGCGGCCACGAGTATGAAAACCTCGGTGCGGAAATGGCGATCGAGCGCATGCTTCCCGATCCGGCGCAAACCCGGCTCTGGCTACATCTGGGCGCTGGCTTTGCCGCCCGCGATTGGCATGAATTCGGCAGCAGGATAGTGCCATTGCCCAGCGCAGACCCACAGCGCTTCCTGTCCGCATCACCTCAGCTGCTGCCAGCATGTCAGGCACTGTTCAAAGGTCAGGCTGGTCTGGAAATGGCATATTCCACAGCGACCCTGCTCGGCGGCGAACTGAAAGTGATCGCCGACGCCGGCTATGGCAACATCGTTGGCCTGTTTGCGGCGCATCGATTGCACCATACCGAAGCAGACAATGCCGATTGCGTAAGCCCGTCAGCAATGTCGGCCGTGGCGCAATCCTTGCGCAGCCTGATCGCATCGCTTGATTGAACCCAATGTTCGTGATGGCAGCTCTGTGCCATCACGCAGTCATAAAGCGGCGGCGGCCTGCCCCGTTCGTCTGAAAACACCGCAGCCGGGGTTTATCGCTCAAGCTTGGTGGCCAGAATTACCGAAGTATTGGTGCGCTCCACCCCTTCGAGCAGGCCGATATCGTCGATGGTTTCGTTAAGCTGGGTGCCATCGGCGGTTTCCAGCACAGCGATGATGTCATATTCGCCGCTGATCGCATGAATTGCCTGAACTGCGTCGATCCCGGCCAGTGCGGCTTCCACCTCGCGGTGAAAGCGCGGCAGGGTCTTGATCATGACCATCGCCCGCATCCGCCGCGCAGCGAAGGCATCGCCGAAGCGCAGCGTATAGCCGGCGACCACACCTTCCTCTTCCAGCCGGGTGATACGCGAATACAGCTGGCCGCGCGAAATGCCCAGATCCTTGGCCAGCTGGGCGATAGGCCGCCGGGCATCGCCGCGCAGCAGCGTCAGCAGGCGCTGGTCGGTGGCGTCAAGCCGGGCCGCGCCAATGGCGTTCACTGCGCGATCTTCTCATCGGCATAGATTGCGGTGCGCGCCGGTTTTCCTTCGGCAATCGCGCCGCGATACATGCCCAGATCGTTGATGGCGAAGGCCGGCACGCCATCGGCGCCGATTGCGATCAATCCGCCGTCACCGCCAATCGCGCCCACTGCCATGATTGTATCCTGCGCTGCCTGTTGCAGGCTTTGCCCCTTCCATGCCACCCGGTCGCAAACCTGGCGGGCGGCGCTTTCGCGGATGAAGAATTCGCCCGATCCGGTGGCCGAAACCGCGCATTGGCCGTTCTTGGCATAGGTGCCTGCACCAATGATCGGTGAATCGCCAACACGGCCCCAGCGTTTGCCGGTCATCCCGCCGGTAGAGGTGGCGGCGGCCAGATTGCCATCGGCGTCGATCGCCACCGCGCCGACCGTACCGAACAGATGCGTCCGGTCGAGCGCGGCGCTCTGCCGCTTGCGCCAGTCAAGCAATTGCTGCCAGCGTTCCTCGGTACGGAACCAGGATGGATCGACCTGTTCCAGCCCCTGCTCCACCGAAAAGCGATCCGCGCCCGCGCCGATCAGCATGACATGGCGGGTGTGGTCCATCACCGCGCGGGCCAGATCGATGGGATGGCGCGTGCGGGTAACCGATGCGACGGCCCCGGCCTTTTGCGTGCGGCCATCCATGATCGCAGCGTCCAACTCGTTGCGGCCCTCGGCCGTGAACACCGCGCCGCGCCCGGCATTGAACAGCGGGTTATCCTCCAGCACGCGCACCGCCGCGGCCACTGCGTCCATTGAGGTGCCGCCATTTTCAAGCACCTTGCCGCCCGCAGCCAGCGCCTCGTTCAGTCCGGCGCGATAAGCATGATCCTTTTCCGGGGTCAGATCGCCGCGGTCGATTATGCCTGCACCACCATGGATCGCCAGCGACCACATCGGTGTCTGGACCAGCTCACCCCGGCGCACTGCATAATTGCGGGTGAACACAGGATTGTCGACTGTGCCCTGCGGCAGGTGGACCACCGACCCCTTGCCAACGCCGACGACCCGGACATGACCCACCTCCAGCGGCCCGCCGGGTGTTAGCCCGCGCAGCGTATCGCCCTGAACCACCCAGGCCGAACCATCGGCTTCGGTGGCATAGATGCGGCCGCTGCCATCGGGCTCCACTGCCAGCGCCGCGCTTTCATCCACCCCCAGCCCGATCATCGCCGGCTGATCCGCACCGCGGCCAAGCTGGGCCTTGGCGAGAAAGGCGAACAGCCTGCCCAGCCGGTTGCGTTCCTTGAAATGGGTATCTGTCACCACACCCTTCAGCAGCGCGAAATGAACGAAATCGCTTTCGATGGTGTTGGCCGGGCCAAAGGGATCGGCCAGTGCCTCGGCACTGGTGATGCTGCCGCCGTCCATAGCGCCGTAAAGCTTTTCGCCCTGCATGGCGAGACCGGCGCTGGTTCCGGCCACCGGCTTGCCTGCGGCAACATGCGCGTCGAGGATTTCCGCCACCGGCGTGCCCCGCCAGTAACGGACATAGCGCGCCTGATCGCCGCCGGCGATGAAGATGCCATCGGCATGGCGCAGGCTGGCCAGCACTTTGGGATCGCTGGCCGCATCGCGGTTGCGGAACACGAAGATTTCGACCGAGCGGATGCCGCCGATGTCGTGATAGAATTCCTGCCCGATTTCCTTGCCATAGGATGCGCTCAGCACCACGATATGGCCATTGCCTGCCTTGGCGAAGAACCAGCGCATGGCATCATTGTTGCGATCGCCGCCGCCCATCAGCAGCAGCCCGCCCGAAACCGGCCCCGGAGTGGGCGCGCTGGTATCGCCCATCACATAGTGGCGATAGTTGCCAGCCTGCGCGGGCGCGGCGGCGAGCATGATTGCCGCCGCGAACAGCGCCATCAGCGCCGAGAGGGTCCGGGATTTGAACATTGCGCACGCCTTCGATGATCCGGCCCAGGTCCGGGTGGGAGTGAAGCCATCATGTTACACTCTGGCGGCAATGTCAGCAATATGTCGCAAGTTGTTGCCACAATGATTGAAATCTTGGGCATTTCGTATATGCGGGATGGGCAGGCAATCGTGCCGGCTCCTGCCGTTCGCGGCCAATCAGGGGATCGACATATGCGTATCGGATATCGTGGCTTTCGCGTGCTTTTGGGGATCGGTTGCAGCCTTCCCGCGCTGATTACGGCCCCCGCGCTGGCGCAGACCGACGCCGCAGAGGCGACCGCCGCTTCCGAAGAAATCATCGTTACCGGATCGCGTATTCCCACGCTTCGCGATCAGGGTGCATCGCCGGTCACCACCATCGATTCCGATGCGATCCGCGCCAATGGCTATACCACCGTGCCGCAACTGCTCGGCGCCCTGACCATGAACAGCGGCGAAACGCAAAGCCCGCAATCGGGCAGCAGCGCCGATTTCACGCCAGGATCCCAGCAGGTCGATCTGCGCGGGCTGGGGCCGAACCACACGCTGGTGCTGGTCAATGGCCGCCGCATTGCCGATTTTCCGCTGCCCTATATCGGTCGCAGCAACTTCACCGATATCTCCAACATTCCGGTCAGCCTGATTGACCGGGTAGAAATTCTGAGCGGGGCCGGTTCGGCGATTTACGGATCGGATGCGATCGCGGGCGTGATCAACTTCAAGATGAAGGAAAAGCTCGACGGGCTGACGCTGGATTACACCCATGGCCGTACCGAGCATGGCGGCGGCATGTCGCACCGGCTGACGGCCACTGGCGGTTTTTCGCTGGGCCGCTTCAATTTCGTTGGCGGGATCGAATATATCGATCAGCGGCCGCTGTGGGGTTTCCAGCGCGCGATTCAGGACAGCACCGATGATAATCCGGTCAACACCACCGCGCGCCGCACCTTCCTGCGCGTGGATGACAATGTCGATTACATCGATCCGCCTGCCGGGGCCTGCGATGCACTGTCCGGCCTGAACAACGGCAGCACCGGGCTCTACAACCGTCCGAAATATGGCAATTTCTGCGGCAGCAAGGCCTCGATCGGCTATGGCACGATCATTTCCGGGCGCAAGGGCTTCAACAGCTTTGGCAGCATGACCTATGAGCTTTCGGACAATGCCAAGCTGTTCACCGATTTCCAGTTCGGGATCAGCAAGGTCCGGCTGATGTATGATGTGACCAAATGGGCCTATGAGAGCTCATCGAGCAGCTCGGACAATTATTTCTTCAATGATTTCACCGGCCAGTACGAAGACTGGTCGCGCCAGTTCACGCCCGAGGAAACCGGCGGGTTTGAAATGCAGCGCAGCAAGCAGACCACTTTCAGCATCACTCCGGGCATTCGCGGCACTGTCGGCGGGCGCTGGGATTATGAGCTGTCGTTCAATTACAGCCGCTATTCGTCGGAAGTCAGCTGGCCGCAGATCGTGGAGAGCAAGGCCAATGCTCTGTTCCTGGGTACGCAGCTGGGTACCGATAGCGATGGCTATGCGATTTTCAGCCGTGATCCTGCCACCTTCTATAGAAAGCTGACCCGCGCCGAATATGACAGCATTTCGGCGGACACCACCTATCGTCCCTATAGCTGGACCAGCAATCTCCAGGCGACGCTGACCAATTCGCAGCTGTTCGATCTGCCCGCCGGGCCGGTTGGCTTCGCCATGGTCGCCGAATATGGCAAGCAGGGCTATAATCTGCGGCCCGATCCGCTGGCGTTGACCGATTACTATTTCAGCTGGAAGGACAGCAACGGCGCGGGCAAGCGCAGCCATGCCGCGATCGGCGGCGAATTGCGGGTGCCGCTGCTGGACATGGTAACGCTGACCGGCGCGGGCCGTTATGACACCTTCGGTTTTGCTGGCCGTAACACCGGCAAGTTCACCTATAATGGCGGGATCGAATTCCGCCCGCTGAACACACTGTTGCTGCGCGCTGCCTATGGCACCGCCTTCCGCGCGCCTGATCTGCATTATGTCTTCACCGGCCCCGGCAATGTTGAGGGCAGCGTTGACGATTATTACCTCTGCGGGGTTGAGGAACCCGGCGTCGATATCGCCGATTGCAGCTATTCGGGAAGCGGCGTGGTCGTTAACCGCACCGGCAACCGCAATCTCAATTCCGAAACCGGCAAGACATTGACAGCGGGGATGGTGTTCGCACCGTCACGCAACCTGAGTCTGACGGTGGATTACTTCCGCGTCACGCTCGACAATCAGGTTGACGATCTCAGTCTCGACACGCTGGTCCGCACCGAGGCGGATTGCCGCCCGCTCACTCCGGGCGGCACGACCAAGCTGAACCCCAGCTCCGCCACCTGCGTCGATGCACTGTCGCGCATCACTCGCTATACCAGTGGCTCGCTTGCGGGGCAGATCGCCTCGATCCGGGTCAATCCGGTCAACATTGCCCGGGAAAAGACCAGCGGCCTCGATATCGCCTTCCGGGGCTCGCTGCCCACCGGGATCGG
>JBGAIR010000059.1:0-15998 GCA_044225335.1 Novosphingobium sp. | reverse complement strand
AGCCAGCCCTTGGCTCGATGATGCGTAACGCCGCATCCGTTGCCGCACCGGCTTCCAGCAATGCCTCTATGGGCCCGCGCGACGGTGGGCTGCCAAGCAGATTGCGCCAGCCCGAAGGCGCAGCGTTGAAAAGCATATAACCGGCACGAACCAGTTCCACCGCTTCATCGGCAGAAGCGGTAACGCAGCGCAGCGAAAAATCGCGCACCCTGGTCAACCAGTCGCGGCCGGGTAGTTGGGCAATGTTCGACATCGGCTGGGGCGGCAGTATCTGCGGTTTTGACATTCGGTGCGACCCGTTTGCTATGGAACCCGCAGCATCGCGGCAGAACTCCGCCAATGTCAATTGCGGAGATTCCCCTTATTCGCAGTCAAATCCACGGGCATCGCCAAACGAAGAAGGGGCCCCGGACCAAAGTCCGGAGCCCCTTCGGGCATCCCCTCCCGGGATTGCGGTAGTGCTTAGAACTTCACGCCAGCGGTGATGCCGTAACGACGCGGCTCAAGCGTGAAGATATTGGTGTAGTTGCCCGAAGACTGATCGGTAACATACAGACCGGTGATGGCGCTGTTGTTGCCGATGTTCTGGATCCATGCACGCATGAACCAGGCCTTCTCCGGACCATCCAGCTGGATCTGCGCATTCGCCTGCGTGTAGCTGGGAATGCGGTTGACCGGACCATTGAAGATGTTGCCGGTTGCAGTGCCGTTCAGGATGATGTCGAAACGCGGAGTCAGCGTCAGGTTGCCGATCGGCGCAGCATACTGGATGCCGGCCGACACCTTGTAATCCGGGGCACCGGGCAGCTTGTTGCCCTTGATGTTCACCGGCACACCGGCCGAGAAGTACTTGATGCCGCCGAAGCCGCCACCTGCCAGCGCCGCATAGTTTTCGAGCACCGAACAGATGCTGAATGCACCGTTCGAAGCCAGACCGCTATTCGCACCGAACGAGGTGGTGTTCTGCAGGTTGGCACCCGGGTTGACCAGATACGGGCTCAGGTGCCCGTTGCTGGGATAAGCGCTATCCGGAATACCAGCGTTGATCTGCGAGTTCACGAAGTTGACGAAGTTGTTCACGCCCGTGACGCTACCCGAGGTCGATGCAACAGCGCAGTTCGATGCATTGGTGATGTCCTTGACAATCACAGCATCGGAACGACCACCACCAAAGTCACGCGGGTTAGAGAGGTATTTGTCCTCTGAAACCTTGGTGTTCAGGTAGCTGGCGTTCACATTGACCGTCAGCTCGCGTGTCGGCCGCAGGATCGCTTCGGCTTCCAGACCCCAGATATCGGCGCTGACGTTGTCGTTGACCGAAGTACGGGCAACGATGCGCGAAAGCTGAAGATCCTTGTACTTGTAGAAGAAGCCGGTGAGGTTGAGCTGCAGCTTGCCGAAGGTGTTCTTCGAACCCACTTCAAACGCATTCACGAACTCAGGCTTGAACGATTCCGCCACTGCAAAAACCGGCGAAAGCGGCGGGTTGATACCGCCAGATTTGTAGCCACGCGAGTACGAGAAATACAGCAGATTGTCGGGCGTGATGTTGTAATCAAGCACCGCGCGTCCGGTCCATTCGCTAAACGAAACCGAACGGATCTGCCAAGGCTGGTTCCCGGTCAGGCCGTCATCAGCGTCGAATGTGCCAAAGAACGGCGAAGTTGTAGCATCAGCGACACCGGTCGGGCTGAGCCAGCTTGCAAAAGTGGTTTGAGCCTGAATGGTCTTCTTGTCGTGGTTGTAACGAAGCCCCAGCGTAAGCTTCAGCTTGTCGTTGAACTTGTAGTAAGCTTCGCCGAACAGACCATAAGTTTCGATCTTCAGATCATCTGAATTGTTCCGATAGAACGGCGAGGCAAGATAGAACGACTGCCCGGCTGCAGGAGTGATCGGCGCTGCAACCACGGTGCTTGTGGTGCTGTTCCAGACCTTGTTCCCGAGAGCTTTGAGCGATCCCAGAATGCCGGTAGCATAATCCAGACCGAACGAGTTCACATAGTAGCTGCTCTCGGTCAGATGCTGCTTGCCGTAGATACCGCCCAGCAGGAAGTTGAACGGGCTGTCCCACTTGGAGCTGACAATGGCTTCAGCCGTCCAGCTGGTCTGATAGAGATTCGAACGGTCAAAGTCCTGCGAAGTATTCGAACACAGCTTCTTGCCAGCATAGGCACCAGCCAAACCCGGATCAGACAGCGAGGTGCAGAGCGCCCCGGTCGCGCCATTGGGAATCAATGCATCTGCAATCGGCTTCAGATAGGGCTGCAACGGCAGGAAGGGCGCACCGGCGGTGCCGCTTGCGATCGCCTGCAGCGTAGCCAAAGCCCCTGCATAGCCAGCACGATTCTGGACTGACAGGTTGTAGTCCTGCTGCGAATCGAGCTTAACATTTTGGTAGTTGCCGCCAACCTTCAGCGACAGGCCGCCGCCCAGTTCCTGCTGCACCGAGCCCTGAACGATCCATTCGGTCGTGTAATAGCGCGGCGTATAGTCAGTGTTGACCGTGCGGGCATCGAGCGGATTCACGACATTTGCGTAAACATCCGTGCCATACAGGCTGCCCAGCGCAAGAGCCGTCGGCAGACCCTGGGTTGCGAAGAATCCCCGCGATGTCAGGACCGAGGCCAAGGTGCTGTTCGCATTGGTGGTCGAATGATCACGCGTCGCGTTCAAGCACCCCATGACGCCGGTTGGGTCGCGCTGGCACAGCTGCTTCTGAATGCGCATGCGGCTGTCGTTTTCATGGAAATACTGCGCCATGAGGTCGATGGTGGTGCCGGTGCCGGGCTCAAGCCGGATCGAACCACGGAAACCGTACATGTCGCGACCATCAATGCGCGAGTTATCGTAAAGGTTCTTCGTGTAACCATCACGATTCAGATAGAAACCGGCGAGGCGAACAGCAGCAACTTCGCCGATGGGCACGTTGACCATGCCCTTCACCTTGACGCCATTGTAGTTGCCATACTCGGCCTCGGCGCTTGCGCCGAAATCGGTCAGGCTGGGACGCGCGGTCTTGAAGTTGACCACGCCTGAGGTTGCGTTGCGGCCGAACAAAGTGCCTTGCGGGCCGCGCAGCACTTCAACCTGCGCCATGTCATAAAACTCGCCTTCGAACAGGCGGGTCGCGAACAGCGGCGCATCATTCATGTGAATGGCAGTAGCCTGATCGCAGGTCACGCCAACGCAAAGATCACCAATGCCGCGAATGGTGAAGCTGGCGCCGGTGAAGTTGGTTTTGGTGAAGGTGACGTTGGGCAGCGTCAGCTGAAGATCGCTGGTTGTCTTGATCTGCTGCTTTTCCAGAGCATCGGCATTGAACGCGCTGACCGCGATAGGAACATCCTGCAAGCGTTCGTTCGAACGCTGCGCGGTAACGATGATCGTGTTGTCATCACCCGAATTGTTGGCAGCATCCTGCGCATAGGCAGGAAATGTGATTGCACCGGCGCATACGCCGGCCAGCAAAACTAGCTTAGCCCTCATCAGCCCTCTCTCCTCAGTATAGTGCCCGTCCCTTTTTCGGGCGGTTGCGATGGCGAATAGAACATTCTCTGCGCCGATTGACAACAGGTTTTAATCGATCCCTTAGAAGTTCCACTTGCCGTAGCGTCAGGGCAACAGTTTCACAGGCCAGGACGCGAAACGCCCCGCCCTGACAGTGTCAGAGCGGGGCGCTGTGCCCTCCTTGCGAGCAAGTGGTTCGGGTTAGAACGAGACCTTGAGCGTGCCGACCACAGCGTCGTTCGAGAAGCTGTCGATCGAAGTGCCGTCAACGCCGATATAGGAGACGTTGAGCGACAGCGCCTTGGTCACGTTGTAAGTCGCGCCGACCGAGTAATCGAAACCGGCCTTGGTGCTCTTGCCGGTCAGGAAGTTCGGCGATTGAACGCCATCGGCATAACCAAGATGGGTCGAGAATGACAGCGGCACATTAGGGATAGCAAAGCCGAGTTCGCCATAGAGATAGAGATTGTCATCACCACCCAGCGAATCCTGCTTCCAGGCATAGTTCACGCCAACCTTTGCCGTAGCCGGCCCAAATGTGGTCGACAGCGAGGCATAGGGCTCAAAATAGTTTGCCTTGCCGGTATGGCCGTTCGGATATTGATAGTAATAGAGGCCGACATCGGCGGTTACGCCCTTGGCAACCGTGCCACTCCAGCCGCCGAAGAAATCCATTTCCAGATTGCCGTAAACGGCAGAATCTTCAAGGCTCGAAGCCCAGATTCCGGCGTAGAGGCCGCTGGAATGATTGACACCGATCTGCCCTTGCAGCGCCGGATCGCCAGCCGAATAGGACAGGCCGCGGAAGCGGTAATCGGAAACGATGGCCACATTGCCGGTGACGGTGATGTCGCTGGGCGGATCTGTTTCGTCAGCCATGGCAGCGGTCGCGGTGAATGCGCTACCAGCGAGAAGAGTTGCGGCCACAAGGCCACGGACGGACGTAAGCATGAGCGGTTCCTTCAAAGGTTTCTGCCTAGTCCCACCTGCGCACACACCGCTGCTTCTCGTTTACGGAAGCATTCGGCATGTCCAATCACGCAACTGCACACAAATGTTGCAACGCACAAGAACATTGGGTGCATTGATTGCGCTTGATTCACATGGCGTGGCTTTACGGTAACACTTTTACGGTAACGGGGATTCGTTTGTGGGCAATCGGAGCCGCCGTTATATGCCCGTCCAGGACCGATAATTGAGCGCAAACGCGCAGCAGGAGTTTCACATGAAGATTGCGATGGTCGGATCAGGCTATGTCGGGCTGGTATCCGGGGCCTGCTTTGCCGATTTCGGGCATGACGTTGTCTGCATCGACAAGGATCCCGCCAAGATTGAAAGCCTGCGCGCGGGCGTCATGCCAATCTACGAACCGGGGCTGGCCGAACTGGTCGGTTCAAACGTCAAAGCCGGGCGCCTGAGCTTCACCACCGACCTTGCCGAAGGGATAGACGGGGCCGCGGCCATATTCATCGCCGTCGGCACGCCTTCGCGGCGCGGTGATGGCCATGCCGACCTTTCCTATGTCTATGCCGTCGCCGAAGAGATCGGGCAGACGCTGAAACAACCGGCGGTGGTTGTCACCAAATCGACCGTGCCGGTTGGCACTGGCGATGAAGTGGAGCGCATTCTGGGCGAAAGCGGCCTTGCCGTGCAGTTTGCCGTTGCCTCAAACCCCGAATTTCTGCGTGAAGGCGCGGCGATCGGTGATTTCAAGCGACCGGACCGCATCGTAATCGGCACCGATGATGAATGGGCCCGCGGCGTCATGTCCGAAGTCTATCGCCCCTTGTTTCTCAACAAGGCACCGATCCTGTTCACCAGCCGCCGCTCGGCCGAACTGATCAAATATGCAGCCAACGCCTTTCTGGCCGTGAAGATCACCTTCATCAATGAAATGGCCGATCTTTGCGAAAAGGTTGGCGCCGACGTCCAGGATGTCAGCCGCGGCATTGGCATGGATAACCGCATCGGCGGCAAATTCCTGCACGCCGGGCCAGGATATGGCGGCTCCTGCTTCCCCAAGGATACGCTGGCCCTGCTCAAGACCGCCGAGGACCATGAAGCGCCCTCGCGGATTGTCGAAGCGGTGGTCAAGGTCAACGACAGCCGCAAGCGCGCGATGGGCCGCAAGGTCATCGACGCGCTGGGCGGCGTGGATGCGGCGCGTGGCAAAAAGGTTGCCATGCTGGGTCTTACCTTCAAGCCGAACACCGATGACATGCGCGATGCCCCGGCGATTGCCATTGCCCAGGCGCTGAGCGACGCTGGCGTGCAGATCGCCGCCTATGATCCCGAAGGCATGGAACAGGCACGCCCGCTGATGCCCGATGTGGACATGCACGCAAACACCTATGCGGCGATCGAGGGCGCGGATGCCGTTGTGATCGTTACCGAATGGGATGCCTTCCGGGCACTGGATTTCGACCGGATCAAAAAGCTGGCGAATGCGCCGCTGCTGGTTGATCTGCGCAATGTCTATGATCCGGCCGAGGTGCGGGCAAAGGGCTTTGTCTACGCCAGTATCGGCCGCCCCTGATCGGCCCGTCCCGCCAGCACGGACAACAAAAAAGCCCTCCTTGCGGAGGGCTTTTTTATAATGGCGCGCCCGGAACGATTCGAACGTCCGACCCTCAGATTCGTAGTCTGATGCTCTATCCAGCTGAGCTACGGGCGCGTTGGAGTGGCGCACATAGGCAGGTCGACCGGGCTTGGCAAGCAGCTATTTGCCCTTTTTGAGCAGTTCTTTCACAGCCTGCGCCAGCGGCACGTCCAGCGGCGGCATGGCCAGCTGCGAAAACTCCGATGCGTCAAACCAGCGAAGCGCCTGTGCCGCGTTGGCTTGCGGCACACCCTGCCACGCCCGGCAGACGAACAGCAGAATATAGACCGGCTCACCAGCCTCGGCCGCAAAGGAAACGGGCAACAGCGAATCAGCCGTTATATCGAGGGCCAATTCCTCACCCAGTTCGCGGATCAATGCTTCATGCAGGGTTTCGCCTTGTTCAACCTTTCCGCCAGGAAATTCCCATAATCCGCCGTGCGCAGTTCCGGCAGAACGCTGTTGTAGCAGGACTTTTTCTTCAGAGTTGATCAGCGCCGCCGCGACAACAGGAATAGTTACCGACCGAATTTCCATAAAAATCGCGTCTCTCAATCAAATGTAAAGGATAAGCTGCAACATCAGCTTTCAACTGCGCAAATTGCGGGTTGGAGACCAATGCACAAATTTCTTGGCAAACTGAAACGCAATGAGCGTGGTGCGTCCGCAGTCGAGATGGGCCTGATCCTGGCCCTGATCGTGCTGGCGATGCTGACGGCTCTCAAGAACGTCGCAAACGAAACTCAGCGCACCTGGAACACCGTGTCCAGCAAAAGCGCCGAGGCCGTGAATGCTGCAACAGCGAGTTAAGCATTTTTCAAGACTTTGCTTCTATTTAAGTTATGATCCGGAACGACAGGTGGGCAGGTACCGAACTGCACAGGAGACAGACCATGAAGTTCATCAACAAGCTTTCCGTGACGAAGCTGGCGCCACCGCAATCGAATACGGCCTGATCGCCGCTCTGATCGCCGTTGCTGCGATCACCGCCATGCAGGGCCTGGGCAACCAGCTGAAGACCACCTTCAACACGACCTCGTCGGCTATGTCGACCGCGAACTCCTCGAGTCGCGATCACAAGTTGAACGGCGAAGGGCGGCAGGGAAACCTGCCGCCCTTTCTCGTTGAAACCCGCGAAAGAAGCCTGGATCAATATGTGACCAGCTTCACCTTCTGGCCTGGCGTGATCGTGCTGCTGGCGTTCAGTGCGTTGAGGACCAGAAAACGATCCAGCTGCGCATCGGTATAAGCCATGCGCGCGGCAAGGTTCTGCACAGTATCGCCCTTCTTGGTGGTCACCACCAGCAGTTTGCGCGGACGGATTGCGGCTGCTTCCGCCGCAGTGATCCGCCGCATCGAATTATACATCGGCGTGAATACCGCAGCACCGCCAGCCGGAGCGATAGTCAGGAAATGAAACGCCTGATTCGCCGCCCAGTCTGATAGACGAACACGGTGACATCGACCGGGCTGTTGCCTGATGTAACCCGCGCCGTGGCATAGGCGCAGATTCCGTTCACTGTAGTGCGGGTGATTGTGCCCAGATCGATCCGGGCCAGCTGATTCGGTCCAGTTCACCGAAAAACCCGCGAATATAGGCATCGAAATCGCCGCTGAAACTGCGCATTGAAAACTCGCCCTTCCCGCTCTGCCCGCTGATCGCCACCGGGTGCTGTTGCCATTCTGCAAGATGAATCCCGCCGGCGCTGAGTGAGCCAGCTCCGGATGGGTGAATTTTCGCCCTTCGACGCCCTGCTTGGGATCATCACCATAGGTGAGCCCGCTGATTCGCGTCAGGAAGGTATCGCGGTTGGTCATGCCGGTTGCCGTTCCGGCCCGCGCCAGCGCCGCGCGCACGCGCGAGGCGGGATCGGGGTGAGTCGAGGCCCAGGCAGGCACCTGATTGCTGCTGCCCATCAGCCGCGCTTCCAGCGCATTCTGCGCGGCAAGGCTGGCCAGTACGGTCGACATGGCGCGCGGATCATATCCGGCCCGGCGCAGATATTCGACGCCCAGATTGTCGGCTTCGGTTTCCTGCCCGCGCGAATATTTGAGCGTCAGCAGCTGCGAACCCTGCGAAAATAGCTGCTGCCCGATCTGGCCTGCCTGGCCATTGCCGAGCAGAACCCCCGACAGGATGGTGCCAAGCACTCCGATCACCTGATTGCGGGTCGCGGCGCTCTGCCGCTTGGCCGCGTGACGGGCAGCGACATGGCCCACCTCATGCCCCAGCACCCCTGCCAGTTCCGCCTCGTTGTTCATCAGCGCGACCAGTTGACGGGTGACGTAGATATAGCCGCCGGGAATCGCGAAAGCGTTGTTCACCGATGAATTGAGCAGCGTGACGGTGAAGTCGCCCCGCGCATTGCTGAGGCCGGATTGCACGGCGATATTCTTGCCGATGGTTTCCACATAGGCGACCTGCGGCCCGGTTTCCGCACCGCCAAATTCCGCCATCAGCTGCGGGTGCGCCTTGGCACCCTCGGCCTTGTCTTTGTCACTGATCGATTGCACCGCACCGCCAGCGGACTGGGCAACGCCCGCCCCCTGCGGCAGGGCGATTGCGGCCAGAGCGGCACCCGCGGCCAGCGCAGTGCGGAACCTGAATCCAATTGCAGACATTTCAAACATCCCTTGCGACCTTCAATTCGGTGCAAGGGCTAAGGCGCAAACCCCGCTTTGAAAAGCCCCAGATGTTTTGCCGGCAATGCGATCAGGATTCGCCAATGCGCAAAAAGCGTTCTTCGCGCTTTGCCCGCAACTTCGCGGCGCCCAGCGGCGCCAGCTGATCCAGCTCTTCACCAATGGCCTTGCCCAAGGTTTGCGCCGCGGACTGCGGATTACGGTGCGCGCCGCCCACCGGTTCCTTCACGATCCGGTCAATCACACCCAGCCCCAGCAGATCCTGCGCCGTCACCTTCATGGCCTCGGCGGCTTCCGCGGCCTTTTCATTGGTGCGCCAGAGGATGGATGCGCAACCTTCGGGCGAAATCACCGAATAGACCGCGTGTTCGAACATCAGCACGCGCTCGGCGCTGGCCAGCGCCACCGCCCCGCCCGATCCGCCTTCACCGACAATGGCTGCGACCATCGGCACCGGCAGCGCCAGACAGGCCTCGGTCGACCGGGCAATCGCTTCGGCCTGACCGCGTTCTTCGGCTTCGATTCCAGGAAATGCACCCGAAGTATCGACCAGCGTCACCACCGGCAGGCCAAAGCGCCCGGCCAGTTCCATCAGGCGGATGGCCTTGCGATAACCCTCAGGCTTGCCCATGCCGAAATTGTGATGAATGCGGCTTTGCGTATCATGGCCCTTTTCATGGCCGATCAGCATCACCCGCCGATCACCCAGCCGAGCAAAACCGCCGATGATGGCATGATCCTCGCCATAGAACCGGTCCCCACCCAGCGGCATGAAATCGCTGAAGGCATTGGCCACGAAATCGCGGAAATGCGGCCGCATCGGATGGCGGGCAACCTGCGTTTTCTGCCAGGGAGTGAGCGCGGCATAGGTACTGGCCAGCAGATCGGCGCTCTTGCTTTCCAGCCGGCGGATTTCCGATGCCAGATCCACATCGCCTTCCTGCGCAGTCTGCCGCAGTTCGGCAATGCGCGCTTCGAGCGCCGCCACCGGCTTTTCAAACTCTAGATATGAAATCATCGCGCTGCGCTAGCCTTCTGTGCCGCGTGCTGCAAGGGGATGCCGCGCATTGACCAGCGCAACCAGCCGCGCGCTGTCGACATGGGTATATATCTGGGTGGTGGCGATATCGGCATGGCCCAGCAGCGTTTGCAACACGCGCAAATCCGCGCCGCCTTCCAGCAAATGGGTCGCGAAAGCATGGCGCAGAACATGCGGGCTGACCTTTTCGGGATCGATCCCGGCGCGCACAGCCAGCGCCCGCAGCAGTTGGAACAGGCGAATCCGCGTGAGATGGCCGCTGCCAGAGCGCGACGGAAACAGCAGCTTGCTGTCGGTTCCGGCCCCGCGCAGCGCAACCCAGCGCGATAGCGCCTGCCCGGCCCTGGCGCTCACCGGAACCATGCGCTGCTGGCCGCCCTTGCCGGTAACGGTCAGAAACGGCGCATCGCGCGGCACCGCGGCCAATGGCAGCGAAACCAGTTCGCTGGCGCGCAAACCCGATCCGTAAAGCAACTCCAGCAGGGTCAAGGTTCGTACGGCATCGGCCGGTCATCCGCAGCTTCCCGCTCTGCACAGGCAAACAGAGCGTCAACCTCGCCATGCCCAAGCAATCGCGGCAAAGGGCGGCGCGCGCGCGGACGTGGCAGCGCTGACGAGGGATCATCCTTGCGCACCCCCTCGTCCACCAGAAAGCCGAAGAACTGCCGCAAGGCTGAACATTTCCGCGCCAGGCTGGAAGGGGCGAGCCCGGCCCAGGCCGCTCCCAGCGACGCCAATGCGCCGGAATCAGCCGCTGCCAGATCACCAATCGCTTCTTCCGCGCCTTCCAGATCGCGGCGATAGGCGGCCAGCGTGTTGGCAGCCGCGCCGCGTTCTGCCGCCAGCATCGTCAGAAAGGAATCGATCGCGCTGGCAGGCATGGCTGCGCGCGGCACCGTCACCCGCGCGCCACCGCCTCGGCAGCGATCATCCGGGCTTCGGCATCCAGCCCGACGCGATTGAGCGCGGCGACGATGTGATACAGATGAACACTGGTCATCTTGTCCCAGCCATTGCCCTGCATCCCCAGACCGGCGAGCAGCGCGACCATGGCCTGATTGTCCGCCGCCGCAGCCTGATCGATCAATTGGGTCCAGCGGGTCTGGCGGCCAAGATCAATGCCCAGCTTTGATGCCATGGCCCGCGACGCAGCATCATCGACCCGCCCGAGGCCGGCCAGCCCGGCCAGCAGGAAACGTGTCTTGCGATAACCATCGCTGGGATCCTTGTCATAGAAACTGTCGAGCATTCCGGCATCGACCTTGGTCGGTCGCTCCGGCGCAGCCAGCGCCAGCAGGGCCCATGCCTGGGTTCCGGCATCGGCCTGCGGTGCCCAGCGCAGTGCATTGGCATCAAGCCCGGCGGCCAGCATCGATGTGATGATATCGGCTGCCTGCGCGCTCAAAGCGCTGTCAACCGGCAGCCGTGCCGCTGCATAGGCCGTCAGCACCTGCCGCGAATAGCGCTGCTGCGTATCGCTGCTTTCCCACAGGCTTTGCATCGCCGCCAGCCGATCTTTCGCATTTCCGCCAACATAGGCGGTGCGCAGGCTGGCTGCTGCCTTGGCCCACGGGCCAGTAATATCGTCCTGCGCATAGATCTGGCTGTAGAGATCAACCATCGCCGCGCTGGAAAGAATTCCGGCCGCCGCCGCACGATCCGCCCCGGCGGCGCGGCTGGTCAGCGGCAGCATCGGCGCGGTGGCCGCCGTATAGCTGTAGCGATCCGCTGCGCCGCGCATGAGCCCGGCTGGTGGTTCAAGCCCGACGGCGATGGTCAGCGCATAGCGCCAAGGCGTCATCCCCTGCGCGCCATCCCATTCGATCTTGACCGCGCGCCGCGCCTTGCCCGCTGCGCCAGCATATTTTTGCGCCAGCAGCATATCGATCTTCGGCCAGGTGTTGTCGCCCTGCATCCGATCGAGCTGAGCCATGGCGGCGGTGCTTTCGCCTTCGAAGGCATCGCAGATCGCACGCAGCACGCGCCAATCGGCATCCTTGCGCACCCCGCCCTGAATCGCGACCACCGGACAGATCCCGGTAATGTCGGCGGTAAGGGCATAGGCATCCATTGCCGCCTGCGTCAGCGCCGGGGTATAGTTTCCGGCATCAACATCCTGCACCAGCGCGCGCGCAGCCTCGCCCTCGCCCATGCGGACCAGCAGCCCCGCGCGCATTGCGGCAAAATCCGCCGGGTTGATTCCGCCCGGCGCATCCAGCCGCGATGCCAGCGCCCGCCGCAACAGGATATGGCCCCAGCGCGAGACCAGGGTTCCGTTGTTGCCATCCAGCAATGCCCGCACCAGCGAAGCATTTTGCGCCTTTACCGCACCGGCAGCAAAGCCTCCTTCGTCAGTGGCGAGAATCCCCACCTGATTGAGCGAACGGCGCGCCGCGGGCGGCATATCGAACTTCGGCTTCAAACCCAGCAGCTCATCAAGCTGATCGGGCGGAAGGTTTTCCAGATCCTTGAGCGACGGCAATTGCGCCGCTGCAGCCGGAGCACTTGCAGCGCTGCCGCCCTGCACCGCGCCATCCCCCGGCAAAGGCTGGATGACAGGAGAGCTGCTGCTCCCAGTCTCGCTTGCTGCGCGCGGCAGCGTAGGCGCAACCGGCGGCGGCGTTGCGGATCGGGTCGGTTTCGGCGCAGGCCGTTCGAAACCCGGTGGCAGCAAGGATTCGGGCCCATTCTGCGCCCATGCCAGGGCCGAGGCAAACGCCAGCGTCGTTCCGCCAGCCAGCAGCAACAGGTTCCGCTTCACGAAGCCCCTCCTGGCAGAGCTGCCGGAGCAGACATCGCCCGCAGCGGCTGTTCACCACCCTGCACCCAGCCCAGCACCAGCAGGCCCAGCAAGGCAACCGCCAACGCCGCAGCGAACAACCAGATATTGCGCACCCTTATCGCCACGCGCGACCTCTTCTGCGAACCTCGACACCCGGACCAAACCCGGCCTTGCACTGGGCACTAGCGCATCTATACGCGGGGCCGCAATGGAGCATGATGAAACACCGCTTTCGCCGGATGAAATCGCAGCACTGGCCCGGCGCGTTGACCGGCCTGTGGTGCTGGTCGGCATGATGGGTGTGGGCAAGTCCAGCATCGGCCGCAAACTGGCGCATGCGCTGCATCTGCCGTTCTTTGACGCCGATGAGGAAATCGCCAAGGCCGCATCGATGACCATCCCGGAAATCTTCGCGCAATTTGGCGAACCCTATTTTCGCGATGGCGAACGCCGGGTGATATCGCGGTTGATGAATGGCAGCCCGGCCGAACGGCGCAAGGTGTTGGCCACCGGCGGCGGCGCTTTCGTCAATCCCGAAACACGGGCCTTGATTCTGCAAACCGGGATCGCCGTCTGGCTGGATAGCGACATCGAAACCTTGCTCGACCGGGTCGGGCGCAAGGACAACCGCCCGCTGCTGCAACAGGGCGATCCGCGCGAAATCCTTACCCGGCTGCGCGATGAGCGCCAGCCCGCCTATTCGCAAGCACCGATCCATGTCACCAGCTCCAGCGGACCGCATGGGCGCACGCTCAACCGCATCTTGAGGGAAATCGACCGATGGCTGTAATCCCTGTCGATATCGCGGCCCGCCCCTATGAAGTCCGGATCGGCACCGGCCTGCTCGCCGGGCTGGTCGAACAATGCCAGGGCAAGCTGCGCAAACGCCGCGTGCCTATCGTCACCGACGCGCAGGTTCACGCCGCCTGGGGCGCGGTGGTGGAACAGGCACTGCATGAGGGCGGACACGAAGCCGCATGGCGCATCCTGCCGCCGGGGGAAGCGAGCAAGAGCTGGGAACAGCTCTCCGCCACGGTAGACTGGCTGCTGAGCGAAGAAGTGGAGCGCGGCGACCACATTCTGGCGCTGGGCGGCGGGGTGATCGGCGATCTGACCGGATTTGCCGCCGCGATCCTCAAGCGCGGCTGCCATTTCATCCAGCTGCCAACCACGCTGCTGGCGCAGGTCGATTCGAGCGTTGGCGGCAAGACCGCGATCAATACCGCGGCAGGGAAAAATCTGGTTGGCGCGTTCCACCAGCCCGCGCTGGTGCTGGCAGATCTCGCGGTGCTGGACACATTGCCAGAGCGCGAGTTGAAGGCAGGCTATGCCGAGGTGGTGAAATACGGCCTGCTGGGCGATGCCGATTTCTTTGCCTGGTGCGATGCCAATGGCGCGGCGATGCTGGCGGGGGATGCCGCATTGCGCGAATATGCCGTGGCCCATTCGGTTGCCGCCAAGGCCCGGATCGTCAAGGAGGATGAGCGCGAAACGCTGGGCCTGCGGGCGCTGCTGAACCTTGGCCACACCTTTGGCCATGCGCTGGAAGCGCAGACCGGATTTTCCAGCCGCCTGCTGCATGGCGAAGGCGTGGCGCTCGGCATGGTGCTGGCCGCGCGCTTTTCCGCCCAGCGCGGGCTGATGCCCGGCGCCAGCGCCGAACATATTGCAAGCCATTTCGCCGGGATCGGCATGATGGCGGAAATTTCCGATCTGGGCATGAACTGCGATGGCAAGGCGCTGGCCGCGCATATGCTGCATGACAAGAAGATGGATGCAGGCACCCTGCCCTTCGTGCTGATGCGGGGCATTGGTGAGGCTTTTCTGGCGAAAGATGTCGCGCTGGATGAGGTTGCCGCATTTCTGGATACGCAGCTGCAAGGCTGATCCGGGGCTTTGCGCAGGAATGGCTTGCGCGCGGCAAACTGCGCGCTAACCAGTTGCATCCGCAACTATCGGGGCCAGTCATGACCGCAGCCGAAGCCACGCCAGAATTCGAAAAACCCGCGCATGATCGCGCCTTTCTGGGCCACCCCAAGGGGCTGGGCTATCTGGCCTTTGTTGAAGGTTGCGAGCGGTTTTCCTATTACTCGATGCAGACCCTGCTGGTCCTCTACATGACCAAATATCTGCTGCTGCCGGAACATATCGGCAGCGTGATCGGGCTCGATTGGCTGCGCAGCTGGCACTATCAGGGGCTGGATGCCCAGCCGCTCTCCTCAGCGATTTTTGGCGACTATACCAGCCTTGTCTATCTGACCCCGATCCTCGGCGGGATTGCTGCCGATCGCTGGCTGGGCCGCCGCGCGGCGCTGATCGCGGGCGGCGTAATCATGTCGCTCGGCCATTTCCTGATGGCCTTTCAGGGCGCGTTCCTGTTTGCACTGCTGGCGCTGATTGTCGGCGTTGGCCTGTTCAAGGGCAATATCGCCAGCCAGGTGGGCGAGCTTTACGAGCAGAACGACCTGCGGCGGGCCATGGCCTTTCAGATCTTCTACATCGCCATCAATGTCAGCGTGATCATCGCTCCGCTGATTTCGGGCACGCTGGGCGAGAAAGTCGGCTGGCATTATGGCTTTGGCGCAGCGGGCGTGGTGATGGTGATCGGGCTGCTGCTCTATCTCAAGGCCGGGCCGTGGCTGCCCGCGGATAATCGCAAGAGCGGCAGCGATGCCCCGCGCACCAAGATGGAAAGCGGGGACTGGCCGCGGCTGTTCGCGCTGCTGCTGCTGGTGCCGATCCTCGCGGCTGCGATGCTGATCAATCAGGAGATATTCAACGCCTATCTGGTCTGGGCGGATGAGCATTTCCAGCTGACCTTCTTCGGCGTCACCCTGCCCACCAGCTATATGATCACCATTGATGCCGCGCTCAGCTTTTCGATGCTGGTGGCGGTGGCGTGGTTCTGGAAATGGCGCGCCGATCGCGGCGCGTGGGAGCCGGATGAACTGGGCAAGATGATCATCGGCAGCGTCTTTTCCATCACCGGCGGGCTGATCCTCTACCTCGCCGCGCTGACGCAGGGTGGGGGCAAGATCGGCCTGCTGCTGCCGGTGCTGTTCCACCTGTTCAACAGCATCGGCTTTGCCCATATCATGCCGGTCAGCCTGGCGCTGTTCACCAAGCTTGCACCGCGCGCGATCACCGCCACGGTGGTGGGGATATATTACCTCTCGTTCTTCACCGCCAACAAGCTGGTGGGCGTGATCGGAGGCTGGTATTCATCCATGCCCACGCCGCAGTTCTGGCTGGTGCATGTCGCCAGCGCTACCGGGGCACTGATCGCCTTCGTGCTGTTCAAGCTGGCACTGGGCCGGATGATGAATGGAGTGGCTGATCCCGCCTAACCAAACAGCGCGATGGATTGCATTCCGGTGGCCACGGCCACGCCATCGGCATCCCAGATCGCCATATCCTGGCTGGAGCAG
>JBGAIR010000058.1:0-15318 GCA_044225335.1 Novosphingobium sp. | reverse complement strand
TATTGCGCGGCAAAGACGAACGGGTTCGCCTTGCGCCGTTCGTGGAGCGTCTCGAGCGACTGGCGTGCGCTGTGCAGCGCGCAGCCTTCGCGGCGGCGGTAGCTGAGGTTCGCACTGACCGGAACCGGCTCATCGCGCTCGGCGATCGCTGGAAGACAGAGTTCGTGCCAGCCGCCGCGTTCGGCAAGAACGCCGGCGAGGTCGCCGGCATGAAGGCGCTGCATCACCAGGACGATAGCGCCCTTCTCCTGATCGTTGAGCCGCTGCATCAAGGTGGTGTCGAACCAGTCGACCACCCCGAGCCGAGTGGCTTCGCTGCTGGTATCCTGCGCCTTCATCGGATCATCGATGATGACAATGTCCGCACCAAAGCCAGTGGTGACCCCATCAACTGAAGTCGACATCCGTCCGCCCCCGGCGCTGGTGACAAAGTCCATCACCGCACTGCGCCGCAAGGCCAGCGCAGGGAAAGCCCGGCGATACCAGGCGCTGCGGATGATCCTCAGACACTTGCTTGCATGATCGGCAGCGAGGTCCTGACCGTAAGAGACACAGAGGAACTTGAGCGCCGGGTTGTGCCCGAGCATCCAGGCAACCCATGCGATCGAGATCGTCACCGACTTGAGGTGGCGAGGCGGCATGGTGACGATCAGTCGCTTGTTTGCGCCATCACGGATCCGCGACAGCTGATAGCCGATGGCATCAATATGCCAGTTGTGCTGGTATGCACCCTCACCGCCGATTTCGCGGAACGCAAGGCGCATGAACAGCGCAAAGTCCTGGCGGATAGCAGCGGCTAGAACCGCCTCGGTATCAATCGCCATCGGCCTTGCCTTGCCTATCGCCGGGTTCATCGGGTGACGGATCACCCCAGGTTGCGGGATCAATCTGCCGGTCGGCCAGCTTCTGCTCGAACCAGGCTTCGAGCAATTGCGCGGCGCTCTCGAGCGTCTGCTGTGAGGCCTCTGCAGCTTTCTCGGCGATCCGCTGGCGACGCTGGTCGATAAGTTCGATCGCGCGGTTCTGACCCTTGAGGCCATTCTCGATCAGTTTGATATCAGCTGCCCGACCCTTGCTGACCCGCCGCTCTTTCCCGTTCTCGCGCACCACAATCGTCCGGTTGAGCTCTTCCTGGAATTCGCTGTCATGATTGCGCACGCCCTTCGGGCGTTGCCCCCGCTTGCGGCCATCACCGCAGCGGAACTGATGAGGTTCGGGTGGGCGGTATTTGCCGACCACGTAGTTGCCATCCTCGCGCATGTTGCCCGCGCTGAATTCGCGGCCGTCCTTGCGTCGCCCACCCATAGCGCCGGGCGGGGCGGTGTTCTGATTGTCAGCCATGACCTACCTCCCAATGTGCCTGGCGTTCGGTGGCAACTGCCGCGAGCGGGGTCACGCCGCCGAGCAGCGGCTCGCACCCGGTTGCATCGCTCACCCGCTTCAGGATCACGTCGGCATAAATGGGATCGAGTTCAATTGCCCGTCCGATCCGCCCGGTCCTCTCTGCGGCAACCAGCGTGGTGCCCGAACCCGCGAAGGCATCGAGCACCACCCCGCCCGGCTTCGAGCAATCCATGATCGCATCGCCAATCATCTGGCTGTTCTTGACCGTCGGGTGGTCGCCCAGATCCTCCATCCGTCCTTTGCGAAAGGTGTTGGCGCCGGGATAGGTCCAGACATTGGTGCGGTGCCTGAGGCCCATCCCGATGTTGTTGATGTGGCGCCCCGGGCTGACCTTGAAAGCGTAGCACCGCTCGTGGGCCGAGCGGTAGAATGCCCCCATCCCGGCATTGGTTTTAACCCAGACGATGAGATTCTTGACCTCGTGGAACACACCTTGCGCGGCATCGAGCAGGTAGGGGCTGCCACGCCAGTCCATGAACACAAATGCGATTGCGCCGCTCGCGCAGTGCGCTGCCATTGCCTTCAATGCCGGGCGCAGCACGGTCATCCCGAACTCGGCTAACCCGGTCTCGCCGGCCCCCATCACGAAGTCCTGGTGCTTGGTCCGGCCGTTGCCTGAAACGTTGTTGGCGATCGCACAGCCATAAGGCGGGTCGGTGACGATCAGCTGGACCCGCTCGCCTTCGAGCAGCCGCTCGTAGACCGCGCCATCACGCGCATCGCCGACGATCAGCCGGTGCTTGCCGATCGTCCAGAGGTCGCCGATCCGCGCGATCGGTGCCGCGCCCTCATCGGGCAAATCGATCCGCTCATCCGCGCCCTCAGCATCCTCGCCGATCGTCACCAGCGCATCGATCTCGACCGTGTCGAACCCGGTCAGCTCGACCTCGTAGCCAAGCTCGATCAGGCCCGACAGTTCCGAGCGCAGCAGCACCTTTGACCACTGGGCTTCTTCGGCAAGCTTGTTGTCGGCGATGATATACGCGCGCCGGTCGGCGTCGCTCATCTCGCCGACATCGATCACCGGAACCCTGGCGAGCCCCATCTGCCGTGCCGCCTCGAGTCGGCCGTGCCCGCAGATGAGGTTACCTGCTCGATCGACGATCAGCGGGTTCTTCCACCCGAACCGGCGGATGCTGCGCTGCAGCTTCTTGAGCTGGCCGAGCGGGTGGCGCCGCGCGTTGTGCTCATAGGGAATGATGTCGCTGATCACTCGCCATTCAATGGCAAGCCCCTGATTGTCGGTCGATTGTGCTGAATACTGCATACAAAAACTCCACAAAAAAGTCGCCAGGCTCGTCCTGGCTGTGCCTTCGGTGGAATTTCTGCTTTTGCAGTTGAGCGCTGTTGTATCTGGCCATCAGGCATTTGTCGAGAGATCAAAACTTTCGCACTTTGCCCGGAACGCTGTCCCTTGAAACTCGGCAGCAATTCCCAGAATGGCCGGATATGGGAAATTGTCGGATGGTTCCGCGGAGTTGTGCGGGTCGGCTGCGCCGCAACGGCCCTCAAGAGGCCGAATGAACGGATATTCCCACTACTTTCCCACGAACTGGGAATGGAGACGCGCCCGCTCCACACTGCGTCGCGCACCAGACAGTTTCTCAGGAAAACCAGATTCAACCCCTCGGGGGCCAGCGGCGGCAGAATGGCGCGGTTCCGCGGGGGTTCGCAAGGCAATCTGGTTGACGTGGGTGAGAGAGGCGCAGGTGCCGCGCGGATCAATGGGCAATATCGGCCGGTTTCTCTGTCGGATTTTTCGTCGCCCACGGCGGCCGACATTGGCGATATAGTGGTTCTTTGCTCAGACGCCTGATGCGAACAGGACTTCCTGTTCTCGCCAGCCGATCTATCAAGAACGCGGGCGACGTCAATACGAGCCGCCGCACCTCCATCGCATCGGCGCTTGCAACACCGCAAGTTCGCAGCCCAAATGTCAACCTCCAGACGAGGCCGCTCTCCGCTAATCTAGGCCGCGACCTGTGCCAGATGTTCTGTCGGCGGACAGGCTACCTTGATGAATTTGTTCACAAATCCGTTCCAAATTCATTGACCGCGAATATCCCATTCGAATGCGGGCGGATCAAACTTACCCCGTCAAGTCGGCTATAGGGTTTCGTGGGCAGGGATTGTTTCGCCAATGGCGAACATTCGTTGCATTGCATCTGTCATCGCGCCCTCCACCTGATCGCGTAGTCAATCCTGCTGGGCCTTTCAAATTTGCATTTCCGGTGGCTATTGATGTCGACGAAATGTAAACGGTTCCACGGCGATGATACCCCAGAAAATAACGGGTGATTGCGAAGGAGGGCGGCATGGCTGACAACGCACCGATTTCAGAGATTACGATCGTTGGCGGCGGCACTGCTGGATGGATGGCGGCTGTCCTTCTCTCGCGCCTGTTCAACCGCGGTTACAAGATCCGGCTCATTGAATCCGATGCAATCGGCACGATCGGCGTCGGCGAAGCGACCATTCCCGCGATCAAGATTTTCAACCAGATGGCTGGCATCGACGAACTCGATCTTCTGCGGGAAGCCAATGCCACCTACAAGTTGGGGATCGAATTCGTAAACTGGCGCGAGCCGGGGCAAAGCTATATCCACGGCTTCGGCAAGATCGGGCAGGACCTGTTGTGGCTGCACACCCACCAATTCTGGCTGCGATATCGGGACAGCCACGGGCTCGGCCCGTTGGACGATTATTCGCTGAACTGCGTGGCGGCGCGGGCCAACCGCATGGCAACGCCGGATCCGCGCAACCCCAATTCGCCGCTGCATGATTTTGATTTTGCCTATCATTTCGATGCCAGCGCCTATGCCGCGTTTCTGCGCAAGCGATCAGAGGCACAGGGTGTGGAGCGTATCGAGGGACGCATCGTTGAGGTAAGGCGAAACGGCGAATCCGGTTTTGTCAGCGATGTGGTGCTGGAGGATGGGCGCAGTATTTGCGGCGACATCTTCATCGATTGTTCGGGAATGCGCGGCCTGTTGATCGGCGATGCCATGGGAGTCGGGTACGGGACTGGAGCCAATGGCTGCTGTGTGACCGCGCATTGGCCGTGCCTTGTGAAAGTGCTGCAGAGCTAAGCCCATATACACGGTCCACGGCGCGCGAGGCTGGCTGGCAGTGGCGAATTCCGTTGCAGCACCGGATCGGCAACGGGCTCGTTTACTCAAGCGCGCATTTGGGCGATGACGAGGCAGCGCAGCAGCTGCTCGGCAATCTTGATGGCGCGCCGCTAAAGGATCCGATGCCGGTGCGGTTCCGTCCCGGCCGACGTCAGCGCGCCTGGGAAAAGAATGTGGTGGCGATAGGCCTTTCGGCGGGCTTTCTTGAACCGCTGGAATCAACCTCGATCCATCTGATCCAAACCGGGTTGTTCCGATTGATCGCCTTGTTTGCAGGGCAGGCATTCGATCCCGTCGACATCGCGGAATACAATCGCCAGACCGCATTCGAATATGAGGATGTGCGCGATTTCATCATCGCCCACTACAAGGTGACAAGGCGTGAAGACACGCCATTCTGGGCCTATCTCAAGCACATGGAGGTGCCGGAAACACTGATGCGCCGACTTGATCTGTTTTCGTCGTCAGCTCGCTTCTTCCAGTATGCCAGCGCCGAGCTGTTCCGCGAGGAGAGCTGGGTGCAGGTTTTGCTTGGGCAGGGGCTGGATGCACGCCCCGATCCGATGGTAGACCTGATACCTGAGGATCAGGCGCTGGGATTCCTGAAAGATATCGAAGAGGTTATCGCAGACAATGCGGTCCGGCTCACCAGCCATGCAGATTATATTGCGGCCCGGCTTGCTCCACCCAAAGCCATGCAGCCGGGCATCCGCTTTGGCCCGGTTACCATGACGGCCTGACGCTGCCCACCGGAAGGGAAAATCGAGCGAGCTATTGTAACCGGTTACAATTGCGCCTAAGCACAAATCCGAAGGCTTGTGATTCGCTTGGTCATCACTGCCGGGGCTACTGCTTCGGACGGCGAAAACAGGACATAATCCGGAGTCGGCCGTCAGTGCCGACCAGCGCAAGGAGAGGAAAATGGGGTTCGATAGGGCATTTTCGCGTCAAGGGCTGACAAACAGCATCTCGGCGTCTGCGATGGCTTTGGCTTTGGTCGTGGCCTCACCGGCGCATGCTCAGTCGGACACTGCAACCTTGCAAGGCCATGTTGATGGCGCTGCGGCTGGTGCCAAGGTGGTCGCGACGGATACCTATACCGGCCAGAAAGCGGTTGGCACGGTCAACGCTGATGGCGACTATGAGATTTTCGGCCTGCGCCCGTCGACCTACAAGGTTGAGGTTGAGGGGAAGGCGTCGCAGCAGACGACGCTGCTCGTCGGCCAGACTGGCGTTGTCGATTTTGGCGATAGCGGCCGCGAGATCGTGGTTTCGGGCCGCGTGTTGCGCGAAGTGCGCACGCAGACGGTTTCAACGAACGTAACCCCTGCCCAGATCGAAAACCTGCCGCAGAACAGCCGCAACTTCCTCAGCTTCGCCATCCTCGCGCCCGGGGTCAATGTGGCCCCGGGCGGCGTGGCGCAGTTGCAGGCAGGCGCGGTCAGTGCGTCAAATACCAATGTGCTGCTTGATGGCATGACCATGAAGAACCCGATCAACCACGGCGGTGTGTTCGGGCAGAACTTCGGCATGGGCAACCCTTTCCCGCAATCGGCGATCCAGGAATACAAGATCGAAACACAGAATTTCGGGGCTGAGGTTGGTCAGACCGGATCGGCTGTGATCACCGCAATTACAAAAACCGGCGGGGACGAATTTCACGGTTCGGCCTTTATCGAAATGCAGCCGCGCCCGTTTATCGAGCAGCCCTATTTCGACAAGAAGAATGGCGTTACCAAGCCGGAATATAATCGCAACCAGTTCGGCGGAGAGCTGGGCGGTCCGATCATTCCGGGCAAGCTTAACTTCTATCTTGCAGGGGAAGGCACAATCTCCGCGCTTCCCAGCGCGACGGGTCGGAATATCGCCAATATTCCATCTGCCTTGGCAAGTCAGATCGCCACGTCGCATAACAAGGACTTCAAGCAGGGCCTCTATTTCGGCAAGTTGACCTATTATGCCGGTGATGCTGACACCATCAATTTGTCGGCCTTTATCCGCCGCGAAAACAACCTTTCCGATATCAACGACAATGCGACGGCTAGCCACGGGCGCACCATCCTGACCCACCAGGATCGCTATCAGTTGCAGTGGAAACACAGTCTTGGAGATCTGCTGAACACACTGAACATATCCTACGACAAGGCAACGCAATCGACGCCAAGTGTGGGGACTGGGTCCGAGTATATCATTTCCGCAGCCCGTAATACTTTTGACGAACTGGCGCTGACCGGTGCCCACTTCTTCGAACAGGGCGACAACCAGAAAAGCATTACCTTCAGGGACGACTTAACCCTGCGCAAGGGTGCGCACACGCTCAAGGCTGGCGTGCAGGTCGCAGCGATGGACCTGTCGCGCACAGTCAATAACAGTTTCAATGGGCGCTACTATTATCAGACTCCGGGTTCGACCGGCAGCTTTGATCCTGCCACCAGCATTCCCTATGCTGCCAAAATCAACATTCAGCCCACGCCGACGCTGAAGGCAAAGGATACCCAGATCGGGCTCTATCTGCAGGACGAATGGAAGCCGGATAATCACTGGACATTCAATTTCGGGCTGCGCTGGGATCTGGAAACCAACGCAAACAACAACAAATATGTGACGCCCGCCGCGATTGCCACGGCGCTGCGTAACTATCCAGGCTGGAAGGCCGCGGGTATCAATCCGGAAGATTACATTTCGACTGGCAGCAACCGCAAACCGCAATGGGATGCGTTCCAGCCGCGTTTTGGCTTTTCCTACGACGTTAATGGCGATCGCGATCTGGTGATCTTCGGCGGTGCTGGCCGCTACTATGATCGCAGCCTGTTCATCGAAGGCGCGATTGAGCAGCTGACCAATTCCGAGCGGATTCCGACTGTGTTTTTCTGCCCCACTGGCACTCCGCAGGCTGTCGGTGCCAAGGGTACGTCCGCGTCTGACTGTCTGACCTGGAGCAGCACCTATCGTGATCCGAATGTGCTGCGTGGAATCGCGACTGCCACTGGCAACGGCGGCAATGTGTTCGTGCTCAATAACAAGACCAGGCTGCCCTATTCGGATCAGTTCAATATTGGCGTGCGCAAGCGGTTTGGCGGAATCCAGGCCGAACTGACGCTCAGCCACATCCGTTCACACAACATCTTCATGTTCGAACGGGCGAACTATTTCGAGAACGGCTGGTATACGCGTTTCGTGACGCGCACGCCGATCGTCAACGATGTCAATGGCAACTATGTCAGCGGTGGTGTCGTTACGGGCTGCACCAACGGCGGCAAGAACTGGATTCAGGATAACAGCCCGGGCGGCCTGACCAATGCCGATGGCTCGCCAGTGTCTTCCGCGATCTGCGCAGCACAGAATGCGCAGCTGTCGGGCTTTTCGGGTAAGCTCAACCGCGGTGTGAATGGTGGTTCGGCGCACTACACCGCGCTGTATTTCAAGCTGGACAAGCCGTTCACTGATACAAGCAAATGGGGCTTCACAACGGCACTGACCGTGCAGTGGGCCAAGTCCAATGTAGCGCAGGAACTCAATTCGGATGAGTTCTGGAACGGTGCCAGCCAGACCGGCTTTGGCTATCAGACGGTCAACTCGCTGGAAGACTGGCGTTTGGTTACCACGGGTAACTATCGTGCGCCGTGGGGTGTCACGCTCTCCGGAACACTGGTGCTCAGCTCCGGGCCGAGCTTCGGCAGTGTGCAGGCGCCGTGGAATGGCGGCCCTGCTGCGCCGGATGGTGCCTGCTGTTATGGCAACTTCGGCGGTGTTTACACGCCCAAGGCCTTCATCGGCTACAAGCGGTTCGATCTGCGCATCGCCAAGACCATCAAGCTGCCGTTCGAAGGGCATGAAATCACGGTCGACTTCCAGGCCTTCAATCTCTTCAACTGGCTGAACCGCAATTACTCCTCTTGGGGTGCAGGCGGCGGCGTACCGGCACCGCTCACTGAAGACAGCCAGGTTGGCAATGATGCCCGCAGCTTCCAGGCGGGAATCAAGTACAAGTTCTGATCCGGCCTCCCTCCGGGTCGCATAAAGGGGGAGTGTGGATGCATCGCTGTGCCGTCATCCATGCTCCCTCAAATTGCCGTGAAGTTTGAGGCGACAATGGCGCATGCCCCTGTCCTTCATCGCTTTGGTCTGTCACAATCACCGGTGTTGTGCGTTGATGCGCTGGGGCCGGAACCCTTGGCAATCCAGACGATGGCGGCCGCGCTGGGCAAGTTTCCCAGCGCCAGCAACAACTATCCTGGCCTCCGACGGATCATCCGGGCAGAAGATGTCGCAGCGTGGAACTATGTGGTGGCGTTGCTGGAACAGGCCAGTCCATATCTTGCCGGTGCTTTTGATCTCGATGGATTTGACCTGGTAGAGGCCAGCTTCTCGCTGGTTACGACGCCGCCTGCAGCGCTCTCGCCGGTCCAGCGATTGCCGCATTTCGATTCGGTCGACGATACTCTTTATGCGGTGCTGCACTATCTCGCGCCTTGCGACGGCACGGCATTTTTTCGCCATGCAGCCTCTGCAATTGAACTGGTAACGCCCGGCAATTGCGATGGATATGTCGCGGCCGCGCGCCGTTTGGCCAGCGCTGTGCCTGCTGACTTTATTCGCGGTACCACAGCGGATTACGTATGCATCGGGACAGTGGAGGGGGTTCCGGGCAGGCTTGCGGCCTATCCGGCGCGGTTTCTGCATTCGGGAATAATTCCGGCTGGCTTCGCTGGGTCGCCTGATCCGATGCTTGGGCGTTTGACGACCAATATTTTCATCCGTGGTCGTCGCGACGGCGCTGCGATACTTTGATATGGCGGCAGGAATGGCCGCGAAAAGAGGAGAGACAGGCAATGGCAATGGCACCCGGCTCGGCCGAAGCCACAGCGCAAGACGGCCAGCATATTGACGCACCCGAACTGCGATTGTTCGTGATGGCGCTGTTTTTCATTTTCGGTGGAATCACGTCGCTCAACGATGTGATCATCCCCAAGCTGAAGGAACTGTTCACGCTGAACTATACCCAGGCGATGCTGGTGCAGTTCTGCTTTTTCACGGCCTATGCCCTGATCGGCATTCCCGGGGCGCAACTGGTCAAGAAAATCGGCTATATGCGCGGTGCGGTGGCCGGGCTTCTGACCATGATGGTTGGTTGCCTGCTGTTCGTCCCCGCTTCGAAAAGCGCTGCCTATCCCCTGTTCCTGTTCGCGCTGTTCGTGCTGGCAAGCGGCGTGGTGATAGTGCAGGTGGTCACAAACCCGCTGATTTCCCTGCTTGGCCCGGCGCGTACAGCGCATAGCCGACTGACATTTGCGCAGGCGTTCAACTCGCTGGGTACCGTGGTATTTCCAACAGTTGGTGCCGCGTTGATCCTGGGCGGGCTGGCGCATGTTTCCGCTGACCAGCTCAGCGGTCCGGCGCTGGATGCCTATCGCGTCGCCGAAACCAGCACCGTGGTGAAAACCTACCTTGGTTTGGCCGCGGCGCTGGCTATTGTTGCAGGCGTCGTGTGGATGAACCGCAATCGTCTGAAGGGCGAAAGCCACGAGCAAAGCTCTATCATGCACAGCGTCGATCTGCTCAGGCAAACCCGTTTCGGGTTCGGGGCGCTTTGCATTTTCCTTTATGTCGGTGCGGAGGTGGCGATCGGCTCGTTGATCGTCAACTACATGCAGCAGAAAAGCGTGCTAGGCGTCGACGCGGCCGTCGCGGGTTCCTACATTCCCTTCTATTGGGGCGGGGCATTGATCGGCCGTTTTGTTGGTTCGGCGGTGCTCACCCGCGTTAGCCCCGGTAAAGTGCTGGCTTGCAATGCAATTGGCGCAATTGTGCTGATTGTCATATCGGCCAATAGCGTCGGCCTGATTGCGGCATGGAGCCTGCTCGCCATCGGTCTGATGAACTCGATCATGTTTCCCACCATCTTCAGCCTTGCGTGCGAAGGTTTGGGCAAGCGCGCGGCGGATGGATCAGGCATCATCAACGTTGCGATCTTTGGCGGCGCGGTTGTGCCGCTGTTGACCGGTGGCATCGCCGATCTGACCAAGAGCCTTACCTTGTCGCTGGTGCTCCCGGCGCTGTGCTATGCGGTAATCGCTGCGTTCGGGTGGTATGCACGGCGGCCTTATCAGGAAAGCAACGCAGGCTGATTGCCAACGATGCCGGGTGGCGGATCAATTCGCCGCCCGGCGCTGATGCAGCAACCAGTAATAGAGCGCGGCGTCGCCATAGGCGGCTTCCCAGCTCCAATGACCCGTGCCGGGATAGATCGTCAGCCGCGGCGATCCCCCGCATTTGCGCATGGCTTCGACCATTGCGAAATCTTCGGTGGTCGGTACATCGGTATCGCCGTCGCCATGGAACACCCAGGCGGGCAGCGTCTTAATCGTGCAGGCGCGGGTGGAATCACCACTGGCGGCGACCGGGGCAATCGCCGCAAAGCGATCGGGTCGGGCGAGCGCCCAGGCCCAGGTGCCCATCCCGCCCAGACTCAGTCCGGTCAGATAGATGCGCCGCCGATCTGCCTTGAGCCGTGGCAAAATCGCATCGAGCATGATGTCGAGCTTTGCCGGCGACCAGTCCTCGCCTTCGGGCAGCTGCGGCGAGATCAGGATGAATGGGAAGTCCGGATCATTGCCAACGATCTTTGGCGGGCCATGCGCTTTGACCTTTTCAATATCGGCCCCCGCTTCTCCGGAACCATGCAGAAAGACCATCACCGGCCAGTCCTCGTGTGCGGCAGGATCATAAGCGCGCGGCAGGAATAGCTGAAACGGATAACCGCCCGCCGCCGAGGGTTGAGGATGTTGGCCGGTCTGCAAGGCAGGTAGTGCCGCCGATTTGACAGTGCGGGCGTCCAGTGCCTGCCAGGGCAGCAAAGCGAATGACGCCAGCAACAAGGCGAAATGGCGTTTCACTTCGTTGCCCCGGCATGGTCCAGCCAGCCGCCACTGAAGCCAGCTCGCCGCAAACCACGGATGATATGCGGCGATTTGCGCATGGTTCGCCAGATCGCTTCGTTGCGATAGTTGGCCAGCATGCCCAGGATCGGGCCTTGATCGATGCCCAGATAATCGCCTGCGACCCAGCCAGATGCAGGATCGACCGTGCCTGCCTCGACCTTTTTGCCGGTGTCGCGAAAGCTGGGGTTGAAGCTGTCAAGAAAGCCGTATTGCCCGAAGATCCGCTTGCCATAGCGCCGGTACATTGCCAGCGCGCCGGGGATGCAGAGCTCCGGCGCGAAGGGAAGCGATCCCAGCATGGCTGTTGGGGCAATGGTGCCATCGTCGAAACCATCCGGTTCGGCGATCGGGCCGCGTGCCGAATAGCCGGCATAGTGGGCGGCATGGCCTTCGTGGCGCAGTTCGAAATTGCCCGGCCCATCACAGGCAGTCAGGCCCCAGACCAGATTGTCATATCCGGCCCAGCCCATTGGATTGGCCGTGGCATAGGTGTGCTGCGCCAGAGTGGCCCGACGGCTGTTCTGGAAGTAGTCAAACCCGGCAGCGCGCATTGGTGCATCAACGATGCCGCGAAAGTCGATCCACATTTCGGTATATTGATGCCCGAACATGGGCGCAAAGGCGAGGCGGCGCTGGGCCCCGGTGCCGCGCCAGAATTGCGGATAGGGTTCCGTCCAGGCCGACCAGCTGCCTGCCTTGGCGGGGTGCCCGCCCGATCCCAGCGCCAGGATATAGACGAGCTTGCCCTCGTTATAGCCGTCCCAGTTGCGGTCTATGAAGCCGCGCTCCGGGTGCCAGCCCATGGGGATGGCAAGGCCCTTCTGCTGGAACCAGTCCCACTCTGCGCGGTCGACCAGCATGGTCGCCAAGCGGCGCAGTTCTGTTTCGGCGGGATCGGCGCGATCGAACCAGGCGGCAGCATGCAGCATGCCCATGAACAGGAGCGCGCTGTCGACCGTGGAAAGCTCGATCTGACCGTGGCGCAGTCCGGTTTCCATATCGAGGAAATGGTAGAAAAACCCCTTGTACCCGGCGATCCCGGTGGTTCCGTCACCGCTGGGAAGCGAGGCAAGGAAACGCAGCGTCAACAATGTGCGGTCGCGTGCTTGATCGCGCGTAACCCAGCCCCGTTCCGCACCCAGAATATAGGCAGTTAACCCAAAACCGATTGCCGCGATGCTGCTGGTTGATGGCGATGGCCAGCGATCCGGGATCAGACCATTGCGCGGATTTGCGCGCTCCCAGAAGAAGCGAAAGGTGCGCTGTTCCAGGTCGGTGAAGAAAGCGGGCAATGCGTTCGTGCGCGCGGCGCCGCGAGCCGCTGCGGCCAGCGGCGCCTGCAGGGTGAGTGCGGATGCGCCAAGCGCTCCGGTTTGCATCAGCTGACGGCGTGATAGTTCAACAGGCATCGCTCTCCTTTCGGGGCGATCCTGTGCCGCAGCTATTCAACCTGCGGTGGTCGCCCTTGCTATCAATGCGGGTGACAGACGCTCCACTGTCGGCAGTGTCTGTTCGCCCTCGATTTCCGCTATCAGACGGGCAACGGCACGTTCGCCGATCCCGACCATATCGACCTTTACCGTCGTCAGCCCCAGATAGCGGGCGAGGGGAACATCGTCGAAACCTGCAACCGCAACCTGTGCCGGTACTGCAACCCCGACGGTGCGCAGCGCCTGCAATGCTCCCAGCGCCATCATATCGTTGGCAGCCAGCACGGCATCGAATTCGGTGCCGTCTGCGAGCAGTTTCTGTACCAGCCGTTCGCCGCTTTCGTCGGTAAAATCGCCCTCCAGAACCATTACCGGCAGGTCTGGGGCCAGGGCGCTCATGGCATCGCGGTAGGCCTGGGCCCGCTCTTCGGCGTCGAGGTTGTGCGGGTAGCCCGCCAGGTGGATGATCCGCTTTCGTCCCGTTGCCAACAGGTGGCGGACTACCAGCATCACGCCGCCGCGATTGTCGATCCGCAAGCTGTGATGTGTCGGGGTGTCGGGGCTGTTCACCAAAACAGCCGGCAGGCCGCCGGGCAGCGCCAGTGTGAGCTCTGGCGTGGACAACTGCGGAGCCATCACGATCAGCCCATCCACGCGCCCCCGCATGGCGCTCATGGCTTGTCCGGCCAGAAGGCTGTCGGCATGCATGTTCGAGAGTAGCAGCATATAGCCATGCGCGCTGGCCGCCCGGTCCATTCCGCGCACCAGTTCGCTGAAGAATTCGCCATGGAGATCGGGCAGGACCACACCGATGGCATGGCTTTTGGCGGTGCTCAGGCTGCGGGCGGCGGCATTTGGCACGTAGCCAAGCGCTTCCATCGCATTGAGCACTTTTTGCCTGGTATCGGGGTGCACATTGTTGTGCCCGTTGAGCACGCGTGAAACCGATGCCACCGAAAGTTCCGCAACCCGGGCGACGTCGCGGATGGTAGCAGGGGCCTTTGCCACAGCGATGGTTCTCCATTGACGTTGTGGGCAATTTGATAACCTACTGCTTCAATGATTGCTACTGCGAGAGGCTGGCACTATGTAACCGGTTACAAGAGTGGGTCAATCATTCCCTGATTCGATTCAAACCCACGCAGGCAAAGATGACCGGAGATGGAGTGACGATGTCGGACTTGCGCATTTCGCGCCGTGGAGCCCTTGCGGCGATGGGGGTTGCCTCGGTGTGGGCGGCCAGCCCGATGCAAGCATTGGCGCGCGCTGCGGCGGGGCAGCCGGTGCCGGGCTTCATCAATGATCTGATCCGCAAGATGACGCTGGAGGAAAAGGCCGGACAGCTGACCCTACTGCCTTCGGCCTGGGGTGGCACCAAGGCGGCCGGGCTCAACCCACCGGGCAATGGACAGAGTTTCGACGCGCAGATTGCCGACGCGGTTGCGGGAAAGCTGACCGGGGTGTTCAACGGCAATGGCGCGGAAATGGCGCGGCGTATGCAGTCGGCGGTGATGAAGGATTCGCGGATGAAAATTCCGCTGATCTTTGCCGCCGATGTGATTCATGGCCATCGCACAATTTTCCCGACCCCGGTGGGCGAGGTGGCCAGTTTTGAGCCCGATCTGGCAGAGCGCACCGCCCGCGTCGCTGCGTTTGAGGCCGCCGGTGCCGGCATTGACTGGACCTTTGCCCCGATGGTCGACATTGCCCGTGATCAGCGTTGGGGCCGCGCGATGGAAGGTGCGGGCGAAGATGTGCTGCTGGGCCGGATATTCGCTGCCGCCCGGGTGCGCGGATTTCAGGGACGGAACCTGACCGCTGACGACGCGGTAATGGCCTGCGCCAAGCATTTTGCTGCCTATGGCGCGGCTGAAGCCGGGCTGGATTACAGCACGGTCGATATTTCGGAACGCACCCTGCGCGAGGTGTATTTGCCGCCGTTCAAAGCGGCGTTCGATGCTGGTGCGGGTACCGCGATGGCATCTTTCAACGAGATTGCCGGCGTGCCTTCCACCGCAAACAAATGGCTGATGACCGATCTGCTACGGGGTGAGTGGAAGTATCCTGGCATGGTCGTATCGGATTACACCGGTGACGAGGAACTGATCGCCCATGGTGTCGCACGGGATGGCAAGGACGCAGCACGGCTGGCGATTCTTGCCGGTGTCGATATGTCCATGGCCAGCAATCTCTATTGGCTGCACCTGCCTGCGCTGGTGCGCGAAGGCGCTGTGCCGCAAGCTGTGGTCGATGCCTCGCTGCGACGGGTCCTGGCCGTCAAGGCGATGCTGGGTCTGTTCGAAAATCCGTTCCGCCGTATCGATCCGGCACGTGAAGCCAGTCGCTCGCGCCTGCCTGCCAGCATTGCCCTGGCGCGGGAAGCCGGGCGCAAGTCTATCGTGATGCTCAAGA
>JBGAIR010000057.1:0-15510 GCA_044225335.1 Novosphingobium sp. | reverse complement strand
AACACCGCACGGATTCTTGACGTCAAATATTACGTGCTGCTGCCCTCGCTGGCCTGGGTGGGATCAAGCCTGGACAATGTACAGTGGGAAAGCGTGCTGCGATCGGTTTCGGGGGAACGGGCCTATCGCTGGCTCAACGCCGGGGCGATCGACCCGCGCGGCATTGCCAGCTTTCTGCTGCTCGATCAGCGGTTTCCGCGCAGCCTGGCCTTCTGCATCGACAAGCTGCGCTCCAATCTGCGCGGGCTCGCGCATGAATATGGGCAGGAAAGCTCTGCTCATGAACTGGTGCGCGATCTTGCCGAACGCTATGCAGCCACCAGCATTGACCATATCTTCGAATCCGGGCTGCATGAATTCATCGCCCGCTTCATCGCTGACAATCAGCAGATCGCGCAGGCGATCGAAACGGACTACCGCTTTATCGAATAGCCATGCGCCTCAGGATCGAACACACCACTCGCTATGCCTTTTCCCAGCCCGTTGCGCACGGGCTGCAACGCCTGCGGCTGACTCCCAAGAACACGCAGGGGCAGATCGTGAGCGAATGGACGATGCGTTTTTCCGGGGCGCGGGTCGAAGCGGAATATGATGATCATAACCATAACCGCACCACGCTGGTTTCGGTGGAGCCGGGTGCTGCGATGGTTGAGGTCCATTGCGAAGGTCTGGTCGATACGGCGGACCGCGCTGGCGTGCTGGGGCCTCATGCCGGGCACATGCCGCTGTGGAGTTTCCTTGCCCAATCGCCGCTGACGCGCCCGGGGCCGAAAATGCGGGCAATCGCTGCCCAGATCGATGTTCCCAGGGATGATGTTGTCGGGCGGCTGCACAGGCTTTCAGCGCTGATCCTTGAGTCGATCCCCTATGCCACGGGTGAAACCGGCGTGCATACTTCGGCGGAAGAGGCGGCAGCTCTGGGTAGCGGGGTCTGTCAGGATCATGCTCATGTCTTCATCGGATCGGCGCGGGCACTGGGCGTGCCGGCACGCTATGTCAGCGGCTATCTGATGATGAATGACCGCGTGGAACAGGAAGCCAGCCATGCCTGGGCAGAGGCCTGGGTAGAAGGGCTGGGCTGGGTCGGATTCGATGTCTCCAACGGCATCAGCCCCGATGAACGCTATGTCCGCGTAGCCACCGGGCGCGACTATTCGGAGGCCGCGCCCGTGGTGGGGATGAGCTGGGGGCCGGGTGAATCGCAGCTGGAAGTGCGGCTGGCGGTTGAACAGCAGCCCGCCCAGCAGTAGGCGCAGCGAAAAGGGGAAGCGCCAGTGACATATTGCGTGGGAATGATGCTTGATCGCGGGCTGGTGTTGATGAGCGACACCCGCACCAACTCGGGCGTCGATAATGTGTCGACCTTCCGCAAGATGTTCCATTGGTCGGTTCCGGGCGAGCGGATCGTCACCATCCTGACATCGGGCAATCTGGCCACCACTCAGGCGGTGATCAGCCAGCTGGAGGAACGCAACAAGGCTCCTTCCGAACGGCACAATTCAGTGCTGGAAGCGCCAACCATGTTTCAGGTGGCCGCTACCGTGGGCAAGCTGCTGCGCGACACGATTGCCGCCAGCACCGCCGTCAATGGCGAGGAAGCGGCAGGCACCTTTACCGCATCGATCATCGTTGCCGGGCAGATCAAGGGGATGGAGCCGCGGCTCTTCCTGATCTACCCCGAAGGCAATTTCATCGAAGCCAGTTTTGACACGCCGTTCTTCCAGATCGGCGAAACCAAATATGGCCGCCCAATTCTGATCCGTGGCTATGATCGCAAGATGGGATTTGAGGATGCGATAAAGCTGCTGATGGTCAGCTTCGATTCGACGCTGAAGGCCAATCTTTCGGTCGGTCTGCCGCTCGATCTGATGGTGCTGGAGCTTGATCGGTTCGAACCGGCGCATCATCGCCGGGTCGGTGCGGATGATCCCTATTACCGCGCCATTTCCGTCGGCTGGAGCGAGGCTTTGAAACTCGCCTTTGAATCGCTGCCCGATTACAGCCTGCGAATGTAGATGGGCACCGCCATCACCGCGCTGCCAGTGCCTGATGGCACATTGCTGGACCGCTATCGCGCCAATGATGGCTATGTCGATTGCTTCGCGGCCGACCTGCGCCAATCAGTACCGCTGCCCGCCTTTATCGGCGCGTTCTACACCAGCCGGGCGTTCCGCCCTGAACGCTGGTTGATTGGCGCGGTGCTGGGCATGCGCGCCCAAGATGCCGACGCGGCCAGGCTGGCTTCGGGAGAGAGTGCGCAATTTTCCGCCTGGACTGTGGAGGAACGGCGCGAAAATGAGATTCTCATGTGCGACTATCAGGGCAAGACCCGGTCCTGGCTGATGGTGCAACCTGTGGACTCTGGAACAAGGCTCTATTTTGGTTCGGCCGTGGTTCCGGCCAAAAGCAGGGTGGACCGCGCCGCCTTTCACCTGCTGCTGCGTTTCCACCGCATCTATTCCCGCGTACTGCTGGGCAGTGCAATCCGGTGCCTGCAGCGCGCTTGACGGGAGCTCAGCGGCAAAAGGCGCGCGGTGACAGTTCCAGATGAAAATGATCGCGATGCGCTGCGTTATAGCTTGGCCCCAACACGGTGCCAAAGCGGCGACAGGCGCTGGTGTGAACCGTGGCAAGAAACCGCTTTTCTTCTGGCGTGCCCTGCGACCAATCGCCAAGCACGCTGATCCGCCGACCATCAGCCAGCACGAAGGCGGCGATATCGATGGCATTGGCCGTGGCATGGGCGCTGCGGCGCTCGGTCCCCGCGACATTGCGGCAATTGTAGCTGCCCATGGTTTCGATGCGCACCAGCGGGCTGCCCAGAATCTGCCGGGCGGCCCGATCCGCGCCAAAACGCGCCCAGCCCGCGAAGGTATTGGCCAGCGGGCAGGTAACCGGCCCGAGATTGGACAGCGCCAGCACCGCATCATCGCCTTGCAGCCGCGCCAGCCGCACGGTGTTGATGGTGGAACAACCCGCACCGTAATATTGATCGGGCAGCGGGGTGAAGCTGGCATGGGTCAGGCCCAGCGTCGAAAGGCACTGCCGTTCATCAGCGCGCGGGGTAACGAAAGTCGCCGAACGCTGCACCGTCTGACGCTGCGGCGCCTGCACCGCAGGTATCGCGGAGCAGGCGCCGAGCAGGACTATCGGGATAAGAGCCATCAGTTGTCGCACGGCAACATATTGCCGCAAGACGGTTAAATCTTGCCGGAGCGAACGTGGTTAATGACGGGTTAGGACCGATGTTGCCTTGATCAGAATATCTTCTGAGCAACCAGTTCCGTTTCGCGGGCGCAGCCGGCGGAATCCGGCTTTGGCGTTGCCGGATTGGCGCGCAGGGCATCCATTTCCTTGCGCGCGGCGGCCAGATCGCTCTGGAATTCAGGCACGCTGGCAACTGCCGCGAGAGTGGCCGCCGCGGTCAACCTGCCGCCATCCACCGCGCTGGCATTGTGCACGCCGCAGACGATCCGGCTTTCGCCATAGGCGCGTCCGCGCGCCATGATCGGTGTCGCCCGGTCAGGTGCCAGCTGCGCCAGCAATGTCGCCCAGGTCCAGCCATAGATGGTGTGGCCAGAGGGATAGTCAAAGCTGCCTTTCAGCTCTTCGGGCGATTGGCAAACCGGGCCGGGATCGTAATTATAGGGCCGTTCCCGCTTGTAGAAATCCTTGGCCGCGCGCGATGCGCCATTGGCATCCATCGCCGCGCGGACCACCACCTTGGCGGTGAGCGGCGCATTTTCCGGGGTCAGCGAAACGCCTACCGAGCAGCTGAAATTGCGCATCATATCGGCAGGGGCCAGCTTTACGTCATTGGTTGCCAGTTCCCAGCGCGGCGTATCCTTGAGCGCGCGGGTGGAGCGGAAGATCGCGCGATCCGCCTGCCAGCGCGCGTCGTCAGTTGAGGGCGCGGGCGCCTGCCAGCGCGCGTCGTCAGTTGAGGGCGCGGGCGGCAGCACGGTAAGGATATCAAACGCGCCCGCCGCCAGATAGCCCTTGGGCATGGCAAAACCCGCGCCTTGGGCAAGCACGACAGTTGCTGCGCCTCCGGCAAGTGCGGCGGCAAAGGCGATGTGGCGCAATTTCATAAGGTGATTCTCCCGGATACTGCCAACAGGATGCGCGAAGGCAGGGGGCGCTGACAAGCTGCTTTGCCGCCAGCGCCTCATTGCTTGCGACAAAGGCAAATGTTCGCCATATGTCCCGCATGGCCGAACTTATAATCCGCAGGGGTCTGGAAGAGCCCGATACCTCTGGCGGCTTTGTGCCGCACAAGCCAGCGCGACCGGAAAAGGCCGATCCCGGCCGCAGGTTCGAGATTGTTTCCGAATATCAGCCCGCCGGTGATCAGCCCACCGCGATTGCCGATCTGGTGGCGGGCATCAGCGACAATGAAAAGACCCAGGTGCTGCTGGGCGTGACTGGATCGGGCAAGACCTTCACCATGGCGCAGGTGATCGAGGCGACGCAGCGCCCGGCGTTGATCCTTGCCCCCAACAAGATACTTGCCGCGCAGCTCTATGGCGAGATGAAGAGCTTTTTTCCCAACAACGCGGTGGAATATTTCGTTTCCTATTACGACTACTACCAGCCCGAAGCCTATGTGCCGCGCAGCGACACCTATATCGAGAAGGAATCGAGTGTAAACGAAGCGATTGACCGGATGCGTCACTCTGCCACCCGCGCGCTGCTGGAACGCGATGATGTGGTGATCGTCGCCTCGGTATCCTGCCTTTACGGTATCGGTTCGGTCGAAACCTATTCGGCGATGATTTTTGACGTGAAGAAGGGCGAAAGTGTCGACCAGCGCGAGCTGATCCGCAAGCTGGTGGCGCTGCAATACAAGCGCAACGACGCCGCCTTTTCGCGCGGCAATTTCCGGGTGCGGGGCGACAATCTGGAACTGTTCCCCAGCCATCTGGAGGACATGGCCTGGCGCATCAGCTTTTTCGGCGACGAGATCGAGGAAATCGCCGAATTCGATCCCTTGACCGGCAAGGCCGGGGCAAAGCTGGACAAGGTGCGGGTCTATGCCAACTCGCACTATGTCACCCCCGGGCCGACGATGAAGCAGGCAACCGAGGCGATCCGCTTTGAATTGCAGGAGCGGTTGAAGGAACTGAACGCCGAAGGCAAGCTGCTGGAGGCGCAGCGGCTGGAACAGCGCACCAATTTCGATCTGGAAATGATCGCCGCCACCGGCAGCTGCGCCGGGATCGAAAACTACAGCCGCTTCCTCACCGGGCGTCTGCCGGGCGAACCACCGCCGACGCTGTTTGAATATCTGCCCGACAATGCGCTGCTGTTCGTCGATGAAAGCCACCAGACCGTGCCGCAGATCGGGGCGATGTCCAAGGGGGACCATCGCCGCAAGATCACGCTGGCGGAATATGGCTTTCGCCTGCCCAGCTGCATCGACAACCGCCCGCTGCGGTTCAACGAATGGGATGCGATGCGCCCGCAGACTGTGGCGGTTTCGGCCACACCGGGAACTTGGGAGATGGAACAATCGGGCGGCGTCTTTGCCGAGCAGGTGATCCGCCCCACCGGGCTGATCGATCCGCCGGTGGAAATCCGCCCGGTCGAAGATCAGGTGCAGGATTGCATCGAACAATGCCGCAAGGTGGCGCTGGCCGGATATCGCACCCTCGTCACCACCCTGACCAAGCGCATGGCCGAGGATCTGACCGAGTTCATGCATGAAGCCGGGCTGCGCGTGCGTTATATGCACAGCGATGTCGAAACGCTGGAGCGCATCGAACTGATCCGCGATCTGCGGCTGGGCGTCTATGATGTGCTGGTGGGGATCAACCTGCTGCGCGAAGGGCTGGATATTCCCGAATGCGGGCTGGTCTGCATTCTGGATGCCGACAAGGAAGGCTTCCTGCGCAGCGAAACCAGCCTGATCCAGACCATCGGCCGCGCCGCGCGCAATGTCGATGGCCGGGTGATCCTCTATGCCGACCGGATCACCGGCAGCATGGAACGCGCCATGGCGGAAACCGATCGCCGCCGCGAAAAGCAGCGCGCCTATAACCTTGAACACGGCATCACGCCCGAAAGCATCAAGCGCAACATCCATGACATCGTCGCCGATGCCGCCAGCCGCGATGGCGTGGTGGTGGAGATCGAGGATGGCGAGCGCAACAACCTCGTCGGCCACAATCTGCGCGCCTATATCGAGGAACTGGAAGGCCGGATGCGCGCCGCCGCTGCCGATCTGGAATTCGAGGAAGCCGGCCGCCTGCGCGACGAAATCCGCAGGCTGGAAGCAACCGAGCTTGGCCTGCCCGAAGGTGAGCGGGTCGCTCCGGTGGTGGGGCGGAGCAACGAAGGCAAGCCGGGGACGCGGAAAGGAAGGTTCGGACGGGAGACGAAACGGCGGTGGGGACGGTGATTCTCACCCGCCGCGCCTTCACCTTCGGGGCAGGTGCAGCCGCGCTTGCTGCGGGCGGCAGCCGTGCCGCCGCGCCGCGCCGGGTTCTGGCAGGGTTGGATGGTCTGCTCGCCGGAGAGGCGCGGATGCTGCGGGGCAAGCGGGTGGCGCTACTGACCAATGACAGTGCGGTCGACAGATTGGGGCGGCGCGCGGTGGACGCGATCCGGATCAATGGCGTCTGCGATATCGTGGCACTGCTATCGCCGGAGCATGGTCTGCACGGCGCAGCGCAGGCAGGCGCGATGGTGGAGGATGGACGCGATGCCGCGACCGGCCTGCCGATCTACAGCCTCTATGGCCCGCGCCGTGAACCACCCGCCGAACTGCTGAAGAAGATCGACTGGATCGTGGTCGATCTGCCCGATGTCGGCCTGCGGCCATTCACCTATGCCGGAACCATCATCGATGTGCTGGCCGCCGCCTTTGCCGCGGGCGTGCGAACGATGGTGCTGGATCGGCCCAATCCACTGGGCGGCACAGTGGTGGATGGTCCACTGCCGGATCCGCAACTGATATCCCCCGTTGCAGCGCTGCCGGTGCCGCTGCGCCACGGAATGACCATTGCCGAATTGGCCAGATTGGGCGCGGCACAGCGCGGCCTGCCGATCTCAACACTGGCCATGCAAGGCTGGGAACGCGGCATGGGGATCGAGGTGTATGATGGGGGGCAGCTGCCGTTCAATCCGCCCTCTCCCAATCTGCGCAGTCCGCAGGCCATGCTGGCCTATGCCGCGAGTGTGCTGGTGGAAGGCACCAACCTGTCCGAAGGGCGCGGCACGCCTCGCCCGTTCGAGATGATCGGCGCGCCGTGGATCGATGGCGGGCTGCTGAGCGTGGCGCTCACCCGGCTGCGAATGCCGGGCGTACGGTTCAGCCCGGTACGTTTCACACCGGACAGTTCCAAGCATGCCGGCATCGAATGCGGCGGTGTGCGGTTCAAAGTGACCGATCAGGCACGCTATCAGCCCTTGCTGACCGGCCTTGCCCTGTTGGCGGAGGCACGCCGCGCCGATCCTGACCGCTTTGCCTTTCTGCCCGGCGAACGGCCATTCTTCGATTTGCTGACCGGTCAGGCGTGGCTGCGCGAAGCCTTGCTGGCGGATCAACCGCCAGAACGCATAGCCGCGCGCTGGCGCACCGATGCTGAAGGATTCCGCGCCACACGGGGCCAGTTTCTGCTCTATTAGAGCTTACCGAACTGCCCTTCGAAACCAGCGGTATCGCCAGCGGCAAGGAACTTCGCCTGTTCCACCCAATTATCGCGACGCGGGCGACCGGCAAATGCCCCCAGCTTGCCATCCAGTTCATCCAGATCGGCATCGCTGAGCGCGGCAATCTGGGCAAAGCTGGAAATGCCCAGCGTTGGCAGCAATGCTTGCAGCTTTGGCCCCAGCCCCTTGATCCGCGAGAGATCATCGCCCGAAGCCGGTGCTGGAGAAGCAGGCGCAGAGGAAGAAGGAGCAGCGACGGCTTCGCTTTCTTCGACCAGATCCTGCGCGCCCACGGCGATCACTTCGCCCAGCCCGGCCATCATGTCTGACGCCGGAGCAGGCACGATCTGCGCAGCGGGTGCTGCATCGATCAGTGCCTGATTGCGCTGTGCGGGCGCCGCGCCTTCATCCAGCACATCCGGGCGATAGCTGCGCGTGCGGGTGCCGCTGGCCCGTCCGAACAACCACCAGCCCACCGCCAGCCCAATGGCCAGCGCCAGCGCAAAGGCCAGCCAGTTTGCAGTCACGATATCGATCATTTCCTTGGCCCTTCATTCGATGCGCCACCCCGGCCCCATAGCATCCAGCCCAGGCCCAGCCCCAGCGCATAGGTGAGCAACATCATCAGCAGCAATTCAAGCCACAATGGCATGGCAGATTCCAGTCCTATCCCGCACCCGGCGTGTCGATGGGAGTCGGCCGCAACAGGGCGCGCGTGACAACCGAAAATTCAATGCGGCGATTGGCGGCGTCGCTGGCGTCGAGATCGGGCAAGGGCCGCGCTGACCCCATTCCGCGTGCGCGGAGCGCGCTGGCAGCAATGCCGCGCTTGATCAGCGCCGCACGAACCGCATCGGCACGCGCCAGCGACAGGGCGACATTGGCATCCTCTGCCCCGCGCGCATCGGTATGGCCGGTGATCGCAATCACGCTGCCCGCACAAGGGCGCAGCGCGGCGGCAACTTCATCCAGCAATTCCTCGCTGGAGGCGTCAATCGCGGCGCTGGCATCGGCAAAACGGATACTGCGGCTTTTCAGGATGGCGTCGACATCCTTTTGGCAATCATGGCTTTCAGGCATGGCCGCTGCGTGCGCAGGGCCAGTCCGCCAGTGCACGCCGCCGATACCTGGCACCGCCGCCACCGCCGAGGCCGCGCGCAGCCGCGCTGCTGCATCCATCTGATCGCCGCCCGAAAGCACCGGATGGCGCGTCAACCAGCCATGCCTGTCGGTGAAATGCGCCTGAATTGACGAACCGCCAGCCGCATCCAGCGCAGCTTGCGTGCGGGCTTCCAGCGTGCCGATCAAGGCAGGGCCGTGCGCAGTGTCGCTGGCGAATGCCAGCACGCTGACGGTGATCGCGCCAGCCATTGCCAGCATGAACGGATAGGCCCTCACGCCGCAGCTTCCCCGGTCACTGTGCTGTCGCTGGCAACATTCTTGCGGAACAGCACACGGTCTTCAGGACCGAAGCCACTGTGCCAGATGATCCAGCAATAGACCGCCAGAATTGCCGGGATCCCGAATGCCAGTTCCGCCCAGGGCGGCAGAAACCGGGTTGCGGCCCATCCGGTCAGCGCTGCAGGAATGACCGCCCAGACCAGTGCCCAGCGCCAGGTGTTGACCCCGGCCTGCAAATAGCGGCCCAGCATCCATGCCTTGACCAGCGATGCCGTGCCCAATGCGATCATCAGCGCCGCTGCCGCAGCTGCGGTATCGAAATTCTGGTTGAGCTGCATGCTTTCAACCCAGAGGATCCCGGAAACCGTCAACACCGCCTGCAGCGCGATGGTTGCCAGCGAAACCAGCAGATTGCGGAACCGCTGGACATAGACCAGCGCCGCCTCGCTCACGACGGCGGTGCTCGCCACCACCTCGGCCGCCAGCAGAAACGCCAGCGCACCCGTGCCGCCGACAAAATCGCGCCCACCCAGGCCCATCACCGCTTCGCCCGGAATCGTCAGCGCCAGCGCGATGCCCGCCTGCGCTGCCATCACCCAGAAGCCGACCTGCCGGACCTGCTTGGCGATCGCACCCAGATTGCCTTCGCGCAGATTGCGCGTGATCACCGGGCCAAGGATCGGTTCAAAACTGGTTTTGAGCTTCTGCGGCAGTGTCGCCACCTGCTGCGCGAAATAATAGACGCCCAGCGCCCCTTCGCCGACGAAGAAGCGCAGCACGAAGATATCCAGCTTGCGCGTGCCCCATTCCACCGCGTCGGCCAGCGCCAGCGGCAGATTGTTCATCCCCAGCCGCCAGATCCGCAGCGGATGCGGATGCCACTGGCGAGGCAAGCCATATGATCGATAGAGCGGCCACAGCGCCGCCAGCGCGGCGGTCCAGATCGAAAGGATATAGGCCAGCGCCAGCCCGCTGGACGGATCGATATAGAACAGCGCGACTGCCGCCAGCGAACGCGTCCACGGCTCGACCACCGCGCGGCTGCGCACCGAAGTGGCCACATCATAGCGATAGGCCAGCGCCGACAGTGCCACATCGGTGAGCGTTGCGGGCAGGATCGAAAGCACCAGCAGACGGTCGGCCAGCGTATAGTTGCCATTGGGAAAGAGTATCCCCGGCAGGAACCAGAACAGTGCACCCACCGCAATCGCAATCGTGCCGCTGAGCAGCATGGCATCGGCAACGGTGTTGGCGGGATGATCGCCATCTTCGGAAAGCCGCTGCGCCAGTCCGCGTTTTTGCCCCAGCGTGCACAGCTGCCCCGCGAGTTCGATCATCACCAGCGCGGCGGCGAAGCGGCCCAGAGGCACCTTGCCATATAGGCGGGCGGCAATGAACAGGAACGGCGCGGTGCCGCCCAATCGCAGCAGGAAGCCCAGAATATTGGTGCGCCCGCCCTTGGCCAGCGCCTGAATATCCTGTTGCGCGGATTCGCTCATGAGCCCTCGCCCAGCTCCGCCTTGAGCGGACGCGCCAACAGATCGGCCACCACTGCCCGCGCCGGTGCTTCGCTCGCCAGCAAGCGGCACACCGCTTCAACGATTGGCATCGCCACACCTTCGCGCTGGGCCAGATCGCGCAGCACCGGCGCGGTATGCGCACCTTCCGCCACGCTGTTCTTGCCGGCCAGGGCCTCGGCCGCGCTCATCCCCTCGCCCAGCGCCTTGCCCAGCGAGAAATTGCGGCTGGAGGTGGAAGAGCAGGTCAGCACCAGATCGCCCAGCCCGCACAGGCCCGATAGCGTTTCCGCCCGCGCACCTCGTGACATGCCGAAACGCAGCATCTCCGCATAACCGCGCGCGATCAGCGCTGCGCGGGCATTCTGCCCCAGCCCCAGCCCGTCAACCACACCGCAAGCGATGGCGAGCACATTCTTCACCGCGCCGCCGATTTCGGCACCGATCAGATCATCGGAATAGTAAGGCCGTAGCGCCGGGCGTGAAATCACCGGAGCAAGCCGCTGCCACTGCACCTCACCGCCACTGCAGGCCAGCGTCACCGCTGTTGGCAGTCCAGCGGCAACCTCATGCGCGAAAGTGGGGCCAGACAGCACCGCCAGCTGAGCCTGCGGCGCGGCCTGTGCGGCGACGTCAGCCATCAACCGCCCGCTGCCCGCCTCGATCCCCTTCGCGCATAGCACTAGATCGCGCGGCCCGTCGGGCAGATCGGCCAGCATCCGGGCAACGTGCTGGGCAGGGGTGACCAGCAACAGCACCGGCAGCGCGGCCAGATCGGCAAGAGCGCCAGTTGCATGGACCTGCGGTGAAAGCTGCGCCGACGGCAGGAACAGGGGATTGCGGTGCTGCTGATTTATTGCGGCGACCAGCTCTGTCTCGCGCGCCCACAGCACCACATCACTGCCATCGCTGGCCAGCGCCTGCGCCAGCGCCGTGCCCCATGCACCCGCGCCGATAATGCCAATCCGCGCGCCGCTCATGCCTTGGCCCCCGCGCCCCGCACCGGGGCGGCATCGGGATCGAGCGGCCAACGCGGCCGGGCCACGAAATCAAGCGGATCGCCAGCGAAATGGCGATCAATGGCCAGCCGTTCCTGCCCGGCCCAGGCGATCATCGCTGCGTTGTCAGTACACAGCGTCAGCGGCGGGGCAACGAAGGGCAGGCCGTGCTGCGCGGCCAATGCTTCCAGCGCGGCGCGCACCGCCTTGTTGGCGGCGACACCACCTGCAACCACCAGCGCCGTCGGCCCATGGGATGCCGCCGCGGCCAAAGCCAGCCGGGTGCGGTCCACCACGCAATCAAGCGCAGCCTGCTGAAAAGACGCAGCCAGATCGGCATCCGAATGAAGCCCGGATTCCTTGGCACGGAGCACCGCGCTCTTCAGTCCGGCGAAGGAAAAATGCACTTCTCCGCTGCCCACCAGTGGCCGGGGCAAAGGCACCGCCCTGGGATCGCCCTCCGCCGCCAGCCGTTCGACTGCCGGGCCGCCGGGATAGCCGAGGCCGAGTATCTTGGCGGTCTTGTCAAAGGCTTCGCCCAGCGCATCATCGATGGTGGTTGCTAGTCGGTGATAGCGGCCAGCCCCCTGCACCAACAATATCTGGCAATGCCCGCCCGAAACCAGCAACAGCAGATAGGGAAATTGCAGGGCGGCGTCGGCCAGCCGCGGGCTGAGCGCGTGGCCTTCCAGATGATTGACCGCGATCAGCGGCTTGTCCCCGGCCATCGCCAATGCCTTGGCCGTGACAAGGCCAACCATCACTCCGCCGATCAGACCGGGCCCGGCGGTGGCGGCAATCGCATCGACATCGCCCAGCTGCATTCCGGCATCGGCCAGCACCGCTTCGATCATCGGCGCCAGGCGTTCAACATGGGCGCGGGCGGCGATTTCCGGCACGACACCGCCATAGGGGCGATGCGCCTCATCCTGCGAGGCAATGTGCTGCGCCAGAATACGCCGGTCGCTGGTCACCAGCGCGGCTGCAGTCTCGTCGCAGGAGCTTTCGATGCCGAGAACGATGCCCATTCCCACTTCCCCTTAAAGAGAATGGCGAATAGGACAAGCGGCGCATGAACAGCTTTGCATCCGAAATGCCCCCGCTGCCTGACCGCCCGCTTCGGCTGGGCACTCGCCAATCGCCGCTGGCATTGGCTCAGGCGCAGGAAGCGCGTGACCGTCTGATCGCAGCCCATCCCGGGCTGACGGTGGAGATCGTGCCCGTCACTGCCAGTGGCGACAGGATTCTTGACCGCCCGCTGGCGGAAATCGGCGGCAAGGCGCTGTGGACCAAGGAACTGGATGCCTGGCTGCTGGCAGGCGAAATCGATTTTGCCGTGCATTCGCTGAAGGATGTGGAAACGATCCGGCCCACCGCGATCACCATCGCTGCTATCCTGCCGCGAGAGGATGTTCGCGATATGCTGGTCGGTGCGGCCAGCATTGCCGATCTCCCTCCCGGTGCGCGGATTGGCACCAGCGCCCCGCGTCGCGCCGCGCAAATGCTCAACCTGCGCCCCGATTGCCAGATCGTTTCCTTTCGCGGCAATGTTGCCACCCGGCTTGGCAAACTTGCCGCGGGCGAAGCCGATGCCACATTGCTGGCTGCCGCTGGTCTCAATCGTCTGGGACAAAGCGATGCGGGAGCGCCGCTGCCAGCATCGGAATGGCTGCCGGCCCCGGCACAGGGCGCTATCGCAATCGAATGCCGCAGCGATGATCCGGCCACACGGACCGCGCTTGCCGCTATCGATCACGCCCCCAGCCGCGCCAGCGCCATGGCCGAGCGCGCTTTGCTGGCAGCGCTGGGCGGCAATTGTCATAGCCCGATTGCGGTGCTCACAAGCGCCAGCGAAGGCGATCTGGAAATGCACGCCGCGATCTTCAGCCCGGATGGGGCGGAGCGGGTTGATAGTGCTATCCGTTTCCCTGCCGACGATCTGGCCGCCCCCGCCCGCCTCGCCGCGGATCTGCTGACCCGAGCCGGCCATGCGGTGCGCGTCCAATTTGCGGGACCCGGCGGCACTTGACGCCGCTGATCGTCATCCGGCCTGAACCCGGCTGCGCCGCAACCGTTGCGGCGGGGCAGGCTTTGGGGCTGGAGGCGCTTGGCTTTCCCTTGTTCACCATTTCGCCGCGCCGCTGGGACGCGCCCTCTGCATCACAATTCGATGCATTGCTGATCGGCAGTGCCAATGCCCTGCGCCATGCCGGAGCAGCGCTTGCCGATTATCGCGCGCTGCCCGCCTATGCCGTGGGCGAAACCACCGCACAGGCGGTTCGCGCTGCGGGGCTGACGCTGGCGGGCTGCGGACAGGGCGGAATGCAGGCACTGCTTGGCATGCTCGATCCGGCCCACCGCCGCCTGCTGCGGCTGGGCGGGGAGGAGCGCATTTCGCTGGTTCCGCCACCAGACACCTCGATCACCGACCGCGTGGTCTATGCCAGCACCCCCGCCCCCTTTCCGCCGGAAATGGCCGAACTGCTGCGCAGCGGGGCGGTGATCGCTCTGCATTCGGGTGAGGCGGCGCGGCATCTGGCGGCGCAATGCGTGGCGCATGGCATCCACCGGGCGCGCTTGCGGCTGGTCGCCCTGTCCGGCCGCATCGGTGCCGCCGCAGGCCAGGGTTGGGGCGAAATCGCGATAGCGGCCAATCCTGATGACAAGGCATTGCTGGCCTTGGCGCGGCAGATGTGCCAAGAACCGGCCCCCGGGGATCGCTCCGCCAACTAGCAAGGGCCGCAATGCCGGAAGACTATTACAACACATCGCAGGCAAGCATTGCCCTGCCGCGTTCCGGCGTTTCGATGCGCGTGGTTCTGGCTCTTACCCTGCTCGGGTTTCTGGGCGGCGGGGCGCTGGCCGGATGGCTGGTCAGCCAGGGCCGGATCAAACTCGATCCCGCACTGATTTCAGCCGAAAAACCGGCCGAGCGCGCTGCCCCGCAAGCGGCATTGACTGCACCAACTGCTTCGGCGACAGCGCCAACCCCAGCGGCCGCCGCCAGCGAGGCCGCTAAGACGGATGCGACATCGGCGAACGGCTCAGTCGATCAGCGTGTCGCCGCGCTTGAACAGCGCTTTTCCCGAATGGACGCGCAAGCCGCTGTGGCCGAGGGCAATACCGCCCGCGCCGAAGGATTGCTGATCGCTCTGGCGGTGCGCCGCGCGGTGGAGCGGGGCGCGGCGCTTGGCTACCTGACTGATCAGCTGAAGCTGCGGTTCGCCGATAGTCAGCCCAATGCCGTGACCACAATTGTCGAGGCGTCGAAGCGCCCGCTGACGCTTGATCAACTCGCCGCGCAACTCGACGCGCTGACCCCCAGCCTGACCGGGGCAGCAAAAACGGAAGGTGGCTGGGCCAGGGTGCAGCGCGAACTCTCTGGCCTGTTCGTGATCCGCAGCGACGCCGCGCAATCCACCAACCCGCGTGACCGGATCGAACGCGCCAAGCTGCTGCTGAACAGCGGCCAGTTCGAACGGGCAGCAGACGAAATCGCGCGGATGCCGGACAGCGGCTCTGCCGCGCGCTGGATCGCTGACACGCGCAGCTATGCCGCCACGCAGCAAGCGCTGGACCGGATCGAAACCGCCGCCTTGCTGGAACCGGCCAAGCCCGTTTCGCCTGCCACCAATGGCGCAGCGCGCGATGTGGCTGGTGCGAGCCAGAGCTTTTAGCTGCTTCCCAGCGCCCGTGGCCTTGGCTAATCAGCGATAATGTTCCGGTTCCTCTCGCCCTCACGGCCCAGCAACGAAAGCGGCTTCGTCTATCGATTGGGCTGGTGGCTTGGCAGGCTGATTGTCTGGTTTCTGGCGATCAGCGTCGGCATGACGGTGCTGTTCAAATATGTGCCGGTGCCGGTCACGCTGACCATGATCCTCGATCCCAATGGTTTCGAAAAGGAATGGACCCCGCTCAGCCGGATTGATCGCAGCATGGTG
>JBGAIR010000056.1:0-16173 GCA_044225335.1 Novosphingobium sp. | reverse complement strand
CGCTGATGGAGCCGTGGGACGGCCCCGCCGCCGTTGCCTTTACCGATGGCCGCCAGATCGGCGCAACGCTGGATCGCAACGGGCTACGCCCCGCTCGCTTCTGCGTAACCGATGATGATCTGGTGGTGATGGCTTCGGAAAGCGGCGTGCTGCCGATCAAGGAAGACAATATCGTCCGCAAGTGGCGGCTGCAGCCGGGCCGCATGCTGCTGATCGATTTCGATCAGGGCCGGATCATCGAGGATGAAGAGCTGAAGGCCCAGCTGGCCGGTGAAGAACCATACGAAGAATGGCTGGAAGCCGCGCAGTACAAGCTGAAAGATCTGGAAGTGGTGGAACCGGAACTGGCGGCGCTGCCGGTTGAAACCACCAGCCTGCTCGATCGCCAGCAGAGCTTTGGCTATTCGCAGGAAGATATCGGCAAGTTCCTGGAGCCGATGGCCGCCAATGGTGAAGACCCGATCGGTTCGATGGGCACCGATACGCCGATTGCGGTGCTCTCCAGCCGTTCGCGCCTGCTCTATGATTATTTCAAGCAGAACTTCGCGCAGGTCACCAATCCGCCGATCGATCCGATCCGCGAAGAACTGGTGATGAGCCTGGTCAGCATGATCGGGCCGCGCCCCAATCTGCTGGGCCATGATGCCGGCACACACAAGCGGCTGGAAGTGGACCAGCCGATCCTGACCAATGAAGATATCGCCAAGATCCGCTCGGTCGAAGCGGCGCTGGACGGAGCCTTCCGCACCGAAACCGTCGACATCACCTGGGATGCCGCCAGCGGTGCCGCCGGGCTGGAAATGGCGATCAAGGAAATGTGCTGGGCTGCTACCGAGGCGGTGCTGCAGGACAAGAATATCCTGATCCTGTCCGACCGCGCGCAGAGCGCGGACCGGATCGCCATGCCGGCGCTGCTGGCAACGGCGGCGGTGCATCACCATCTGGTCCGGCAGGGCCTGCGGATGCAGACCGGGCTGGTGGTGGAAACCGGCGAAGCCCGCGAAGTGCATCACTTCTGCGTGCTGGCGGGTTACGGTGCCGAGGCGATCAACCCCTATCTGGCCTTTGAAACGCTGGAGGAAATCCGCGTCCGCAAGGCGTTGCCGCTCGATGCCAAGGCGGTGCAGAAGAACTATATCAAGGCGGTGGGCAAGGGCATCCTCAAGGTGATGTCCAAGATGGGCATCTCCACCTATCAATCCTATTGCGGCGCGCAGATCTTCGACGCGGTCGGCCTGTCGTCCGCCTTTGTCGACAAATATTTCACCGGCACCGCCACCACGATCGAGGGCGTGGGGCTGGGCGAAGTGGCGGAAGAAACCGTCCGCCGCCATGCCGCCGCCTGGGGTGACAATCCGATCTATCGCAACATGCTGGACGTGGGCGGCATGTATGGCCTGCGCCTGCGCGGCGAGGAACATGCCTGGACAGCGGAAAACATCGCCGCGCTGCAACATGCGGTGCGCGGCAATATTCCCGCGAAATATCAGGAATTCGCCCAAACCATCAACGACCAGTCGCGCCGCAAGCTGACCATTCGCGGGCTGATCGAACTGAAGAAGGCGGACAAGCCGCTCGACATTTCCGAGGTTGAACCCGCCAGCGAGATCGTCAAGCGCTTCGCCACCGGGGCGATGAGCTATGGCTCGATCAGCTGGGAAGCACATACCACGCTGGCACTGGCAATGAACCGGATCGGCGGCAAATCGAACACCGGCGAAGGCGGCGAAGACCCCAGGCGGTTCAAGCCGCTGGCCAATGGCGACACCATGCGTTCGGCCATCAAGCAGGTGGCCAGCGGCCGCTTTGGCGTCACCACCGAATATCTCGTCAATGCCGACGATATCCAGATCAAGATGGCGCAGGGCGCAAAGCCCGGCGAAGGCGGGCAGCTGCCCGGTGACAAGGTGGACAAGACCATTGGCGCCACCCGTCATTCCACCCCCGGCGTTGGCCTGATTTCCCCGCCGCCGCATCATGACATCTATTCGATCGAGGACATCGCCCAGCTGATCCATGATCTGAAGAATGTGAACCCCGCGGCGCGGGTATCGGTGAAGCTGGTGTCCGAAGTGGGCGTCGGCACGGTTGCCGCCGGCGTTTCCAAGGCCCGCGCCGATCACATCACCATTTCCGGCTATGAGGGCGGCACCGGCGCTTCGCCGCTGACCAGCCTGACCCATGCCGGATCGCCCTGGGAAATCGGCCTGGCCGAAACCCAGCAGACGCTGCTGCTCAACAATCTGCGCAGCCGCGTGGCGGTGCAGGCCGATGGCGGGCTGCGTACCGGGCGCGATGTGGCCGTGGCTGCGCTGCTTGGTGCCGATGAGTTCGGCTTTGCCACCGCGCCGCTGATCGCGGCCGGCTGCATCATGATGCGCAAATGCCACCTCAATACCTGTCCGGTGGGCGTCGCCACCCAGGACCCGGTGCTGCGCGCGCGCTTCACCGGCCAGCCCGAGCATGTGATCAATTACTTCTTCTTCGTCGCCGAGGAACTGCGCGCGATCATGGCCGACATGGGCTTTCGCACCATCGCCGAAATGGTCGGGCGGGTTGACCGGCTCGATGCCCGTCCGGCGGTGGATCACTGGAAGGCGCATGGCATCGATCTGTCGCGCATTCTCTATCAGGCTCCGCTGGGCGACAGCCCCTCGCTGGGCTGGTCGGGCACACAGGATCACGGGCTGGACAAGGCGCTGGACAAGGATCTGATCGCGGCCGCCGCACCTGCGCTGGAAAAGCGCGAACCGGTGCGGATCGAACGCAAGGTGATCAACGTCAACCGCACCGTTGGCGCCATGCTTTCGGGTGAAGTGGCGCGGCGCTATGGCCATGCCGGCCTGCCCGACAATACCATCCATATCACCCTGACCGGGGTGGCCGGGCAAAGCTTTGGCGCGTGGTTGGCGCATGGCGTCACGCTGGACCTGACCGGCGATGCCAATGACTATGTTGGCAAGGGCCTGTCAGGCGGCCGGGTGATCGTGCGCCAGCCTGCCCATGTTGACCGTGAGCCGACCGAGAACATCATCGTTGGCAACACCGTGCTCTATGGCGCGATTTCCGGGGAAGCCTTTTTGGGCGGTGTCGCCGGGGAACGCTTTGCCGTGCGCAATTCGGGCGCGGTGGCGGTGGTCGAAGGCTGCGGCGATCATGGCTGCGAATATATGACCGGCGGCGTCGTTGCCGTGCTGGGCAAGACCGGGCGCAATTTTGCCGCGGGCATGTCTGGCGGGGTCGCCTATGTCTATGATCCCGATGGCACATTTGCGCCGCTGTGTAACCAGGCGCAGGTCGATCTGCTGCCGATTTCGGCAGAGCGTGACGAGGAAGATGGCAGCGGCCGCCCGCAACAGCGCGGGGTCAGCGCCAGCGATCCCGGCATGGGCGACATGCTGCGCCATGATGCGGAACGGCTGCGTGTGCTGCTGGAACGGCATCATCTCCACACCGGCAGCAAGCGCGCCCGCGCCCTGCTGGATGATTGGGCCGGAACGGTGAAGGCCTTCGTCAAGGTGATGCCGCGCGATTACGCCAAGGCATTGAAGCAAATCGAGGCCGAGCGGCAGGAAGCCGCTTCGGTAGCCGCAGAATAGACGGGACTGACGCAAGATGGGCAAGGAAACCGGCTTTCTCGAAATCGACCGCCAGGATCGCACCTATGGCGATCCCAAGCAGCGGCTGGGCCACTACAAGGAATTCGTGATCGCGCATGAAGAGCCGGCGCTGCGGGCGCAGGCCTCGCGCTGTATGAATTGCGGCATTCCCTATTGTCACAATGGCTGTCCGGTGAACAACATCATCCCGGACTGGAACCATCTGACCTATGAGGGCAATTGGCAGGCCGCGCTGGATGTGCTGCATTCGACCAACAATTTCCCTGAATTCACCGGCCGCATCTGCCCCGCCCCCTGCGAGGCGAGCTGCACGCTGAATATCATCGATCAGCCGGTGACGATCAAATCGATCGAATGCGCGATTGTCGACAAGGGCTGGGAACAGGGCTGGATAGCACCGCAGGTTCCGACCAGCCGCACCGGCAAGACGGTCGCCGTGGTTGGCTCCGGTCCGGCCGGGCTGGCCTGCGCCCAGCAGCTGGCCCGCGCCGGGCACAGCGTGACCGTGTTTGAAAAGAATGATCGGGTGGGCGGGCTGCTTCGCTATGGCATTCCCGATTTCAAGCTGGAAAAGCACCTGATCAATCGCCGGGCTTCGCAGATGGAAGCCGAAGGCGTGGAATTCCGCACCTCCACCGAGATCGGCGTGAGCGTTTCGGTCGCTTCGCTGAAGGAAAATTTCGATGCCATCGTGCTGTCGGGCGGTGCCGAGGATGCGCGGCGGCTGGACATCCCGGGGGCGGAGCTGCCGGGCGTTCGGCTGGCGATGGAATTCCTGACCCAGCAGAACAAGCGCAATGCCGGTGATGACGAACTGCGCGCCGCGCCGCGCGGATCGCTGACTGCAACCGGCAAACATGTGATCGTGATCGGTGGCGGCGATACCGGATCGGACTGCGTCGGCACCTCGAACCGGCAGGGCGCCGCCAGCGTCACCCAGATCGAGATCATGCCCAAGCCACCCGAAAAGGAAGACAAGGCGCTGACCTGGCCCAACTGGCCGCTGAAGCTGCGCACCTCGACCAGCCATGACGAAGGCTGCGAGCGCGACTGGGCCATTCTCGCCAAGCGCGTGCTGGGTGACAATGATGTCACCGGGCTGGAATGCGTGCGGGTGGAATGGGTCGATGGCCGGATGCAGGAAGTGGAGGGCAGCACCTTTACCCTCAAGGCCGATCTGGTGCTGCTGGCGATGGGCTTCGTCGGCCCCAAGAAGCAGGGCCTGCTCGATCAGGCCGGCGTGTCGCTCGATCCGCGCGGCAATGTCGCCGCCAATGTCAGCGATTACCGCACCAGCGATCCGCAGATCTTTGCCTGCGGCGACATGCGGCGCGGGCAGAGCCTGGTGGTCTGGGCGATCCGCGAGGGCCGTCAGGCCGCGCGCGCGGTGGACGAAATGCTGATGGGAGCCAGCGAACTGCCGCGCTGAGGCGGCATCAGATTGCCGCGCCGAAGCAGGACCGCTAAGGCGCGGCGATGACTGCCAAAATCGCCTTTCTCGCCTGCTCGACCACGCTGCCCGGTTCGCCCGATCGCCGGACCGATGCCTTTGAGCATGATTACCAGATCGCCGCTCTTCGTGACGGGCTGGCGCAATGCGGAGCGCAGGGTCTGGCAGCCGAAGTGGTTGATATAGACTGGCGCGCACCGCTGGAGCAGCTGCGCGGCTTCGATCTGGCGCTGCTCGGCACCGCCTGGGATTATACCGAGCACAAGGCAGAGTTTCTGGAGCGACTGGCAGCGCTGGAGGCTGCCGGGGTAATCGTCTGCAATCCGGCCGAGGTGGTGCGCTGGAATGCCGACAAGCTCTATCTGCAGGAACTGGAGCAGCGCGGCGCACCCTCGATCCCGACACTGTGGCCCGATAATCCGAATGCCGCCGACATCGTTCAGGCATTCGATCATTTCGGCTGCGAGCGGCTGGTGGTGAAGCGCCGGGTCGGTGCCGGGGCGATCGGGCAGGACAGCTTTACCCGCAGCACGCCGCCGCCTGCTGATTGGCAGCTTGGGCAAGCCGGGATGATCCAGCCCTTTTTGCCCGCCATTGCCGAAGAGGGCGAGCACAGCTTCATCTTCGTGGATGGCGCCTTCAGCCACGCGCTGATCAAGCAGGCGGTGCCGGGCGAATACCGAATTCAATCGCTCTACGGCGGGATCGAGGTGCCGGTGGCGGCACGGCCGGACGACATTGCCGCGGCGGCGGCGATCATGGCGCTGCTGCCCTTTGCCCAGCCGTCGCTCTATGCCCGGATCGATATGGTGCGCCTGCCGTCAGGCCAGCTGGCGGTGATCGAGGCGGAATTGATCGAGCCCTATCTCTATCCGCTGGCGGATGCCGATTTCGGTGCGCGATTGGCACGGGCGGTGCTGGCCCGGCTGGCAGCCTGATACGAAAAGGGCCACCCGATCGGGTGGCCCTTTCCTTAACAGGCAGTGCTGGTCAGCTTAGCGCAGCCGCACCGGCACATAGGCGGGCGGCTGGCCGCGCCGCTGCACGCGCAGCAGCACCGCATTGCGGCCATCGGTCTTGGCGGTGCGCAGGATCTGTTCGAGCTCCCCTACGCTCTTCACATCGCGATAATTGGCCGACAGCACGATATCACCGCGCTGCAAGCCTTTGGCCGCCGCGTCGGAGGAATCATCGACCATCGCCACCACTACGCCGCCGGTATTGTCAGGCACGCCAAGCTGGCGCGCGATCTGCGGGTTCATCGGCAGGGTCGACAGGCCCAGCGTCCGCTCGACCAGTCCTTCGCCCTTGGGCTGGGGATTGTTGTATTGATCATCGCGGCCCGGCGCATTGGGATTGAAGCTTTGCGCCGCCAGCTCATCATCGCTGGGTCGTTTGCCGACGGTGGCCGTCACGGTCAAGCGCTGGCCATTGCGCATCAGTTCGATCGGGATGCGCTTGCCCGGTGCGGTATTGGCGACGATGTAGGACAGCGTCTGTTCCGGGCTGACATCCTTGCTATCGACCTTCAGCACCACGTCACCGGGCTGAATACCGGCAGCAGCAGCAGCCTGACCGGGCTGCAAGGTCTGCACCAGTTCGCCGCGGTTATGCGGCAGGCCCAGCGAATCGGCGACATCTTCGGTCACCGGGGCGATGGTTACGCCCAGATAGCCACGATCGATTGACTGGCCCTTGATCAGCTTGTCGACGATCGGCGATGCGGTTTCCGCCGGAATGGCGAAACCGATGCCAACGCTGCCCCCGGTGGGAGAGAAGATCGCATTGTTGATGCCGATCACCTGCCCCTTCATGTCGAACATCGGCCCGCCCGAATTGCCGCGATTGATCGAGGCATCGGTCTGCAGATAGCGATCATAGGCGCTGCCCGAACCGGTATTGCGATAGACCGCCGAGACGATGCCCGAGGTCACCGTACCGCCAAGGCCAAAGGGATTGCCGATGGCAATCACCCAATCGCCCACCCGCGCACTGCGTGAATCGCCGAACTTGACGAAGGGCAGCGGCTTCCCGGCCGAGATTTTCAGCACCGCCAGATCTGACGGCGCATCGCGCCCGACCAGCTTCGCCGGATATTCGGTGCCATCGGCCATGGTAACGGTAATCGATTCGACCTGACCCTGTCCTTCGGCAGAAATCACGTGATTGTTGGTCACCACATAGCCATCGGACGAAACCACAAAGCCCGAACCCAGCGACTGCGCTTCGCGCGTGCCGCCGCCACCCTGACCGCCGCCAAACATGCCTTCAAACGGCGTTCCGGCAAAGGGATTGGCATTCTGCACCTGCACCTTTTGCCTTGTGGCGATGTTGACCACGGCGGGTTGCAGTTGCTGGGTGAGATCGGCAAAGCTGGCGGGTGCGCCCGCGCGCGGCACCACCGATTGCATTTGCTGCGCATCGTTCTGGGCCACCTGAGCGCCAGCAGGAAGTCCGGTGACAAGCGAAAGGGCGCTGCCACCCAGCAGCAGCGCGGCGGTCACTCCATAGGCATATCGCACGTGTCTCAGTTCCTCTTGTTCATCTTCCGGCGCATCACCGCGCCTTTGTGCAATCCCCGCTTCCGATTCACGCCTTTTTGCCTGAACCGGATTTGAACGCTCATTTGCCTTTGAACTGCTTCAGATACTCATTGTCGGGTGACAGGATGATCGTGCTGTCGCCCTTGTTGGAGTTGTTGGCAAAGGTCGCGTCATAACTCTTCATCGCGCGGTAGAAATCATAGAACCCCGGATCCTTGCCAAAGCTTTCGGCATAGATCTGCGCCGCCCGTGCTTCGGCCTCGGCCATTCGGATATTGGCGTTGCGCTGGCCCACGGCGCGGATGGTGGTGGCTTCCTGCTCACGCGCGGCCTGCATCTTGGCGAAGGTGCTTTCCAGCGCCCCGGCGGGCAGATCCGCGCTCTTGATCCGCACATCGATCACCTGCGCGCCATAGGCCCGGGCCTGCTGATCCAGCCCTTCCTTGATCCGGGCCATGGCAACCCCGCGCTCCGCTGTCAGCAGCGACTGAAAGGTGCGCTTGCCCAGTTCCTGACGCAGCACCGAGCTGAAGATCGGCTGCAACTGCACCATTACCTTGTCTGCACTGCCTGCGGTGCGGGCCATCTTGACCGGATCGATGATCCGGAACCTGGCATAGGCATCCACTTCCAGCCGCAGCTGATCGGTGGACAGCACCAGCTGCCGATCCATCGGCAGCGACAGCAGCGTCTTGTCGACCCAGACCAGCTGTTCAAGGAAGGGGATGCGGAACGAAACCCCCGCCCCGGTATGGCCAAAATCGGTGCCGGGCCGGAAGCGGTTGATCACCCGTACCGGCTCACCCAACCGGATCACGACCACTTGCTGCGTTTCAGGGACGAACACCACGCTGGACAAGGCGGCGACGGCCAATGCCCCCAGCGCCAGCAACGCGGAACGATTCTGGCGCAGCAGATCGGTGAAGCTCATTGGCCGCCTCCCGCGCGCGGGGCGCTTTCCACCTCTACCTGCGGCTTGCGCCGTATCGCGGGCAGCGGCAGATAGGGGGTCACCCCATTGGTTTCGACCACCACCTTGTCGTTGTTCGACAGCACACGTTCCATGGTTTCATAATAGAGCCGCCGCCGGGTGACTTCGGGGGCCAGCTTGTACTGATCATAAACCTTGTCAAAGGCGGCAGCCTCGCCCTGTGCGATGGCAACTTTCTGCTGCGCCCAGGCTTCGGCATTGGCCTGATCGCGCTGCGCATCCTGCTGCGCGGCGTTCACTTTCTGAAAAGCGTCAGCAACCTTTGCCGGGGGATCGGCCTTCTTGATTTCGACGCCCAGCACCTGCACGCCCGAACGATAGGCATCGAGCACGGCCTGCATCCGCCGCCGGACATTGTCCTGCAATTCGCCGCGGCCCGAACCGCCCCACACCGCGTTCAATGGCACTTCCGCGACCGAAGCGCGCATCGCCGCTTCGGCAACTTCTTGCACGGTTGCGATCGGATCGTTCAGCTCAAAACTGAACTGCTTGAGATCCTTCACGTTCCAGCGCACCTGATAGGACAGATCGACCAGCGCCTGATCGCTGGTCAGCATCAGTTTCTCGCTTTCGTTTTCCGGAATGGTGATCTGGTTGATCCGGGTGACATCGCGCACCGCGACACTCTGGAGCGGCCAGGGCGCGGTCATGGAAACCCCGGCGCCCAGCGTGTGCGAATATTTGCCGAAAGTGGTGACGATGCCCTGTTCGTTCTGGCCAAGCTGGTGGAACGAGGTGCCCAGCAGCCAGGCCGCCACAACGCCAAAGGCGATCAGCGGCGTCCAGCTCTTCCCGCCCGGACGCGGGGGCAGGCCGCGAAAACCGCCGCCTCCACTGCCCTCACCGCCACCGCGCTGGCGAAAGATATCCTCGATGCTGGCCGAGCGGCGCGGCGGACCTTCGCTGCCCGGCGGTGCCCAGGGATTGTCTCCGCCAGGCTTCTTGTCAGGCTCTCCGCCACTGCCCGCGCCGCGCGCAGCATCCGGGTCGGCGTCAGCGTCGCCCCAGGGTGTCTTGCCTCCGGCCATGGCCAGCGCCACGCCCCTGCCAAACTCGCGAATTCCTCTCATAAGCCTATCTATAGGGATGGGCCGCGCACAAAAACAGTGTCTCGCCCCGCTTTTTCGATGCTAGGGGCAGGACCCATTAGCCGCACCGTCGAGGTTTGAGTCAAAATGGCTCAGCGTAAGGAAGGAAGGCGAAGGAATATGTGGATGTTTCGAGACTTCCTGACACAGCGATGGGCCATTTTGGCCAAATCCCTTCGGGACGGCAGAATGGCTTCCATCTCGAACGAAAATTCCCTTGGAAAGGCAACCAGCCTTCCCTTCGGAAATTTCCGCTCGATATGTTCGCCATTCTGCCGCCTCGATGGTGCGGCTAATGGGCCCTGCCCCTAGGGCGCGGCGGAGATATTGAGAGTACATATGACCAAGTCCCAAGACCCCGCCGACACCCTTCGCTCCGCCCTGCCGCCGCTGGCGCAGCAGCGCTTGCAGTCGCTGAAGCTCAATAATGGCGTTGCGGTGGTGGTGCTGGATGCCAGCGGATTCGACAAGATCGAGCGCGAACGGCTGGAACAGGCCGTGCGCGAGGCATTGGCCGAAAAGCCCGATGTGCGCGATGTGCGCGTGGCGATGATGGCAGAGCGTGACGCCGGTCCGCCCCGCCCGCGCATCATCGCGGTCGGTTCCGGCAAGGGCGGGGTCGGCAAATCGACCGTATCGGCAAATCTGGCGGTGGCGCTGGCGCGCATGGGGCACAAGGTCGGGCTGGTTGATGCCGATATCTACGGCCCGTCACAGCCGCGCCTGTTCGGCAATGAAGGCATCAAACCTTCGGCACGCGATAACAAGCTGGTGCCGGTGCCCAGCCAATGGGGCGTTCCGGTGCTGTCGATGGCGCAGATGATCGAGCCGGGCAAGGCCATCGCCTGGCGCGGGCCAATGGCGGGCAATGCGCTGGGCCAGCTGATCGACGCCGATTGGGGCGATATCGATCTGCTGGTGGTCGATCTGCCACCGGGCACCGGCGATGTGCAGCTGACCATGCTGCAACGCCACAAGCCGCTGGGCGCGGTGATCGTCAGCACGCCGCAGGATCTGGCGCTGATCGACGCGCATCGGGCAATGCAGCTGTTCGAAGTCGGACAGGTTCCGGTGATCGGGCTGATCGAGAACATGTCGGGCTATATCTGCCCGCATTGCGGCGAGGTGAGCGATCCCTTTGGTCAGGGCGGCGCGGAAAGCGCGGCAAACGAGCTGGGCCACGCGTTTCTGGGCCGCATTCCGCTTGACCTGACGATCCGCCAGCAGAGCGACGCCGGCACGCCCCCCGCCGCTGGCGAAGGCCCGCAGGCGCAGGGCTTTGCCACTATCGCCCGCCGCGTCGCGACCTGGCTGGACAACCGGCGCTAGGCGCTTCAGGAAGGCTCCATGCAATTCTCGCGGCGCAACATCCTGCTCGGAGCCGGAGCGGCAGGCGGGCTGGTGATAGCCTGGGCGCTCACCCCGCGCAGTTTCAGGCCGCCGCTTGCCCCAGGCCCCGGCGAATATGCCTTTGACGCATGGCTGACGATCGGCCGCGACGGCGTGGTAACCGTGGCGGTGCCCGATCTGGAAATGGGCCAGGGCGTCACCACGCTGCTGCCGCAGATCGTGGCGATGGAGCTCGGTGCAGACTGGCGGCAGCTGGCCGTCGCGCCCGCACCGATCAGCGGCGCCTATGCCAATGCACCGCTGGCGGCCCATTGGGCAGCACTGTGGATGCCGCTGATGCCGGGGCTGGCAGAAGCGCCCGATGCACTGCTGGCGCGGCGCTTTGCCGAAAGCGAACCGCTGATGGCAACGGCAGAGGGCACCACGCTGGCCGCGCACGAACTGCCCGCACGCATTGCCGCCGCCAGCGCCCGCGCCATGCTGGCCAAGGCCGCGGCTGCGCGCTGGGGCGTCAGCTGGGAAGAATGCGAGGCAAAGGATGGCTTCATCCTGCATGATCGCAAGCACCTGTCCTTTGCCGATCTGGTCGAGGAGGCAGCCGCAATCACCCCGCCCGATCCCCCGGTGCTGCGGCCAACCCCGCCTGCGGAACGCCCTTCGGAATACCCCCCCGGCGCGCGCCTTGCCTTTCCCCGGCTCGATCTTCCGGCCAAGGTTGACGGCAGCCTGAGCTTCGCTGGCGATATCCGCCTGCCGGGCATGCTGTTCGCCGCGATCCGGCACGGGCCGATCGGCGATAGCAGGCTGGGCGAATTCGATCCCGCTCCGGCCAAGCGGGTCAGCGGTTTTCGCAAGCTGGTAAAGGGCGACAACTGGCTGGCGGCGGTGGCGACCGACTGGTGGTCGGCGGAACGCGCGCTGACGCTGATTAGCCCGCACTTTGCCGTGGGCGCACGCGCCGAAAGCGGGCGCTTCTACACCCGGCTGGAACGGGCCCTGCAATCAGGCCGCGCCAGCACGATCGCCGAAATCGGGGATAGCGATCAGTTCAGCGGCGTTCGCTTTGATCATACCGTCAACTATTCGCTTGCCCCGGCGCTGCATGCCACGCTGGAAACCGCCAGCGCCACGGCCCGGTTCAAGGACGGCAAGCTGGTACTGTGGCTGGGCTGCCAGGCTCAGCAAATTGCCCGGCGCGCGGCGGCGCGGGCGCTGCGAATTTCGGCGGCCGACGTGGTGATCTATCCAGTCGCCGCCGGTGGCAGCTTTGACCGGCGGCTGGAGCATGAGCACGCGGTCGAAGCGGCCCTGATCGCCCGCGATCTGGGGCATCCGGTGCAGCTGACCTGGTCGCGCTGGCAGGAGCATGTCGCAGGGCTGCCGCGCTGCCCGCTGCGCGCGGTACTATCCGCCCGCACCGCGCAGGATGGCACGCCGGTGGCGCTGAAGATGCGCATCGCCATGCCCGCCACCGCGCAGGAATTCGGCGCGCGGCTGTTCGGCGGCAAGGATGCCATCACAGCGGCAGACAAGGCGCAGGATCAGGCCGATCCCATGGCGCTGGCCGGGGCAATGCCACCCTATGCGATCGACAATCTGCTGATCGAGCATGTTCCGGTGGCCATCGGTCTGCCGACCGGGCGGATGCGCGGCAATGGCGATGGCTATGGCTGTTTTCTGGTCGAAACCTTCATCGATGAGCTGGCGCAGCGATCGGGGCGCGAGCCCATGTCGTTCCGCATGGCGCTGCTCGGCCACGATGTGAAGCTGGCCAACTGCCTGCAGCGCGCCGCCAGCCTGGCCGAATGGAACGGCGGTATCGGCGGTAGCGGACAGGGGCTGGCCTGCCATCGCATGATGCTGGGCAAGGGCGCGGAAGCACGTGAAGGCCGGATTGCCGTGGTGGCGACCGCGCGGCGCGATGAACGCGGCATCCGCGTCGACAAGCTTTGCGCCGTTGCCGATATCGGCCGGGTGGTGAATGCCGATATCGCGCGGCAGCAGATCGAAGGCGGAATGATATTCGGCATGGGAATCGCGGCGGGCAGCACCACTGCCTATGGCGATGGCCTGCCACTGGTTTCGCGGCTGGGGATGCTGGGCCTGCCGCTGCTTGCCGATTGCCCGGAGATCGAGGTCGAGTTCATCGAGGGCAATGCCGCACCGTTCGATCCGGGTGAGCTGGGCGCGGTCGCGGTGGTTCCGGCCATCGCCAATGCCCTGTATTCCGCAGGCGGGACCAGATCCCACACCCTGCCACTGACTGCCGAGGAAAGCTGATGCTGCCCGCCGATCATCCCCCTGTTAACCCGCCGCGCATTGGCGTGTTGCTGGTCAATCTTGGCACGCCCGATGCGCCGACCCCCGGTGCGGTCAGGCGTTATCTGAAGCAATTTCTTTCGGATCGCCGGGTCGTGGAAATCCCCCGGCTGCTGTGGTGGCCGGTCCTCAATCTCATCATCCTCAACACCCGCCCGCGCAAATCGGCTCATGCCTATCAGCAGGTATGGACCGAGCAAGGCTCGCCGCTGGCGACGATTACCGCCGCGCAGGCAGAGGCCCTGCAGCAGCAATTCGGTGACGCCGTGCTGGTGCGCTGGGGGATGCGCTATGGCAACCCGGCGCTGAGCGAAGTGCTGCAGGCGATGAAGACGCAAGGCTGCGAACGCATTTTGATCGCGCCGCTCTATCCGCAATATTCCGGTGCGACCACGGCGACCGTCATCGATGCCGTCGGCACCAGCCTGAGCGCGATGCGCTGGCAACCGGCGATCCGCACCCTGCCGCCCTATTACGACGATCCTGCCCATATTCGCGCGCTGGCAGACGACATGTCGCGCCAGTCCACGGCATGCCGGAACGGACGCTGCATCTGGGCGATCCCTATCACTGCCAATGCCGCAAGACTGCAAGACTGCTGGCCGAAGCGCTTGTCGCCGAGCACCCGGCGCTGCGGATCGAGGTCAGCTTTCAATCGCGCTTTGGCCGCGCAAAATGGCTGGAACCCGCCACCGATGCGACCTTGCTGGCCGAGGCGCAGCGCGGAACCAAACGGCTTGTCATTGCTGCTCCCGGCTTTTCGGCGGACTGTCTTGAAACGCGGGAAGAACTGGCAATCCGCGGGCGGGAGGCATTTCTGGAAGCAGGCGGAAGCGATTTTGCCGCGCTGGATTGCCTCAACACGTCGCCCGGCGGAATCGCCATGCTGGAAACCCTGCTGCGCAGAGAGCTTGCCGGGTGGGTCTAGGCGCTTTGCGCCCCGGCGCGAAAGCCATCGCACCTGCCTTCGCCGTGGCGGCGGGGTTATTGCTGGGCGGTGCCGCCCCACCGCTTGCGGATCAGGTGCGCGATTATTTCGCCCGCGTGGTCCGGGTCCAGACGATTACCCGGCGGATCATGGCCGCCAATCTCGCGGTCTGCCCGCATCAGCACGGCGATTTCGGCTTCACTGCGATATCACCCGATCCCGCCGCCAGCGAAACGGCTCGGGCGGCATGGGTCGAGGCCCTCGGGTTGAGCACAAACGGCTCCACCGTTGTTGCGGTATATCCCGGCGGCCCGGCATCCAAGGCGCAACTTCGCGTTGGCGATGAGATTGTCGCGGCCAATGGCGCGGCGTGGAGCGCGAGCGCAGACGGCCGCGCTGCCTTTGTACAGTCACTGCGCGGTAGCGATGGCAATGCGCCGCTGCAGCTTGCACTGCGGCGCGGCATCGATAATCTGGAGCTGACCGTGCCTGCGCAGTCGATTTGCGCGGGAGACGCGGTTCTGACCATGCGCGACAAGGTGAATGCAGAAGCAAGAGGCTCGACCATCGTCGTCGAAGGCGGGTTGGAGCGATTGCTGGTTTCGGATGAAGAGCTGGCCTGGGTGATCGCGCATGAGGCCGCACATGTATTTCTGGGTCACACCGCGTCGGAGCGCGCCGAGGACCGCCGCAAATCGGCAAGCCGCAAGCGCATGGAACGCGATGCCGATATGCTGGGCATCCGGCTGATGCTGCGCGCCGGTTTCGCGCCGGAGGCATCATTCACAGCACACCCCAGGATCGCGGCAGCCAGTCGAGGCCCGTTGTCACGCATGCTCGATCTCCACGGCCCCTACATGGGCACGCGCGAGCGGACCGAATTCCTGATGGCAGAAGTGAAAGCTGCGCGCGCCGAACTGGGCGTGGCAGCGCCAGTTGATCGCCCCTGAGCCACCCCGGATGCGCCTTGCCCAAAACGCAAAAACCCCGCCAAAGGCGGGGCAATTGCGTGTCAATGATGGTTGCGGGGGTAGGATTTGAACCTACGACCTTCAGGTTATGAGCCTGACGAGCTACCGGGCTGCTCCACCCCGCGTCATCATGTCGCCCAGATAGGGCGCTTTGCTGTGGGCACAAGGCCCAGAGACACGAAAAGGGCCCGCGAAGGCCCTTTGCGCTTGGGCATAAGCCCTGACATGTGAATGGGTTTTCCGTTTCCGTCTGCTGTAATGCCTGGCGACGACCTACTCTTCCAACGCTTGAGCGTTAGTACCATCGGCGCGGTCAGGTTTCACGGCCGAGTTCGAGATGGGATCGGGTGGGTCACTGACGCTATGGCCACCAAGCAATAGAGCAGGCGGAAACGGTTTTTAATCGATGCACCTTGTGCCGACCGCATTTGCGGCGAGGCATATTGGCGTGTGCTTTTGAGGGCGTATCTGGCTGATATCGTCCGACATCGCAGACAGCAGAGCTGTCATTGATGGTGGGATTCATCAAGCATGATCAGAGTTATTAGGACCGGTTAGCTCCATGCGTTACCGCACTTCCACATCCGGCCTATCAACGTGATGGTCTATCACGACTCGAAGATACCTTATCTTGAGGGAGGCTTCCCGCTTAGATGCTTTCAGCGGTTATCCCGTCCATGCATAGCTACCCTGCTGCGCTCCTGGCGGAACGACAGGTACACCAGAGGCATGTTCACCCCGGTCCTCTCGTACTAGGGGCAACTCCTCTCAAGTATCGACGCCCACGGCAGATAGGGACCAAACTGTCTCGCGACGTTCTGAACCCAGCTCACGTACCACTTTAATTGGCGAACAGCCAAACCCTTGGGACCTGCTCCAGCCCCAGGATGTGATGAGCCGACATCGAGGTGCC
>JBGAIR010000055.1:0-16340 GCA_044225335.1 Novosphingobium sp. | reverse complement strand
CCCGCGATAATCGGGATGGGCGCGCATCGATTTCAGCTCACCATGCCGATCATCCAGATGCTTGATCGCCCCGCAGGCTGCCAGTCGTTCGCCATCCCAGACCGAATAGAATGTCACATCCGGCTGGCGCAGGCGCTCAATCGGCATGGCATGAACGCTTTCTGGCGGTGACCATGCATGCATCTCGTCCAGATGCAGGCGCAAAAGCGCCGCGATTTCAGGGCCGGAAAGATCATCCTCGACAATGCGCCATTTTGCCATCATGCACCTGCTCTGCAATGCCGACAGAGCGTTGGCAAGGGGACGCCACGGAAAGACACAATGCGCCACTATGGCATGGACTGGTTGCGGATCGGCGCGTTTGCGCTGCTGATCTTCTACCATATCGGCATGTATTTTTCGCCGTGGGACTGGCACATCAACACGCCCGAGCCAGTGCGCTGGCTGACTGTGCCGATGCTGGCCAGCAATGCCTGGCGGCTCAGCCTGCTGTTCGTGGTGTCCGGCTTTGCCTCCGCCGCATTGTGGCGGGCACGGCCTGGGGTCGGACGGTTTGTGTCCAGCCGTACGCTGCGACTGCTGCTGCCAACGATCTTCGCCATCATCGTCACCCTGCCGATCCAGCCGTGGATCGAACTGACCGTCGATCACGGCTATCGCCATGGCTACGGCTATTTCTGGCTGCATGATTACTTTCGCTGGGGCCGCTATGAAGGCGTGCCGCTGCCATCGTGGCAGCATCTGTGGTTCGTGGTCTATCTATGGGTCTATACCATGGTGCTGGCGGTTGGACTGATGCTGCCGCAGCCGTGGCGGCAGCATATCCGCAGCATCACCGAAAGCGCGCTGGCCGGGGTTCGGCTGATCTGGGTGCCAATGGTGGTATCATGCCTGTGGCTGCTGGCCTATGGCGCAACCCAGGCGACCCACAATCTGATCGACGATCTGCCGATCCATCTGTTCTATCTGCCGCAATTCCTGTTTGGCGTGGTGCTGTTTGGATCGGACACCATCTGGGCGGCGGTACGGCGGCACTGGCAGCTGGCCGGAATGCTGGCCATCGCGGCGTTTGGCGTGATCGCCTTCAGCGAGGTGATTCACCGCATGGGCTATCGCGGCAGCGAGCCGTTGCGGCTGGCCTATGAGCCGCTGCGGATGCTGCAATGCTGGGGCGCGATTATCGGGCTGATCGGGCTGGCTGACCGCTATTGGAACCACGACCATCGCTGGCGCGCGACGCTGACCGAGGCGATGTTCCCCTTCTATGTGATCCACCAGACGATCATCATCCTGGTGGCCGGAACACTTCGCCCGCTGGAGCTGCCATTGCTGGCCCAGTTTGCGATCATTCTGGTGGCGACCGTGGCGGGAAGCTGGGCCTATTATCTGATCGGGCGGCGCATACCGGTGTTGCGGGTGCTGATCGGACTGCGCGGGATCTGGCCACCAAAGCCGCGCTCTCCAGCCTGAGCAATTCTGCATCCTGATCGATCAGGTATGCTTGTCGGCCTTGCGGCGGCCCATTCGCATCCCCGCCTCCAGCCGGGCGCGCAGCTGGGTGTAATAGGCTTCCAGAAAGGCGCGTTCATCCCCCGCGCCGGGGTTCCAGCCGATCTTGCGGCAGATCGCCTCATGCACCGAAACCATCGCTTCATGGCGGCCTTCGCGAAGCACACGCTCCAGTGTCTGCAATTCAAATTCGCCATAAACCGCCAGCTCGGCATCGCCGAACCGATAGGCCGCTCCCGTCACCTGACTGGACCCGCTGGCCGCAGTGGTGGTGCTGAGCGCCGCCTCCAGCTTGCGCCTGGGCGCTTCCACCACCCAGCTGCCGGCGATCAGATCGCCTGCACGCAGCCGGTCACGATTGAAAAACGGAAACAGCGCAAAGATCAGGAACCATGCGGTGACGCCCCAGCCGGAAATGCCGCTGTTCTCCTCACCACCAAGCGACATCAGCAGTCCGAGCGGCATAAACAGTTCGATATCGCGCAGCAGATTGCGCGCCAGCACCATTTCCGCCGTCAGCCGCCCGCCATCACGCGCGGCGATGCGGATCCCGGTCATCCGCTTGCCCGGCGTCGCTCCGCGCGGGCCAAGCTCGAAGAACAGGAAATAGGCATGGCGGAACAGAAACATCATCGCGATCCACACCACCGCTATGAATTCCAGCGCCGGCTGGCTTCCGTTTTCCACCTTGTCGAGATTGCCGATCAGGCCGATCCCGCTGAAGATCAGCGCGACACTGGTCAGCAGCATCAGCATAAACATCACGATCAGATCGATCACCAGCGCACCAAACCGGGTGCCGCGCGGTGCCAGCGTGATGGGCAGCGCCAGCCCTTCGGGCGTCAGCATCACGCGCTTGCCATCGTCGCGCGGCCCTTTGCGCCAGAACCTCATACCGCCTCGCTGCTCTGCGAAGCGCGACGAAAGGCGAAGAAATAGACCAGCCAGAAGGCAAGCACCGAATAGCCGACAATGTATCGCCCCTGGGTGTTGTCGATCAGCTGACGCCCCAGCCCTTCCAGCATCCCGGCGATCACCAGCATCAGTACCACGCCGGCCATGACCACCGCAGCGCGCTGACCAGCGGCGGCGGCTGACTGCATGATCGAGCGTTCACCCGGAAACACCATCGATCTGCCGACATGGAGCCCGGCCCCACCCGCCAGCAGGATTGCAAACAGTTCCGTCGTCCCGTGGATGGATAGCCAGCCGACGAAATCCACCGTCAGCCCCTGCTGGTGGAACAGCCACAGCATCGCCCCCAGCGTTGCAGTGTTCTGGATCAGCAGCAGCAGCGGCGGGATGCCAAAGGCAAAGCCCAGCGCGAAGCACATGATCGCGATCCCGGCGTTGTGGCTGAACAGAAAGGCCGCAAAAACGCTGAGCCCATCCTTGCCCGCGTGCCCAAACAGCGTGCCTTTCAGCACGGCCTGGCTGGCCCCGGGCACGCGCTCATCCTGAAAGCCGCCGGGAACCAGCGCATAATACCAATCCGGATCATGCGCGCAGAGCAGCCAGCCGACCACCGTGCCCGCCACCATCAGCAACAGCGCGACCAGCAGCTCTGGCCCGATGCTGCGTACCGCCCGGCTCCATTCGCCACCAAAGAAACGCCGCAGCCATCCGAACAGGCCAACACGGGGGCCATAGACCAGAAACCATGCCCGCTGCACCAGCGTTTCCAGATAGCGCAGCGTCGCCGCATCAAGCGAGGTCTCGCGCGCCACCGAAAGGCTGGAAATGGCGGTGCGATACAAGACCGGCAGCGCCAGCACATCGGCATCGGACAGCCGCCCCAGCCGCCCTTTCTCCATCCGCTCGACAATCGCTTCCAGCTGTTTCCAATCAGCCTCGCGCAATTGACGAAAACGGTCAGACCGCAGCGCCGCGGCTTCAATCGCTGCTTCCTGGGCCTGTGCCTTTGCCCCGAACAGGCCGAGAATCGCCATTACCCGATCGCTCCCTTGCGCTTGGTGGCCAGATAGGCGTCGATCAGCCGCGTACCGATCCGGTCATGCGGAGCTTCGATCACATCCACTCCGATCTGCCGCAACCGCGACAGCACCAGTGCACGCTGACGCAGCAGCGAATCTGCGGTTACCGCCATGGCCAGATGCTGCATGTCATTCGGAGCATCGGTGGCGATGCCATCCAGCTCGGTGTCGCTCATGGTTACAAAGATCACCAGATGGCGGCTGACCAGCCGCCCGATGCTTTCAATCATCAATTCCGCGCTGGTCGGGTCGGTGAAGTCGGAAAACACCACGATCAGGCTGCGCCGCTGCAAACGGCTTGCCAGCGTCGCCAGCGCCAGCGTGAAATTCGGTTCCTGGTCATGGTATTCCAGCCCGGCGGCAGCGGTTTGCAAACGCCGAAAATCGCGGGCATCAGCCACGAATGGTGTAAACACCTCTGGCCGTGCGGCAAAGCCGAACAGCGCCGCCCGGTCCCCCGCCTTCAGCGCGACATAGGCCGTGGTAAGCGCGGCCGAAACCGCCCGATCGATCCGGGGCATTCCGGCCACCGGCTCACACATGGTTTGCCCGCAATCAAAGGCGAAGACGATCTGGTTGTTGCGCTCAGCCTCATATTCCTTGGCATAGAGATGGGCATGGCGGGCGCTCGCCTTCCAGTCGATCCGGCGACGATCCATGCCAGGCTCATATTCGCTGAGCGCTTCGAATACCGCGCCTTCGCCGCGAATCCGCCGCGCGATCAACCCGAACTGCGCGTCCTTCAGAAAGGCCTGCATGGCTGGTGATCGCACCGCTGCGATATTGGGCCAGACCCGCACCGGCCGATCCATTTCACGGGCGATCTGACGCGCGCCCAACCCAAGCGGACCGGCCCAGCGCAGCCAGAGCCCTTCCACCACCCCGGTGCCGCGCCGCAGCGGGCTGAACGCCACTTCGCCGTGCCAGTGGTTCGCATCCTTCAGCGCCAACGCACTGCCACCTGCCCCGCCGGGCAGCAGCCGCGCATCGGTGGCCAGCGCGCAATCGACCCGCGAACGCCGACCATTACCGCGAAATTCGGCGTGAATGCGAAAGGCGGAATCGCCGCCTACCTCAACATCCGAAGGCACATCCAACGCGCAATCTTCGATCCTTCCGGCGAGCAAGGCATCACCCACCACCAGCGCCAGCAGCACCGCCCCCGCCGCTGGTGCAACCACCCATGCGCCCGGTGCCAGCGCTGCAATCAACAGCGCCACCGGTGCCGCAACAGCGATCAGGATCGCTGCCTTCTGGGTAGGAACAATGGCGGGACGCAGGGCCATCGCTTCAGCGCGGTGCCTCGGTCTGTTCCACCAGTTCGGCGACCAGCGCCTCCACCTGCTTGCCTTCGATCTCCGCCGCCGGTGACAGCAGCAGACGGTGGCGCAGCACACTGGCGGCGAGGCCCTTTACATCATCAGGCAGCACATAATCGCGCCCGTCCAGCGCCGCGCGGGCACGGGCGGCATTGGCCAGCAGCACCGCGGCGCGCGGGCTGGCACCCGCCGCAAGATCGGCACTGTCGCGCGTGGCGCGGATCAGCCGCACGATATAATCGACGACGCTATCGGCCAGTGTCACCGTTTTTACCGCCTGTGCGGCAGCGGCGATGACATCGGCATTGGCCACCGCGCTCACCCCCATATCGGCCGGGCGCAGCGGCCCGGCGCGCTGGCCAAAGGTGGCAACGATCCGCGCCTCTTCCGCCGCCGCCGGATAGGGCACCAGCAGCTTGAACAGAAAACGGTCAAGCTGCGCTTCGGGCAGCGGATAGACACCCTGGCTTTCAATCGGGTTCTGCGTGGCGACGACCAGGAAATTGGCGGGCAGCGGATGCGGTGTGCCATCCAGCGTGACCCGGCGTTCCTGCATAGCTTCCAGCAGTGCCGCCTGTGTTTTGGGCGGGGTGCGGTTGATTTCATCCGCCAGCAGCAATTCGCAGAAGATCGGCCCGCGCGTCAGGGTGAACTGGCTGGTCTGGAAATTGAACAGGTTGGAACCCAGAATATCGCCCGGCATCAGATCTGGCGTGAACTGGATGCGCCCAAAATCGAGCCCCAGACTGGTGGCGAAACATTGCGCCAGAAAGGTCTTGGCGGTTCCCGGCGGTCCTTCCAGCAGGACATGACCCTGCGCCAGCAGCGCCACCAGCAGCGCATCGATGGTTTCAGCCTGGCCGACCACGGCCTTGCCGATCTCGGCACGCAAGGTTGCGGCCAGCCCGCTGACTTCCGCCAGCGACATGGTGGTTGCGGTCGTGACGGTCTCTGGGCTCATCGTCTCAGCATCCTTTCAAGCGAATGGAGGGTCTGCGCTGCGCGCAGCATATCGGTGGGGCGCCGCGCATTGCGCAGCGCGGCAGCGGTTGCGGAAAAGCTCTGCGCGTCGGGCGCGCGGGCGGCCAGCGCCCGATCAATCGCCGCTTCGGTGGCGGCACCATCCAGACGCTGCGGCAGGGCCAGCGCGCGCGCCAGCCGGTCACGCGCGGCATCGGCATAGGGTGCGCCCACCAGATGCAGGCGCCGCGCCCGGCGGATCAGCGCGGCGGCATTGGCAACCAATGCGCTTTTGCCAAAGGCAATGGCCGGCCCGCTGAGCCGGGTCGGGCCGAAGCGGCGGAAACCGCGCCAGCCGGTGACCAACGCCGCCAGCAGCAGGCACAATGTCGCGGCCAGGAATGGCGGGGTGAAAGCAAGCGTCAGCAGATTCTGCGACCGGACAAAGCCATTCTGCGTCAGATCAAAGGCAACCTCGCCCTTGTTGCCATCGCCGCTTTCGCCATCCAGTGCGGCACGCACCAGCGTTTCGCCAAGCGTGGCATTGGCAGCATCGCCAAAGCCGTAGTTGTTCAGCAGATCCGGTTCAAACACCAGAATCAGCGGATAGAGGCCATCATCCTGCGCGTCCTCGTCAACCGTGGGAACCACGCCGGTCGCCAGTTCTTCCAGGGCGTCATATTGCCCGCCATCGTTGATATAACCCGCAACAATACGCCCGTCGCCGCCCGCTGTGACCAGCGGAATCAGCGATGCGCCCTTTGCTGAAATCACATTGGCGGGAACCGGCAGGCGGCCCGATGCATCCGCAGATTGCCAGTGCGATTCGCCACCACTCAGCGGCTTGAGATCGACGGCGATATCGTCATGGAAACCCTTCCACACCGGCAGTTCAACATCGCCCAGCACCACCCAGCCTGGCTTGGCCTTTATCCTGAGCGCCTTGGCTGGCAGCGCCTGCCACTTTGGCATGATCACCATGGTCGGTCCGATATGGCGATGCTGATTGACGATATCATTCAGCTTCTTGCCATCCGCCGAGGCCATCGGCGTCAGCACCAGCAATCCGGGCTTTTTCAGCGCAGGCAGCGATTGCACGCGGCTGACAGCATAGCCACGCCGATCAAGGTAATCCGCAAATGCGGCATAGCCAATCAGCCCCTTGCCACCGACATGCGCGCCGCTGGCCATATCGCCGTCACCGTCCAGCCCCGATCCGATCGACCACAACACACCAACGAACGCCAGTGCCCCGAACAGCACCAGCGCCAGCATGGTCCGCGGCGAGAACGGGCTGCTGCGATTCGCGCTCATGCCGCACCGCCCGATGGCAGGCGTTGCAAGGCAAAATCGGCATAGGCCGCGCGCGCCGCCTGCCAATCGGCTGCATCCAACGCCCGCAGCGCGAACAGGCTGCGCTCAACCCTGCCCGCGATCAGCGCGAATGCCCGGCGCGCCGCATCCGGCAGGGCGGAAATGGCGGCAATCTCACGCGCGGTGCTGGCAGGATGCACCCAGTCTGGCCGCGCCCCTGCAATCTGCGAAACGCTGCGCCGGAGCAGCAGATGGGTCGCTTCGTCAAACCGGCCCGCCGCAGCCAGCCGGTCAGCATCTTCGAGCAGCGCCAGCGCCTCATCCCGGTCTGGCACCCATTAATTTTCCGCCGGAGCAACCTTGCCGCCGCGAACGCGTTCGCGCAGCGGTTCGGAAAAGCGCCAGATCGCATAGAGCACCGCGATCACCGCCAGCCCCACCAGTACCCATTGCATCACCGGCCAGGACATTCCCAATGCCTTGCCAACCGGTTCAAAAATAGCGCGCAGGAATCTGTCCAGCGCCTTCAGCCAGGCTGGCGTTTCGATCTGGGGAATTTTGGGCATGGGCAGCGGCTGGTACTGGATGGATGCGTCACCATGCACCGCCTGCCAGTCACGCGCGGCGTCCTGCGCCGCTTCTGCCCCCTGAATTGCCCCCGGTGGTGTCGTCACAGACGGGTCGTGGCATGGTCGGTTGTTTTGGGCAAGCCTTTGCGCCTGTCCAGACCGACAAAAGCCCAACAGATTGATCCGAAATGCATGTTCATTGCCTGGCCGGCATGCCTGCGGGCGCAAATGCCCTACTGGATACGGGCGCGAAGCTTGACCGTAATCTGCGGACTGGAGGCACCGGCGGCAAGCTGCCCGGACGGCCGGATGCAGATATAGCGAACATCGGCGCGGAAACTGCTGTCCATCGCCAATGACGAGCAAGCGGCAAAGCTGGCAGGTGCTCCCCCAGCAAAGCCCACCTTCACATCGCTGGCGGCTGAAAACGACATCGCTGCACCATTGCCTTGGCTGAAGCCGACCGGGCTGACCACGGGATACACATCGGGACCGCCTGAATCGATATCGCCATTCCAGAACGCCAGATTGCTGGGCAGACTGTCCAGCACCCACAGCGAATTGGCATCGGTGGCGGCGAGGCCGGTATTCGTAATGCCGATCTGATAGATCACCTCGTTCCCGGGTATCGCCTTGAGATTGCTGGCAGTCGGGTCAAACACCTGTGATGTCTTGGTTACGGAGATCACCGGCACAGCCTCGGCAATCCGCACGTTCCGCAGCCCGACGATTTCCGATGTGCCGGAAAAGCCGTGCCAGACCACGCTGGAGATGGTGATACCGGCATAGATTGATGCCGTATCGATACGAAACCCCACGAACCCGCCCGGATCGCCAGGATTGGTGGTTGGGCCCGTAACGGAGAAGCTGGCACCATTGCTGAGGTTTACCGTCAGATAGGATCGCTGCCCGGTATCGTTCCAATCCCAGTGATCCACGCCAAAGGCAAATGCCTTGCCGGTGGGGGTAAAGGTCAGCTTGCCATCGCCGCCGGCCGGATCGGAAAACGAACCATAGATGCCCGGCAGGGCCGGAGTCGCGGCAGTCCAGTTCACGCAGGCAGCCAGGCTGGTACAATATGAAGAAGTGCCCCAGGGCGACGATCCGGTCGCGACCAGCGTAAAGCCGGACCAGCTGTCCGGCACGCCTTGCGATACGGCGTAACCTGAGGTCACCGAACTGAATGTTTCAAGCTTGCTGACATAGCCAGAGGCCGGGAGACCGGCGTTAAAGTCTGCAAGTGTTGTGTAAGTGGTTAGCGTTTGGGCGTGAGCCGCCCTTGCCGGAACGACAAGCAGCAGCAATAGCCACAAATGAAGCCTGAAGCCCGGGCGCATGGCGCTCCATACCGAATTTTTGCCAAAATTACACTGAGTTAACCCCTATGGGTTTATCCGTATGGGCCTGAAGCCGCAGCTCCTCCTCGTCAGCGGAGGCGCTGTTGCACCGTTTCCATGAATAATTGGGCCGGCTCGCTGTGGCGGGTCAGACGGCGCCAGGCGATGCCGATATCCACCGTCGGCAGGCTTTCGCGCGTCCGCTTGGCGATGATCCGGTCACCATCGAGGCTCCATGGACGATAGGCGAGATCGGGCAGCAGCGTGATTCCCGCCCCGGTGCCAACCAGGCTGCGCACGCCCTCCATCGACGAGGTGCGATAGGCAACGTGAGGCGGATGATCGAATTTTGACCAGATCGCATCGATCAGCCCTTCCAGCTCATCCAGCGAAAGCGCGACCAGCGGCTCGTTCTCGAGATCGGCCAGACTCAAGCCATCGACATCGGACAGCGGATGCGAAGGCGCGATCCAGGCGCGGCATTCGCTGCGCAGCAGCACCTCGTGATCGATCGCCGCGCGCTGCTCAAGATTGGAAACGATCAGCAGCGCCAGATCGATTTCGCCATTGACCAGCAGATGTTCGATATAGCTGCGGCGGTCTTCGACCAGCGTCACCTCGATACGCGGGAACAGGCGCTGGAATCGCGACAGCAGGTCAGACAGGAAATAGCCGGTGACCACCGGGGTCAGCCCGATGCGAACCTTGCCCTCGACATGATCGCCATCGCGCCCGACGCCTTCGGCCATATCGGCCAGGGCACCGATGATCGACCGTGCATGGCGCAGGAACTGATGCCCTTCGTGGGTCAGCGTCACGCCCTTGGCATGGCGGTGGAACAGCGTTACGCCGGTTTCCAGCTCCAGCGTGCGGATTGCATCGGTCACTGCGCTTTGCGAAATGCCCACCGCGCCGGATCCGCCCGAGATCGACCGCGCCTCGGCCACGGCGATGAAATAGCGAATCTGGCGGAATGTGATGTTCATCGGTTTTTTCGATAGCTGCCGGTTTGTATTATCGACTGGCTCCGGCGGCAAGAGCGGGTTTTGATACAAAAATGGAGACTTGCGGCAGACCGATTCCGGGTTAGCATCAGCCGTGAGGGGTGGAGAAGACGCAGCAGGCCACGTATTGCCTTTCCGGGCGAACGCGGCGCTAACAGGGAGTGCATGGCATGAGCGACTTCGAATTCATCCGCAACGCAAAGCTGGGCCGCCGCTCATTGCTGCAGGGGCTAGGCGCGGCAGCAATCGGCATCAGCATTACCGGGCTGGCAGGCTGCGGCAAAAAGGGCAGCAGCGATCCTGCGGCGGTGAAAATCCCCAGCACGGGCGAAGAGCCCAAGCTCAATTTCTATAACTGGGATACCTATATCGGCGAAACCACGCTGCCCGATTTCAAGAGCGCCAGCGGGGTTGACGTGAACATGACCATGTTCGCCAGCAATGACGAATTGTTCGCCAAGCTGCGCGCCGGCAACCCCGGATATGACGTGATCGTGCCATCGAATGATTTTGTCGAACGCATGGCCGCTGCCAATATGATCGAGGCGCTCAACCATTCGCTGATCCCCAATTTCGAAAAGAACATCTCGCCCGAATACAAGGACGTGCCTTATGATCCCAAGCGGGCGCATTCGATGCCCTATACCTGGCTGACGCTGGGGATCGGCTATCGCAAGTCCAAGGTGAAGGCCAAGCCCGACAGCTGGAAGGTGCTGTTCGATTCGGATGAATACAAGGGCCGCATCGCGGTGCTCTCCGAAGCGGGCGACATGTTCCGGCTTTATGGCAAATATCTTGGCAAATCGGTCAATGCGCTGACGCCGGCCGATATCAAAATCATCGAAGCGATGATGATCAAGCAAAAGCCCAACATCAAAGCCTTCCACGAAGACAATGGCCAGGATCTGCTGCTCAAGGGCGAGGTTGATCTGGTGCTGGAATATAATGGCGATATCGCCCAGGTGATGAAGGAAGATGATGATCTGGATTTCGTCTTCCCCAAGGAAGGCAGCCAGTTCAATTCCGACAATCTCTGCATTCCCAAGGGCGCGCCGCACCCCAAGAACGCCTATGCCTTCATCAACTATCTGCTGGATGCCGAAGCAGGCAAGAAGATCACCGAAACCATCCTCTATCCCACGCCCAACGCCGCAGCCAAGGCCTTGATGCCAGACGATTACAAGAACAATCCGGTCATCTTCCCGCCCGCCGAAGTGATGGCAAAATGCGAATATGCAAAATATCGGCCGGACATCCAGCCGCTTTATGAGGAAGCCTTCACCCGCGTCCGGGCCAGCTGACCATGTCGGCACCGCTGCAGGACTGGAAAGAACAGAAACGCCCCTTTGCAGTGATCACCACGGCCCCGGTGCTGTGGCTGCTGGCGTTTTTCGTGGTGCCTATGGGCTTCGTTTGGCTGTATAGTTTCGGTCAGAATGCCGGTCCTGCGGATATCGCCATTTCGGGCACGCTGGAAAACTACAAGCGCGCGCTGGAATGGCTTTATCTGTCGATTTTCCTGAAAAGTCTGGCGGTAGCCGGGCTGACGACGGTGATCTGCCTGATTATCGGCTTTCCGGTGGCGATGGCGATCACCTTTGCCGCGCCCAAATACCGGCCCTGGCTGCTGCTGGGCATCATGCTGCCATTCTGGACCAATCTGCTGGTCCGCACCTATGCGCTGATGGCGGTGCTGGGCGGCAATGGCTATGCCAACCGCGCGCTGGGCGGACTGTGGGAAGGGGCGAGCTGGCTGCGCACGCTGATCGGGATGCAGCCGCTGGAGGCCTGGACGCCGGTGCAGCTGCTTTACAACAACTTCGCCGTGGTACTGGGGCTGGTCTATGTCCACCTGCCCTTCATGGTGCTGCCGCTCTATTCGGCACTGGACCGGCTCGATCGTTCGCTGATCGAGGCCAGCCTTGATCTGGGTGCCGGGCATCTGCGCACCTTGCTGAGGATCGTGGTGCCGCTGGCCGCACCGGGGATCGCCGCTGGGGTGATGATCACGCTGATCCCGGCGCTGGGCGCCTATCTGACGCCCGATCTCATGGGCGGCACCGATAGCCAGATGATCGCCAATGTGATCGAACGGCAGTTCAAACGCGCCAATGACTGGCCGTTTGGCGCGGCGCTGTCATTCCTGCTGATCTACGCCATGTTCATTCTGGTCGCGCTGCAATCGCTGCGTTCCGGCCAGCGAAAGGAAGCGCGCTGATGGCCCTGTTCAACCGCGCCCCGATCGCGCCGCTTGAATATACCCGCAAGCTGTGGATGCGGCTTTGGGTCGCGGCGGTGATGCTGTTCCTTTATGCTCCGCTGATCGTGCTGATGGTGTTCAGCTTCAACGATTCCAAGCGCAACGTGATGTGGAAGGGCTTTACGCTCAAATATTACGAAAAGGCGCTGAACAACGATTCGCTGATTGAGGCGCTGACCAATTCGCTGACCATCGCCTTTCTGGCCACTGTGATCAGCGTGGTGCTGGGCGCATTGGCCGGGGTTATGCTGTGGCGGTTTCGCTTTCCGCTGAAGGGCGCGGTGGAAGGGGTGATGTCGCTGCCGATCATCGTGCCGGAAATCTGCATGGGCGTGGCCATGCTGATTTTCTTTGCGGCGATCGACTGGCCCACCGGCCTGCCCTGGCCGCTTGATCTTTCGGCGATCACCATCGCCCATATCACCTTCTGCTTTCCCTTTGTCGCCATGGTGGTTCGTTCACGCCTCGCCAGTTTCAACCGCGAACAGGAAGAAGCGGCAAAGGATCTGGGTGCATCGGAATGGCAGGCATTCCGCGATGTGCTGTTGCCGCATATGAAACCGGGGCTGGTGGCCGGGGCCTTGCTGGCCTTCACGCTCAGCCTTGATGATTTCGTCATCACCTTCTTCACCAGCGGCCCGGATACCATCACCTTCCCGGTGAAGGTCTATTCGATGGTGCGTTTCTCGGTCACGCCCGAAGTCAACGCCGCCTCGACCATCCTGATCGTCCTCACCGTCATTCTCACGGCCATTGCGCTCAAGCTGCAGGGCGTGAAAGCCATCGCGGAAGCCCACTGATGACCCAGCCAGAAACCAAACGCCCGATCATTCAGATCCGCAACGTCTCCAAACGCTTTGGCAAGGTGGCGGCAGTCGACAATGTCAGCCTGGATATTCTTGAAGGTGAGTTTTTCGTGCTGCTCGGCCCATCGGGCTGCGGCAAGACCACGCTGCTGCGGATGATTGCCGGGTTTGAAATGCCCAGCGCTGGCCAGATCCTGATCGACGGACAGGATATGAGCGCGGTTCCGCCCAACAAACGCCCGGTCAACATGGTGTTCCAGAGCTATGCGGTGTTCCCGCATATGTCGGTGGCGGATAATGTTGCCTATGGGCTGAAGATCGCCGGTGTGCCCAAGGCGGAACGCGCCGACCGGGTGGCTGAGGCGCTGGAACTGGTCAAGCTGGGCGGGTTTGAGGAACGGATGCCCGATCAGATGTCGGGCGGGCAGCGGCAGCGTGTGGCTTTGGCGCGCGGGCTGGTAATGCGCCCCAAGGTGCTGCTGCTCGACGAACCGCTTTCCGCACTGGATGCCAAGCTGCGCGCGCAGATGCAGTTTGAACTGTCCGAATTGCAGGACAAGGTGGGGATCACCTTCGTTACCGTTACGCATGATCAGGATGAGGCGCTGTCCATGGCCTGCCGGATCGCGGTGATGAACAAGGGCGAAGTCGCGCAACTGGCCGCCCCGTCAGACCTCTATGAATTTCCCGCCAATCGCTTCGTTGCCGATTTCGTTGGTTCGGTGAACATCTTTGAAGGCAAGCTGATCGTTGACGAGCCGGATCGGGCGGCGGTCGATTGCCCCGGGCTGGGTAAGGTCTATCTCAATCATGGTGTCACCGGCCCGCATGGCGCCGATGTCTGGGTCGCGCTGCGGCCGGAGAAGATGTATCTGCATGTGCCCGGCGCGGGGAAAGCGGTTCGCGCCGCTGCCGAAGACGCGCCCGAAGGCCACAATTTCGCGCGCGGCGAGATCAAGGGGATGAGCTATCTGGGCGATATCACCCTGTATGAGATTCAGCTGGAAACCGGCGCGATGATCCGGGTTTCGCGGCCCAATCTATCGCGCCACGATCAGGAAGATTTCACCTGGGGCGACAAGGTTTCGATGCATTGGCGCGCCGATAGTCCGGTGGTGCTGCTGAGCTAGGGCCAGACCTTATGCCCAAGCCATCGGTTGCGCCGATAGCTGCGGGCTCTGATTTCATATTTCCGGCCCGGTGGCGCAGCGCCTAGAGTGCATTTCCCTGCAGGTTTCCAGCAAAGGCCCAAAATGCTCGACATTCGTGGACAGTTCATCGCCGGACACGCGATCGATGGTGAAGAGGCGGCGGAGCCAGTGTTCAACCCGGCAACCGGCGCAGAAATCGCCAGCCTCTCCAGTGCCGGTCGCGGCCAGATCGACGCAGCGGTTGCCGCCGCCGATGCGGCTTTCCCGGTTTGGTCACGAATGCCGCCCAAGGAACGCGCGCGGCGCATGCTGGCGATTGCCGACCGGATCGAGCAACTCGGCGATGAATTCGCCCGGCTGGAAATGATCAATTGCGGCAAACCGCTGGGCACCGCCAAGGCTGTCGACGTGGGCAACACGGTGGATGTGTTCCGGTTTTTCGCGGGTGCCGCCCGCACCGCACCGGGGATTCCAGCGGGCGAATATCGTCCCGGCTTCACATCCATGCTGCGGCGCGATCCGCTGGGCATTTGCGTGGGCATCGCCCCGTGGAACTATCCGCTGATGATGGCCGCGTGGAAGATCGCCCCGGTGATCGCAGCAGGCAACACCATCGTGCTGAAGCCCAGCGAACATACCCCGCTGTCCGCGCTGCGGCTGGCAGAGGTTTGCGCCGAATTCCTGCCCGAAGGCGTGGTCAATGTGGTGACGGGCAATGGTGCCAATGCCGGGGCGCGGCTGGTTGCGCATCCCAAGGTGCGCATGGTGTCGCTGACCGGCGATGTCGCCACCGGCCGCAAGATTCTGGAAGCGGTGGCGCCCACCATCAAGCGCACCCATTTCGAACTGGGCGGCAAGGCACCGGTGATCGTGCTGGGCGATGCCGATATCGCTGCCGCGGTCGAGGCGATTGCCGAGGGTGGATATTACAACGCCGGGCAGGACTGTACCGCGGCCTGCCGCGTCTACGCCCATGCCGCTATTCACGACCGGCTGCTGGCCGATCTGCAAAGCGCCATCGGCAAGATCAGGCTGGGTGATCCGTCCGAACCCGGCACCGATCTCGGCCCGCTGATCACCGCGCGCCAGCGCGACCGGGTGGAGGGTTTTGTCGCCCGCGCCGCTGCCGACACCCCGGCAGAGGTGATCACCGGCGGTACCCGGCCCGATCTGCCGGGCTTCTATTATGCCCCCACGCTGATCGCCGGGGCGCGGCATCACGATGAAATCGTGCAGAAGGAAGTGTTCGGCCCGGTGGTATCCGTCACGCGCTTTGACGAGGATGAGCAAGCGCTAAACTGGGCCAATGATTGCGAATATGGCCTCGCCAGTTCGGTCTGGACCCGCGATGTGGGCAAGGCTGCCGCTTTTGCCGCTCAGCTGGAATATGGCGTTACCTGGATCAACACCCATTCGGTCAACGTCACCGAAATGCCGCATGGCGGGGTCAAATCATCGGGCTATGGCTCTGACCTGTCGGTCTATTGCCTTGAACACTACATGACGACCCGCCATGTCATGATCAAACACTGAAAGCCGCCCGCATGACCGCCCGTCCCGTCCTAGGCGTGATCGCCTGCAATCGCACCGTCGGTACCGAACCGGCGCAGGCGGTGATGGAACGCTATATCCGCAGCGCCATGACCCATGCCGATGTTGCCGCGCTGATCGTGCCCTCACTGCCCGATCTGATGACGGTGGCAGAGGTCGCACCGCGGCTGGATGGCATATTGCTCACCGGCAGCCCATCCAATGTCGAAAGCAGCCGCTATGGTGGTTGCGGCGGCGATGGCCCGTTTGACGAAGGGCGCGACGAGGCGGCGCTGGGGCTGGTGCAGGAAATGATCACGCTGGGCCGCCCGGTGTTTGGCATCTGCCGGGGGTTTCAGGAAATCAACGTCGCGCTGGGTGGCACATTGCGCCGCGATGTCTCTGCCACAACCGCGCCGCTGCCGCACCATGCCCCGGACGGCGTCAGCTTTGATGCGATGTTCGATCACCTGCATTCGGTGGCTCTGGAGCCGGGCGGAGTGCTGGCGCGGGCATTTGGTCGCAGCGATGCAACGGTCAATTCGGTCCACTATCAAGGCATCGACCGGCTGGCCGATGATCTGACG
>JBGAIR010000054.1:0-16463 GCA_044225335.1 Novosphingobium sp. | reverse complement strand
GTCCATTGGTCGACCTCTCGCAATATCTGCCGATCCTGATCTTTCTGGTGATCGCGCTGGGGCTTTCCGCCGCCTTTGTCTTCCTGCCGATGGGGGTATCGCGCCTGATCGGCACGCATAACCCCAACGCCGAAAAGAACAGCGAATATGAATGCGGCTTTCCCGCATTCGAGGATCCGCGCAGCCAGTTTGACGTTCGCTTTTATCTGATCGCGATCCTGTTCATCATCTTCGATCTGGAAGCGGCCTTCCTGTTTCCCTGGGCTGTCAGCCTGAAGGAAACCGGCTGGGCTGGCTGGCTGACGATGATGGTGTTCCTGGGTGAACTGCTGGTCGGCTTTGCCTATGCCTGGAAAAAGGGAGCTCTGGACTGGGAATGAGCACTTCGCCTGCCTCTACGCCTGTCAACAGTGTCGGGCTCGTCAACAGTGCTGGTCAGCCGCTCGTTGCGGGGCAGGCTGTGACGCCGCCCGATCAGGGTTTTTTCAACGATCTCAATTCCCAGGTGCATGACAAGGGCTTCCTTGTCACCAGTACCGAGGAACTGTTCCAATGGGCGCGCACCGGTTCGCTGTGGTGGATGACCTTTGGCCTCGCCTGCTGCGCGGTGGAAATGATCCATGTGAACATGCCGCGCTATGACATGGAACGGTTCGGCGTCGCCCCGCGCGCCTCGCCGCGCCAGTCGGACGTGATGATCGTGGCGGGCACGCTGTGCAACAAGATGGCCCCGGCGCTGCGCAAGGTCTATGACCAGATGTCAGACCCGAAATATGTCATTTCGATGGGCAGCTGCGCCAATGGCGGCGGTTACTATCACTATAGCTATTCGGTGGTGCGCGGGTGTGACCGGATCGTGCCGGTGGATATCTATGTGCCCGGCTGCCCGCCGACTGCCGAAGCGCTGCTCTATGGCGTGATGCAGTTGCAGCGGAAGATCCGCCGCGTTGGTACGCTGGAACGGTAAGGGGCTGGAAATGGCTACGGTGTTGCACTCCGCTCCGAAACCCGCCGTGATTGAAGGATTGGCGGAAACGCTGGGCAAGGCGCTGGGCAAGATGCTCGTCGCCACCAAGGAAGAGCACGGCGAAATCGTGCTGACGGTCGCCCGCGGCGAGATCGAGAATGCGCTGCGGCTGCTGCGCGACGATCACGAATATCAGCAACTGATGGAAATCGCCGGGGCTGACTATCCCGATCGCGCCGAGCGGTTTGAGGTGGTCTATTGTCTGCTGAGCGTGACCAGGAATCATCGCCTGATCGTCAAGGTCAGCGCGGCGGAAGATACGCCGGTGCCGACGGTAACGACGCTGTGGCCGGTGGCGGGCTGGCTGGAACGCGAAGTTTACGACATGTATGGCGTGATCTTCGACGGCAATCCCGATCTGCGCCGCATTCTCACCGATTATGGCTTTGAAGGGCACCCCTTCCGCAAGGACTTCCCGCTGACCGGCTATGTCGAGCTGCGCTATTCCGAAGAGGAAAAGCGCGTGGTTTATGAACCGGTGCAGCTGGCGCAGGATCTGCGACAGTTCGATTTCATGAGCCCGTGGGAAGGCGCGGAATATGTGCTGCCCGGCGATGAGAAGGTCGAGGCGGCACCACCACCTCCGCCGCCTCCGCCGCCTCCTCCGCCCGCTCCGGCACCCAAGGTTGAAGCCGAGAAGGCAAAGAAGCCCGCAGAGCCAAAAAAGCCTGCCGCTGCCAAGGCTGATACCGCTGCCAAGCCTGCGGCCAAAAAGTCCGCTGCAAAGAAGCCTGCCGCGCCGAAAAAGCCGAAGGGGGATAAGGCATGAGCCTGCAACTCGAAACCTCCCCGACCACCGGTGATGAGGTCATCACCAATTACACCATCAACTTCGGCCCGCAGCACCCTGCGGCGCATGGTGTGCTGCGCATGGTGATGGAGCTGGACGGCGAAATCATCGAGCGGATCGATCCGCATGTCGGCCTGCTGCATCGCGGCACCGAAAAGCTGATCGAGCACAAGACCTATCTGCAGGCGCTGCCCTATTTCGACCGGCTGGATTATTGCTCGCCGCTGGGGATGGAGCATTCATACGTTCTGGCGGTGGAAAAGCTGCTCAACGTCGAAGTGCCGCTGCGGGCGCAATATCTGCGGGTGCTGTTTGCCGAACTGACCCGCATCTGCAACCACATGCTGAACATGGGCAGCCATGTGATGGACGTGGGCGCGATGACGCCGAACCTGTGGCTGTTCGAAATCCGCGAGGATTGCCTCAACTTCTTCGAGCGGGCTTCCGGCGCACGGATGCACTCGGCCTGGTTCCGTCCCGGCGGCGTGCATCAGGATGTGCCCGAAAAGCTGCTGGTGGATATCGGCGAATGGCTCGATACCCGCCTGCCGCGCCTGTTTGAAGACGCGATGAGCCTGGTGGTGGACAACCGCATCTTCAAGCAGCGCAATGTCGATATCGCGCTGGTTTCCAAGGAAGATGCACTGCGCTGGGGCTTTTCCGGGCCGATGATCCGCGCCGCCGGCATCCCCTGGGATCTGCGCAAGAGCCAGCCTTATGATGTCTATGACCGGATGGAGTTCGACATTCCCGTCGGCACCCGCAGCGATTGCTATGATCGCTTCATGGTGCGGGTGGAGGAAGTGCGCCAGTCCGCCCGGATCATGAAGCAGTGTCTGGCCGAAATGCCCTCTGGCCCGATCTGCTCGGACGACCGCAAGGTCTCTCCGCCGAAGCGCGCCGAGATGAAAAGCTCGATGGAATCGCTGATCCATCACTTCAAGCTCTACACCGAAGGCTTCCACGTGCCGGCGGGCGAAGTCTATGTGGCCACCGAAAGCCCCAAGGGTGAATTCGGCGTCTATCTGGTCAGCGATGGCAGCAACAAACCCTATCGCTGCAAGATTCGCCCGACCGCGTTCTCGCACCTTCAGGCGATGGATTTCATGTGCAAGGGCCACATGCTGCCCGACGCAACCGCCATCCTTGGCGCCATCGACGTGGTGTTCGGGGAGTGCGACCGGTGAGACGGGCGATCTCCGTCTGCGAGGGCACTCTGTCCTTCTTTTGCATCGGCTTCACGGCTGGGTTCCTTACGTGGTTCGTTCTGGAATCTGCGCCGAACGTAAAATTGGCCATGCTGGTGGGACTTGGAATGGCAACCGTCCGACTGTTGCTGTTCGCTACCGGAAAGAAAATTGGGGCCGAGTTGAACAATGACTGATCGCCTCGCCATCGCCACTAAGATGATCGCGCATTATAATGCGCAGGATGCCGATGCCTATGTCGCGCTGATGACCGAGGATGCCTGCGAAGCGGGCTATCGCGGCGCGGTGGTGCGTGAAGGGCGTGAGGGTACCCGCGCTGGCCTCAAGGCGATGTTTGCCGAATTCCCCGGAAACCGGGCCGAAATCATCAATGGCTACCAGTTGGGCGATTATGCCGTGCTGCATGAGCGGGTCTATCGCTCACCCACGGCAGAGCCCTTTGAAGTCATGTCTGTCTATTCCTTCGAGGGCGACAAGTGCTCTCGCGTGGAGTTTATCCGTTAATGGCTGATCGTCATCTCGAACCCGATACCCCCGAACTGCGCGCGCGCTGGGGCAGTTTTGCCTGGACCAAGGACAATGAGGCCAAGGCGAAAGCGATTGTCGCGCGCTATCCCGCCGGGCGCCAGCGCAGCGCGGTGATGCCGCTGCTCGATCTGGCGCAGCGTCAGGTTGGGGCTGAAACCAATACGCAAGGCTGGCTACCGATCCCGGTGATGGAATATGTCGCCGCCTATCTCGACATGCCGATCATCCGCGTGGTTGAAGTCGCTTCGTTCTATACCATGTACAATCTGGTGCCGGTTGGCCGCTTCCATGTGCAGGTCTGCGGCACCACGCCCTGCATGCTGCGCGGATCGGACGATATCATGGCGGCCTGCAAGAAGCGCGGCATGGCCAAGGGGCACACCAGTGATGACGGCATGTGGACGCTGACCGAGGTGGAATGCATGGGCAACTGTGCCTCCGCCCCGATGGTGCAGATCAATGACGACAATTACGAAGATCTGACCGCCGATCGGCTGGACGCCGTGCTCGATGCGCTGGCTGCTGGCGGAACACCCAAGGCAGGCACGCAGGAGCCGGGTCGCCATACGGTCGAACCGCTGGGCGGGCCGACCACGCTGCAAGAGATGGTCAAGGCCAATCACGACTATCGGAAGGAGTGGTAAGATGACGCTCGCCGATAAAGACCGTATCTTCACCAATCTCTATGGCTATCAGCCGTGGAACCTGAAGGCTGCGCAGGCGCGCGGCGATTGGGACAATACCAAGTCGCTGCTGGCCAAGGGCCGCGATGCGATCATTCAGGAAATGAAGGATTCCGGGCTTCGCGGGCGCGGCGGGGCGGGCTTCCCCACGGGTATGAAGTGGAGCTTCATGCCCAAGGAATACAAGCCCGAACGCCCGGGCTTCCTTGTCATCAATGCCGACGAATCCGAACCCGGTTCCTGCAAGGACCGCGAGATCATCCGCCACGATCCGCACAAGCTGATCGAAGGTGCATTGGTTGCCGGTTTCGCCATGGGTGCGCGGGCGGCCTATATCTATATTCGCGGCGAATATATCCGCGAGGCAGAAGTGCTGTTCGCCGCCGTGCAGGAGGCCTATGACGCCGGGCTGCTGGGCAAGAATGCGGCGAAATCGGGCTATGATTTCGACGTCTTCGTCCATCGCGGCGCGGGTGCCTATATCTGCGGCGAAGAAACCGCGATGATCGAAAGCATCGAGGGCAAAAAGGGCCAGCCCCGGCTCAAGCCCCCGTTCCCGGCAGGGGCCGGCCTGTATGGCTGCCCGACCACGGTCAACAATGTTGAAAGCATCGCCGTTGCCCCCACCATCCTGCGGCGCGGGGCGGGGTGGTTCAGCTCCTTCGGGCGCGACAACAACAAGGGCACCAAGCTGTTCCAGATCAGCGGCCATGTCGACAAGCCCTGCGTGGTCGAGGAAGCGATGAGCATTTCCTTCCGCGAGCTGATCGAAAAGCACTGTGGCGGCATTCGCGGCGGCTGGGACAATCTGCTGGCGGTGATTCCCGGTGGCTCGTCGGTGCCGCTGGTTCCGGCGGCGGAAATCATGGACGCGCCGATGGATTTCGACGGGCTGCGTGCGGTTGGCTCCGGCCTGGGCACCGCGGCGGTGATCGTCATGGACAAGAGCACGGACATCGTCCGCGCCATCAGCCGGCTTTCGCATTTCTACATGCATGAAAGCTGCGGCCAGTGCACCCCATGCCGCGAAGGCACTGGCTGGATGTACCGAGTGATGGAACGGCTGCGCACTGGCGATGCCGATGTGGCTGAGATCGACATGCTGTTCAATGTGACCAAGCAGGTCGAAGGCCACACCATTTGCGCCCTGGGCGATGCCGCCGCCTGGCCGATCCAGGGCCTGATCCGCCACTTCCGCCCCGAACTGGAACGCCGGATCGCGGAAAATGTGCGGGAGGCGGCGGAGTGAGGTGGGCGCTTTTTCCGGCTATCGCGCTGGTTGGTGCGAGTGCCTTGGCCCCGGCGGTAATGGCGAACCCTTCCGCGCATGAGGCGCGTGCTGTTTTGCAGACATATGGGCAGTGCATCGTCAAACGAGAGCCGGATGTCGCCAAGGCTTATGTGCTTTCGGGCGAATTCTACAATCGCAATGATCCGCAGCACCGCCTCCTCGTTCAGCGTGAATGCTTGCCTGATGCTGCGCGCACGCTTGGCATGAGTAATGGCGTGCTGGGCGGCGCGATTGCCGATGAGTTGTTCCAGCAGAATGCTGCCGCGATGACAACGACCGACTTTGCCGCTGTTCCTGCACTCCACTATGCTGAGCCTTGGGCCGTCAGAACCACGAACCGCGATGGCGAAGCTTTAAAGCCCGAGCAGATTGAGGCGCAGCAGAAGCGCTTTGCCGAAAAACAGGGTGAGGTACTGCGCGCACGTTTGGGAGAATGCGTTGTTCGCGCGGCACCGGCAGCTTCGCGTGGCGTGCTTGTCACCCCTATTGATACACCGGCAGAATTGCAGGCGCTGCAAACGCTCGGTACGGCGCTTGCTGGCTGCCTTCCTGCCGGACAAACAATCGGATTTGATCGGATGACCCTGCGTGGCACATTGGCGGTCGCCTACTACCGCTTGTCCATTGCAGCGCAGCCCACTGGAGCTACCCGGTAATGCCTAAAGTCACCGTAGACGGCGCCGAAATCGAAGTCCCGCAGGGCGCCACTGTCCTGCAGGCTTGCGAGCTGGCCGGTAAGGAAATCCCGCGTTTTTGCTATCATGAGCGCCTGTCGATCGCTGGCAACTGCCGGATGTGTCTGGTCGAGGTTTCACCGGGGCCGCCCAAGCCGCAGGCCAGCTGTGCGCTGCCGGCAGCGGATAATCAGGTGATCCGCACCGATAGCGAGATGGTCAAGAAGGCGCGCGAAGGGGTGATGGAGTTTCTGCTCATCAACCACCCGCTCGATTGCCCGATCTGCGATCAGGGCGGTGAGTGCGATCTGCAGGACCAGTCGGTTGCCTATGGCCGTGGCGGCTCGCGCTATCATGAGAGCAAGCGCGCGGTGACCGAGAAATACATGGGCCCGCTGATCAAGACGGTGATGACGCGCTGCATCCATTGCACCCGCTGCGTCCGCTTCAGCGAGGAAGTGGCCGGGGTCGATGAGATCGGCGCGCTTTATCGCGGTGAGAATACCCAGATCACCACCTATCTGGAACGTGCCGCCAGCCATGAAATGTCGGCCAATGTGATCGATCTCTGCCCGGTCGGCGCGCTCACCAGCCGCCCCTATGCGTTCGAGGCGCGGCCGTGGGAGCTGAAGAAGACGCTGTCGATTGACGTTTCCGACGCGGTTGGCGCGAATATCCGTCTCGACAGTCGCGGGCGCGAGGTGCTGCGCATCCTGCCGCGCGTCAATGATGACGTGAATGAGGAATGGCTGTCTGACAAGGGCCGCTTCCAGGTGGATGGGCTGACCCGCCGCCGTCTTGACCGGCCGTGGATCCGCCGCGATGGTAAGCTGGTCGCCGCCAGCTGGGAAGAAGCCTTTGCCGCCGTTGCCAAGGTGAAGCCGGGCAAGGATGTTGCGGTGATCGCGGGCGATATGGTCGATTGCGAAACCATGTTCGCAGCCAAGGCGCTGGCCGGGGCACTGGGTTCGTCGCTGCTCGAAGGGCGGCAGACTGGCCTCGCCTATGATTGCAGCAATCTGGCGGCGGTGAATTTCAATTCGGGCCTGGCGGGTATCGAAACCGCTGATGTGGTGCTGATCGTCGGCAGCCATGTCCGCTGGGAAGCGCCGCTGGTCAATACCCGCCTGCTCAAGGCGGCGAAGCGTGGCGCGAAGATTTTCGTGGTCGGGCCGGAATGGGAAACCACCTATCGCGCCACCTTCCTGGGCAATGATCTGGCGGTGCTGGGCAAGCTGCCCAAGGATGTGAGTGATGCGCTGGGCGCGGCGGAGCGTCCGGCCTTGATCATGGGTGGGGCCGCGCTGGGCAAGGGCGCACTGGATGCCTGCCTGTCGCTGGCGGAGAAGTTCAAGCTGGTGAGAAACGGCTGGAACGGTTTCAACGTGCTGCACATGGCGGCCAGCCGCATGGGCTCCCTGATGCTGGGCTATGCGCAGCCGGGCGGGATCGCCGATCTGGTGGCGGCCAAGCCCAAGCTGGTGATCTCGCTGGGCGCGGATGAGGTGGATTACACCAAATTCGCTGGTGGCATGATCGTCTATATCGGCCATCATGGCGACAAGGGCGCGCATGCGGCGGACATCATCCTGCCCGCCGCTGCCTTCAGCGAAAAGCCCGGCACCTATGTCAACACCGAAGGCCGGGTGCAGTTTGCCGACAAGGCGGTGTTCGCGCCGGGCGACGCGCGTGAGGACTGGACAGTGCTGCGCGCCCTGGCTGATGCGCTGAAGGTCAACGTCGGGTTTGACAGCTTTGACGAATTGCGCAGCGCGATGGTGGCGGCGGTTCCGGCGCTGGGCGCGGAAGGGCTGGCCGATTACGGCGCGCTGCCGTCCAAGGCTTCCGGGGCAGGCAAGGCCAAGGCAGAGGGTGTGATCGAGGCCTATCCGATCAAGGATTTCTACCTCACCAACCCGATTGCCCGCGCCAGCGTGACCATGCAGCGCTGCTCGGCAGAATTGCTCCATGGCGAAAGTTTTGCGGAGGCGGCGGAATGAGTGATCTACCCGACCTCCTGCGTAGGTTGCCGCGTCTGCTGTATCTTGCCGCAGTTGTTACCTTCGTTTGGAAGATAGGCAATTCTTACATGGAATTGTCAGCCGCCGCTCGCGGAGCGGGGGCTGGCTTGGATGAGGCTATGGGCAGTCTTGTGCTTCTGCAGAAGTCAAAGCTACTCTTCTTTGCTGTTCAGGATGCACTCTATCTCGTTGCTGATGGAGCAATCGTGCAAGTCCTGATCAGTATTCACGACCGGCTGGTGCGCACATGACCGAATTCTTCCAGACCTGGGGCATGTCCTATGAATGGGCGTGGTTTACCTCGACCATCGCGGGCATCCTGCTGATTGCCTTGCCGCTGATGCTGGCGGTGGCGATGATCATCTATGTCGACCGCAAGATCTGGGCGGCGATGGCGCTGCGGCGGGGGCCGAATGTGGTCGGGCCGTTCGGGCTGCTGCAAAGCTTCGCGGACGGACTCAAGGTGTTCCTGCAGGAAACCATCATTCCCTCGGCGGCCAACAAGGGGCTGTTCCTGCTCGCGCCGATCATCACCTTCACCGTGGCGCTGATGGCCTGGGCGGTGATCCCGTTCAACGCGCGCGCGATCCTCGCCGATATCAATGTCGGGCTGCTCTATGTCCTCGCGATTTCATCGCTGGGGGTTTACGGCACGATCATCGCGGGCTGGTCGTCAAACTCGAAATACCCGTTTTTCAGTGCGATGCGCGCATCGGCTCAGATGATTTCATATGAAGTCTCGATCGGCTTCATCCTGATCTGCGTGGTGCTGTGGGCCGACAGCTTCAACATGAAGGCGATTGTCGAGGCCCAGCGTCATCACGTCTGGCTGCTCAACGGATTTGTGTTCAATCCGCTGCTGTTCCCGATGTGGGTGATGTTCCTGATTTCCGGCATGGCCGAAACCCAGCGCGCGCCGTTCGACTTGACCGAGGCGGAAAGCGAACTGGTCGCCGGGTATCAGACCGAATATTCCAGCATGAGCTTCGCGCTCTACTGGCTGGGCGAATATGCCAATGTGCTGCTGATGTGTGCGCTCAACGCCACGCTGTTCTGGGGCGGTTATCTGCCGCCGCTGGATTGGGCGCCGCTTTACATGGTGCCGGGCTGGCTGTGGCTGTTTGCGAAGATTTTCTTCTTCTTCTTCGTGTTCAGCTGGGTGAAGGCCACTGTACCGCGTTATCGCTATGACCAGTTGATGCGGCTCGGCTGGAAGGTGTTCCTGCCGGTATCGCTGGGCTTTGTGGTGCTGGTGAGCGGTTGGCTGATGTTCACGAGGTATGGGGCATGAGTGCGGCATTGATAACACTTGCGGCAGCAGTTGGAGTGCTGACCGGATCATTTGATTGCCATCTCGATCAAGTGGCTTCCGTCTCGATCGAGGGTGGCAAAGCCACTGCATCGATGATTGAAGGACTTCCGCAAGATGCCTTGAGTTTCAGGCTCTCATTTCAGAAGAGCGATGCGATCATAGATTGGCCGAACAGTCCAATTCAAGCGGATGGACGTCAGGCCGTGCTCCCCACCGCTCCCGAGGCGGGCATGGTGATGATGTTGTCCGGTGGTCCGTGTCTTTTCACAGATGGGGCCTGCGCTTCGATGATTAACTTCGCGAAGCAGCCGGACGGTTCGCTGAAGCTGTTGGTGACTCCCACAGCTGTAAGTTCTGATCAAGATCACAAGACCCGATTTCCGTTCCTCGTTTCGATGACCGGGATCTGCATACCCGTGGGAGCGCAAAAGTGACCGCCGCCCAGCTCATCAAATCGTTCACCCTCTGGGAGTTCGTCAAAGCCCATTGGCTGACCTTGAAGTATTTCTTCAAGCCCAAGGCGACGATCAACTACCCGTTCGAGAAGAACCCGCTGTCGCCCCGGTTCCGGGGTGAGCACGCGCTGCGCCGCTATCCCAATGGCGAGGAACGCTGCATCGCCTGCAAGCTGTGCGAGGCGGTGTGTCCGGCGCAGGCCATTACAATCGAGGCCGAACCGCGCGAGGACGGCAGCCGCCGCACCACGCGCTATGACATCGATATGACCAAGTGCATCTTCTGCGGTTTCTGTCAGGAAGCCTGCCCGGTCGATGCCGTGGTTGAGGGGCCGAACTTCGAATATGCGACCGAAACGCGCGAAGAGCTGCTCTATGACAAGGCCAAGCTGCTTGCGAACGGGGACAAGTGGGAGCGGGCGATTGCCGCGAACCTTGAAGCCGATGCGCCGTATCGATAGGGGGCCGCAGCCATGATCCAGGTTCTTGCCTTTTATCTGTTCGCGGTGCTGACCATCGCTGCCGGTGCCTTCACCATCATGGCCCGCAATCCGGTGCATTCGGTGCTGTGGCTGATCCTTGCCTTTTTCAATGCCGCCGGGCTGATGGTGCTGCTGGGGGCAGAGTTCATCGCCATGCTGCTGGTGATCGTTTACGTCGGCGCGGTTGCGGTGCTGTTCCTGTTCGTGGTGATGATGCTCGACATCGATTTTGCCGAGCTGCGCGCCGGGTTCATCCGCAACTTCCCGCTGGGGATGGCGCTGGCGCTGGTGCTGTTCGGCGAATTGCTGTTCGGCATCCTTGCCCGCAATGCCGGCGGACTGAAGCTGGGAACCCCCGATGGCTCCGCCGCGACCCCGGCCCAGACCAGCAACATCGAGGCAATCGGTGCGCTGCTCTATGGCAAATATCTGTTCCTGTTCGAAACCGCCGGCATCGTGCTGCTGGTGGCGATGATCGGCGCAATCGTGCTGACCCATCGCCAGCGGCGCGGGGTGCGCGGTCAGAACATCGCCCGCCAGATTGCCCGCCGCCCGGATGAGGCGACGGTCAACACGCAGCCGGAAGTCGGAAAGGGAGTGCAGCTGTGATCGGCATCGCGCACTATATCATCGTCAGTTCGGCGCTGTTCGTGCTGGGGGTGCTGGGCATCTTCCTGAACCGCAAGAATGTGATCGTTATCCTGATGGCGATCGAGCTGATCCTGCTGGCAGTGAACATCAATCTGGTGGCGTTCAGCGCCTTCCTGCACGATCTGACCGGCCAGATTTTCGCGATGTTCGTGCTGACCGTGGCCGCGGGTGAAGCGGCGGTGGGCCTGGCGATCCTGGTGATCTATTTCCGTGGCCGCGGCACCATCGCGGTGGACGATGTCAATCGGATGAAGGGGTAAGCATCAGTGGATTCGATCCTCCTCATCACCTTCGCGCCCTTGCTGGCCGCCGCAATCGCGGGGCTGGGCAACCGGGCGCTGGGTAACACCCCGGCCAAGCTGGTGACCACCGGCGCGCTGTTCCTCAGCTGTTTCCTGTCATGGCCGATCTTCATCTCGTTCCTGACCGGCAGTGCCGAGGCGCATGTCGTGCCGGTGCTGCACTGGGTGCAATCGGGCAGTCTCAATTTCGATTGGGCGCTGCGGGTGGATACGCTTACCGCGATCATGCTGGTGGTGATCACCAGCGTTTCGGCGCTGGTTCACCTCTACAGCTGGGGCTACATGGCCGAAGACCCGGATCAGCCGCGGTTCTTCGCCTATCTCAGCCTGTTTACCTTTGCCATGCTGATGCTGGTGACGGCGAACAACCTGGTCCAGATGTTCTTCGGCTGGGAAGGGGTGGGGCTGGCATCTTACCTGCTGATCGGTTTCTGGTTCCGCAAGCCTTCGGCCGGGGCCGCCGCGATCAAGGCCTTTGTCGTCAACCGCGTTGGCGATCTGGGCTTCATGCTGGGGATTTTCGGCACCTATCTGGTGTTCAACACCGTTTCGATCCCGGAAATTCTGGTGCGTGCGCCGGGGATGGCCGGATCGACGATCCATTTCCTTGGCATGCAGTGGGATGTGATGACGATCCTCTGCGTACTGCTGTTCATCGGCGCGATGGGCAAATCGGCGCAGCTGGGGCTGCACACCTGGTTGCCCGATGCGATGGAAGGGCCGACCCCGGTGTCGGCACTGATCCATGCTGCCACCATGGTGACGGCAGGCGTGTTCATGGTCTGCCGCCTGTCACCGATGTTCCAGACCAGCGAGGCGGCGATGCATTTCGTCACCTATGTTGGCGCGGCGACGCTGTTCTTTGCGGCAACGATCGGCACCACCCAGTGGGATATCAAGCGGGTGATCGCTTATTCCACCTGTTCGCAGCTGGGCTATATGTTCGTGGCGGCGGGCGTCGGTGCGCCGGGCGCGGCGATGTTCCACCTGTTCACCCACGCCTTTTTCAAGGCGCTGCTGTTCCTGGGGGCGGGCAGTGTGATCCACGCCATGCATCACGAACAGGACATGCGCTATTATGGCGGCCTGCGCAGGCATATCCCGCTGACCTATTGGGCGATGATGATGGGCACGCTGGCCATCACCGGTGTCGGCCTGGTCGATGTGTTCGGTTTCGCGGGCTTCTATTCCAAGGATTCGATCCTTGAAGCTGCCTATGCCGGCGCCAGCGACAGCGGCCGCTTCGGCTTCTGGATGGGCATTACCGCCGCGCTGCTGACCAGCTTCTATTCCTGGCGTCTGGTGTTCCTGACCTTCCACGGCAAGCCGCGCTGGGCGCAGTCTGAACATATCCAGCATGCGGTGCATGATGCGCATGGTCATGATCATGACGATCACGCCCATGATCATCACGGGCACGATGATGGCACCGCGGGCTATCACCCGCATGAAAGCCCGCTCAACATGCTGATCCCGTTGATGGTGCTGTCTGTCGGTGCGGTTCTTGCAGGCTGGGCATTCCATCATGCCTTCATTTCCGAAGGCACGGGTGAGTTCTGGAAGGGCAGCATTGCCTTCAACGAACATCTGATCCACGCCATGCACGAAGTGCCGGGGTGGGTGAAATGGGCACCGTTCGCGGTGATGATCACCGGGCTGTTCACCGCCTGGCTGGCCTATCTGCGCAAGCCGGAATTGCCCGCCGCCTTCGTCGAGCAGTTCGGCGTGGTGCACAAGTTCCTGTTCAACAAGTGGTATTTCGACGAGCTTTACAACTTCCTGTTCGTCCGTCCCGCCTTCTGGCTGGGCCGGGTATTCTGGAAGCAGGGCGATGTCGGCATCATTGACCGGTTCGGTCCCAACGGCGCCGCCTGGGTGGTGGTGCAGGGCACACGGGCGGCGAAGAAGCTGCAGTCGGGTTATCTCTACAGCTATGCGCTGATCATGCTCATCGGTCTTACGGTGGCAATCAGCTGGGTGATGGTGCGCTGATATGGCTGGTTTTCCCATCCTCTCGCTGATGTTGCTGGTGCCGTTGGTGGCAGCAGTGGCCTGCCTGCTGGTCGAGGCAAAGACCGCGCGGACGATCGCGCTGGCGGCAACGCTGGTCGATTTCGTGCTGGGCGTGGTGCTGTGGTACAACTTTGATGTTGGCGGCGCGCAGTGGCAATTCACTGAAAATCACGCGATCTTCGCGGGCTTCGGCTGGAAGCTGGGCATTGATGGTATCGCATTGATGCTGATCGAACTGACCGTGTTCCTGATGCCGATCTGCATCGGGGCAGGCTGGCTTTCGATCGAAAAGCGCGTTGGCGAATATCTCGCCGCGTTCCTGCTGATGGAAACGCTGATGATCGGCGTGTTCGCGGCGCAGGATCTGTTCCTGTTCTACATCATGTTCGAAGCCGGGCTGATCCCGATGTATCTGATTATCGGTATCTGGGGCGGGCAGGACCGCATCTACGCCAGCTACAAGTTCTTCCTCTACACGTTGCTCGGATCGGTGCTGATGCTGATCGCGATGATGTGGATGGCGAATGAAGCCGGCACCACTGACATCCCGACGCTGATGGAATACAATTTCCCGGTGGCGGCGCAGAAGTGGCTGTGGCTGGCTTTCTTCGCCAGCTTTGCGGTGAAGATGCCGATGTGGCCGGTGCATACCTGGCTTCCCGATGCCCACGTGCAGGCGCCGACCGCTGGCTCGGTGATCCTGGCGGGTGTGCTGCTGAAGATGGGCGGTTATGGATTCATCCGCTTCTCGCTGCCGATGTTCCCCGAAGCCTCGGCGGATTTCGCGCCGCTGATCTATGGTCTTTCCATGGCAGCAGTGGTGATCACCTCGCTGATCGCGCTGGTCCAGCACGATATGAAGAAGCTGATCGCCTATTCCTCGGTCGCGCATATGGCGATCGTCACCATCGGCCTGTTCGCCTTCAATGTGCAGGGGCTGGAAGGTTCGATGATCGTGATGCTCAGCCACGGCCTGGTCGCTGGCGCGCTGTTCCTCTGCGTGGGTGTGATCTATGATCGGCTGCACACGCGCGAGATTGATCGCTATGGCGGTCTGGCGATCAACATGCCGAAATATGCGCTGTTCTTCATGCTGTTCACCATGGCTTCGGTGGGCCTGCCGGGAACCAGCGGTTTCGTGGGCGAAGTGCTCAGCCTGTCGGGCGTCTATCAGATGTCCAGCTGGGTGGCGCTGGTCTGCGGCACCGGGGTTATCCTGGGCGCGGCCTATATGCTCTATCTCTACCGCCGGGTGATCTTCGGCGATCAGAAGAACGCCGATGCCGCCGCCATGCCCGATCTGGACAAGCGTGAGTGGCTGATGATGGTGCCGCTGGCAGCTGTGGTGCTGTGGATGGGCGTCTATCCGGAAAGCTTCATGGCACCGATGCGCAAGGACATTGCCACGCTTGACGCCAGACTGGCGCAGGCAAAGCCGCAAGGTGATGCCAGGCTGGTTATCGGCAAGCCCAAACCGGCCAATCACCAAACCGAATCCGCGCATGAAGAGGGGGCGCACTAATGGACTGGGCACAGTCAATGCGCCTTGCTGCGCCTGAAGAATTGCTGAGCATCGCTGGTCTGGTGCTGCTGCTGATTGCGGCCTGGGGCGGAGACAAGGCATCGCGCCTGATCACCTGGCTGGCGGTCGGGGCACTGGCCGTGGCTGCCGTGCTGACTGCACCGGCGCTGTGCGCTGGCGCAAAGGGGCCGGAAACACTGGCATTTGGCGGTCTGTTCGCCGCCGATGCCTTTTCGGCCTTCGCCAAGCTGCTGATCTATGCCTCGGCTGGTGCCGCGCTGATCGTCGCGCCCGCCTTTTTTGAACGGGCCCGGGCGATGCGCGCTGAATATCCGGTGCTGCTGCTGTTCGCGGCGCTGGGCATGGGGGTTATGGTTTCGGCCACCAACCTGCTGACGCTCTATATCGGGCTGGAGCTTAACTCGCTGGCCGCCTACGTGCTGGCGGCATTTCTGCGCACCGATGATCGTTCGGCCGAGGCCGGGCTGAAGTATTTCGTGCTGGGCGCGCTGGCCAGCGGCATCCTGCTGTTCGGGATGAGCCTGACCTATGGCTTTGCCGGAACCACCAGCTTCGCCGGGATCGATGCCGCATGGAAGGGCAGCCTTTCCACGGGTGCCACCTTTGGCATGGTGTTCGTGCTGGCCGGGCTTGCTTTCAAGATCAGCGCGGTGCCGTTCCACATGTGGACGCCGGATGTCTATGAAGGCGCGCCGACCCCGGTGACCACCTTTTTCGCCTCTGCGCCAAAGGTGGCGGCGCTGGCACTGACCATTCGCGTCGCCATCGAGGCATTCGGATCGCAGGTGGCCGCATGGCAGCCGATCGTGATCTTTGCCGCGCTGGCATCGATCATCATTGGTGCGCTGGGGGCAATCGGGCAGGGCAACATCAAGCGCCTGCTGGCCTATTCCTCGATCAACAACGTTGGATTCATGCTGGTCGGACTGGCTGCGGCCACACCGCAGGGCGTTGCCGCCATGCTGATCTATCTGGCAATTTATGTGCCGATGACCATTGGCGGTTTCGTTGCGGTGCTGATGCTGCGCGATGCCGATGGTAACCAGATTGAGGAAATCAGCGAAATCGCGGGGCTTTCCCGCCACCGCAAGGTGCTGGCCGCCTGTCTGGCGATGGTGATGTTCAGCCTTGCCGGTATTCCGCCGCTGTTCGGTTTCTGGGGCAAGTTTGTGGTGTTCACTGCCGCAACCAAGGCGGGACTTCTGCCGCTGGCCGTGGTCGGCATCGCCGCCAGCGTCATCGGTGCCTTCTACTATCTGAAGGTGGTGAAGGTGATGTATTTCGATGAGCCGGTCGAAAAGGCAGTGGGCCGGAGCGACTGGATGCATCAGGCGCTGTTGGCACTGTGCGCGCTGGCAATTTCGCCGCTGGGTTATTTGTTGACCAAGTGCCTCGCCACCTGGGCCAATGCCGCAGCATCGGCGCTGTTCTGATCCCTTGATCGAATATCTCGCCGAAACCGGCTCAACCAATGCCGATCTGC